>CAYLJW010000033.1:0-54749 GCA_964384155.1 uncultured Ardenticatenaceae bacterium
CGGGTCTATTAGGTATTTAAATTGTAAAAGTGCATAATCGCGCCACTACGAACCTGAAAGCCTCGCTTACCACGCACCAAACAGGCTCGTAGGTGGGCAATCTATTGCCCGTGCGCCCCCGGCGCGATGAATCGCGCCACTACGAACCTGAAAGCCTCGCTTACCACGCACCGAAAAGGCTCGTAGGTGGGGAATTTATTGCCCGTGCGCCCCCGGCGCGATGAATCGCGCCACTACGAACCTGAAAGCCTCGCTTACCACGCACCGAAAAGGCTCGTAGGTGGGGAATTTATTGCCCGTGTCCGGCGCGATGAATCCCGACACTACGAACCTGTAAGTTAGATGGTGAAGGCCTGATGCACTAGGTTCATGTCGAAGCCTCGCGGTAGAAAGGCGCCGCTGTCTGGATCGAGGTCGTAGCGCCCCTCATAGCTGCGATCGGCAATGCAGCGCAGCATGGCCACCAAGTGATCAACATCCTCGCGCGTGTTGTAACAGCCAAAACTGACCCGCACCAGGCCGGGCATTGCCTGGCGATCGCCGGCGAGCACGGCGGCGCGGAAGCCGGCGCGGGCTTCGTCGTCTAAGCCCAGCAACTGCACTACGTAAGGATGGGCGCAAAAGCAGCCGTGGCGCACGGCAATGCCGCCTTCAAAACCCAGAACGGCGGCCACTTCGCCGTGGTGCAGGCCTTCTATGTTGAAAGAGATCACGCCGAGGCGATCGTCCACGCGCGCGGGGTCGCCGGAGCCGTAAATGGTGAGCCCGGGAATGCTGCCCATCTGTTGCAACGCGTAGGCGGTTAGCTCTCGCTCGTGGCGCGCGATGGTCTCCATGCCCGCCCGCTGCAGGCAGCGCATGCTGGCGGCAAGGGCCACGGCCCCGATGAGGTTGGGCGTGCCGGCCTCGTCGCGCTCAGGCGGCCCGGCCCAATGCACCTCGTCGAGCGTTACCAGGTCGATGGTGCCGCCGCCGCGATATTCCGGCGCGCCCTGGGCAAACACCTCGCGCGGGCCCACCAGCGCGCCGCTGCCGTAGGGCGCGTACATCTTATGCGCCGAAAGGGCCACGAAGTCTAGACGCTGTGGCGAGCCGGCCGGGCCCATGGTAACCGTCCGGTGCGGCGCGAGCTGCGCGCAGTCCACGAAAATGCGCGCGCCGTGCGCGTGGGTTAGCTCGGCCATCTGGTAAATAGGCGGCGTATAGCCGCTGACGTTGGATGCGCCGGTGAGGGCCACCAGGCGCACGCGCCCCTTGTGTTGCTGCAGCAGCGCTTGCAGGCTATCGACGTCCAGCGAATGGTCTTCGCGTGTGTGCAGATAGACCACGTGCGCGCGGTCGCGCCAGGGCAAGTCGTTGGAATGATGTTCCATCACGCTGGTAATAACCACATCGTCCGGTGACAGGGGCAGGCGGTGCGCCAACTTGTTGATCGCCTCGGTGCTGTTCTTGCCAAAAATGACCACATCATGATCCGGGTCTGCGCCTACAAAATCGGCCACGATGCGCCTGGCCTGCTCGTACGCTTCGGTGGAGAGCAGCGATTTAAAGCTGGCGCCGCGGTGCACGCTGGAATACCAGCAAAGCAGCTCGTCTACCTTGCGCTGCACGGCGCCCAGGGCCGGCGTGCTGGCGGCGTTGTCCAGAAAGACGCAGGGCCTCTCGCTGCCGTCGAGCAGTGGCACGAGCTGGTTGATGCCCACAATATCCCGGCGCAGGGCCTCGACTGTTGTTTCTATGTTTGCGCCCATAGGTCGCTCCTTAGGTATTGTTTTGCCATCGAAGATAACGTTAGCCGGCGTTTATTTTGCCCGCTCCAGCAGTTGCAGCCAGCGCGCCAGCATTTGTTCAAAGAGAGACAGGTGCGGATCCGCAGCCGGCGCGTGCCGCGCCGCGGGGATGGTGGCCAACATCTGCGGCAAGGGGCGGATGCGGTTGATATAACTGGCGCCTTCACAAGCTAGCTGCGCCGAGCCGCCGCCGTCGAGCCACATCGCCTCTTGCGCGCCAAAGGCGCGGATGGTGCGCAGCGCGTGCGCCTGCGTGGCGGCGGCGCCGCTGTAAATTAAGAGCTGTTCTTTAAAGCCATCGCCATTGCCGTCGCCAACGCCCAGCAGGGTACGCCCCAGCTCCTCGGTTGGGCGTACGCGCGCCTCTTCGTGCAGGCCGGCGATGATGCTGGGCGCCGTGGAGCTGTAAAAGGCCTGCCGCGTGAGCGGGCTGAGGCTGGCATGGTGCGACCAAAGCTGAAGCATGACCCGTTGGTTGCGGAAGCGGCGCTGCTCGTAGCCTTCGCTGATAACTACGCCTTCGGCCTTCAGGGGAAAGGCGAGCTCCGTGGGATTGACCCACATGCCGTTCACCGTGTCGCGGAAAAATTGGCCATTGGCTAGGCAGAGCATGTCTGGCTCTGTAGCCGACAGCGACAGCCAGACGTCGGGCAGGTAATGGCGCTCAAAGCTGGGGCTGGAGCCGCCGAACAGGCCGATGCTCCGTTGCGTGCTGCTAACGGGGCCATGCCAGAAGTGCAGGCGCGCCCCTGCGCCAAGGTCAATAACCTGCACATATTCCTGCGCCTCTGCCACGGTCTCGTTGCCATAAACGATCACACCGGGCGCGGTGAGCCACAGCTCAAAGCCGTCCGGCAGCGCCAGCCGGCTGGCGCTGCGCGCAGGCGCTGCCTGCAAGAGGGCCGCGAGCAGTATGAAGCACAAGAGTGCGGCTAGGCTTCGTAACATGCGCGACATGAGGCCAGATCATAGTAGAAAGGGCGGCATGGGTCAACGCGCGACGGCGCCGTTCTCGATTTGACAACATCCGTTGCAATTCTTTATGCTGAAGGCGAAGCTCAATCGTCTTAAGCAAGTGTAAAGCATGGAGGATCCCATGAAACGCGCACTCCTAATTGTCGTTGCATGGAGCGTTGCGACGCTGCTCCTTG
Source organism: uncultured Ardenticatenaceae bacterium (assembly GCA_964384155.1). Classification (GTDB taxonomy): domain Bacteria; phylum Chloroflexota; class Anaerolineae; order Promineifilales; family Promineifilaceae; genus JAAYYY01. The sequence continues at coordinate 2,942 of CAYLJW010000033.1, forward strand.
GAGGGGCGATGTCCTTAGCATCGGCTCAAGAGGCTCATCAGGCCGGAGCGGAGGCCGGCGCAAATGAATTAAGCAAGCACATAGCGGGCGCCGCGCTCATTGCCCAGCCCGACGTTGGTATCCAGAATACCGAACGCATTTCGATTCCCTTTGGCATCACACACACGCTACCCCTGCGCGATGGCGGGCAAGCGGTTGTCGTCATTGGCCATGGAAGCTGTACAGCCGGCGAGACGGTTACACTGTTTGTGACGGTGACGCACGGCGCGACAGGTGCGACGGCTATGGGCCAGACAACGGAGAGCTGCTCTGGTGAAGAAACGTTGCAGGTCTGGAGCCTGACGGCGGCCGCGAGCGGGCCGGCGCTAGAGGCCGGACAGGCCGAAGTTTGTGGTCTGGCCATGTCCTATGCCGGCGACGTGCAGACCGACAGTTACGCCTGGTGCCGGCCGGATGTGACGCTGGCCTGGTTGCACTATCTACCGCTAATTGTCGTGGAAGCGGATAACGGGTAGGTAGGATACCTGGGAGTTGGCCAGGATGTGGACGGAGAGCGTGTGCGGCGGGTTGTGCCCGTCGTCCACAAGCGCCTGGTTGCTGATCAACGTGGGCACGGTGCGCGCCGGGTCGATAGTGAGCTGGTAGCTGATGGTTACCGGCGCGCTGGCGTTGACCGCGCCAGACCAGGTGACGACGCCGGCGTTGTATGCCGCTGCGCCGCTGCTGGCCTGCAGGCCGCCGGCGAAGAAGGTATGGGCCGGCAGGGGGTTTTCAAGGGTAACTGCCGGCAGCTCGGGACCCGCATTGTGCAGGGTGATTGTGACAGAAAGCGTGTCGCCGGCAACGGCATGGGCTGGGACCATGCTGATCTGTGAGCCATACAGCGAGCCAAAGAGCAGCGAGCCTGTGCGCTGGCTATTGGCGCGGCCCGTGGGCCACAGCAGGCGCGCTGCGGTTACGCCGGGCAGGTCATAGGCTACCAGGCCGCTTTGCGTCGTGTTCAGAACAATTTCCAGGTCGGGGTCGGCGTCGATATTGCCCAGCGTGGGTGCGGCGAGAGCGCCGTTCCAGCTCGCTCCGCCAAAGGGCGCGGGCAGCTCCACTTCGTGCAGCGCATTGCCCTGGTAGTCGAGGATGTGCAGCTTACCAACATAGCCGCTGCCTTTCTCCGGCCAGGAGCTGAAGATGACTTCGGCGTAACCGTCGCCGTCGAGATCCGCAACCACAGGCTCTGAAGCAAAGCGAATGCCGGGGCTGGTGGCGTGCACGGCATAGGGCCAGTTGTGGCGCTGCGTCTTGTCCAGCCAATAAGCGTGCAGGCGCCCGTCGTAAGAGGCGAAGAGGATCTCGCGCTCACCGTCGCCGTCCAGGTCCGCGACCACGGGGTTGGGCATGGCCAGCTCGATGACGTCGTAATCTTCGCTGAGCGGCGCAGCGCCGGCCGGTGGCGCGGGAATGGCCACCCAACTGTAGCCGCTTGCAGCCCAGCGGCTGCGGTCGCCGTTGAAGATGAAAGGCATCTCATAGAGGCTGCTATAAGGGGTCGTGCCGCAGTTGTAGACGTTGCCTGTGACGATCACTTCATTGCGGCCGTCGCCATCGACGTCCACTATGGCCGCGGGCCCATGGGCGAAGTTGGGCCGATGCTCCACGCCGCAGTTGGCGTAGCCGCGCAGGTCGACGGCATGGTCCACGTGCACGCCGACTTTGCCCCAGCCTTCGCCGCCATACATGGCATGCGCCGGAATTTGCTGGCCGTGGCTCTCGTAGGCATTGATGTAGTGCACGTCGGAAGGCACGACGATCTCAGGGTCGCCGTCGCCGTCAATGTCGCCCACCGCCGCATTATCATTGAACACGCCCCAGGCATAGCCGCTGTCGTCCATCACCTGGGGCCAGGCGCGGCGCAAGGCGCCCGTGTGCTCATAAACCCAGGTGTTGGTCGCGCTGTTTGTCGCGGCCGTCACCACCAGGTTAAGCGTGCCGTCGCCGTCCAGGTCGTAGGCCGAAAGGCCGCGCAGCTCGCGCATGGTCGGCTGGCGGCTCCACTGCAGGCCGCCGGCGGCGTTGTACACGTGCAGGTAGCCCTCGCCGTGAGCCGTGACGATCTCCAGTGCGCCGTCGTCGTTGATATCGGCGACGACCACGCCCGGCCAGACGCGGCCGCCAGTTGGATCCGTCGACCACTGTACCGAGCCGTCTTCGCCGTTCAAGACGAACAGCGAATAGGTCGCGCCGATGACCTCCGGCGCGCTGTCGCCGTCGATATCGGCAATGGCCGGCGAAGAGTACCAGCCAGTCTCACACCACGTGCTGTGGCAGCCCCCGCGCTGCCATTTGAGCTGCGGCGCAGGGATGGCGCCGGCATGGGCTGCGGGCAGCGGCGCGGCGCGAAGGTTGAGAATGGCGATGGGCAGCAGCAAGAGGGCAAAAATCGCGATACGAGCAAAAAACGCGTGTGCGGATCTCATGCACGTCATTATAGATCGACTTTTTGGGTTTTAGGAACCCTCTGTTCCCAGATCGCAAAAACGCAGCAAGGGGCGCGTAGGGCCGTGGCGCGATCTGCGTTCCAGGCCGTCAGAGGCCCTGGATCCAGGTTAAGGTATCCTGCAGGGCGCGGTGCGCCAGCTCGATGGTCGCCGCGTTGCGCGCTGTAGACAGGCGGGAATCGACGCGCTCCTTCCAGTCGTTGCGCGTCGCCGCGCCGTTGCCGCCGAAATCCCCCGAACGGCGCAGGGTTAATGTTTGCAGCGTCTGGTAAATCCTGCGCTCCAACACCGCCAGCCGCCGGCGCTCTCCGGTTAGCGCCGCGTAAGCCGCCCGTACCTGCTCCTCCAACGTCTCAATCTCCGACAGGGTCGCCTGCATTTCTGCCAGGTGCACGTCGGCGCCGCCAAGCTGCCACAGCGTGGCGATCGACTCTTTCATCTCCGTGAGCAACGGCTGCAGAGAGCGCCAGTTGCGCGCTTCCGCTTCCGCCTTCTCCAGCATTTCGGGCAGCTCTACGCGCAGCGTTTCTAGCTGCCGGAAGCCGTGACGAATGGTATCCGTGGCCGTGGCCAGCTCCCTGGCCAGTTGCTGCGCCTCGTCGCCGTACGCCTTCAATTTTAACGGATCGCCGGCGGCCCGCGCCCGTTGCTCCTGCAGGCTGTCGTAATGACCGATAGCCGGGTCGCCCCTCGGCAGCGTCACCGTCTGTTGCAACGCCTGCCAGGCTTGCTGCAACTGCTCGGCCTGCTCGTTCGCTTCCTGGGCCACCTGCTTCACGTCCCTGGCGTGCGCCTCTTGCAGTTGCTGCGCCTCGGCCGCCAGGTGGTTTACGCGCAGCTTCAGCCCGGCGACGGCATCTTGCCGCCCGCCGCCGGCAGGCTTCGATTCGTCGCCGGCGTCGCCACCCTCCTCGCCGCCGGTCGCCGGCCATTCTGCGGCGCCGGCCGCCGGCGCGTCGCAAAGGGCATAGGCCGCGCGGTACGTAGTCTGCAACCGCCGCCCCAGCGCATCGATGCCCTCCGCCTGCAGCGAGATGGGGGCGACTTCTTGCAGCGCATGCACCCGCCGCGCCGCCAGCGCTAGCTCGCCCGCCAGATTAAGCAGCTCCAGCGCCTCTTTGGCGCGCTGCTCTGCCTGTGCGAAGCGCTCGGCGCGCTGCGCGGCGCGGCCTTCCTTCTCTAGGGCCGCAGCGCGCTGCAGCAGGGGTTGGATGGCGTCGCGCGTTGCCTCGTCGCCGACGGCGGTGGCCGTGACCGTCCTGCCGGCCTCCACCTCTTGCAGCCGCGCATCCACGGCGCGGCGCTGCTTGCGCAGGGCTGAGCTGTCGGCTTCTAAGGCAGCTACGGCCTGCTCCAGCTCTTCCAGTTCTGAGGCCAGCGTATCCATGCGCCCCAGGCCCGACGCCGAGCCGTCCTGCATGGTATCGAGCAGCATGTCTGTCTGCCGCTGCAACTGGCCCAGGCGCGCGCGCAGCGCTTTGGCCGTGGCCAGGCCAGCTTCTTCTTCCTCGGCCAGGCCTGTGTCCAGCGCCGCGAGGCGCTGGCCGCGAAGCTGGCGGGCAGCCTGCACCAGGCCGCCCGGTGTCTCTTCGGCGCGGGCGATCAGGGCCTCGGCGTTTTGCAGATCGGCGCGCAGGCCGGCCAGCTCGCGCTGCATCCGCCACAACTGCACGGCAGACGACGGCCCGCGCCAGATTTCTTCCGGATTATTCAGGATATGCATGAAAGCCCACAGGCCATAAGGCTTATCATCCGGCGCAACGTTGGCCAGTCGTCGCTGCAGGCGCTGGTAGGCATCGACCACTTTTTGCAGCCGCTCGCGCGCCGGCTCGTAATGGCGCCGGAACGTGTCGGCGGTCAGGTCGCGGTAGGGGCGCAGGCGCGCGGCCAGCGTGCGCAGCGATTCGCCCGTGTCTGTAAGCCCCTGGCGCAGCTTCTCCGCCTGTGCGCGGTTGCGCCGCGACAGCCAGCGCAGCAGCTCGGGGAAAAGATAGAACAGGCCAAGGATGAGAACGGGGATTAGTAGGATTAATAGGCCGGGGTCCATGGCATTCCCTATCGGTTTGTGAGTCCAGCACGCTTCTGATGGCTTTAGTATAGCGCAGTGCGGCGTATTAGCGCATTGCTGCGCTCGCGGCCCGGGTTGCCGCCTCTACAGCGCTGGCCAGAGTGCGCCGGCAGCCCCCCGCCGCGCCTACTGGATGCCCAGCCGCTGCGCCGCCTGCCGGCAAAGGCCGCCGCCCCCGGCGCGTACCCAATCTTGCAGAGCCTGGCTGCTGCCGGTACCTTGCTGCAGCTCGCTGTAGATGCCCGTGGTCCACACATAGTAGCGCTGCGTTTCGGGCAGCCAATCATCCCAGCTTCCAGCCGCGGCCACATGGCCGCCATTATAACCCGCCAGCGCGCGCCCCACGTCGCCCGCGGTCTGCTCCATGCGCTCCACAAAATAGGCCAGGCCACGCCGCGCGTTGATTTCCGGATCCAGGCTATCCTCGCCGGGCTGGAAATGGAAGGGCATTACCTGAAACAGGCCGCGCGCTCCGGCCGGCGAAATTGCCGCCGGGTCGCCGCACGATTCGATCTGCATGATCGTGGCCACCAGGTTGGGATCCAGCCCAAACTCAGCCGACCACACGGCAATGCGCGGCGCCCAATATTGCACGGCGGGCGCAAAGTCGGGAGAGATGACGCTGCCGGCCGCTACAGGCGGCGCACTCAGCGCACTCGGCGCACCTTGCGCCGCCTGGCCCGTAGCCGCCTCGGCTTGCGCCACGGCCGGCGCCGCCGGGATGGGCCTGATGGCAATCAGCAGCGAGATGATCACGCTGATGCTGGCCAGGATGGCCACCATGCGCTGCCAACCGGGCACAGAAGGGTTGGCCGCTCTGGGGACCGTGGTGGTTCGGGGAAAGGGCTGGATATATTGGGCCAAGGCCGCACGCTCCTATTTATTGCACGCCGGCGCGACGCTGCACCTGCCACTGCGACGACGGCAGCACAATCTCGAATTCATCGCCATCCTCTGACTCGCGGCTGGCACCGTATAAAAAGGGCGGCAGCTCGTCTGTCGGCGGCAGCAGGGCTTCGTGCGGCATGCGGTGGCTGCGTGACGGGCCTGCATTGCGGCGCAGGGTCAGGCGCGCGGCCGGCGCGCGCTCGTGGCGCACGGCCAAAACAGGCTGCCTCGCCTGCTGCTGCGGCAGGCCCAGGGCGCTAAACAGATAACCACCGGCGACGGTGAAGGCGCCGATGAACAAGATGCGCGTGACCCACACCAGCGTGGCCACGAAGATGGGCACCAGCTCCAGTAGCTGCCCACGGCTCAGCACTTCGTTGCCGAAATCATGGTTCAGCAGCGCCAGGTTAACGGCCCACCAGGTCATCAAGGCGTTCATTGTCGCGCCCAGCAGCCACGCGCCCATCAGATACCAGACTTCCGTGGGCATCTGGCCTTCTTCATCGTGCGGTAGGAAGAAGCGCAGCAGCCCGGCAAAGTCGATGGCGCAAAAGGCAATGGCTAGCACTGTGGCCCAGCGCAGGCCAGCAAAACTGGCTTCTCCCAGAAAATCATTCAGCGCAAAGCGCGTTGTATCAAAGTTAAAAATCTCGAATGCGAGCAGGGCGACGAGGAACAGTAGACCCATGATAGTCTGGCCGCGTAGGGGCCAGACGCGCACCATTGCATCCCTTTCTCCCCGTGGCTGTCGCATTCCCTGAGCGGTATTTACAGCCATCCTCTTCACTCCTAATTCCAGCTCGTCGGAAAATAGAACAAATGTTCTTACTATTATGCACAGCCGGCGGACCAATGCAAGCATTTCATAGAGATTGCCAACGAAAGTTATAAATTGACAATTGGGCTTTGCGCCGCCGTTTCTTCGTCCGTTATCAGGCTGCGGCGCAAGGCGGCGCTGGAGAAGGCGTACAGCCCCGTAGCCAGGTAAAGCAGCCCAGCGCTGGCATACACCCAGCGCACGTTAAAGTGGTCAGCCAGATAGGCCAGCAGCAGGCCTGAGATGATGAACGTGAGGTTGGCGGCGGCGCTGCGCAGGGCGTACACGCGGCCCAGCAGATCGTGGCTCACGGTCGCCTGCAGCAGCGAGTCCTGGGCCACATCGCGCAAGGCCGATGTGGGGCCAAAGGCGAAGCAGAGCAGCAGGGCAACAAGTATTGAAGGACTGAAGGCATAGGCCATGGTTAGCAAGGCAAAGAGCAGGGCGTTGCCGATGATGAACCAGCCGGGACGGCGCCCCAGGGGCGCGGCGATGATCACGGCCAGCGCCGCGCCGGCGAGCATGCCGGCATAGAAAGCGGCGTTCTGGTTGCCCCAATCGGCCGGCGTGCCGTTCAGCACGTCGCTGACGAAGACGAGCATCAGCGCCGAGGTCCAGACGGCGTGTGGCACATGCTCGACCACTTCCATGATCACCAGGGTGCGCGGCAGGCGGTCATGCCGCAGATAGACGGCGCCGTCGCGTATGGCCTGCAGCAGCGAGCGCGGCGCACGCGCTGCGCCAGCGTCGGGTCGCCGTTCCGCGGCCCGGCCAGTGAGGGCGATAAACAGAGCGGCCAGCACAAACGTGATTAAATCGACCACCACCAGCAGGCGAAAGCCCAGCCATACCACCAGCAGGCCGCCCACCGCATAACCCGCGGCGTGCGCCGCCTGGGTGGTGCTGGCAATCAGGCTGTTGGCGCGAACGAGCTGCCGGCGCGGCACCAGGCCGGGAATGAGCGCCTGGCGCGCCGGATTGTAAAAGGTGGCGGCCGCGCCCAGCCCCGCCACTACCAGGTAAATACCGGCAACGGAGAGCTCATCGCCGCTGCTGAAAAGCAGCAGCGAGCCCACCAGCAAGGCGCGAAAGAGGTCGCTAATCAGCAGCACGCTGCGTCGTGAGGCTTTGTCGATGATTGCGCCGGCAAACGGTCCCAGCACAAAAGCAGGCAGGCTGCTGGCGACCATCACGCCGGCGGTTTGCAGCGCCGAACCCGTACGCTCGAAGATAGTAACCATCACGCCGACGTGATACAGCACGCCGCCGATGCCCGACATGATCTGGGCCAGCCACAGCAGGGCGTAGTTACGGTTATTGAGTAGCTCGCGCATTGGCGCTGTTTATTCCCCCGTAAAAACAATCCACGCGCCGCCGTAGACGGCCTGGCGCGATACAGCCGCGGAATTGTAGCAGACAAGAAAGCCCGCTTCAACGCGGTAAATGGGCGTGGACAATATGCCAAATTGTCCCACATATTGGCTGGTTAAAACACGGTTTTTGCTGTATCATTTGCCTACCGACTGACCGGTCGGTCTTAACCGAAGGCAACGGCCCATATGAGCGAGCAAGCAGATGAAAGAGATAATTACAGAAGAACCACCGAGCACTAAAGAGCGCATTCTGGATGCGGCTTTAAGCATCTTTTCCAACAAAGGCTACCACGATACGCGCCTCGACGAGATCGTCGCCGAGTCACAGACGTCCAAAGGGGCCATTTATTTCCACTTTCCCAACAAAGAGCGCCTTTTCCTGGCTCTGGTCGATCAGTTCGCGGATTTGCTAGAACGGCGGGTGACCGAGGCCATCGCCGGCTCGCCGCCGGGCATGGTGCGCGTGCGCGTGGCGCTGGAGGCGACCCTCGACGCCTTCAGCAAGTACCGCCGCCCGGCCAAGATCTTGCTGGTGCAGGCCGTGGGCCTGGGCGCCACGTTCGAGAATAAGCGGCTGGAGATTAACGAGCGCTTTGCGCGGCTGATCGAAACCTACCTGCAAGAGGCCGTAGACGTGGGCGACATTATGCCGGTCGATACGGAAGTGACGTCTCACGCTTGGATGGGCGCCATTTATAACCTCGTCATTCGCTGGGTGTACACCGGCGAGCCCGATTCGGAGCGCATCTTGCAGGGCCTGGTGCCTCTATTGCTAAAAAGCGTGGCTTCTAATGATGGCTGATACCATAGACGCCCAGCAGTGGGACGGCCCCGCTGCGCCGCTTTTGTCGCCCAGCCCCACCTACCGCTCATCGGCCGACGGGCGGCTGGTTAGCTACAGCCGGTCCTGCCCCGGCGTGAACGTCGCCGCGTTCTTAAGCCAGGGGCAGGGGCGTGAACGCTTTTATTGGGAGGACGTGCGCGACGACATTATTTTTGCCGGCTTTGGCGCTGCGGCCCATCTCGTCGCCTGGGGCCAGGAGCGGGTACGGCACGTTCAAGAACAGGCGCGCGCGCTGTTTGCCGGCGCAGCTCTGTTAAACTCACTCACCGCGCTGCACGCGCCGCCGGTCGCCGCGCCGCGCCTGTTTGGCGGCTTCGCCTTTCGCGCCGACTTCACGCCCGATTATGCCTGGTCGGCCTTTCACCCCGCGCACTTCATCCTGCCCCACTACCAGTTCGTGCAGACCACCGAAGGCGTCTGGCTGACGATTAACGCCATCGTGAGCATGGAAGACGACCCGGCGGCCATGCTGCCCGAGCTGCGCGAGGCGCTGGACGCGCGCTTTGAGCTGCTGCGCCAGGCAGCGGCCGGCGCGACGACTGGTGGGCGGGCGCGGGCGGCGCAGGGCGCGCCGAAGCAAGAGCGCTACCCGCTTAGCTACGACGCGTGGGCCCAGCAAATCGCCGCGGCGCAAGAGCAGTTTCGCACATCGCCGCTGCAGAAGGTGGTGCTTTCGCGCGTCGCCGAGCTTAGCTTCGAGCAGCCTGTCGACGTCGATGGCGCTCTGGGCTTTTTGAACGAGCATTACCAGGAAAGTTATCGCTTCTTATTTGAGCCACAGGCTCACCACGCCTTTTTCGGCGCCACGCCAGAGCTGTTGGCCAAGGTGCAGGGCGACACCATTAGCAGCATGGCTATGGCCGGCTCCATTGGGCGCAGCGCCGACGGGCGCGAGGACCAGGCGCTTGGCCAGCAGTTGCTCAACAGCGCCAAAGATCGCTACGAGCACGATGTCGTGGTCATGTCTATGCTGCAGCGCCTGGCGCCGATCACCGACCGGCTGGAGATCTCGCCGCAGCCCGGCGTTTTTAAGCTGCGCAACATCCAGCACCTATTCACGCCCATGCGCGGCCGGTTGCTAGAGCCACAAGGCATTCTGCCGCTGGTAGACCTGCTGCATCCCACCCCGGCTCTGGGCGGCGCGCCGCGGCGGCTGGCCCTGGAATTTATTCGCGACACCGAGCCGGTGACGCGCGGCTGGTACGCGGCGCCCGTGGGCTGGATCGACTACCGCCTGGATGGCGCTTTTGCTGTCGCCATTCGCTCCGCGGTCAGCCAGCATCGTCGTGTCTGGTTGTACGCCGGCGCCGGCATTGTCGCCGATTCCGACCCGCAGCTAGAGTGGCAAGAAACGGCGCTGAAGTTCCGGCCGATGCTGGAAGCGTTAGGCGTGGTCGTTTCGTGAGCGGCTGCCAATGAATGAGACTGTAGACAGGCGCAACGCGGCGACCCTCTGGGCCCAGACGGCAGTGGCCGCGCTCGGCGCTGCCGGCCTGCGCGAGGTATGTGTGGCCCCCGGCTCGCGCTCCACGGCCCTGGCGCTGGCCTTTGCCGCCCATCCCCAAATTCGCATCTACCGCTGCCTCGACGAGCGCAGCGCCGGTTTCTTTGCCCTGGGCATGGCCCTGGCCCTGCAGCGGCCCGTGGCCCTGCTTTGCACTTCCGGCACGGCCACGGCCAACTTCATGCCCGCCATTGTCGAAGCGCGCATGGCGCATGTGCCCTTGCTGGTCCTGACCGCGGACCGCCCCCCTGAGCTGCGCCACAGCGGCGCGAACCAGACCATCGACCAGGTGGAGCTGTACGGCAAGCAGGTCTTGTGGTCGGTGGACCTGCCGCTGCCCGAAGCAGCGCCGCCGCCCGTTGCCCTGCACAACCTCAGCGCCACGATGGCCCGCGCCATGGCCCTGTCCACCGGTTTGCCGCCGGGGCCCGTGCATCTCAACTTCCCTTTCCGCAAACCGTTCGAGCCCGACGGCGCGCTGGCCTGGCCTGAAGGCGCAACGCAGGTCGCGCCTCCGCACATCGTGCGCGGCGCCATCGCGCCGCCCGCAGCGGTCCTGGAGCAGCTCTCTGGGCTCATCGCCGCGCACGAGCGCGGCCTGATCATCTGCGGCCCGGGCAGCCCCGGCGGCGCCTTTGCCGGGCTTGTGGCCGAGCTGGCGCAGCGCGCCGGCTATCCCCTGTTTGCCGACCCGCTGTCGGGCCTGCGCTACGGCCCCTGGACGTCGCAGTCCCCCGTGGTGGGCGGTTATGAAGGCTTTCTGGCGCTGCCGGAGCTAGACTGGGACGCGCCCCAGCTCATCCTGCGCTTCGGCGCGCTGGCCACTTCCATGCAGCTCAAAGACTACCTCCTGCGCAGCGCGCCGCAGCACGCTATCCACGTGCGCCACAACGGCGTGTGGGCCGACGACGCGCACCACACCACGTTGTTCATACAGGCCGACGAGGCGCTCACATGCGAAGGCCTGCTGCAGCGGCTGCCGCCGCGGCGGCAATCGGCTTGGCTGCAATCCGTCAGGCGCACCGAGAAGGGTTACTGGCAGGCCCTCGATCAGGCTGAAGACGCGCCCTTCTTCGACGGCTTGGTCGTGCGTGACGTGGCGGCGATGCTGCCGCCGGGCGCGCACCTGTTTGCCGGCAACAGCCTGCCCGTGCGCCACCTGGACGAGTACGGCGCGCCGCGCCCGGCGCTGCTGCACACCTTTGGCAACCGCGGCGCAAGCGGCATCGACGGCAACATCTCCACCGCCTGCGGCATTGCCGCGGCGCGCTCGCAGCCGGTGACCCTGGTGGTGGGCGACATCACCTTCTACCACGACATGAACGGCCTGCTGGCGGCGCGTCAGGACGAGCTGCATCTGACCATTGTGCTGCTGAACAACGACGGCGGCGGTATTTTCCGCCGCCTACCGGTGTCGCGCTTCGATCCGCCCTTTACCGAGCTCTTTCTCACGCCTCATGGGCTGGATTTTGCACATGCCGCGAGCCTGTACGGCTTTGAGCACGCCCGCGTGACGCAGCGCCAGGCTTTCCGCGAGCAGTTCGCGCAGGCGCTGGCCAGCCCCGGCTGCCGCATTCTGGAAGTGTGCAGCGACGGCGCGGAGGATGCAGCGCGGCGCAGGGCGCTGCAGCAGCGTATCGTCCAGGAGCTGGCCGGGGACCCCAACCGCTAGCCGCTTTTCCTGAAGTTAATCCGTGTGAAAGTGAAAGGAGTGACATTGTGACCGAGTGGAGTACCGTCAGAGAGTATGAAGACATCACCTACCACAAAGCCGAGGGCATGGCGCGCATTGCCTTCAACCGGCCCGAAGTGCGCAACGCCTTCCGCCCCAAGACCATCGACGAAATGACCGAGGCCTTCCGCGATGCCTGGATGGATCCCGACATTGGCGTGGTGCTGCTGACGGGCAACGGACCGTCGCCTAAGGACGGCGTCTATGCCTTCTGCTCGGGCGGCGACCAGAAGATCCGCGGCGATGCGGGCTATATCGACGACAAGGGCATGGCCCGCCTCAACGTGCTGGAGCTGCAGCGCGTCATCCGCACCATGCCCAAGCCGGTCATTGCCCTCGTGCCGGGCTACGCCATCGGCGGCGGCCACGTGCTGCACGTGATTTGCGACCTGACCATCGCCGCCGACAACGCCGTTTTTGGCCAGACCGGACCGATCGTCGGCAGCTTCGACGGCGGATTTGGCGCTAGCTACCTGGCCAGCATCGTCGGCCAGAAGAAGGCGCGCGAAATCTGGTATCTCTGCCGCCAATACAGCGCGCAAGAAGCCCTGGAGATGGGCCTGGTGAACAAAGTGGTGCCAGTGGCAGATTTGGAAGCGGAAGGCGTGCAGTGGGCGCAGGAGATCCTGAGCAAAAGCCCCATTGCCATTCGTTTCCTCAAAGCAGGCTTCAACGCCGACCTCGACGGCCAAACTGGCCTGCAGGTGCTGGCCGGCGACGCCACCATGCTCTTCTACATGACCGAAGAAGGCCAGGAAGGGCGCAACGCCTTTAACGAGAAGCGGCCGGTCAACTTCAAGCAATATCCGTGGCGTCCCTGATGCCGGCTTCGGCAGCGCCCGCTGCCTCGCGCATTCACCGCGCGGCGCAAGATGTGCATGGCTGACGACTGGCTGACGGCGCGCGCCAGGCGCTCCCCTGAGGCCCTGGCCCTGCTGTGGCAGGGGCAGCCATGGTCTTATGGCGCGCTGGCCCGCGAGAGCGCGACCTACACCGCAGCCCTGGCGCACCTGGGCGTGAGGCGCGGGCAGCATGTCGCTGCCATGTTGCCCAACGGCCCGGCCTACGTGCGCCTGGTGCACGCGCTGGCGCGCCTGGGCGCCGTGCTGGTACCCCTCAATCAGCGCCTCACGCCTCCAGAAACGGCGTGGCAGGTGCAGCAGGCGGACTGCCGCTGGTTCGTGCACGACGATTCGACGGCGCCAGCGGCCGCGGCGGCGCCAGCGCCCATAACGCCCATCGACGTGGCGGCCCTGCAGGACGGGCCGGGCGCGCCGCCCACGCCACAGTTCGACCTGCACGCCTTACAGGCCATTGTCTTCACCTCCGGCACCACCGGCCGGCCCAAGGGGGCCATGCTCACATTTGGTAACCATTTCTGGAGCGCCACGGCTTCCGCCTTTCGCCTGGGCCTGCAGGCCAACGACCGCTGGCTGAGCAGCCTGCCGCTCTGCCATGTCGGCGGCCTGGCGGTGCTTTTTCGGAGCTGTCTTTACGGCACGGCCGTCGTGCTGCACGATGGCTTTGACCTGCAGCAGTTCAACGCCAGCCTGGACCATGAGCAAGTGACCATTACCTCGCTGGTACCCACCATGCTCTACCGGCTGCTGCGCTCGCGCTCGCACTGGCCCCGCTCGCTGCGTCTGGCGCTCACCGGCGGCGCGGCGACCACGCCCGAGCTGGCGCGCCAATGCGCCGCGGCCGGCGTGCCCTTAGCCGCCACCTACGGCCTCACCGAAACGGCTTCGCAGGTGGCCACGATGACGCCGCCGGAAACGCAGCGCAAGCCCGGTTGCGTGGGCAAGCCGCTGATGTTCGGCGACGTGCGCATTGCCGGGCAAGACGGCGAAAGCCTGGGCCTGGGCCAGGTGGGCGAGGTGTGCGTCAACGGGCCGATGGTGATGCAGGGCTACTATGGCGACCCGCAGGCTACGGCCGCCGCGCTGCGCCATGGCGAGCTGCGCACGGGCGACATTGGTTATCTGGACGACGACGGCGACTTGTGGTTGGTGCAGCGGCGCAGCGACGTGATCGTCAGCGGCGGCGAAAACGTCTACCCCGCCGAGGTTGAGGGCGTGCTGCGCCAGCATCCCGCTGTGAGCGATGCCTGTGTGGTGGGCCTGCCACACGAGGAGTGGGGCCAGCAGGTGGCGGTGATGGTGGCCCTGGAGCCGGAGCGCCGCGTCGCCGAAGAGGCGCTGCTGCAATTTTGCCGCGAGCGGCTGGCGGGCTACAAGATCCCGCGCCGCCTGCGCTTGGTCGACGAGCTGCCGCACACCGCCTCAGGCAAGGTGGCGCGGGCAGCGGTGTTAGAGGCCCTGGCGGCAGAACAGGATGCATGATGTGTCATCCTGAGCGCAGCCGAAGGAATTCGTGATGCGTGCTAAGGCGCGCGCCTGCCTTATAACCCTGCTTTATCGAATGTGGTGGAGCGCTGTACGAGAATGGCGGCGACCACGATGACCAGCACGCCCACGCTCTGCACGAGCGTGAGCCGCTCGTCGAGCAGCAGCCAGGCCAGCGCCGCCGTACCGATCGGCGACAGGTTGAGCATGACCGACATTTGCAGCGCCGTCAACGTCTGCAGGGCGTGGTTGTAGAGGATGTAGGCCAGGGCCGTGTTCATCACGGCAAGCCACAGGATGATTAGCCACGAATCGAACGGCGCAACGGGCATGCCTTCTAGAGGAAGCGCCAACAACAGCAAGCCGCCGCCGCCGAAGGCCAGGGGGAAGGCGGTCAGGGCCACGGTGCCTACATTGCGTCGGCGGGCCACAGCGCGGCTCAGGGCGCCGAAGCTGATAAAGCCCACAATGCCCACGGCAAGCATGGCCAGGCCCAAAGGCTCGCCGGGCGCGAAACCGGGCGAAAAGAAGAGCGCGCCGCCCAGCAGGCCCAGGGCCACACCGAAAATCTGCTGCCGGCTAGGGATCTCGGCCAGGCGTACGGCGCCGATGACCAGCATGAACAGCGGCACGGTGCTCAGGGCAAACGAGACTGTAGTGGCGTCGAGGTATTCTAAGGCCAAGAACGAGGCGCCGTTGCCGATGGTATAGGCGCTGAGCCCAATGGCTACAAGCAAGAGCCACGGTCGATACGCCCGCGCCGCCCCTTGCCGCCGGCGCATAAACGGCAGCAGCAGCAGAAAGCCGATGAAATAGCGCAGGCCACCGATGGTCAGCGGGCCGATGTGCGCCAGCGCCATTTTCACCAGCACAAAAGAGGAAGCCCACAGCATGGTGGCAATCAGGCCCAGGATGAGGGCCATGGTGTGCGACGGCGCGCCAGCGCCGCTGAGCCGACGGCTAAATCGCAATGGACGTTTCCGGAGCAATTAGCGCACGCGCACGTGGCGGCCGACCACAAAGCCCAGCAGCAGGATGGGCAGCGAGCTCAGCGCCGCCGCGAGCCAACTGCCTTGCTCGGCGATGAGGCCAAAAACGGCAGGGCCCACCACCATGCCCAGGTTCTGGCCTATGGTCAGGACGGCCAGGCCGATGCTCACCAGGCGCGGATCGTGCATCACTTCGGGCGCGGCCGTAACCACCACAGCGGGAATGGCAGCGGTAAACGCGCCCAGGAGAACGTAGGCCGGCAAGGCCAGCGTGGCGCTAATCTGAAAGACGATGGGCACCATCAGCATCAGATATAAAAACGGCAGCGTGAAGAACTGTTTGCGCGTGCCGAAGCGATCAGAGAGCCAGCCAAAGAACGGCGCGGAGAAAAGCACCACCACGTTGTTGGCGGCCAGCACATTGGCCGCGTCAGCGACCGTGAACTGTCGTTCCTCGACCAGGAATGTGGGGTAAAAGGTGCCCACGGCAAGCATGGCATAGGTGAAACAGCCAAAAACAAGGGCCAGCAGCCAGACCTGCTTGTTCATGACGGTGCGGCGCAGGCCCCTGCCGCCGGGGATCGCCGGCTGTGCAGCCGTGGCGGCCGGCGGCGGCACGCGCATAAACAGCGCATACAGCACAAAAGCCGCGGCAGTAAAGGCGAAGCCAAACCACCACACCTGTCGCCAGCCGCCGCTTGCTGCCAGCGGCGGCGCAACCAGGTACATCAGCAGGCTGCCCGCCGGGAACCAGGCGGCCCAGATGCCCATGGGCGTGCCCCGCGTTTGCGGCGGGAACCAGGCGGCGATGGCCGACGGCGCCGTAATGGAGATAAAGCCCATGCCCAGGCCTTCGACAAAGCGGCTGAGCAAAAGCGGCGTGCTGCTCTGGCTTAATGCGCCCATAGCCGACCCGGTTATCAGGCACGCGGCGGCAATCAGGCCTGTGGCTTTGAGCCCCAGCCGCTGCACGACAAAGCCCGCGGGCAAGGCCAGGAAGATACCCGTAATGGCAAATACAGACATCAGCAAGCCGGCGCCGCTCAGGCTCAGCGCCAGATCGTCGATCAGCAGCGGCAAGACCGGAGGCACCTTGAACTGGTTCAGGGGCGCGGCCATGCTCCAGACAAAGATCACCGCTAAGATCACCCAGGCGTAGCGCGGAGCACGTTCGGCGCTGCCGTCAGGCGTGGCATTCTCGGCGGCAAGGGAAGAGGGACCGGGAAGATTCATAAGCTGTGCATTGTGTCACAAAGTATGGCGGATGCAAGCTCGCGCGCAGCCCTAAGGAACGGCTATTACTGGCAGGAACAAGGCGGAGCGCGGTACAGCAATGGTCAGGCGGCGCGCAGCCGAAGGCTTGGCCGCGCCGCACACATTTAGCGAGGTCACACGCCAGTACAGGTCGCCCGGCGCGGGCATACTGCTCATCGTGTGATGCGTGTCGCTAAGCGTCACGGAGAGCAAGATGCTCTCAAATGAGGAATCGCTGGCAACCTCCAGCAAATAACGCTCCGCGCCGGGCGTTGTTTGCCACTCAAATGATGGATAAAAAGGCGCGTGCATCAGGCCGTCCTCCGGCGCAATGAGCGTTGTGCGGTCCGGCAGGTCGCGCGTGATATGCAGCACGGCGTCCGCCGTGTGACTGCTCACGCTATCGACCGCGCTCACCGTCACGGTATAGCTGCCCGCGGGCGCAGCCGCCGCACTGCCGATCTGCAGCGTCGTGGTAAATGGCGCCGCCGACAGCGGATTCTGGCCAAAATGGCTGCTGGCGCCCGGCGGCGCTTGTTCTACGGCCAGGGCGATGGGCGGCGCAAAGCCCGCTCCAATTAGCACCTCGTAGGTCGCCGCCATGTTGGCGCACATGTTCTGCGCCTCCGGTTGTACCCACACCACTTTACACTGCGGCGCCAGGTCATAAGCGGCGATGCCGTCTGTCGTATTGTTGGAGCTGCCCTGCTCGGCGCTGTAGCCCAGGCCCCTTCGGGCGAAGGCCTGCCACAGGCGGCACTCGTTCTCGCCGCCGGTGAGCGCCAAGTCGGCGGCGAGAATGGCGTCGCGCCCATCCACGAAGCCCGGGTGGCACGGTAGAAATTTCATACCGTCCATCACGAGCTGCAGGGCCAGGTTGTTGCCGGCGCTGTGCCACGGCTCGTAGATATCGGGGTTGAAACCGTGCGCTTCGACCAGGGCCCAATAGACATCCCACAGCATGGCAGCCCAGGCGTAGCCCACGCCATGCGGCGCAGCCAGATCTTTGACATCATCATAGGTTGTGGGATTGATGGCAAAGTCGGTGCTATAAGGCGTTGCGCGAATGCCTGGGCCGCCGGGATCCTGGCCCATTACGTAGGTGGCAACGCCGCGCGGCATTGTGCCCACATCGCCGCTCTGCGCCGTCAGCGCCAGTCCAAAAAAGTCGCTCCATCCTTCGCCCATCTGCTCGCGGTTGCTAAGGCAGGTGGA
Organism: uncultured Ardenticatenaceae bacterium; assembly: GCA_964384155.1. Lineage (GTDB taxonomy): Bacteria > Chloroflexota > Anaerolineae > Promineifilales > Promineifilaceae > JAAYYY01. Next base: position 20,463 of record CAYLJW010000033.1, read on the forward strand.
TAGCGACGGGCCGCCGACGAGACGGAAGGAGACGCCGTGCCCATACTCATGGGCGATGATCAGGCTGGATAGGGAACCGTCCCGGCCGGGCGTAGTCATATCCCAGAGGAACATTTGCAGGCGAGGCGCACCGCCGTCGGGCGGCCCGGTGAAATTGGCGCTGTTGGTGTTCGCGCCGTCTTGCGCTTCGGCGCGCAGGGCATCGTTGCCCAACCCGCCGCGTCCATAATTGTTCATCTGGAAGTTGCCTGCCTGCTCGTCGAAGCCATACAGATAGAAGACATCGTGCAAAATATTGGTCCAGTAGAACAGGTTCGTCACTGCCGCATCGCGGTAAGCGGCAGGCTCCTGGCTCAGGTCGAGCGTGTGGCTGAACACCAGGGTCGCGCCGCCTCCGGCCTCGCTGCCGGGGTCGGGCAGGTTATCCGCATTCACGTCTGTGTAGGCGTGCACGTTGTTGCCGCGCGTCACCGTGATTTCGGCGCCGGGAACGCCGTCAAGGTCATGCCAACCATACGGCGAGGCCAGCGGATGGGCCGGATCGACTTCCAGCGTGCGCGGCCCGTCGTGGGGATACTCTTTCGGGATGGCAAAAACGAGGTAAGCCGCGCCGTCCGTGGTCTGCCGCGGCGCAGTGAGCGGGTCGAGGCCGGCCGCGGGTGGCGCTGCGATAGCGCGCCCACTTTCGGCCGTGGCCTGCGCGCCGGCCGCCGGCCAATAGTCGTGTGCCACGTAATCGCTCTTGTGCAGCAGCGAGCCGTCGATGGCATCAATGCGCACGCTCCAGTAATGATCCTGGCCGCGCACGTCGATCTCGATATTCCAGGCCAGCCGCAGCGCGCCGCCGGCCACGGGCTGGTAGATAAGCTTGACGTGGATGGGCTCATGCGACAACGCCGCGCTGCGAAAGATTACTTCCTGCTGCGCGCCGCCCGGCGCATTCTGCAACGTCAGGGCCGCGGGCCACGGCAGGCTTAGCTGCCGAGCAGCCGCCTGCAGCGCGTCGGCCGGCGAAATGTGCGGCGTCGTGCTGTTTATGCGCGCCGCCAGGTCAGGGATCAGGCGGTTGCCGCTGTGTAGCAGCCGGCCATCCGCTGCCATGCTCATGTTTAGCATCGCGCCAAACACATCCAAACCGGCGAACGTCTGGCCCAGGTGAAAATGCGTCACGCCGTTATGCCCGCCGGCCACCGTATCGATCAGGCGCAGGCTCGCAACATCTTGCTGGCTTAAGCGCCACTGTTCGCGCTGCGCCGCGATGGCTGCCCATACGTGCGGCGGGATGCTTTGCGCCACCGCCGGCTGTGCGCCAGCAGCGGCGCTGCTGGCCCCGGCAGCCCCGATGGCCATAAACACGAGCGCCAATAAGCTCGCGCTCAGCATCCACACGCTCCCTAATGCCCGGTACGAGCGGTTCATCATCTCTTTCCTCGCGCCGCGGCAGGTTTCGCTCAGCTTAGCGCTGGTAGCAGCAGGGATAACAGCATCAGCAGCATTGAAGCCGCCAGCGTCTTACGAATGACGCCTTTGGCCTGGCGCTGAACCTGCTTTAGCTCATCCTCATCCTCTATTTTTTCGACCGTATCACTTAGTTGGCGCGAGCCTCGCGCGGCCAAACCGACTCAGGTTTTCTCGCGCCACTGGAAGATGCCCGACGTGCCGACCCAATATAGTGGAAACAGGATCAGCCGCTGCCACACCGGCGCGCCGCCGATCATGAGCAGGAGCAGAACAGCCAGGGCCACGGCCAGGGCCGCGATGCCCGAACTCAGACGCTTGCGCCGCTCACGCTTGTTTATATTAGGGATGCACGTTGCCATGCTGCCCGGCGCTTGGAAGGCCATGGCCCGTATTAGAACCATCCTGGGGCGCGCTGTCAACCATCTGGCATTGCGCAATTATGTTGTATGTTACAATGCCAGACGAGTTGAGATAACGAACCCAAAAAGGAGCAGGCCATGATTGTTACCACGGCGCAGCTTTTCGAACTAGCCTACGGCAAATTTGCAGTAGGCGCTTATAACATCAACAACATGGAGCAGGCGCTGGGCCTGTTTGAAGGGCACCGCGAAGCGCAAGCGCCATTCATTATCCAGATTTCGCGCGGCGCGCGCGATTATGCCAACCCGCGCATGCTAGAAGCCATCATCCGCGCTGCGGAAGAGATTTATCCACAGGCGATTTTTGCCGTGCATCTCGATCACGGCACCGAAGAGGTGGCCTACGACGCGATCGATTCTGGCTTCTACAGCTCGGTGATGATCGACGCCTCGCACGAGCCCTTTGAGCAGAACGTGGCCATTACGCGCCGGGTGGTCGAGCGCGCCCATGCGGCGGGTATCAGCGTCGAAGCCGAGCTGGGCATGTTAGGCGGCGTGGAAGAGGATATCCAGGTAGATGAAAGGCACGCCATGCTCACGGATCCCGACGAAGCCAGGGCCTTCGTGCAGCAGTCTGGCTGCGACGGTCTGGCCGTGGCCATTGGCACCAGCCACGGCGCTTATAAGTTCAGTGGGCGGCAGGGCCTACACTTCGACCGCCTGCGGGGCATTCAGGAGCGTCTGCCCGGCTTCCCCCTGGTGATGCACGGCTCCAGCTCGGTGCCGCCGGACGAAGTGCAGCGCATTAACGCAGCCGGCGGCGCCCTGGACCCCTCGGCGCGCGGCGTAGACGAGGACGAGTTTGCCCGCGCCGTGCCGCTGGGCGTGACCAAGGTGAACATCGACACCGACGGGCGCCTAGTGTGGACGCGCGTGCACCGCGAATATTTCCGCGACCGGCCCGAAGAGTTCGATTTTCGCAAGCCGGGCAAGATCTTTGTGCAGGCCTACGCCGATTTCATCGTGTACAAGAGCCAAAAGCTGCTTTCGGCCGGCACTCTGGAGGACGTGCGCCGCGCTCTCTCATGAGCTGTGGCTCACCAGCCTTCTTCGCCGATCAGCGGCACAAAGCGCACACCGCCCATGTTGTGCTGTTGGTAGCGATCTTCCGCAAGGCGCGTCAGACGCACCAGGTTTTGCATGCCCCTGGCGCGCCCGATAGGCATCACCAGCCGGCCGCCGATGGCAAGCTGCTCTTCTAATACCGCCGGCACGCGTGGCCCGCTGGCCGAGACGAGTATGCCGTCGTAGGGCGCCGCCGCGGGCCAGCCCATGCTGCCGTCGGCATGATGAATGTGCACATTGTCGTAGCCCAGTTTGGCCAGTCGCTCGCGGGCGTAATCGACCAGCTCATGGTGCCGCTCGATGCCGTGCACCTCCTGTACCATGTGGCCGAGGATGGCCGAGGCGTAGCCAGAGCCGGCGCCCACCTCCAGCACGCGCGCGCCGGCGCTGAGGTTCAGGGCGCGAATCATCAGCGCCACGACATAGGGCTGGGAAATGGTCTGCTCCGCGGGGATAGGCAGTGGCGCGTCGTCGTAGGCGCGGGCCTGGTGCTGCTCGGGCACAAACGCCTCGCGCGGCGTCTGCAGCATCGCCGCCAAGATTGCTTCATCGCGGATTCCGCGGCGCCTGATTTGCCGCTCAACCATCTCGCGTCGCTGGCGCGCAAAGCTGTCTTGCCCCTTCACCCGCTGTCTGCCAGAGGCTTAGACGTTGCCATTCTGGCCCGCCTGTAACTGCAGCCAGCGCAGAATGTCGCGGCGTCGCAGCATTCCTACTAACCGTTCCTGTTCCAGCACCGGTAGTTGCCGGTGGTCATCCTGCCGCAGCTTGTTCAGCGCCTCGTCGGCCTCCGCCTGCGGCGTTATCGTAACCAGCTCTTCGCGCGGCGTCATAATCGCCGTGACCGGCGTGCTGTCCCATCGCTCGCGAGCCAGGCCGCGGATGTCGTGCAGGCAGACCAGGCCCACAAGGCGACCGTTATCCAGCACAGGAAAAGCATGGTCGTCGGTGCCCATTACGCCGTCGTACACCAGGTTGCCCACGGTCTGATCGGCGTTAACTGTGGGCGGATCGCGGCGCATGATGGCATCGACGGGCAGATCTTCAAGCAAATCTTGCACCACAACCTGGCGGTAGCTCTGGATCGCCGCGTTGTTCAAGAACCAGCCGATGAAGGCCAGCCAGATGCCGCCGATCAGGCCGCCACCCAACAATGGAACTTGCGCGCCGAAGACCATGGCGATACCCGCGATAATCAGAAGCCAGGCCACCGCCTGACCCACGTAAGACGCCCAGCGCGTGGCGCGGCGCAAGTTTCCCGTGATCGCCCACAATATCGAGCGCAGCACCCGGCCGCCGTCCAGCGGGAAGCCGGGGATCATATTAAAGACGCCGAGAATGATGTTGATCGGCCCTAGCCACATCAACAGCGTTGTCAGCGGGCCCAAATTGGCCAACAGCTGCGCCGGATTTTCGATGGCGTTGAGCGAAAGCGTCGCGCCCACGCTCGCCAGCATCAAGAAGATCAGGCCCAGGCCAATACTGGTCAGCGGGCCTACAATGGTAATCAGGAATTCGGCGCGCGCCGTAGGCGGCTCCCGTTCGATGCTGGCCACGCCGCCAAAGAGGAACAACGTAATGCCTCGGACCGGTACGCCCTGGGCGATGGCCATCAGCGAATGCGCCAGCTCATGCGCCAGAACCGATGCGAAAAATAAGAGCGAGGCCAGCAGCGAAATTGCGAGGTTCAGGCCAAAGCCCCACTCTGGATGCAGATTGCTAAACACGACCGTCAAGTTCCAGGTCACCAGCAAAAAGATGAGCAGCCAGCTCCAATCGAGGCTAATCTTGATGCCAAAAATGCGTCCCAATCTGATACCCTTGCCTGCCATCTAACTCACTCCTTTTTCTGCCTCATGCGCAGACAGTTGAATTCGGCTGACCGATACACGGGACGCCGGCCCAAACTGGCTGCATCCTCCTCTTAGCGTAAGAGCAATGTGTAAATTTCGTGTAAAACGGACAGGTTCTGGCGGCGAAGGGGCAGCGATGGCTTACTCGTCTAATGCTGCTATACTGCATTATAGAAGATTTAGGCAGTTAGCGGTACGCGGGTTTGTGCAGCGGCGCACCCGCTGGCACAGTTGCTATGGCGCGTGTTTTCTTAATTGCGACGTATGAATCGGGCCACCAGCCCCTGAACCTGGCCTGGCCAACAGCCTTGCTGCAGCAAGCCGGGCATCAGGTGGTTGCCTGCGACGCTTCTGTCGAAGCGCCGGACGCGCCAGCCTTTGCCGCCGCGCTGCGCCAGGCCGATTTCGTGGGCATCTCGGCGCCCATGCACACGGCCATGCGCCTGGGGGTGGAGCTGGCGCGCAGGGTGCGGCGGCTGAACAGCCAGGCGCATATCTGCTTCTATGGCCTTTACGCCTGGCTGAACGGCGACTATCTGCTGCGGCCAACCGTGGGCAGTCCAGCCATTGCCGACTCGGTGATCGCCGGGGAATTTGAAGAGCCGCTGCGCCGCCTCGTGGACGCTCTGCAGCACGGCCGCCCGGCGGGCGAGGTGACGGGCGTGACCACGCGCCATAAGAGCGACCAGGTCTACCTGGCGCGGCTCAAATTGCCGCGCCCAGAGCGGCAGGCCCTTCCACCCCTGAAGCAGTACGCCCACTACATGGCGCACGGGCGCGCCGTGCCTGCGGGCTATGTGGAAGCAAGCCGCGGCTGCCTGCATACCTGCCGCCACTGCCCCGTGACGCCCGTGTATCAGGGCCGTTTCTTTGTGGTACCAGCGCAGACGGTGTTGGCCGATGTGCGCCAGCAGGTGCGGGCAGGGGCGCAGCACATCACCTTTGGCGACCCCGACTTTCTGAACGGGCCGGGACACGCGCTGAAGGTGACGCGCGCCATGCACGATGCCTTTCCGCAGCTCACGTTCGATTTCACCACCAAAGTAGAGCATATCCTGGAGAAGCGCGATCTACTGCCCGAGCTAAAGGCGCTGGGCGCCTCCTTTGTGGTCTCGGCGTTCGAATCGACTACCGACGCCATCTTGCAGCGGCTGCAAAAGGGCCACACGCTTGCCGATATGGACGAGGCGCTGGCCATCATGCGCCGCGCCGGTCTGTCGCTGCAGTCCACATGGATGCCTTTCACGCCCTGGACCACGCTTGAAGATTATCTGCACCTGCTGCAGTGGATACGCGAGCGGGACCTAATTGAGCATGTACCTGCCGTGCAGCTATCGATCCGCATGCTTGTGCCGCCGCGCAGCGCGCTGCTGCAGCACGAGGATGTAGACCGCTGGCTGGGACCCCTGGACGCCGCGAGCTTTACCTATCGCTGGCGGCATCCCGACCCCTGTATGGATCAGCTTCAGGCCGATGTGTCGCACCTGGTGGAAGCGCAGGCCGGCGCCAACGCCTATGACCTGTTCGCGGCCATCGAGCATCTGGCTTACAAGATGGCCGGGCAGCCGCAGCCCCTGTGGCGCGCGCCGCTGCCGGCGGCGCACCCACCGCCGCGCCTCAGCGAAGAGTGGTTCTGTTGAGCGGAGCCCACTGCCGGCCAGGTTGGTCGGCTCGCTAAAATTGAAGAAGAAGAACAGTAGATGAAAGTGGCTCTGGTGGTTATGTATGGAGATTTAGAAATCAGATGAACGAAACGAATGGCTCGAACACAATCGAGAAAGTCTTAAGCAGCGTGAAGAGTATAGCCGTCGTCGGGCTGTCGTCCGACCCGAGCCGCGCCGGTCACTATGTTCCGGCCTACTTGCAGCAACAAGGCTATCGCATCATTCCGGTGAACCCTTTCCTGGAAGAAGCTATGGGCGAAACGTCGTATCCCGATCTGCAGGCCATTCCGGAGGAAGTAGACCTTGTGTTGCTCTTCCGGCGCCCGGAGGCCGTTTTGCCCTTTGTACAGGAAGCCATCGCCATCGGTGCCAAAGCGGTGTGGATGCAAAGTGGCATCGTGAACGATGAAGCCGCCACCCTGGCCGAGGCCGCCGGCCTGGATGTAGTGATGGACGCCTGTATGATGGTGGAGCATCGCCGCCGCCTGGCATAAACTTCGCTGCCCACGGCGTCATCATTCGCTGCTTTTCTGTAAGAAAACGCTCTTGGACAACTTTAGCGCGCTCATTATAATGCGTTTACCACCGCAGCCGGCATCGCACTTACCCACATAAGGTCCTGAATAGATCGGAAAGTAAATAGCCGCCGTTAAATGACCGGAGAGCATCAATGAGGCCTGAGGTATTAAAAGCGACTACCTGGGGGTTGCTGGTAACGGTTGTACTGGGCATCCTGGTCCTGATCGGCTCGCGGAACCTGGCCCATTTCGACGCCGCGCTTGTGGCTTATACCGTCGCCGTTTTGTTCGCCACCTTTGGTCTGACCTACCGCTATACTATGTGGCTGCTGCGCCCGCCCACGGCCCTATACTGGAAGCGCGGCTGGCAGGCTTTCCTCAAGCCCGGCTATCGTGGGCGCAATTTATTCTCCTGGGTGCGTCGCGTGGTGGCCGATGTGCTGGCCAACCGCTTTATCTTCGCCCGTGACTGGCTGCGCGGCACGACGCACATGCTGCTGATGTGGGGCTGCATTCTGGCCATCGTCATCACCTTCCCCCTCGTCTTCGGCTGGCTGCACTTCGAATCGGTGCCTGGCGATCTGAGCCAGTACCAGGCCTTTGTGTTTGGCTTTCCGGCCTTTGTCTTCCCCGTCGATTCCATTTTTGCCTTTTTCGCCTTTCACGGGCTGGTGTGGTCCAGCGTCATCGTCATTGCCGGCGTGATGCTGGCCATGCGACGCCGCATGCGCGACGAAGGCGCGGCTGCGCTGCAGCTCTTCACTGAAGATTTCCTGCCCCTGATTCTGCTCTTCGCCGTCAGCCTCACAGGGCTTATGCTCACGGCAAGCTACACCTGGATGAGGGGTTATGCCTACGACTTCATCGCCATCTCCCATGCCGTGACGGTAATTGCCACCTTTTTATGGCTGCCCTTCGGCAAATTCTTTCACATCTTTCAACGCCCGGCGCAGCTAGGCGTGCGCTTTTATAAAGATATTGGCGAGGAGGAGGGCGTGGCCCACTGTCGCCGCTGCGGCGACGCCTTTACCTCGCGCATGCATGTGGAAGATCTGATCACGGTGCAGCGTGAGCTGGGCTATCGCTATGAGATGGCTGCCGGCGACGCGCAGCATTACCAATGGATTTGCCCGCCTTGCCGCCGCGCGATGGTGGCCCTGGCGCAATCGCGCTTGTGGCAGCAAGAGCGCGGCGCCGTCACCGCCATGGCACAGAACGGGCCTCCCCCCACACCCTATTACGTAAACCCGGGCCTGGGGGAGGGCCCGCTGGGAGAAGAAGACGCACGCAACTTCCATCCCTGATTGTGAGGAAAACGATGGCCAACATCCCCATACAAAGCATTGACGTAAAAGATCCCTTCGGGCCTACGCCGGTTTACGCCCAGCGCCTGCGCCTGGATACGGGCATCGAGCCCGACAAAATAGTTAAGACGCATTGTTGTTTCTGCGGCCAGCAGTGCGGTATCGAGCTAAAAGTAAAGGACAACATCGTCATTGGCTTCGAACCGTGGTACGACTTCCCCTTTAATCGCGGCATGCTGTGCCCTAAAGGCGTGAAGCGCTATTTGCAGGGAGCGCACCCCGACCGCCTCTTGCACGCCTACCAGCGCGACGGCGCCGCTGCCGGTGGCTTCAGCGTCATGGACTATGGCCAGGCCATCGCCCGCGTGGCCCAGGAAATCGACCGTATCCAGTCGCAGTACGGCCGCGACAGCTTTGCCCTTCTCAGCGGCGCCAGCCTCACCACCGAGAAGTGTTACCTGATGGGCAAGTTCGCGCACATGTGCCTGCGCACGGCCAACATCGACTATAACGGGCGGCTGTGCATGGTCAGCGCCGCCGCCGCCAATAAGCGCGCCTTTGGCGTAGACCGTTCGGCCAATCCTTGGAGCGACATCCTGGGCGCCGACGTGGTCTGGATCAGCGGCGCCAACGTCGCCGAATGTGCGCCGATTACCACCGACTATGTTTGGCAGGCCCGCGAACACGGCGCCAAAGTGATCGTCGTCGATCCGCGCATCACGCCTATTGCCCGCACCTGTGACCTGTATCTGCCTGTGAAACCGGGCCGTGACATCATCCTGTTTAACGGCATCCTGCGCCTGATGATTGAAAACGACTGGCTCGATCATGACTTCATCGCGCAGCACACCGTTGGCTTCGACGAGGTGGCGCAAAGTGTGCAGGAGTGGACGCCACAGCGCACGGCGCGGGCCACGGGCATCGCCGAAAAGGCCATCCGGCAGGCGGCCGAGTGGTGGGGCCAGGCCAAGAGCAGTTTCCTGCTCCACGCTCGCGGCATCGAACACCACACCCACGGCGTGCAAAACGTTCTTGGCGCGATCAACATGGTGCTGGCCTCGGGCCGTATTGGACGCGAATTTTGCGGCTATGGCACGCTCACGGGACAGGGCAACGGGCAGGGCGGTCGCGAGCACGGGCAAAAGGCCGACCAGTTGCCCGGCGCGCGCGATCTGGCCAACCCGCAGCATCGCGCCGAAATCGCCGCCATCTGGGGTATGAAGGCGGACGATCTGCCGCAGCCGGGCGCGGACGCCTACGAGATCTTCCGCAAGATCGATCGCGGCGAAATCAAAGGGTTGCTCGCCATCTGCTTTAATCCCCTGGTCTCGCTGCCCGATAACCAGTACGTGCGCCAGCAGCTAGAAAAATTGGAATTTTTCGTGGTCATCGACTTCTTTTTGAGTGAAACCGCGCGTTACGCCCACATCGTGCTGCCGGGCTCGCTGCACGAAGAGGACGAAGGCACGGTGACCACGGCCGAAGGCCGCGTGATTAAGATCAATAAAGCGATCGACAGCCCGGGAGATGCGCGCGAAGACTGGCGCATCATCCAGGACATTGCCGCCGCCCTGGGCCGCGAGCAGGGCATGACCTTTGAAAGCCCACGCGCCATCTTTGACGAGCTGCGGCGCGCGACAGCCGGCAGCACGGCCGACTACTCGGGCATCAGCTACGAAAAGCTGGAGGCCAACTACGGCGTCTTCTGGCCCTGCCCCGACGAAGCGCACCCCGGCACGCCGCGCCTCTTCGAGCCTGGCTCGTGGAACCCTGTGGCCCAAGGCGCGGGCCCTTTCTACTTCCCCGACGGCAAGGCCCGTTTTAACGTGGCCACTTATACCCCGCCCGCTGAAGATACCGACGAAGAATATCCCCTCATGTTGACCACCGGCCGCGTCGTCAGCCAGTTCCTCTCTGGCACGCAGACACGGCGCATTGGTCCGCTGCTGGACCATTACCCTGAGCCGCGCATCGAGCTGCACCCCGCGCTCGCCGCCAGGCTGGGCATTGCCGATGGCGACTGGGCCACGGCCGAGTCGCGGCGCGGCAGCATCACTTTGCGCGCCCTCGTCGTCAAAACCATCCGGCCCGACACCGTCTTTGTTCCTTACCACTGGGCGGGCGATAAGAGCATTAATCAACTAACCATTTCGGCGCAGGATCCTATCTCCAAGATTCCAGAGTTTAAAGTGTGCGCCGTGCGCCTGCGCAAAGCAGGCGGACCGCCGCCTCAGCAGCCTAACGGAGGCGCGCCGTGATGCAGCACCCGTCGCCCCACGAGCAGACAAGCGTGGCCCTGGCCGAAGCCATCCGCGAAGCGTGCGTGCAGGCAGCCCTGGACGCCTACGAGAACGCGCGAATGGATGGCCTGTGCCATGACGGCGCCTGGGAAGTGGCCATCGGCGCCATTCAGCGCCTGAACGTGGCGCGACTTGTGCAAGAAGAGCAGCGCGAGTATCGATCGTCGTCGTAGCCTGATCTGACTTGGGAGGAAACGTTGCCGGTTCCGCAAGAGTTAATGTTCTTTATTGATCCCAGTCGTTGTATCGGTTGTCAGGCATGCGTGCAGGCCTGTACGGAGTGCGATACACACAAAGGTCATTCGATGATCCAGTTGGACTATGTGGATCGCTCTAGCTCGCCGCAAACTGTCCCCGTGATTTGTATGCATTGTGAGTCGCCCACGTGCGCCGAGGTATGCCCCGCCGACGCCATCAAGCGCACGGGCGATGGCGTGGTGCAGACCGCGCGCAAGCCGCGCTGCATCGCCTGCAACAACTGTGTGCTGGCCTGCCCCTTTGGCGTGCCCAAGATGCACACCAAGATGGCGCTAATGATGAAGTGCGATATGTGCTACGACCGCACGTCGGTGGGCCTCAAACCTATGTGCGCCTCCGTCTGCCCCAGCCAGGCGCTCTTCTTTGGCACACAGGAGGAAATCGAAGCATTGCGCCCGCAGTCGAAGCCGGTAAATAGCTTCCAGTTTGGGCAACAGACGATCAACACAAGAGTCTACATGATGGTGCCCCGCGAAGCGCCCATCAATCTTGTCGACGTGGCGACGGCCATGTACCAGGAGCCCCTGGCGCAGGATATGGCAGCGGACGACTTGTTCGTAAACCTGTATGTGGAGGATGGCGCCTTATGAAGCGTACGGAGCCCGAACAGATCACGACGCCGCCCGATGGCCGGCCGCTGGAAGAGCAGCCGCGCTGGCGACAGGACTTCCCTGTCGACTGGCCGCAAGATGAATATGTGGCCCGGCGCGACTTTGTGAAATTCCTGCTGCTCACCAGTCTGGCCTTCACCACAGGCCAGTTTTGGCTGCTGGGCAGCAGCCTGCTAAGGCGGCGCACCGCCGCAGCCGAGCGCGCCATCGCTAATGTCGACGACCTAGCGCCCGGCGAATCGCTCATCTTTCGCTACCCTGAAGAGACTAGCCCGGCGCGCCTGTTGGTGCGCGTCGACGAAGAGACGTTTGTGGCCTACGAACAGCAATGCACGCACCTCACCTGCCCGGTCGTGCCCGACGTGGCGCATGGCGAGCTGCACTGCCCCTGCCACGAAGGGATTTTCGACCTGCTGACCGGTAGACCACTGGCGGGGCCGCCGCGCCGCCCACTGGCGCGGGTGACCCTGGAGGTGCGTGAGGGTGTGGTGTATGCGACGGGCCTGGAGCCGAGGACCGTATGAGTAAACGTTCCCGTTTTGCCCGCTCGCAAAGAGCGACCATCGTCATCGGCATCCTCTCAATGGTGGTGCTGATTATCGTGCTGCAGTTGTGGCTGTTTACGGCGACGATGAACGCCTATCTGGGCGGCGACACCGCCATCTTGCTGCCCGCGGCCTTGGCCAGCCTGTTTTGCCTGGGGCTTAACGGCGGGCTGTTGTGGTACCTTTATGGTCTCGACCGCTGAGCCGGCGCCGCAGGGCACGGGCCGGCTGCGCACAGCCATTGCCAACCTGTTTCCCGGTTACTTTGCCCTGGTCATGGCCACGGGCATCGTCTCTATTGCCGCGCACCTGCTGCGCTTTCCGCTCATTCCACAGCTTTTGCTCGTGGTCAACGTTGCCGCTTACCTCATCCTCTGGGCCCTGACCCTCGCGCGCCTGGTCGCCTACTTCCCCAACATCGTCGCCGACCTTTCCAACCATGCCCGTGGGCCCGGCTTCTTCACCATTGTCGCTGGAACCTGCGTGTTGGGCAGCCAGCTGGTTCTATTGACCCGCGCCTGGACCGCGGCAACCGTCCTCTGGCTGCTGGGCATCCTGCTGTGGCTGCTGGTGATGTACGGCTTTTTTACGGCCGTCACCATCCGCGAGGAGAAGCCGGCGCTGGAGACGGGCATTAATGGCGCCTGGCTGGTGGCCATCGTCGCCACACAGTCGCTCTCCGTGCTGGGTTCTCTGCTTGCTGTGCGCCTGGGCGCGCGCAGCGAAGCCGTCCTCTTTTTCGCGCTCTGTATGTATTTGCTGGGCTGCATGTTGTATATTGCCATCATCACGCTCATCTTCTACCGCTTTACCTTTGTGCGCCTGCGCATTGCCGAGATGAGCCCGCCCTATTGGATCAACATGGGCGCTGTAGCCATCACTACCCTGGCCGGTTCCACGCTGCTGCTGAACGCCGCACAGTGGTCCTTTTTGCAGGAGCTTGTGCCCTTTCTCAAAGGCTTTACCCTCTTTTTCTGGGTCACCAGCACCTGGTGGATCCCGCTGCTGTTCATCCTGGGCTTCTGGCGCCATGTATTAAAGCGACACCGGCTGCAGTACGAGCCGCAGTATTGGAGCATGGTCTTCCCCCTGGGCATGTACACCGTCTGCACCTACCGCCTGTCGCAGGCGCTGGAGCTGCCCTTTTTGCTGGCCATCCCCCGCGCTTTCATCTATGTAGCCCTGGCCGCCTGGCTGGCGACGTTCGTGGGCCTGCTGTGGAGCCTATGGCAGGCCCGCCACCCAGGCGTGGTTGCCTCACCCGCCGAGTGAACGGTAGAATAGGCCGGCCGACATCGAATCCTGGAGATGGGAGGAGCAATCTTGCATGAAATAAAGCTGGCAGCCAGCTCCTGGTCGTGGCATGACGATTATTATGCAGGGCATTGGTCTCTGTTGGACTTACCAGCAAGCGCCAGAGCAGCCGGCCTGGACGCCATCGAATGTAACGACTTCATGCTGCCGCCGCCGCGCCTCAGCCGCCTGCGGCAGCCGCTGCTGCGCTTATTGCCCGGCGCGCCGCCGGAGCTGTGGCGCTATAGCAGGGCCACGCTCGACGCGCTGGCGGCGCGCGCGCAGGACGAGGGCGTGCAGGTGATGACCTGGACGATCAACAGCGATTTCAGCGTTGCCGCCGCGCACTGGCCTACGCAGCAGCTCTATTTGCGCCGCGGCCTGGCGGCGGCGCAGCGGCTGGGCGTGTCGTTGCTGCGCGTGAACCTGGGCGCGGCCGATACTGTGCCCGACGCAGTCGTGGTGCAGCGCCTGGCTCATTACGCCGATGGCGCGTTGCGCAAAGCGCCCGGCCTGCAGGTGACCGTGGAAAATCACTGGGGTATCAGTACGGACATCGACCGCCACCTGCGGATCGTGCGCGCGGCGGCGCAGCAGCTCGCGCCCCTGCACCGCGCGCGCTTTGGCTGCTGCTTCGACCCGCACAACGTCCCGCGCGAAGGCGCGTCCGCCGGGACGGTTGAAACATGGTGGCGCGAGCTGGCGCAAGAAGCCAACCACTACCATATCAAGACCACGCGCTTCGACGAGCAGGGCGAGGACAGCGAGCTGCCGCACGCGCAGTTGTTGACCATGCTCCGCGAAGCGGGCTACCAGGGCAACGCGGCGATTGAATACCAGGGACAGGGAGATGCCGTGGAAGCGGTGCGGCAGAGCAAACAGCTATTTGAGCGCCTCTGGTAGCCGCGGAATTTTCCGCGCCGTCTGCTCCCCACGCGCCCGCCCGCTCAGCGCTGAAAAGCGCCTGGCGCGCCCGACCCGGCCGGTTGCGAGCCCAGCAGCGATGCGCCCATGGCGCCGCCGGCGGCGCTGATCAGTGCGTTCATGCCAACGCCGACACACGCTCCCAACACCACGCCAACCAACAGCGCCGTATTCAGCATCCCCATGTCCATGGGCTGGCTAAAACCGCTGGTGGCCAGAGATGTGGCCACCAACTGGGGGCCCAGCACCATAGCAATGAGGATGGAGACGAGGCCATTGATGCCATAAGCTATGGCGCCTGCGGCCAAGCCTCCCTTGGCCCCCACGCCGGCGTTCATCGGCGCAGTCCGGCCGTGCAGGTAGGCGTACAGGATACCTGTGCTCAGGGCTATGGCCAGGCTGACGATGCAGTTGAGTCCCAGCCCCAGCCCTTCCGGAACAGCCGAGCGCATGGCCAGGAACGTGGTAAAGAGGTTGTAGAGCACGGCAAGCACTGCGCCAAAGGCGGCCGCGCCGAGAAGGGGTTCTGTTTTCATGTTACCTTCCTATTCCGGACTTCCACTCAAGGGGGCCCCTGCCCATTGGCGCTTGCCCCCAACCAAGCGTGGCGCCGCCCCGAATGACAAACGTGCCAAAAGAAACGATGCTTATAGCATAGATGGAACGTTTTCGCTGAGGCAAGAGGACTTTGGTAGTATCGGGCGACTCCCCCGCCCCTTGGTCTCGTACAGAACGTCGCCGTGAATAGGTTACTGACTTTGATGGCAACAGTGAGCGCAGGGCGTTCTAAACTCATTTCTCACGTGTCGGCGCGCCGCTCTGTGTTAGAATAGCGCCCTGTGAAACGTGTCGCGCAGGCGACCTTGAGTTTTTTTGGGAGGCCAGATGGCAAAACAAGAACGAACCGTAGCGCAAGCGCTCAGGGAGCTGGAGGCGCTGGGCAGTGACGGGGTTCGTGCGCAAAATAAGAAGCGGGGCGCAGGCGACAATCAGTTCGGCGTCCGGCTTGGCGACATCCGCAAGCTTGCCGCGAAGATCAAGAACGACGACGCGCTGGCCCTCGCCTTATGGGACACGGCGAACGTCGAGGCCCGCCTTCTGGCCATCCTGTTGATGAAGCCCAAGAGCCTGTCTTGTGAGCGACTGGATCAACTGGTGCGCTCCGTCGACTTTGTGCAGGTTGCAGACTGGTTAAATGCTTACATCGTCAATAAGCACCCGGATAACGAATCGATGCGCCAGCGGTGGATGGACGACACCAACCCCTGGGCTGCCCGCGCCGGCTGGAACCTGACCTCGGAGCGCATCGTGAAAAATCCGGACGGGCTCGATCTGGCGGCGCTGCTGGATCGTATCGAGTCCGAAATGCCCGCTGCGCCATCAGAAGCACAGTGGACGATGAATTTCTGCCTGGGAAACATCGGCATTCAGTTCCCTGAATATCGCCAGCGGGCGGTCGCCATCGGCGAGAAACTGGGCATCTACCGCGACTATCCGGTTTCCAAAGGCTGCACCTCACCCTTCGTCCCCATCTGGGTCAACGAAATGGTGTCGCGGCAAGCCGGTTGATGTCAGCGCTCGCGGCCCATTACTCCACGATCACCCAATCACTAGCGCTACGCCCAAACACCTCCGGCGTGTACATCTCTTCGGCCTTGGCCGGGGGTACGACAAAGGTTCCGGGCGTTGTGGCGCGGGCGATGTAGCTGTATTCGTAGACGCCATCCCACAGCAGGGTGGTGAAGGCCTCAGCGCGGTGGTCGCGCATATTCTGGTGCTCGTACCACGTGCCCCACCACCACCAACCATAGCTGCGATCCGCCGGGTTGGGGTCGTCGGGGATATCGCCGGACACTGCCAGCGCCGGATTCACAATCTCCAGGCCCGCCGGCAGCGGGTCCACCAAGGCGACGTGGTAGCGGCGGTTGCTTGTAACCATCTTCAGGCGCACGCGCACGCGGGCGCCGGCGCGGATGCGCCACGTGCCGTCTTCGTCCAGGGTTACGTCGCCAGGGTCGTCCACCGCTTCGTAGGTGCGCTGCACCACAAAGCCCATGTCCAGCGCATCCAGATAGAGGTCATCAGGCGCGTAGGTGAGGCCCAGGCGGTAGTACAGCCGGCCGTCGCCTTCCTTGCTGACGATCAGCTCTTGCGGCCCAGAGGCCTCTACCAGGTAGCTCATGGGCACATCCGTATCGCGAAACTCTGTGGTGCGGCCCTCGAATTCGTGCCCGCCCACGTACGTTTCGCCCAGCCAGATGCGCGCCACGAAGTCCGGCGTCTGCGCTTCGAAGGCCTTGAAGTAACGGTCGAGCGCCAGCAAGATAAACACGTTCTCCTGCGTGTTGGACCAGCGGCCGCGCGTGCGTTGTGCCAGCAGGCCGTTCACCACCTTGGGGATCAGGTCGCTGTCGGGCCGGTTACCAATCAGCGCGTCCAGAATGACGCCGTCGGAGCGGCGGTTGGAGTGCAGCATGAGGTACTCCTGATCGCCGTAAGAGCTGGTGAAGTTGGCGGCGCTGGCCGTCTCCACGGCGCGGTTCAGGAAGTGGCGATAAATGGCTTCAGACTGTGCGCTGTCGTCGCTGAGAACCTGCCACAGCCAGGCCACGGCTTCCAGCGGCAGCCGATCGAGGCCCGCTTCGTCCAGTAGGCCATTGGCTTTAGCGGTATCGGCGTCGCCCGCCAGAGCGCGCACGTATAGGGCGTACGAGGACATTGCCCAGCGGATTTGCTCGCCGTACCAGTCAGGGTAGCTGCTTTCCACGTTGCTCAGAAAGGCCAGCGCGCGGTTCAGAGTCTCCTGAGGCACGGCGAACCCTTTGTCGCGAGCGCGCACCAGTGCATGGGTAGCGTGGATGCTATGATAAGGCTCCGACTTGCGCCCGCGCGTCCAGATGGGGAATCCGCCATCTTCGTTTTGCAGCCCTTGCAGCATCTCGATGTCGCGCTGCACCGTGGCTTCCAGCTCCTGGGGCGATGGTAGCTGCTCCGCTTCAAAGGCGCTCAGCACATCGCGCAGGGCGGCGATAGCCAGGATACGCGAGGCGATTTGCTCGCTGCAATCATAGGGGTAGCTGCTCAGGTAGATCACGGCGTCGGTCAGCGACTGCAGGGCCGTGGAAGAGGTGGTTACTTCTAGCTCGCCGAACTGCGGCAAGACGCCTTCGGGTGGCGACAGGGGCTGGGAGACGGCGCCCTCGTCCACCACGCCGTAAGTGGCGAACGCTTCGGTAGTTGCCGGCGTGTACACCGGCAGCGCCACGGTGGCGGCGTCGGCATGAGGCCCCGAAACAGCCGCAAACTGCAGCCGCACGGCGCCGGGGCTCAGCGTCTCGGCGGGGAAGCGTACTTCCACGCGGTCATTTGCCGGCACGCTAACGCGCTGACCGGCGCCGGCCGTCAGGGCCAGGTTGCTGGCCTGTACCACCACCTCCACGGTCATCTCTTCGTCGGTCTGGTTTTGCAGCACCACGGGCAGCTCGAAGCGGTCGCCGAAGTTGAGGAAGCGCGGCGCCGAGGGGCGTACCATCAGCGGCAGGCGCGCTGTGAGGTTCGATTCGCCGCTGCCGAACTGGTTGTCGCCGGCCACGGCCACGACCATGATACGGTAGCGGGTGAGGTTGTCCGGCAACTGCACCGCAATTTGGGCGCGGCCGTCGCCGTCCGTCGGCACAGCGGGGGCAAACGTGGCCAGGGGGTTGAAGTCGGTGCGCACGCGGATGGGCTCGGCCGGATCGCTTTCCTGGTTCGCGCTGCCGGCTGGCGCTGTGGCCATCGGCGCCGGGGCTTCGGCCGCCATGTCCATGGCCATTTCGCCCTCTTCTACGGCCATTGATTCGGCTGCCAGGCGCTCTAGTTCCAGCGGCTCGGCCGCCTGCTCTAACAACGACTGTGGATTGGCCAACACAATACTGGCGCGCCCATAGTGGCTTGACGTATACGCTTGGCGCTCGTTGTAGAACGCTGCCAGCGGATCCGCAAGCTGGTAGTTGGTCAGCGCCAGGATAGCTTCGTCCACCACCACCACGGCCAGCTCGGCGCCGCCCACGGCACGGCCCGCGGCGTCGGTAACGGTGACCTCGACGGTCGTTTCGCCGCCCGGCTCCAGGCGCTCGTGCTGCGGCGCCACGCTCACGTTTAGCGTACGGCTCATGAGCGAAATACCGAGCGTCAGCTCACCGCGACCGTAGGCCGGGCGCTGCGGCGCGCCTTCCAGCGCATTGCCCGCGTCGTCGGTGCGCGGCGCTTGGCCCACAAGGTCCACCTGCAAATTAAGGTTAGGGATGTGCGCCTCTTCGATAGGTATACGCAAGATGGTGGAGCCGCCCTCCACGCTGAACTGCTCGCTGTACAGAATGCCGTTGCGCGTCACCGTTAGCAGCCCTTCGGCGGGGCTAAAGGGCGCCTGCACCAGAATCTCGGCCGTGTCGCCTGGCTGGTATTCCTCTTTGTCGGGGATCAGCGTAACGGTTTCTTGCTCCACGTCGCGGCTGGGCCGGCGTTCGCCGCCGCTCACCCAGCGCGTAAACTGGCTGAGGTTGGTGCGGCCCTGATCGTCGGCCACCACGGCGCGAATGCGGTACGTGCCGCCCTTTTCCGTGTTAAAGCTGCAACGTACTGGCTCGGTTGCCGACTGCACGGCGCAGGTCTGCACCTCGGCCTCTTCCTCGCCCCAGCTGCCGCTCGTGTAACGCCACTCCAGGCGCGCGGCGATGATTTCAAATTGCCTCCCGGCCACGGCGTTGCCGTCCACGTCCGCCACGATGGCTTCAATTTCCAATGGCACGCCTTGCTGCACGAAAGTGCGCTCGCTGCGCAGGCCCACGTACAGCGTGGATGGGTGCACCAGCAGCGTCGTGCTTGAACCCCAGGCCTGGCGGTTCACGTCCATAACTGTGGCGTCGGCAATCACCGAATAGGGCTGCGGCTCGTCCAGGGCATCGAAGTCGATGCGCAGGAAATGCTGGCCAGAGGCGTCGGTCGCGCCGGCGAAGCTTTCGACGATCGCCTCTTCGCCAGGCCAGGCGCGCCCGCCAAAGAATAGCTCCTCGTACACCATAGGGCCGTAAAACCACCACGGCTGCCACTTGCCAAAGGTAAAGCCCGACCAGTTTGGCGGCGTATAGCTGCCCGGCATCGAGCGCACGGTCCAGTTCACCTCGGCGTTGGGCAGCGCGCCGCCCGCAAAATAACTGGCCGAGACGGCCACGACGGCGTGGTCGCCCACGAAGTAGGGGCCGCTGGTCTCGTTGCGCGCGCTTACCTCGAATTCGGGGCGGCGAAACTCCTGGATCTGAAAGGTATGGTAGTATTCCAGGCCGTCGGCGTCGCCCGCGGAGGAGCGCAAGACGAGGTTGGCGCTGCCCAGGTTGCTATCTTCGGGCAGCGCGAAGCGTAAATCGAAGCCGCCCAGGGCGTTCACCTCCACCTGGCCTGCGGCAATGTCGTTGCCCTGCGGGTCGTAGACCTGGTAATTGACCGTGCCGCCGAGGTTGCTGATAGAAACGTCGTCGCGCGGCCCGCCGCCGATGCGCCGCATCCAGCCCTTCACGTGAACCTCTTCGCCAGGCCGGTACATGGCGCGATCGTCAAGGACGTACCAGCGCAGCTCGTCGTGCACCATGCGCGCCTGCCAGCCGCCATCGCCCCATGCGTAGGCGCTGTAGGGCAGCAGGGCCGTATCCTCGCCGCGCGTCGCCGTGAGTATCGACGAGGAATCCGCCGACAGGGGCAGGCGTGCAATGCCGTCGGCGTCTGTTACGCTGCTGTCACCGTTGGGCAGTAGAGAGACAGCCACGCCCGCCAGCGGCGCACCGTTCTGTAGGTCGGTGGTCCAGGCCACTAACTGGCTGGGGTCGGCTACGGCGTCCAGGCCAATTTGCGTCACCTGCACCCAGGTATGCACAATCGGCCGGCTCTGAAACCGCAGCGTGGAGAGGATGCCGGCCGGCGGTCGCACCACGACAATCAGGTGGCCGAAGTCGCCGCCAAGCGCTTCTTGCAGCTCAATCTCGACTTCCGTGAGCCGGTCGGCGGCGGCCTCGATGCGCACCGTGCTGTCCATCACCCGCACGCCGGGAGGACTGGGCGGGTCTTCTACATCGCGAAAATAGTCGCGCAGGTATTGCAGGTAGGCGGGCCAGTCCGAAGGCTGCACGGCGTAGGCTTCGACTTCCAGGCGGTTGTGGTTGATGGTATACACCGACAACGCCGGCGTGTTGGACGAGGGATCCACCGTGACCAGCGCCTCATCAGGGCCCGTGAGCACGGGGTCCGTGGATCCTACGCGGAACGTTGCCGTCTCGTCGCTGCCCAGAGTCTGCCCGAAGATGTCGCGGATGGCGCTAGAGAGCCTGACGCGATAGGTGGTGCGGCCCTGGCTGGCGCCGCGAATCTCGATGTTGCTGCCCTGGACATTGACCACCGCGCCGGGCAGCAGCGGCTCGATTTGCAGCATCTCTTCGCTGAAAGCCTCGGGGTCGAGCGGATTGTTGAAGCGAATAAAGAAAGGCGCGAAAGGCGGACAGTCACGCCCAGACCAACCGCAGTTGGTCTCTTCCACGCGCAGCGCGGCGTAGGTCGAAAAGTCGAAGCTTTGCGCCTCGGTGGAGGTCAGCGGACCTTCGGCTGATGGCGTGCCGGGCCCGATGGTGACGGTGAAATCCGTTGCGCCGGGCAGCGGCTCTTGTGGCCGGAAAACCAGCCAGCGCTCTTCCTGAGCGTTTTCCACAAAGCGGTTAATCTGCTCGTCGCCAGCGATCTCCTCCGGCGTGGCTAGGCGCAGGGCAAACGTGCGATTGCCGGAAGACAGCGCTACCGTGTCCAGCACAGCCTGCGGGTTCACGCGCTGGTTGAAGGCCACGAAAATTAGCGGCTCCAGGATTTGTGGCCCGCCGCGCGGATAATGGGCCTCCATTTGCGGCGGCGGCGTGCTGAACTGCCAGCTCACCGTTTCGGCCAGCACGCCGCCCGTCGCCGACGTGGTCCCTGCCGGAATCTCGGCGGTATATGCGGTGGCCATGGGGAAGCGATCGTTCTCCCCTTCAAATTCAAAGGTCAGCGTCTGCGTGCCCAGCCAGCGCCACACGCCGGGGATTTGCGGCGTGAGCCGTACCGGCACTTGCTCGGCGCTCAGCTGCTCCAGCGTCGCCAGGGGGACCATGGGCTGGCTGAAGGTGACCTGCAGGAAGGGCGCCAGCGGAATCTCACCTTCCGGCGCAAAGCGTACCACGTCGAGCGGCCCGTCGCTGCCCGGTTCCACGGCCGGCGGCGCGCCCTCGCCGGGCGGCGGAAAGGGCTCTTCGACCGTTTCGCCGGGACGCGGCGGCGGCAGCGGTTCTGCCGGCAGGCGGAATTCTTCGACGTCGCCCGCTTGCGGGGACACCGCCGGCAGGCGGCTGAGGATCTGGCGGATCGTCTCATCGTCCAGCGGCTCCCCGCTCACCAGCGCCAGCGCTTCCGCCTCGCCGGCGACCTCCTGCCCCTTGCTCAGGCGCATGTGCAGCACGCCGGAACTGGCGGCGGCCGCACTCTCGCCGGAGCTAGCGCCGGCTACCTGCAGGCGGAAGGGCGGCGCGCCAGCGGCCGACGGCGTCGCCAGGCCGGGGCCTGGCCCGATGCGGTTGTCTAAAACGCCGCGCCAGATCAACAGGGTGACGGCCAGAAAAAGCAGCAGCGCGGAGCTGCCAATGGCTAATGCCGTTGTTCTCGTTATTCTTCTCTGTGGCTTCATTGTCTCCTCCTGGGCGCGCCCGATTCACACCTGAGCGGCATAGGGCCATCACTCGCCGGTAACGGTCTACCTATTTAGACGAGCTCAGGGCGCGAATAGTTCCCCCCTGCGGTTTATCTGCAATAATCCAGACAGCAAACGAGCTGCCGGGGCGCGCCTGGTGCATCTGAGCGGGCAGCCCCTGGGCGCGAAGCAGATCGGCAATCTGGTGTGGGTATAGAAAGCGGCTGCGCATGAGGGCCAGCTTTTCGGCAAGGGCTACGGCTTTTACGGCAAGCCGGTTCAGGTCTGGTTCTTCGATGACCAGCCGCCCGCCGGGCTGCAGCACGCGCACGAGCTCGGCGATGGCTTGCTGCTGGTCGGCGAAGTGATGCAGGGCATCGACCACCAGCACGCGGCTGAAGCACGCGGACGCAAAAGGTAGCTGCTCGACGCCAGCGGCGACGGTTGCCGCCAATCCCTTGTTCCGTGCCTGGTGCAGCATGGCCGGCGACTCGTCGCTAACGACCAGTGCGCCGACCAGCGGGCGTAGCTGCTGCGCGACGCGCCCGGTGCCGCCGCCGGCATCCAACAGGGTGCCCTCTGCCGGTAGGCCCAGAAGCGCCTGCAAGCGCTGCCGCTCGGGCGGCTTGATCAGGCGGTCGTAGATGGGTGCAAGCAGCCGGAAATGATCAAACATTGGTCGATTCAGGGAGCGATGGCGAAGGGTACTATTTCGGTAATTTCGCCCTGGGCATAAGAGACAGTGGCGCTGAACTGGCCCTCGCTGGCCGTCGCCGCCGCTGCGGGCAGCACCAGGTTGATTTCCCAGTAGCCAAAGCGATCCGTGCTGGTGGTGCCCTGCGCCACCATCTCGCCGCCCACCTCCAGCGCAACGCGCACCTGGTTGTTAGGCGGGTTGAAGGCGCTGCCATAGACCCTCACAGATTCGCCGGGGGTCAGCTCGCTGCCGGCAAAGTTGCCGATGAACACGCCGCGCGCCTGTGGGTCGTCTGCTTCCAGAATGTCGATAGCCGCGTGGGCTGCGAGCCAGTCGGGGCCGTCAAATTCGCCTAGATAGGCCACGGCGCAGGCAGGACCAAATACCGTCTCGGGCACCACGATATAGCCCCACCATTGGCCGCCTTCGCCCACATTAAAGGTGGTCGTCGAGGCTGTGGTCTGGCATTCTTCGTACAGCACGGCGATGGTCAACATTCCGTCCGGTGGGCGCTGCACGCTGCCGGTGAAAAAGAGCACATGCCCGGCGACTACCGTGCTGTCGAACTGCGGATGTGCCAGCGAGATGGCCGGACCCGACGTGGCGCCGGGCAGCGCCAGCTGCACCAGGCGCTCTTCTGCCGGCTCGCCGTCTAGAGTGAAATGCACCGTGGCGCTGCCGGTGACGTTACTGGGAACCTCCAGGCTCAGTTGCCAGTCGCCCGACGACGCCGGCGTGGTGTCGGCGAAGGCCAGCTCTAGCCCGGCTGCGCGCAGGGCAGCGTCCACACTGGCGGCGCCGGCCGGCGCGCGCCCGCTGAGGCTGACGGCCGAGCCCGTGGACCACTGCGCGCCGTCCGCCGGTTCGTGTACCTCGAACGATTGCGGCGACGGCGACGCTTCGACTGTGGCGCTTGGCTCGGCGGCCAACGTTGGCGTCGCTACGTCGCCGGCGGCTGTGGGCGAGGGTGAGGCGACCACCTCTGTGGCCGCAGCCGGTGGGGGCGTGGCCGTCTCGTGCGGCGCAGCCGGCGTGCCCTCCGGCGCAACCGTTACCGTCGGCGGCGGCGCGAGGGTCGGCGTAGGCGTCGCCTGCTGCCTACAGGCGCTCAGCAGCGCAGCCATGAACAGCACAGTGGGCAAGACACGCTTCAAGTGAGCCATAATTTCCTCTACCAGTTCAGGCGCCGTGGCTGTTAGGATGCGTGGCGTGCGGCGCGCATTTGATGCTGCACGGTGCGAAGCAGATCGCGCAGCGCATCGACGTCTGATCCGCTGTCTGGCGCGGCGTAAATGTGCCACGTTTCTACATGGCTCAGCTCGGCGCCCGGCTCCAGCAGGCTAAAGGGAGAAAGCGTCTCCAGCTCCAGGAAAGCCTCGTCGGTATACACTTCCATGTTGCAGCCCATATCCGGGTGCGGCAGGGCCGGCTGCGGATCGTAATTCTTCACCAAGAGATGGCCGGCGCCCAGATATGCGGCCCAACCTTCGTGATTCATCGCGCCTACTTTCAGCTTTTGAGCCATGTCCGCGCGCCCGCGCACGAGGGTAAGGTCGTCATGCAGCTCCAGGCGCGCGTCTGACCAGCGCGAGTAGGGCCACAACACCAGCCGCCGGTTTGGCAGCAGGCCGTCTGGGTCCAGCGGCGCCGTTGGCTGCGGCAGAATGGCCACGCCCTGCGGCGGTAGCTGCGTGATGGCCCACGCGGCCAGCTCCACGGGCCACACGCCGTCGTTGCGCAACGTGTGCCGCACGGTCACCGCGGCCCGCTCGCCGTGCAGAACCACCTCCAGCGATCTGGCAATGCGGCTGTGCTCGTCCGCCGCGCGCTGCAAGATCACGCCACTCGCCATGCGCTCGATGGATAGGCCGCTATCGTCGGGCACATAGGTGCGCGCGGGCAGCTCTGGCGCGTGCCACAGCCGGTGCCCGCCATACAGCGTGTAAGGGCCGTGCGGCGAGGGCAGCCGGATGTGCGGCGTCTCGGCAAAAAGATTCGTGTCGCTGCCGGCAACCATCAGGCGCACAATGCGCGGCCCGGCGTCACGCAAAAACTCCAGCGTGAGCCGCTCGTTGCCGATGATATGCGTGGCCATGCCGTAAAAATCGCCGTCGCGCATCTCTGGCGCCCTCCAAAAGCGCCCTGGCCGCAATCGGCCCGTCGCCGGTCAATTGTAGAACGATCCGGCGTGTATGCCACTTATGCGACCTGCGGCTGCACATCCACCTGCCGCCGCAAAAGCTGGGCGTTGATGGCTACGACGATGGTGCTGAGCGACATCAAGACGGCGCCAACAGCGGGCGACAGCACGATGCCCCAAGGCGCCAGAACGCCGGCGGCAAGCGGCAGGGCGACCACGTTGTAGCCGGCGGCCCACATGAGGTTCTCGATCATCTTGCGATAGCTGGCGCGGCTCAGCTCCACGATGCGCACCACGTCCAGCGGGTTGCTCTTCACCAGAATCAGGCCGGCCGATTCGACGGCCACATCGGTGCCGCTGCCTATGGCAATGCCCACGTCGGCGCGGGCCAGCGCCGGTGCGTCGTTCACCCCGTCGCCCACCATGGCCACGCGTTTGCCCTGGCTTTGCAGCTCGACAATTTTGGCCGCTTTATGCTGCGGCAGCACCTGAGCGAACACGGTGTCGATGCCCAGCTCGGCGGCCACGGCGCGCGCCACGGCTTCGCTGTCGCCGGTGAGCATGGCCACTTCGATGCCCATCTCTTGCAGCCGGCGCACGGCTTGCATGCTCTCCTCGCGAATCACGTCGGCGATGGCGAACGAGGCGATCACCTGCCCGTCGCGCACCAGGTGGATGGCGCTCTGTCCCTTCTGGCCCGCCTCCGCTGCGAAGCGACGCAGCGCCTCCGGCAGATCCAGCTCCAACATCGCTAGCAGGCCCGGGCCGCCGGCATAAATCGCCTGCCCGTTCAGCGTGGCGCGCACGCCGCGCCCCTGAATCGCCTCAAAGTTGGTCACGCCGGCGGCAAGCTGCAGGTTGCGCTGCTGGGCGCTGTAGCGCAAGGCGCGGGCGATGGGGTGCTCAGAGTCGGCTTCTACGGCCGCGGCCAGGGCCAGGGCTTCGTCGCCTTCTACGCCCTCAACCGTGCTTAGGCCTACCACGCCATGCTCGCCGCGCGTGAGCGTGCCGGTCTTGTCGAACACAACTACGTCGAGCTCGCGCGCTTCTTCCAGCGCCAGGCGGTTGCGCACCAGAATGCCGTTGCGCGCGCCGATTGAGGTGGTGATGGCCACCACCAGCGGAATAGCCAAGCCCAGCGCGTGCGGGCAGGCGATCACCAGCACCGTCGCCACGCGGGCGATCACATCCACATTAAAGCCAGTGGCCAGGGTCCAGGCGATGGCCGTCAGCGCGGCCACAGCCAGCGCCACATAGAACAGCCAGCCGGCGGCCTTATCCGCCAGAAGCTGGGTGTCGCTCTTGCTTTGCTGCGCTTCGGCCACCAGGCGCATGATGCCCGCCAGCGCCGTCTGGTCGCCCGTGGCCTGTACGCGCACGCGCAGACTACCGTCACCATTGATCGTGCCGGCGATCACTTCGTCGCCCACATCCTTAGAGACCGGCGCCGATTCGCCGGTGATCAACGCTTCGTCCACCGTGGATTGGCCCTGCTCCACAAGCCCGTCGGCCGGCACACTGGCCCCTGGGCGCACCAGCACCAGGTCGCCGTTGCGCAGCCGCGAGAGCGCCACCTGCGCCGTTGCGCCGCCGGGCTCGATGCGCTCGGCGGTGTCTGGCATCAGCCTGGCCAGCTCGTCCAGGGCCCGCGAGGCCTGGCGCACGCTGCGCATTTCCAGCCAGTGGCCCAGCAGCATAATGTCGATGAGCGTAACCAGCTCCCAGAAAAAGGTTTCCGCGCCGGGTATGAGAAGCGCGGCCAGGCTATATACAAAGGCCACGGTGATGGCCAGGGAGATGAGCGTCATCATGCCCGGCTGGCCGCTGCGCAGCTCCGGCACGGCCATTTGCAGGAAGGGCAGACCGCCGTAAGCGAAGATCACCACCGAAAGAACCGGCGTGATCCATTCGCTGCCAGGGAAAGGCGGCGCCGTGAAGCCCAGCCACTGTTGAATCATGGGGCTGTAAATCAGCACGGGGATCGACAAGATTAGCGACACCCAGAACTTGCGACGGAACATCTCTTCGTGACCCGTGTGGTCCGCATGGCCGCCGTGTCCGTGGCCCGCTCCGTGGCCGTGCCCTGCATGGTGCTCATGCCCTGCGCCGTGGTCGTGGTGGTGGGCGTGCTGCTCGTGCTGCTCGGGGCCGGCGTCGTGGTCGTAGACCTCGTGCTCGTGCCCGTGTGCCTGCTCGTGGTGTTCGTGGTGCCCGTGATCGTCGCCGTGGCTTTCCTGCGCTGGCTCGCGCTCGGCTTCATGTTCCGGCTCGTGCGAATGGTGCTGCGAATGTCCGCTCATCTTTCACCTCATAGGCAATCTGCACCTATCCAGTGTAGACGCAAATGCCTTAGAAGTGTGTTGGAGCGAAAAAAGGCTTGTAGTAGGGCAGGTCACTGCTCGACCCTACCCGCTATAAACCCGCCTTACCCCAGAAACCCATGCAGATCTCATATAGCCGCTCCACCGCACGCCGATCCTCCGCAAAAGGATCCATTACCGCGCGCTGCCCCCAAAAATAGCGGCCGCTTACTCCTGCTACGTCCGGCGATGTCGCCAGCCACGCCGGGACCTGGGCGCCCTGTTCTGCGCTATCGGGCCCACCAAAGCCCAGGTTGTTGCTGAGCCGCGAACTGACATCGCCGGGGTGGCAGGCGTTCACCGTGATCTTCTCTGGCGCCAGGCGCGCGGCAAAGGCCGCCGTAAGCATGCGGTTAGCCTGTTTAGACTGCCGGTAGGCGCGGCGGTTGTCGTAAGGTCGGCGCTGGAATTGTAAGTCGTCCAGGTCCAGGTCGCCCGCATAGTTGCTGGCGACATTCACGATACGTGCCGGCTTGCCACCGTCCCGCGCCGCCGCCGCAAGCTGATGGCGGAAAGCCAGTGTGGCCCACACATAGCCCAGCACGTTGGTGGCGAACTGCAGCTCGATGCCTTCCGCCGTCTCCTGCCTGGTGCGCGGCGTAACGGCAGCGTTGTTCAGCAGCACGTGCAGGGGACCCGGCCGCCGGGCCGCCAGATCGACGATTTCTTGCTCGCGCGAGAGGTCGGCGAGCTCGAACTGAATTGTCGAGTGGCCGCTCTCCAGCCGTAACTGTTCCGCCGCCCGGCGCGTGCGCGCCTCGTCGCGGCCCACCAGCACCAGCTCAAGGTCTGGCGTGCGCGCCAGGGCCTGGCAGATGGCGTAGCCGATCGCGCCCGTCGCGCCGGTCACCAGCACGGTACGCGACGCGCCATTGCTCACCGCCTGCTACCCTTTGCGCGCGAAGCGCGCCTGGAAGAAACGCAGATATTGCGGCTCATAGACCATCTCCAGGCCCTGCGTCTGCTCGCGCTTGTCGTAAGCGGCCTTCACCGATTCCGCCACTACGTCCATGTGCGCTTGGGTGTATACACGGCGCGGGATGGTCAGACGCGTCAGCTCTAGGGCTGGATAACGATGGTCGCCCGTTTGCGGGTCGCGCCCCGCGCTGACGATGCCGCGCTCCATGGCGCGCACGCCGGCGTCGAGGTACAGCTCTGCGGCCAACGTCTGCGCCGGGAAATGGTCTTGTGGGAGGTGCGCGTAGAACCGTTTGGCGTCGAGGAAAATGGCGTGGCCGCCCACGGGCAGCACGATGGGAATTTGCCACTCTTGCAGCAGTTGGCCCAGATAACGCACCTGGCCCACGCGCGCATGGATGTGCTCGTCTTGCACCGACTCCTCGATACCGATGGCTACTGCCTCCATGTCGCGCCCGGCCATGCCGCCATAGGTGTGCAGCCCTTCGTAGACCACCACCATATTGCGCGCCAGCTCGAACACGTCTTCGTCATTCACCGCCAGCCAGCCGCCTATGTTCACCAGGTTATCTTTCTTGGCGCTCATCCAGGCGCCGTCCGTGTAGCTGCAAAACTCCTTAAGAATGGCGGCGATCGATTTCTCAGCGTAGCCTTCCTCGCGCTCCTGAATGAAAAAGGCATTTTCCGCCATCCGCGTGGCGTCGAGGTAGATGCGTATGCCGTGGCGCGTGCAGAAGTCGCGCAAGCGACGCACGTTGGCCATGCTGACTGGCTGGCCGCCGGCCATATTCACCGTCGCTGCCAGGCTCACGTAAGGAATGTTATCCGCGCCAACTTCATCCACCAGGCGCTCTAGCTTCTGCAAGTCGATGTTGCCTTTGAACGGGTCGGTGTTGCCGGGATCGTGCGCCTCGTCCACGATGACGTCCACAAACGTACCGCCTGCCAGCTCCTGGTGCAGGCGCGTGGTGGTGAAATACATGTTGCCCGGGATCGTGTGCCCCGGCCGGATCAGCGCCTGGCTCAGCAAGTGCTCCGCGCCGCGCCCCTGGTGGGTGGGCACCAGGTAGTGGTAGCCGTACACGTCCTGCACGGCCTGTTCCAGGCGATAAAAGTTGCGGCTGCCGGCGTAGGCCTCATCGCCCAGCATCATACCTGCCCACTGGCGGTCGCTCATGGCGCTGGTGCCGCTGTCTGTGAGCAAGTCGATGTACACATCTTCCGAACGCAGCAAGAAGGTGTTGTAACCGGCCTCTTCCAGCGCTCGCCGGCGCTCATCGGCCGTCTTGAGCGCAATGGGCTCGACCATCTTGATTTTCCAGGGCTCGGCCCAGGAACGACGACCAAACTGCTGGCCCATGGTTTGGGGGGGGTGGGATGTCATGAGTGGGTCCTCTTTCCTACCTATAAAAGTGCCACGAACGCTTCTACTGTCAGATCGGCCTGACGGATAATGCTGCGCAGAGTGCCTGGTTTTAGCTGGCGATGATCGGGTATAGAAACCATTGTGGGTGGCTCATCGCGCCTCATGATTATATGGCTACCTGTCTGTCTTCTCACTCGGAAACCAGCCCGTTCAAGCGCCCGCACGCATTATTGTCCCGACACATCGCGGGGAAGTTGAGTCATGCGGCAGTCAATTCTGCCTTTCGGTAATCGTCTGGAGGAATAGGAAGCCCGTCTTCTTCCAGAACGGCTATATAGCTTCGAATGGCATCCTTCACGTTCTCCAAAGCTTCCTCTTTTGTCGAACCCTGGGAGAGACAACCGGGCAAGCTAGGCACCTCGGCCAGCCACCAGCCATCCTCAATGGGTCGTAGGATGACGCGACGCTCTTTGCTGATATCCATTATTCTGCTCCTCACTTCGGTGAGACAGCTCCCATTTTACCGTGATCTCTAAAATTGTCCTGCTTGAACAGCAAAATGGGACACAGAAAAACACAGACCTACACAGATTTACCTCTTTTTATCTGTGCCAATCTGTGTAAATCTGTGTCCCCTTTTCTCCCCTACGCCCGCAGCAGCCGCATGCCGTTGACGATCACCACCAGCACCGACAGCTCGTGGACGAACATGCCGCCGGCCATGTGCACCTTGCCCAGCAGCACGCCTGCCAGCAAGCCGGCCACCGTCAGCAGCGCGATCACCACATTCTGGCGGATGTTGCGCAGCGTGGCGTGTGACAGGCGGATGGCCTCCGGAATCTTCAGCAAGTCGTCGGCCATCAGTGCGATGTCGGCCGTCTCGATGGCCACATCTGTGCCCGCCGCGCCCATGGCCATGCCCACATCCGCGGCGGCGAGCGCCGGGGCATCGTTAATGCCGTCGCCAACCATGGCCACCACGTGCCCTTCATGCTGCAGGCGCTCGATCACCGCCAGCTTCTCTTCCGGCATCAGCCCCGCGTGCACCTCCGCCAGGCCGGCCTGCGCGGCGATGGCCTGCGCCGTGCGCCGGTTGTCGCCTGTCAGCATCAGCACGCGCAGGCCCGCCTGCTGCAGCCGGTTCAGCAGCTCCGGCGCGTCGGGCCGCAACGTGTCGGCGATGCCTAAAATGCCCAGCGCCACGCCGTCTACGGCTACCAAAACTGCCGTTTTGCCCTCGTTGCGCAGTTGCTCCAGGCGCACCGTGGCGCTGGCCGGCACCGTGACCCCCTGCTCCTGCACCAAAGCCGGGCTGCCCACCACGATACTGTGTCCCTCATACACCGCGCTGACGCCGCGGCCCGTGTGCATCTCGAACCACAGCGCCTCACGGTCAATCTCCAGCTCCGGCGCCGCTGCCAGGATAGGCGCTGCCAGCGGATGTTCCGATCCTGCTTCCGCAATGGCCGCCCAGCGAATGATTTCGCTTTCCGCCCCAAGCCCTGGCAGTTCCGAGCCTCCCCCCGCGGCCACCGCCGCCGGCTGCAGCGCGATCACGTCTGTCAGGCGCGGCTTACCGGCCGTCAGCGTGCCTGTCTTATCCAGGGCCACCGCCGAGATCTTGCCGGCCTGCTCTAAGAACTGCCCGCCCTTCACTAGAATGCCGCGCTGCGCCGCGCGGCCGATGCCCGCCACCACCGAGACCGGCGTGGAGATCACCAGCGCGCCGGGGCAGCCGATCACCAGCAGCGTCAGCGCCAGGGCCATATCGCGGGTCAGCAGGTAAGCGACGGTGCTGAGGCCGATGATCGTCGGCGTATACCAGCGCGCAAAGCGCTCGATAAACTGCTGCGTTGGCGCTTTGGCCTCCTGCGCCTCTTCCACGCGCCGGATAATGCGCGCCAGCGTGGTATCTGCGCCCACGCCTGTGGCCTGCACATGCAGCAAGCCATTCTGGTTCACCGTGCCGGCGTACACCACATCGCCGGCGGTCTTTTCCGCAGGAATCGACTCCCCTGTGATAGCGCTCTCGTCGACGGCCGCCCGGCCCATCGTCACCGTGCCGTCCACGGCAATGCGCGCGCCGGGTTTCACCAGCACGGTCTCACCCCAACGCACCCGGTGCGCCGCAACTTCCTGCTCCTGCCCCTCGCGCAGCACTAGCGCCGTGCTGGGCGCCAGGGCCAACAGCTCCTGCAGCGCCCGGCGCGTGCGCGCCATGGTGCGCGCCTCCAGGTAGGCGCCCAGCATAAACAAGAAAGTCACCGCCGCCGCTTCCCACACCTCGCCAATCAGCAGCGCGCCGGCGGCGGCGATAGTCACCAGCAGCTCAATGCTGACATGGCGGTTGCGCAGGCTGTGCCAGGCGCGCACAGCGATGTCCGAGCCGGCAAGCAGCGCGGCCCCGACCAGCAGCGCCGTACGCGCGCCGGGATAACTCAGCCGCCCCGCGACCAGGGCCACGACAATCAGCACGCCGCTGACGATCGTAATCGCCTGGCGACGGTTGCGGGTGCTACTAAAGGCGTTCTTTAACACAACAATACCTCTGGCAAAAAGGAGCCGGCGGCTCGCTCTGTGCGCTCAGCGTTAGAAGGCCGCGATGTGGGCCTCGTAGCCGGCGCGCTGTACGGCGCGCACTAGTTCATCATCGTCGACGGCGGCCTCGTGCTCGACCTCGATGCGGCCGGTGTTGAAGTGCACCGTGGCCGCCTCTACACCAGCCAGGCTCACCAGCGCTTTTTCAATCTTGGCCACACAAGAAGGGCATGAAAGCTCTGCACTGCGTAGTATCGTTTTCATCTGTTATCACTCCTCATTTCGGTTCAAGTCCGTAGTAAGGCGGTTCATGGCTCGCACGGGGGCCGTAAACCGCCCAACTACAAACCTCTTGTGCTCTATACATGTTACGCTTCATTACCACCATCATAGCGGAAAGGCGCTGCCAGTGAATGATCTGGATCAAATAATCGCGGATGATCCTCAATGACCTTGTTCGACAAGCGCCGCATTCCGGACAATAATTCATGGCTATTGATGTAGCGCCGATGTACCCAACCCAGGAGCACAGATGGCCGACCCGCTCATACAAACGCATGATCTCACGGTCTATTATGGACGCCACCGCGGCATTGAAGGCGTCAATCTGGAAGTCGAGCGCGGCGAAGTGTATGGTTTCTTGGGGCCCAACGGCGCGGGCAAGACCACTACGCAGCGCGTCCTGCTCGACGTCATCCGCCCCACCAGCGGCCGCGCTGCCATTTTTGGCCTCGACTGCCGTGACGACGGCGTCGCCATCCGCCGCCGCGTGGGTTACCTGCCCGGCGAGCTGGCGCTTTACAAGAATATGAAGGCTGGCGCCTTCTTCCGCATGATCGGCTTTCTGCGCGGCGACGAGCGCGGCGAGGCGCCCTGGCGCCAGCTGGCCGAGCGCCTGGACCTGGACACCAGCCGCAAAATTGGCGCCTTCTCGCGCGGCAACAAGCAAAAGGTGGGCCTGGTCGCCGCCTTCATGAGCCGCCCCGACCTGTTGATCCTCGACGAGCCTACTGGCGGCCTCGACCCCCTGGTGCAGCAGACCGTGCTGCAGATGGTGCGCGAAGTACGGGCCGAAGGGCGCACGGTCTTCTTCTCCTCGCACATCCTGTCCGAGGTGCAGGCCGTCTGCGATCGCGTGGGCATCATCCGCGGCGGCCGGCTGGTGGCCACTCAGCGCGTCGAAGACCTCATCCGCCGGCGCGTGACGCGCCTCAGCCTCGGCTTCGACGAGCCGCCGCCCGACGACGCCTTTGCCTTGCCCGGCGTTACTGTGCTGCAGCGTGATGGCCGCCAGATTAGCCTGGAGCTGCAAGAAAATCTGGCGCAGGTGCTGGCACGGGCCGCCCAGCTGAACGTGCAAAACATCGAAACGCATCAGGTGAGCCTGGAGGAGATCTTCCTGGCTTACTACGGCAAAGGAAACGAGGACGACCATGCTTAGGTTGCTGTGGCAAGAGCTGCTATTCCGGCGCAACGCCATCATTGGCTGGGCCATCGGCATGGCTAGCTTTCCCCTCGTCTATATCGGCATCTACCCGTCGGTAGAGGAACAGATGGTGCAGTTTGGCGACCTGGAAATCTACCAGGCTTTCGGCATGCAGCTTCAAACCTTCGGCGATTGGGTGGGCTCGGTGCTGGTGCTGATGATGGCCCTGATCGTCGCCATCTATGCCATTATTAACGGCACAGGCACGCTGGCGGCGGAAGAGGAAGACGGCCGCCTGGAGATGATCGTCACCCTGCCGCTGGCGCGCCGGCAAATCGTGCTGGCCAAGGCCCTGGCCCTCAGCATCGCCACGCTGCTCATCTTCATCTTTGTAGGCCTGGTCACCATTCTGGTGTTCGAATCGATAAAATCACAGCTCAACACAGACCTGACGGCCCTGGATCTGTTCCGGGCCAATATGGACGCCTGGCCGCTAGTTTTTGCCATGGCCATGATTAGCATCTTCCTGGCGGCTTTCAGCCCCAACCGCCGCACGGCGGCGACCATCGCCTCGGCCATTTTAATTATCGGCTATTTCGGCAATAACCTGGCTGCTTCCTCCTCGCTGCTGGAGCCGTTCGAGCCACTCTTCCTCTTCACCTACCTCGACACCACGGCGCAAGGCGTCAGCCAGGGCCAAGAGCTGGCCGACACGCTCTTGCTGTTGGGCGCCGGCCTCATCTCCCTACTCCTGGCCCTCTTCTTCTTCCAACGCCGCGACCTCACCGTGGGCCTCTGGCCCTGGCAACGCCTCCGCCGCCCGCCTCAAAGCTTGTAGATATCGTGTTAAAAGTCAAGCATTATGTACGTTAACAGCGTGCCTGGGGTC
>CAYLJW010000034.1:0-53850 GCA_964384155.1 uncultured Ardenticatenaceae bacterium
CGGGTCTATTAGGTATTTAAATTGTAAAAGTGCATAATCGCGCCACTACGAACCTTGGCTCGCCTTTAGGGCGGAGATGCGTTGTTCCAGTTCTTGTTCGAGGCGCTTGATTTCTGCTTGCTGCTGCGCTTCCTCGCGCTGTAGGGCGGCGAGCTGCGCTTCAGTCGATTCGAGCTTGCCCACGTAGCGGGCGCGGAGCTCGCCTTCTTTGCCGGTGGCGGAGAGGGCGGCCATGTTGCCGTGGATCTGCTGCTGGGCCTGGTAGGTTTTCTGTCGCTCGCTCTCGATTTGCTGCAGGCGCTGCTCGGCGCGCTGCTTGCCTTCTATCAGGCGTAGAATTGCGGCAAGGGCATCGTGGGTGGCGCGGTCGATCAGGCCGCGGCGCAGGTAGCGCTGGAGCTGCTCGTACGATTGGCGTTCGAGCGACTCATGCCTGCTAATCAGCGTGCGCTCCTGCACGCGCAGGGTCTGCTCGCCGCGCGCCGGTATTGTGACGCTAAAGCGCAGATGCTCGGCGGTGCGTTCGGCCGGCTGTGGCGAGTCGTACAGCTCGTACTTTGGCTGCCGTGGATGCTCGACGAGGATGGTCAGCTCTTCGGCGCCGTTGTTGTTCACCTGGTATTCACGCCAGCGAATGTCCCATTGCTCGATCACCAGCAGCGCCTCGCGGATGTAGACGCTGTGCAGCGCGCTGCTCGAGCCGCTGCGCTCCTGGACGCGCACGTTTAACTCCACGGCATAGGGCGTCACGAACTCGCCATCCGGCGCGGTGAAGGGCACGATGGCCTCGCCCACATATTGGCCGTTATCCACGACAGTAACCGGCCCTCGCTCCAGGGTGAGCCCGCTCTCGTTTTGCAGGCGCAGACTGGCGACAGGATGGCTTGGCAGCGTGAGGCCGTTGTACAGCAGCTCTTTGCGGTAGGAAAGGTCGGTAGCCACAATGGGCGCCATCGCCGACTGGCCGCGCCCCACGCTGACTGGCGCGCTGATGTTGTATTGAAACAGCTCGCCGAGCGACTCGGCGCTGACTTCAACCTGCGCCGCGCCACGGTAATCTTCGCGCGACATGACGCGCATGCTCCTCTTGGCCATAGGTGCGGCGGGCGCCGCTTCTAAGGCCGCCGAGTAAGCCATGGGCGGCGACATGGCCGCGGCGAACTCGACTGGCCCAGGGGCAACGCGCTCCTCATCTTCCACCTCGGGCCGCTGCGGCGTCCTGGGTTCATAAAGGTTATAGACGAAAGAGATGGGCATGCCGGCCACCAGGGACAGCGACACGTTTTCGAGATCCTCTTCCAGGCGGTTGTCGAAGATGCCCCAGCCCAGCAGCAGCGCCTTGCCGGCCTCCTCGTCGGCGATGAGGCGGTAGCTCACGCGCCACGTTGGCGCGGGCGCCAGATAGCTGACGCGTAGATCGTGCGCGCCGGGCGTGAGGCGGATGGATACGCGGCGGGAGTCTTCCTGGCCCAGGGCCGTCTCTAAGAAGAAGCGCAGGTCCGCTGCCGCCTGCTCGTCGCGCAGCACCACGCCTTGCAGCCGGCCCAGGGGCAGCTTGCGCACCTCTTCTGTGCCCTCCAGCAGCAGGCTCACGGGCGTATCGCCAATCTCCTGGCGTTCGGACAGCTCGTCGATGCCCACCAGCACGCCCTCGACCTGCTCTTCCTGGTCCAGGTGTAGGCGCACGGCACGGCCGCGCAGACCAATCAGCAGGTCACGCAGGCTGCGCCGGTCGTCCAGGCGGATGCTGTTGCCTGCGAGACGCTCCTCGCGGCTCTGCGGCGTGGCATAATCAACGCCCAACACCTTGCCTTCGCCGGTATCGATAGCCGTCAGGCTCTTGAGCACATCGTTCATGTCGTCGCTGCGAAATGTGAGGGCCACTTGCTCGCCATCGAACTGGCCCCGGCGCTGGAAATAACCGACGCCGTGTTTGTAGAGGGTTAGGTGGGTGATGGGGAGGGTTGTCATGGCAATTCTCTTATCTGTTTATAGCACATCGTCTTCTTGAATGTGGACCTGGACACGATAACGCTTTCCATCAATTTCATAATAGGCAGCCTCGCTTACACTATTAGTCGTCAGAGCGCGCAATCTTCTTAACAGGTCACCTGCGACTATTCGTTCTTCCAAATCGATTCGCTGTATCGCTTCTGAGAAGAGCTCTTCCTTTTTATGCCTGGTGCCCTCATGAGGCAACTGAGGAACACGCTGGTATGTTCCCGCCGCTATTTGCGACCAGGATTCCCGGAATAGCTCATATTCCAGTTCCTTCAATCGTCCATAAAGGCTATGTGCGGTATCGTCTGGCGCTATCCTCAGCTCTTTGCGGAAAATGATATCGCCCGTATCAACACCTTCGTCCATGAAGTGCAGGGTTGCTCCAATAGGCGTTCCTTCTAGCAGAGCCCAGGATGGTGTGTGCCAACCGCGGTTAAACGGCAGGTAAGCCGGATGAAGATTCAGTACCCCATAATGCGGGATTTCCAGGACGGATTTGGGGACAATGTAGGGAAAGTGAATTGAGAGGATGTAGTCAAGTTCCAGCGATTTTAGCAAGGTCATGCCGCTGTCAGTTCGAAATGCCTGGCCAATCAACACCCGGTCTTCAGTCAAAAACGGACACAAGGCGCGCAGCTCTTCTTTATGCGACGCCCTGGAAGGCGCCGACAACATCAGCACTGTAGGTTTCACACCCTCGTTCAGAAGGAACTTAAGCACCCAAACGGCGATGTCACGGTCTCCGGCAAATCCTATGCGTATGGCAGGCATATGTTTAATCCTGGTGTTCTCCACTGCCCTGGAAGTAGCGTACTGTTGCATAGCCTGGCTGGTTTACGCCTTCTCGTCGCACAACTTTCCAGACGGTCAAGAATAGGATTTTCAAGTCAAGCCAAAGAGAATGATTGTCGACGTACCAGACGTCCAATTTGAATTTATCTTCCCACGTCAGTTCGTTTCGGCCATTGACCTGCGCCCAGCCGGTGATGCCCGGTCGCACGTCGTGGCGGCGCATTTGTTCTGGGGCATAGAGGTCAAGATAGGACATCAGTAAGGGCCGCGGGCCAACCAGGGACATATCTCCCTTTAGAACGTTCCACAGTTCCGGCAGTTCGTCCAGGCTGGTACGGCGCAGGAAGCGCCCTAACGCCGTGATCCGTATCTCGTCTGGCAGCAGATTTCCATCTGCGTCGCGTGCATGAGACATGGTGCGAAATTTGTAAATCGTGAATGGCTTGCCGTGGCGGCCTGGACGCCGCTGCAGGAATAAGACCGGGGAGCCTAGCTTAAACCGTACCAGCACGGCGAGAAGCACAAACAGGGGCGAAAACAGTACCATTCCAGCGAGCGCAGCAACCAGATCTAAAGGGCGTTTATACATGCTTCAGTCGACGCTATTCACCATCGGCGGTCGTCTCCAGGAACGATACAAATTCAGCTGCCAGCTTCTCGCGCGAAAATTCGCTCTCAGCCAACCTCCGCGCATTTTGACCCATGTGCCTACATCGTTGTTCAGAGTTTGCCATCTCAATGAGGGCCTCGGCGAAGGCCTGAGGATCGTCGGGCGGCACGACGGTTCCACAATTGTACTCGGTTATTAAGTCGGCGAGCCAACCGGGATAGTTGTTCAAGACGGGAATGCCGGCCGAAATGTAATCGAAGAACTTGTTGGGCGAAGTGCCATAGTAAAAGGCAGGCAC
Source organism: uncultured Ardenticatenaceae bacterium (assembly GCA_964384155.1). Classification (GTDB taxonomy): domain Bacteria; phylum Chloroflexota; class Anaerolineae; order Promineifilales; family Promineifilaceae; genus JAAYYY01. The sequence continues at coordinate 3,702 of CAYLJW010000034.1, forward strand.
GTTCTTTAGAATCATCAGGCCGCAATTCACGCAGCCTAACAGCTCAGCCAGTTGCGCTTTGGGAATCGGATCAAGGAACAGACAATTGGTCAGGCCCTCGGAGCTTGCCCATTGCACCAGGCGCTCCTTTTCCTTACCGTCGCCGATCAGGAGCAGCTTGATGCGTTCCTGGCCGCGCTCTTGCAGGGCGATCGCCGCGGCCACCACGGCATCGAGCCCGTTGGCCACGCCATGCGCGCCGGCGAACAGCGCCACAAAGTCGTGCGGGCAGATACCGGCAATTCGTAGCTGTTCGCGACGTGCGGGCTTGAAAAGTTCGAGGTCGGCGCCATTAGGGATCATGGCAACTGGCGTTTGAGGGTGCGACCGCCGGCGAATTCCATCTACGATGCCCGGAGACAAACCGATACACGCCTGCGCCGAGCGATATGAGAGCCACTCGAGAATAGACATCGCGCCGAGCAACAACGGGTTGCGCAGACCCAGGGCTCGCGGCAGTTCGGGCCACAGGTCGCGTACTTCAAACACGAAAGGCTTGCGCCGTAGCAGCCGCGCCAAAATACCCGGGATGCCGGCGGTCAGGGGCGTAGAGGTCGCGAATAACAGGTCATAGTCGTGGCGCAAGGCGATGCTTACGCTACGCAAGGCAAACCGCAGGAACGTGGCCGTGCGCCGCGCCAGACCATCATGGTTGGAATAGTTGAGCGGCAAGGAGATGACGTCGATACCATCGATGTCACCCCGCGCCCAGTTGTTGGTCGCGTCGCAGGGCAGATCCAGGGCAGCCTGCTGATAGGCGCCACAGACCATCGTAACGCGATGACCGGCCGCCACCAGCGCCCTGGCCATCTCATACGAGCGCGTAGGAGCCGAACCCGCTGGCGTGCCGAAGTGTTGGTGAAAGTAGAGGATCTTCATAGCAGTCGAGTATGACCTGACAGGCAACGCGCCGGGTGCATCATCGCTCGCAGACTCAAGGCGAAAGCTCCAAAATGTCATCCATGTCTGCCTGGAACGCAACACGGTCGACGACGGTTGTCTCTGAATGTCCAGCCAGATGGATCATTGCCTGCCATTGCGGCGCTGCAACGGAGATATCCGCGTTGTTGGCGGTCACTTTAGCCGTGTCGGGTCCCAGCAGTGACCAGAAAGCTGCCTGTGCGCCCTGCAAGTGCGCCGCCAGGCTTAGCGCTGGCTGGCGGCGGTAGTAGTGAGGGGCATACCAGCCGCGCGGGCTTTGTGGATCCGCGCGCAGCAAGCTTATCTGTGGCCGGGCATCGATTGCGCCAACGACAGCTCGATAGCCGCCCGCACTCGCTTCCAGCAGCAAGGCCGCACCTTCTTCCTGCCACTGGTAGGGCAAGTCTGGAAAGAGCCAATGTAGGCGGTAGTCGTGGACGCCCTGGCTATGTAGAACGTCGAGTACAAGCCAATGGTCGCGCGCAAGGCCCAGGATGGCACGGCGGTAGGTTACCGGCCATGGCAATCGTCGATAACCATCGTGTTGGCCTTCCCAGTAAACCAGGCTGCCGCCGTCAGAACGGCGTATGGCGCGCACATGGCCACATATCCACGGCAACCACAGAAAGCGGCTGGCTCTATCCATTTGCTCCTGGCCGTCAACCGTGACCGTGTTGTGATAGCGCGTGGCGGCGAACGGATTACTCCAAGGCGGCGGCGCATTGTAGCTGTAGGTACCGGGGTCTAGGGCCATGTTCTGGCCCTGCCACCAGAGGTCGAGGTGCAGCAGGTCGGCCTGGCCGGGGCGATGGCGAAAGCGCCCACAGCGCACGAAGGCGCTGCTGCGCGACAGGCGCATCGTATAATGTCCGCTCTCTTCGGCCAGCAGGTCTCCGGCCAGGCTTCCGGCGGCCGTGTCGAGAGGCGCCTGCAACGCCTGGGGTCCAAAGAGCCAAAGCAGATCTTCGTCCCAGGGGCCGGGCGGACGTTGGCGCTGTCCCGTTACCAAAAAGTGACCGGCCTGGATCAGCGGCCGGTAATCGTCCTCAGGGCAGTTATTCAACGGTAGAAGCAAGGAACCATCGTTTTGCCCATAACGCGGAACCTGGCCCTCGGCGCCGAGCTGCAGCGAGCTGATGAAGGAGATTGCCCTTGCCACGCGCTGTCGCAGCGCCGTTGAAAAAGGCTGCTGCAAGATATCGCCCAGGCGCAAGCACCACAAATAATCGTGCAGCATCAGACGATGGTAATTCAGGGAATGCTGCGAGAAGGCGCCGTCATCATAGATCAGGCGCTGGGCTTCCGCTTCCAGGATCTGGCGCCCTTTGCGTTGCCACTCGCCGGCCTGGCGCAGTTCCGGAAACATGGCGCCGATGGTCCATAGGCCCATGCCCTCGCTGATGCCGTGATTGTTCTGCTGATTGAGAGCATAGGGCAGGTTGGCCATGATGCGCTGGGCAAAAAGGGCCATGGCCGTAGCCATGGCGGCGACGCGCGCTGGCGTCGTCGCGGCGCTGTCCAGAAAGCCATACAGGCCAAAGGTCCAGGCCATGGCACGAATGCTCGTCTCTTGCCCGCATTTCCAGTTCGGGCCCTGCTGCGGCGGGTTTTGCGCCATCCAATCTTCCACCAGCCGCCAGAAGGTTTGTGGGTACTGCTCATTGCCGGTTCGCCAGTATGCGCGCACCAGCGCATAGGTGAAGCCGAAGCGGCTCATCTCCCAAATGGCCTTGATGTCGCCGTGCTCAAAGTCACCTATGTCGGTCCAATGGCGGTCTACCGGTGCTTCGACTTCGCTCAGCGGGTTGTAGCGCCATCGCGGTGGGAAACCTACCTCTACGTTTGCATGACCGAAATAGCGCATCCAGCCAGCGGCCAGCTCATCGGCCGCGGCGACAGGTAAACAGGCATCACCGTCCCACTGCACGAAGAGTGGCCTGTAAGTCTCACGTGCGCCGATCTCAAAGAAGAATGCCGGAGCTGATCGCCGCCGGTATACGAGATAGTCGGCAGCGTTGGCGCAGGCTGTGGGGCCAAGAACTTCCGGCAATGTGGGCCAGGGCGCGGCAGGCAGCCGCCGGCGCAGCGAGCCGCCACGCTTCTGGGCCGCATACCAGGCTCTGCGCAGTAACCAGCCCGGGCCGAGCGACTGCCAGAGGGCCGGCAGATGGCCGGCCATGTCGATCACGTTTAAGAGCCGCGCCATACTTTGTTGATAGTGGCCGCGATGCGCGCACCGGCACAGCCATCCCACAGGGGCGGCAGTTGCCCGTCCATGGCAGTGCCATCACAGATGCGGTTCACTTCTGCTTCGAGCAACGCCATGTCGTGGCCTACAAGCGTGTTGGTGCCCAGCTCAATGGTTATGGGCCGCTCGGTGTTCTCACGCACCGTAAGGCAGGGAACGCGCAAGTAGGTCGTTTCTTCCTGGATGCCCCCGGAATCAGTTATCACCACTGTCGCCTGCTGTTGGAGCGCCAAAAAGTCGAGATAGCCCACTGGCTCGACAAGCTGAACAGCTGGAGACTGGTCATCGAACTCCAGCGCCGCAATCCGTGCCCGTGTGCGCGGATGTACGGGAAAGAGTAAGGGCAGCCGTCGACTGATGCGATGCAACGTATTCAAAATGGCGGCGAGGGTATCTGGCTGGTCCACGTTGGACGGCCGATGCAGGGTGATCAGGCCATACTGCGTCAGCTTCCAGCGCTGCTGCAGCGCCGGCCAGCGTCGCTCGGCCTGCGGCAAGAGGCGCACCAAGGTATCGATCATCACGTTGCCGGCGCGGTGGATCTTTTCGGGAGAAATGCCTTCGCGCAACAGGTTTTCGTCACCGTCGGCCGAGGGCGTGAAGAGATGATCCGCTAGCTGGTCGGTCACGAGGCGGTTAATCTCTTCAGGCATGGTGCGGTCAAAAGAGCGCAACCCCGCCTCGACGTGCCCCACGGGGATCTGCAACTTACTGCAGACCAGGGCTGCGGCGACGGTTGAATTGACGTCGCCGTAGACCAGCACACCGTCTGGTCTCTCGGAAAGCGCCACCTGCTCGAAGCGTTCCATTATCTGCGCCGTCTGCACGGCGTGCGAGGCCGATCCTACCTCCAGATTGACGTCAGGCCGGGGTAGGCCCAGCTCCTTGAAGAAAATCTGCGACATGTTGGCGTCATAATGCTGACCCGTATGGACAAGCTGCTGCTCGATTCCGCTGTATTTGCCGAGCGCCTCGATGACCGGCGCGGCTTTCATAAAATTTGGGCGTGCACCGACTACATGAATGACTCTCACAATGAAAAGGCTACTCCTTTGGCTACTGCTGCTCGTTCTGCTCTGCGGCGGATGGCGCGGCAATCGTCTCCGGCCGGCCGCTAAAAAGGTTATGTCTGGCGGCCAGTGTGGCCGCCGTAGAATCGTAAATTTCCTGCACGGTCATGGGAGCCGGCGCTTCTCCCTTAAGGTGCGCGGCCCAGGCCTGCCACGCCGCACGATGACCCTTATCCTGGCGCAACCACGCTCTACGCCGCACAAAGTCGCCGCCGTGCGCAATCTCCAGTGAGCGATAGTCATCCAGCCGCGCGGCCAGACCTCCGCCAAACAGCTCTAGATATTCCTTACCAAAACGGCTGTTGCCGCCGGCCGTATAGGTGACGGCGCCCACAGAACCATCGCTGAAGCGCAGGGTGACCAGGAAATTGTCCCCGCGGTAGCGCCCGCTATCCGGCAGCATCACGGCGTCCACGCTTTGCACAGGCTTGCCCACGAGGAACATCAGCAGGTCGATGAAATGTACGCCTTCGCCCAATAGCCGGCCGCCGCCCTGCTGCGGATCCTGCGTCCAATGATCGGGCGGAATATAACCGGCGTTGACGCGATAGTGCAGCATCAGCGGTTCGTGGACCTGATTGAGCCGTTGTTTCAATTCTACGATCATGGGGGCAAAGCGCCGATTGTAGCCGACCATCAGCGCCGGTCGCCGGCCCTCTTGATCCAGCCGCGTTAGGGTTTCACGGATCCAGGCCAGCTCGTCACTTGTAAGGCAGAGCGGCTTTTCTACAAAGACATGCTTGCCCGCTTCTAACCCGTGAACGACCTGTTCGGCGTGCTGGTGGTGCCGTGTCAGAATGGCCACTGTGTTAACGGCGTCGTCGTCAAAGATGCGGCGATTGTCGGTGGAGCAGTATTTGAATCCAAAGCGGTCGCCGGTGGTGCGCGCGCTGAGACCCCTGCTGCTGGCGATGCCCACCAGGGTTACTCCGTCCAGCTTACTGATAGCCGGCAGCAGCGAGGCGTTGGCAAAGTTGCCGGCGCCGAGGACACCGAGACGCACCTCGGCAAGCGGGATGTTGGAGGCGGCAGCGGCCGGCGCCCATTGCTGCAGGTGGATCGTCGTGCCGCGATCTGGCGCTTGAGGATAGGTTAACAAGACGCCAAGAAATGGTTCGTCGCGTTTGCCTGTAATTAAATCGTAGGCGTCGGCCGCCTTTGCGATGGCAAAGCGGTGGGTGATCAGGGGCGCCACATCCACGCGTCTTTCGGCCAACAACTGTATGAACGCCTGCATGTTGCGATTTTCGGTCCAGCGGACGTAGGCATAGGGATAGTCGTGGCCCTTCTCTTCATAGGCCGGGTCGTAGCGGCCCGGACCGTACGAACTGGAGACGCGGAAATCCAGCTCCTTCTCGTAGTATGTCTTGCGCGGGATGTCCATGCCCACAGCGCCAACTGCGACCACGACGCCTTTCTTGCGCGCGATTTCGCCGGCCAGCGTAATGGGGCCATTGTCCCTGGTATCTGCGGCAATGATCACCGCGTCGGCGCCGTGACCCTGCGTGTATTGTGCCGTCAAGGCATTGAGCTGCGCGCTGCCGGTTGCTACGGCGTCTGCGCCCAACTGCTTTGCAAGATCGGCGCGCGCGCCCTGTAGATCCATGCCTAGCACAATACAGCCCGCCGATTTCAACATTTGCACAGTCAATTGGCCCAGCAGGCCAAGCCCGATGACGGCCACGACTTCGCCCAGTTTGACGTCCGCGAGGCGAATGCCCTGTAAGGCAATGGCTCCCAGCGTGGCAAATGCGGCTGCCTCTAAATCGACCTCCGCTGGCACGGCGACGACGAGATTTTCTGGGACGGCCACGAACTCGGCGTGCAACGCATAGCCGCCGCCCGCGCAGGCCACGCGGTCACCTGCTTTGAAGCTCGTAACGGCGGCGCCTACTTCGACCACGGTTCCGGCGCAGGAATAACCAAGGGCCAGCGGTTGCGCCAGGCGATTCTGCACGGCGTCGAAGGTGGCCAACAGGCCTTCTTTCCTGGCCTTTTCTACTGTCTGTCGCACGAGGTCCGGGCGCGCGCGAGCTTTTTGCAGCAGGTTCTTTTCCGAAAAGTCGACAACCATGCGCTCGGTGCCCGCCGAGACCGCGCTGTTTTGCACCTGAATGAGCAGCGCACCATCCGTCACCTGGGGCGCCGGCACGTCGCCGATTCTTAGCTCTCCTTTGCGAATGTCCTGCATCAAAACTTTCATAATAGGGCGTCCGTCAGGGCCTCAAAAGCCCGTCTTGCATTCCTTCTAAGCGACTGTGCGCTATAACTTTCTCGCGTCAACTGTTGCGCCTCCTGCGCCATCTGTCGCGCGCGGTGCGTGTTGCGCATCAATTGCAGAATTGGCTCGTTCAGGTCCTGAGCGCCTTGCGCCGCCAGGTAATGCCGGCCTGCTTCGCCAGCGATTCCTTCAATGCCGACCTCCGTCGACACGAGCGCCTTACCGGCGAGCATGGCGACGATGCTCTTCAGCTTAATTCCCGAGCCATACTCTTGAGGGTTGACAAAGATCTGACCACGCCCTAGGAACTCGCGGGCGTCGCTGCAAAATCCCATGCCGTAAATCCTACGCTCAGACCGCGTGAATCTCTCGGTATTCGCGCCGGCCAGTAGAAACGACGCCGATGGATTCTCGCTCTGAATTGCGGGCCAGCACCAGGTTATAAAGTTGTCTAAGCTGTTTCCCTTACGCAGATCAGCAGAACCCAGATAGAGCAGAGAGTCAATGTCGCCGTGCTTCACGCCGGAAAATTGCGCCGCGTCGATCGTGACGCCAACCACATCATCGGGCCGGATATCGTAGCGCTTTTCATACTCGCATCGATCGGCTTCTGAAATCGCCCAGAAGCTATCAGCGCTCCGAAGTAGTGTGCGTTCAAGATTAGCCATCTTTGAGACTTCCAGGCTCCAGGCGGCCCTCAGCAACTTCGAGCCCACGCCTGTAAAGCCCTCAAAGCCCTTTGACACAACATTATAACTGTGGACTACATAATGGGCCGTGTCAAACTGCTTCTTTAGCCAGGGCAGCAGAACGGCCGGCGTCACGTCCTCAAAGAAGACGATGGTCCCGGCTATGGCAAGGGACGCCTGAACGATTTCGCCGACCTGCTTGCGAACGCGGGGCGCTGCAAACTCGACGGCTATTGCCGGCGTCTCCGTTGTGAGGCTCTGCAAGAAACGCTGCCACCTCGGGCGCTGCGGGATCGCGATCTGAGTCCAGGACAGGCTGGCCTGACGCCACTTCTCAGCGTCACGAAAGCGGGCCGGCGTCAGGGCCACCAGATGGACATTTCTAAAGTAGTGCAGGTACTCAGTTAAGGCGCTGGCCAACGCAATGCCGTAGCCGCTGTTGTCTGACGGCCAATTCATGGCGATGACGAGTGCATTCATTGGATGCTTTGTCATAAGATAAGAGCGGGGTGCCGGCGCAGGCAGCTTTGCTCGCACCAGCCCTGTCAGGATACGATTTCTTTAATCGTGGCGAGCTGGTCATCCCAGTTAAACAGGTTGACGCACGCCTCGGCTCGCGCACGGTATTCAGTGTGGTTGTCGCGCAGCTTCCGGATGCCGCGCCGTATGCTCACTGGGTCCGCATGGTCGACGATAATGCCACACCCGTGGTTGTTTACAATACGGCTCATGGGCGGATTAGGCCCGACGATAATTGGCACACCGCGCGTCAGCGCCTGATACAAGCGGTTCGGGGCACACAATCGGTTGTTCTCGTTATCAACGGTGTAAAAAATGACGCTTGCCAGGGCGCCATCGATATAGGATGGGATCTGGAGCTGCGGCAGGAAGCCCGTGAAGGTAATGTATTCTCGCCAACAACTGCCATGCGCCGCATCTAGCTCGCTGAACAAATCGGGGTGATAAGGGCCGACCACGATCAGCTTGGCCTGTCGGTCGCTGAGCACGGCCGCGATAAGCTCGGAAAGGTGGCGTTCGGGATTGGCGCCACCTTGCGCCAGAAGGTAAGGAGCGCCGCCCAACCATTGCACAATCGCTTCCGGTAATTGCTCGGCCGGCAGATCGCGAAACAACATATCGGGGTAATTATCCAGGATTTTAACCGGCGTGTGTATGGCGCCGGGAAACCGCTCGCGAATCAGTCCATGCCGCTCTTCATTGGCCATCACGACGACGTCGCTGCTATTTATCAGGCGGGCAAATAGCCGCATCTTGCGGGAGCTTTGCAGCGTGGCATCGGAGGGTAGTTCGTGTTGGTCCCAAACGAGCCGCTTTACAAAGCCCAGGCGACGTAACAGGGCGATGACTGGCGCCAGGGCGCTCAATTCCAGATTGTGCAACCAGACGATGTCGGGCCTTTCGCGCACGGTGTGAACAAAGAAGTGGAGATACATCTCCAACAGCTTAAACGCAAGGCCCTTTGTGCGCTCGAACCAATCGCGGCTGCGCAGCCGAATGGTGGTTGCGCTGCCGCGGCCGTAAACGGTCTTAGATTCAGCCCGATTAGCGTATTCCAGGGCCACGATCTTCACCTCCAGGCCAAGGTCGGTCAACGAAAGCACTTCCTTCCGCAGGCGATCATCATAATCGAGGCCGCTCGTTTTGATTAGCATAAGAAGTTTCATAAAGGCGCTGCCCTTGACGGGGTTATGACTTCAGGTAGAGATACAGGATGGCCAGGCATGCGCCAAGCCAGGCCATAGCCAGCCAAATCGTGAGACGTTGCTTACGATGCCGTTGATAGCCGAGCGCAGCCAGGATCGTGGCATAGGGTAAGAATTGCAAGATGTGCCGATCCGTGAACGTAACCAACGACATGCCGGTAAATAGCACGACAAAGGCGCTCAGCATCATCCAATAGGCTTTGTTACGCAGCGCCTGAACGATTCCGAGCATCAGGAACGGGATGAAGGCATACTGAATGATGGTTCCCACACTTAGCCAAAGTCGCTCTATTTCATTGGTAATAATAGGGATGGGTGATATGAGGGTGTATGCAAAACGAAGCAGGTAGCCGAGAGGCGCAGGCGTGTTGAACACATAGGCAGCAAGGCCATTAGAACGGTCGAGCCGATACTCCGTGTAACCGGCTTGAGAGCCTTCAAGCTGCCCAACGATCTGCCAAATTTGTTCTCGAAACAGAAGTAACACTCCAATGGCCAGTAGAAGAAGAAAATAACCCATGAGCCACTGCCAACGATGCCGCCAGCGTATCTGCACGAAGACGCGCGCGGCAACGACGGCCACAATTGCCGCCACCTGGAATCGCCGCAATTCCAGCATGACAAGCATCACCACTATCGTTAGCACCCAGGGCCAGTGGCTCGTCCTGCCGTTAACCTCATCCATTCCCGTTGTCCAGACCGTGACGACCAGGAGGAGCAGAAATGCCACCAGGATATCGCGGAACGTATGAATACTGTTGTAGACCATCAGCGGCAGCAGGCCGGTGGCCAGCGCAGCCGTGAGCGCCAGCCCTCTGTCCAGGCGCACGCACAGCGCCAGCCTGTAGGTGAAGACCGCTACCAGGCCGAGGATCATGCCGTTGAAATAGCGCGGGATCATTGTGTGAAATCCGCCAAACAGATCCCCAAGCCGGTACAACAAGCTCACCAGATATACATAACCCACCGAGTTGTGCCACGGCGGCACAACCGTGCCACGGATGGAACCGTAGGCGAAAGGCGATAGCCGGACGGCCGTATCCCTGCCCCAAAGCTCATAAGCCAAGTCATCAGATCCGCCGAAGTAATAGGGCGCGCCGAAACGCCCTAAGTAGACAAAGTAAAGAGCAACCGCTGCCAGGGTGCTGACGGCATACACGACGAGAAAGAGGCGGCTTGACGCCGCACCCTGACTATACGCAATCGCAAGCCCAACCGCAGCAAACAGCGCAAAGGCGGCGAAGATGGCCAATGAGCTCTCCGAAATGGCAAACATGCCGCCCACGATGGTCGTGGCAGCGAAGCTGACGACCGCCCCCCAAAAGAGCGACGAGCTACCCGTTGCCGTTGGCACAGCCCTACTGGCGGAGCTGCTCTGTCTAACTACGTTCGCGTTCATTTCGTAGACTCTTCGGCCGGCTCCTTCGGCAAATTAATCTCCAGCACATGGAAGATCAATGGGAAACAGTCCCAAATTGTCAAGATGCAGTTGCGAGTCCGCATCGGCATTAAGCGCCCAGTATTGTAACTGATCGGCGCCGTCAGGAGGAATTCTCACACCGGCAAAGTGGGTCCAGTCTCCGGCCGTCTCTGTGACAACGTAGGAGGAGAGGTTGTCGTCCCAGGAACCTCCGTCTTGTAACAGCCAGCGAATGCCAATTCGAGGTACGGCGTCGCCAACAGTACGATAGCGACCGGTCACCAGGAATGCGCGGGCCGGTTCTGTTGTGGCGAGCGAGATGGGCGAGCTGCCCACGCCAACCGGTGTCTGGCCCTGCCCCTCTAACCTGAGAACCAGATTTTCGGGGTTGTCAGGCGTCTCGTACTCCAGAAGGACGTGCTTTGGCGTCTGGCGAGTAAACAGCGGTTGGGGCAATTGCGGCAACAAACCTTCTCGCGGCAACATCAGGCGCTCGAAGCCGCCGTCGGTTACCAAATTGTGAATATGCGCCATTTGGATGCGCCAGGACCCTTGCGAAAGGGTGTACCAGGTCGTCGCGAATGTGGCCGGATCCTGGCTACTATCGTTCGATTTCCACACCAAGATTGTGTGCACGGGATTACCTAGCTCCAGGGCCGAGTCGTCAATCAATAAAGCAAACAGCTGCAAACGCGCACAGCTTGCCGTCGCAGGAAGCTGAGAAGAAATCTGAATGCCCTCGATTGGCGAAGGGTCCCCGTAATAGGGTTCGCCGCCTGCCTGGGGCAGAGCTGCAAACAAGAGCCGGGCCATTTGCGATACGTTGTTTGGCCCGGCATCCGCCGCTGCCCGCAACTGGTCGATGGCTGCCTGCGTCTGCTTCTGTTCCAGGGCCTCGTGCGCTCGCGTCAGGTGGGCGCGCACTGTCGCATCATGCTGATACGCCGCAGCATTCCAACGGCCGATGATGGCGTCCAGGCGGCGCGCGTACAGATGATAGCGATCACTGGGTGCCTGACTCAGGTCGCCAAAGGCTTGCTGCGCCGATTCGAGGCGCGGTTCTCTGGGCGCCAACGCCGGTGAGCGCTGAAGCTGAAGCATGAGCAGGAAGGCATGATTGCGCGCTGCCGACGTGATCAACGAATCGACCTGCGCGATTGAAAGAGCCAAAATCCCAATAAGCAGCACAATACGGGTTCTTGTTAACGACACAGCTCAATCATGTCCGGGCGCTGCGGCACTTGAAGTAGCGATGATATGGGTTTGCCTTAAACAGCCCAGTAGTTACGTCAGGATAATAGCGGCGCAGAATCTCTACGATGCTCTTTTTGCGCGTGTGGCTATTATAGTCGACTTCCCAGAAGTGCATTTCAGGCAGCCGGCGCCTCAAAATGGGGAGTCGAAGCCACACGCCTAGCCACCGTTGAAGCTTTGGTAACTGAACGACACCGCCAAAGCCGATACGCCGGTTGCCAAAGACTGGGAGAGTCAAAAACAACTGCTCTGACAGGGTAGAAAACAGTTTCACGGTAGGCTCGAAGTCTTCGAAGGGCAAGTGCTCGAGAACCTCACAACAAGAGATGAGATCATATTCGTCCGGCCTGATGAATTCGCCAATCTCCTGTACGGGCGCGATGATGTCTGGCGCCAGATTGGGGTTAACGTCGATGGTCGTCAGGTCGATCTCCGTCGTCCTCAGAAACTCCGAAACAAACCCGTTTCCGACGCCAATCTCAATCATGCGCTGAGGGCGCATGCCAATGATGTGATAAATCTGCTCCGAGAATGACCAGAGCTGCGTCAATGAGAAGTAGTTCTCGGAAAGGTAATATTGCCTTCCTAACGCCCTTTCTCTTTCAATTCCTCTCATGCTCTTCTCCGCTTTAGATTGTCGACCATGGTCGCTCGTTTTTCATTACCGCGAAATAGTAGACGAGCAAGGCGGCTGCTGCCAGACTTACGAGTAGGACGGGAGCAGCGTTGAATAGCTTGGCTACGAAGACTGCGAGCGCCGCGGGCAGTGCATAAAGTGAGTAGCGGACCAGGGTTTTGACAACGATCGTCGAAGAAACACCGGCCAACCGCAAATTCCAGAAAACGAGAGCGCCGTAAACGATGGCGCCTGTTATTGCGAACAGCCATAATGCCAGCCGCACATCGTCACGTAATCCACCAATCGCCAATGAGGCGAGCCGGCTGCCAAAAATGGCGATGTGAATGATTAGCAATGACCCCTGACGCTCCAGCACAGTAAAAATAGTGCTTAACGGTGATGAGATGAACCAGAATAGCATCCAGATACTCAATATTTGAGCATACGCGCCGGCTTCCGTCCATCGGGCGCCAAAAATGAGGTTAAACGCCTCACTACCGATCAGGCCTAATAAGAGCGTTGGCAGCAGACATATGGCCATTAATCTTTGAAACAGCATTTTGGTCGTATGGCCCAGCTTCCTGCTGTCATGCCTGGCCTCCGAGGCGCGTTGAAAGAAAACCTGGCCCAACGCTGCGCCAATTAGGGACATGGGCAAGTAGATCAAACGCAGCGCGAATGAGTAAAAACCTACCTCGGTCTGGCTAAAGAAATAGGCCAACATAAACACGGGCACTTGCCAGGAAACGTTGTTTAAGAATGCGCCCCAGATATCGACAAGCGGAAATTTGCGGTAACGTCTGACCCCGTCCAGCATGCCTTGAAAGTTTATGGCGCCGCCCAGGAATTTGCGATCGCTCAACGAGATTTGTATGCCTAAAACGGCTGTGGCGATGCCCTGGCCAAAAACGGTCGCGCCGATAAATGCGCCGGCAGTTGCATATCCCGCTAGTCCAGACCCAACCTTTGCAGTTGTGGTTAATAGGGAACTGGTGACCCGGGCAACTGAAAGCCGGCCAAAGTGCTTGGTTCGCGTGTTCCAGAAATTGAGTGCAAGAAAGACGCCATTGATAAATACCATGGGTGGCGCCAGCCACAAGTAGGGCGCAAGTTCTGCAGCATCCAGCCACCGCAGTAGCGGCGCGTGCAGCATCCTTAGAAGCAGAATTGTGGTTGCCGTAACCAGCGCCGCACTGAGGAGGCTCACAGCCAGCAAATTGGCCGCCTCGCGATTGTCCTCAGGCAGCAAGATAGCGCGTTCATAGCGCAAGCAGACCAGTACGCCAACGATGCTGGTTAAAGAGCTAAATACAGCTAGCAGCCCAAACGCTTCTGGCGCAAATAGGCGCGTTAACAGCGGACTAGCTGCTAGTCCTAGCAACTGCGCAATGGTTGTTCCTGAAACTAACTTCAGCACGTCTCCGGTAAAGCTACCGATTGGGCCGGGTCGTTCAGAAATTGTTGCTTCCGGATTTGTCTCGGTTTCTGCCATGGGTTTCTAAGGCATTCGGGCGGCGCTAACCGTCAATGTGCCGACTTCTTGTGTTGCACGCCTACTAAGTTGTGAATGCCTGATCAAATGAGGAAGAGCGCCGCCACCTCACCAGTTGTTGCACGCCAACCCCCCATACTATTCGCTAGCTGCCATCCGTGCAAATGCCCGCGCCGCTTTTAACAAGCCAGTATCCGCTGCAACATAAATGGTAAGAGTGACAAGCCCCGCACTATTCGGCCACTTTGGAAAACTTCCCTACTGTTGGTATAAATCCACGGTAAGTGACGCGTGACCTTTGACTTCACGAATTAGCAGGCAGCATTTTTTTAGGTGTAAGTTTCGCACCATATTGTCAGGAAAATATGCACAACGAACAACTCGCTTTACGCGCCTACATTCAACTACTGTTTAAGCGATGGCCTATCATTGTTGCCGTTGTCTCCATCGTCGTCATTGGCGTGGTCGCTCTGTTAGTGGCCGGGCCGAGTACGTACGAAGGCGAAGCGACCGTGGCCATGCTGCGCTCTCGGACCGAGGTTGAGTTCGACTCGCGCATCCGAACTCTGTCGGACTTCCAACTTTCCAGCGCCGGGTTGACAGGACGGCAGGACGCATTGGTGGCGCTGGTTACCGGCAATCAAGTCGTTCAACAGGTTCTCAATGATGTCTCCGGACAGCTCCATCCCGACGACCGAACGATGAAGGCTCTGCGTGACATGGTGCATACAGAGACCGTAGGGGATCTTATCAATATCAACATTCGACATGAGGATCCAGAAATCGCCGCTTTAATCGCCAATAGTTGGGCCGAAAATTACGCGCAGGTTGTGAACGACATTTACAGCAGCAGCCCGGTAATTGGCAGCGACGTGGCAGGCCAGGTTGCCGCCGCGGAACAGCGCTACCAGGATGCGCAGCAGGCGTTGGAAGCCTTCATCGGCGAGGAACAGGTGCGTACGCTGGAACGTGAGATCAGTGCGCGCACGGCTTTGTTGGAGAGCTACCAACAGACTCTCATGAGGATTGGTGTGGCGCCGAGCGACAAGAGCGAGCTGTTGCTGATCGATTATTACCGCGAGCTGCAGCAGGTAGAAAACTGGCTGGCGGCCGCGAACTCACTGCGGGAACAGGTCAGTCGTGACGCCAATTCACCGGCGGCCGAATTGGGCAACACCATCGCGCTGCTAACGCTGCGGACGAAGATTTTTAGTGGCGGAAGTGATCCGGCGCTGCCTGGCGAGATAGTAGCCGCGACGCAAACACAAGCTGGATCGGCTGCTGCATCGGCGCCGCAGTCGCCACAAATCCGGGAAGGCGCGTCCGCCCCGGCCCTGGTGCTGCAGCTTGACGTGAGCAACGTTGCTGAAGCGACCATCGATGAATCGGACGTTGACGCGGTCATCAGCGTGCTTGAACAGCGGCGTGAAGACACCCAGGCGCGCATCGAGGCCCTGGTTGATGAGATCAATAGCGGCGCGCTGGCGGGGCAAACGCCGGCGGCGGCGTCGCCACAGCTTTTGGCGCAGGTATTAACGTTGGAGCAGGAAATCGCTGCGCTGAACAGCGAGCTCGAAGGGCAGGGCGCCAAGAGGAGGGAGCTGCTACGGGCGCGCGACCGGGCATGGGATACGTACCAGGTGCTGGTAGGGCGGCAGGTGGAACAGGAAATCGTCAGTGAATCGCCGGCGGCTGAAGTTCGTCTTGCCGATGCGGCCATTGTGCCAACGGAACCCGTGTCGCGGGGTCTGCTGCGCAATACGGCGCTTGCCGCTTTGGCAGCGCTCACGCTGTCGGTGGGCGCCATTATTGCCTGGGATTGGTGGCAGAGAGGCGATGAGGATCTGGCGGCCGCCCATCCTGTCGAGCCTGCAGCCGCGCCGGGTCGGCCCGATGAGGCCGATTATGCAGAAGCTCCTGCGCCTGGCGCCGGGCGCACAGGCCGATTGCCAGATAGCGTCACATAAGGCGCAGCGCATCGACCGTGACAAAACGCCGCATTTATCTCTCCCCCCCCCACATGTCGGGCTGGGAACAACAGTTCGTGCAAGAGGCTTTCGATAGCAACTGGATCGCCCCGGTTGGCCCTCATGTCGATGCATTTGAGAAGGAGTTTTGCGAGGCTGTTGGCGCGCGGCACGCGGTCGCCCTGAGCTCAGGCACCGCCGGCTTACATCTGGCGTTGCAGCTCGCCGGGGTGGCGCAGGGCGACGAGGTATTGGTGTCCACGCTCACCTTTAGCGCCAGCGTCAACCCCATTCGCTACCTGGGCGCGCATCCTACCTTCGTCGATAGCGAACCGCACTCGTGGAACATGGATCCGCAGCTATTGGCCCAGGCGCTCGCCGAGCGGGCGCAGCGGGGCGCGCTGCCCAAGGCCGTGATGCTGGTGCACCTCTACGGCCAAAGCGCCGACGTGGATCCCATCGTTCGCTGCTGCCGAGAGCACGGCGTGGCCCTGGTGGAAGACGCGGCCGAGGCGCTGGGCGCCACGTACAAGGGGCGCAGTCCCGGCACGTTCGGTTTGGCGGGCGTGTTCTCATTTAACGGCAACAAGATTATCACCACGTCGGGCGGCGGTATGCTCGTTTCGGATGAGGAAGGGTTGATAGCTCATGCTCGCAAGCTGGCCACGCAGGCGCGGGATCCGGCGCCACATTACCAACATTCGGAAATTGGGTATAATTATCGCCTGAGCAACGTGCTTGCGGGTATCGGGCGCGGCCAACTGCGTGTCCTGCAGGAGCGGGTTGCTGTACGCCGACGCAACTTTAAATTTTACCAGGAAGCCCTGGACGACGTCCCAGGAATTGGTTTCATGCCCGAAGCGCCGTGGGGACGCAGCAGTCGCTGGCTTAGTGTAATAACCGTTGACCCACAGTCATGTGGCGTCGACCGCGAGCATTTGCGGCTGGCTTTGGAAGCGGCCAATATTGAGGCCCGTCCCGTCTGGAAACCCATGCATTTGCAGCCTGTGTTTGAGCAGTACGATTGCATCGGAGGCGCCGTCGCCGAAGCCTTATTTGACAACGGGCTCTGTTTGCCATCGGGATCGAATCTGACGCAGGTCGACTTGGAGCGTATTGTTGCCGTAATTCGCAACAGTGTAGGGTAAACGCCGAACCATGACTTACCATTTAATGACCCCACCGAGGGCGGCATGCTGACCGACAGACTGCGAAACCGCCACTTCTTGATTTTGGATATTGTGCTGCTTGCGGGCGCGACGTATGCCAGCTATGTATTGCGGTTGGAGTCGCTCAATCCGGGCAACTTTACGCCGGGCATGATCGGCTTCGGCGCAGTGGCCCTGATCGTTATTCCGGGCGTGTTGCGCCAGGCCGGCATCTATTCGCGCTATTGGCGCTATGCCTCCATTGACGAGCTGCTGCGCCTTTCGGGCGCGGTCAGCGTGGGAAGCTTGCTAGCCGGTATCCTAGCTCTGGGCATCTTCCCGCTGATCTCCAGCTCCCTGATGACACCCAGGTCGATTCCGCTGATCTTCTTACCGCTGGCGCTTATTGCCACGGCCATGCCGCGGCTCGGCGTGCGCATCGCCGGCCAGTACCGCCGGCGCGCAGGCAACTACAAACGCATCAAGATCGTGGCCATTATGGGCGCGGGCGACGCCGGCGCGATGATCGCCCGCGAACTGCAGAATAACCCTCACCTGGGCATTGAGGTAGCGGGCTTTTTGGATGATGATCCGGCGAAACATGGCATGCGCATCCATGGCTTTACCGTGTTGGGCGACCGCACGAACATTCCGCGCGTTGTGCGGAACTATAATCTGCATCAGATCATTATTGCCATGCCCACCGCCGCCGGCCGCGATATTCGCGGCGTGGTAGACATCTGTGAGCAGGCCGGCGTACAAACCAAGATCATACCGGGAATCTATGAGCTGCTGAACGGCACAGTCAGCGTCAATCAGTTGCGCGATGTGGATATTGAAGACCTGCTACGGCGCGAGCCAATTGAGACAGATACAGCGGCTGTGGAGCAGTTCGTCAGAGGCAAGCGTGTGTTGGTCACCGGCGCCGGCGGTTCCATCGGCAGCGAGCTATGCCGGCAGATCATTCGCTGTGGGCCACAAGAGCTGCTGCTGCTAGGCCACGGCGAGAACTCCATTTTCGAGATCTTGCAGGAGTTAAGCCCGCAGGATCGCGATGGCAAGTTATTAACGCCGATCATCACCGATACGCGCTTTGCCGGGCGCATCGACGGTGTCTTTTCAAAGTACCAGCCCCAAATTGTGTTCCATGCCGCGGCCCACAAACACGTGCCGCTGATGGAAGATAACCCGGTAGAGGCCGTGACCAATAATGTGCTGGGCACGCTAAACCTGCTTAACGCGGCCAAAGCGCACGACGTGGAACAGTTCGTCATGGTTTCGACAGATAAGGCGGTGAACCCCACGAGCGTGATGGGCAGCACCAAGCGCATCGCCGAGCTACTGGTGCTGCAGGCGGCGCGCGAGACAGGGCGACCCTATGTGACCGTGCGCTTTGGCAACGTGCTAGGCAGCCGCGGCAGCGTGATCCTGACTTTCAAGAAGCAGATCGCCAAGGGGGGGCCGGTGACCGTGACCCATCCAGAGATGCTGCGCTACTTCATGACCATCACAGAGGCCGTCCAGCTCCTGCTGCAGGCGACGGTACTGGGCAAGGGCGGCGAGGTGTTTATGCTGGACATGGGCCAGCCAGTCAAGATCGTGGATCTGGCGCGCGATTTAATTGAGCTGTCGGGGTTGGACGTGGGGCGCGACATCGAGATCAGCTACACGGGCGTGCGGCCCGGCGAAAAGCTGTTTGAAGAGCTGTTCATGAAGGGCGAAGATTACCAGCGCACGCGCCACCAGCAGATCTTTATCGCGGCCAACGCCAGCACGTTCGTCCCGCCGCGACTGAACGAGGCCGTGCGCAACCTGGCGAATGTGGCAGCAGGCAATGATGAGGAGGCCGTTCTGCAGAAAATGATGGTCCTTGTGCCAGAGTATGATCCCGCCGTTGTGGCGGAAGGTGTGACGGGAATGGCTCCTCCCCCTCCCCCGGATTCTATACACGTCGATGGCAGCGTTAACGGCGGCAGCTCGTAGCAGTTGGTTCTATGGCGCCCGGCGCGATAGCGACCGCGCCTAGCGTGGGCCCCTGGCCATCGCTGCAGATCGCACGCTCCTTTCTGCGTGGCCTTGTCACCGCGCCCACTGAAAGTCCGCCGCTGTTTCCCGAGCTCAATCTCGATACACTTGTCGCCTGGCTGGAGCAGGAAGGGCTCGCCTCGCTGGCCTACCACCGCTACATAGAAGCTTGGCCGGAGCTGGCCCAGCGGTTGCGGCCCGATTATTACCGCACAGCCATGGGCAATACCATACACCTGAAGCGGTTGGCGCGTGTTGCCGCCTGCTTCGGCGAGCACGACATCCCGTTTGTGCTGCTGAAAGGGGCAGCGCTGAGCCAATGGATCTATAGCCCGGACATGAGGCCAATGTCTGACCTGGACCTGTGGATTGCGGAAGAGAAGATGGCGGCGGCTGTGCACTTGATGGTTGATGACGGCTACCGATTGGTGGGCAAACGGGACCGGCCGCCGCAGCTGCAGCGGCTTTCGGACGGCGAGCTGGCATTGATTAGCCCGGACAATGGCTTGGTGGAGCTGCATTGGTCGCCTTTTGCCGGCTGGTGGCTGCAGCGCACAGCGCGCGTCGATCTAGCCGCGCTCTGGCAACGAATCCGGCCCGTGGCCCTCGGGAGCGGCCAGGAGGCCGCCGACGTCGCGGATACTCTACGGGCGATCAGGCCCCAAGCGTATATGCTGGACGCCGAAGATACGATCTTACATCTGGCGGTTCATCTGGCCGTGAACCACCAGTTCGGGCTGTGGGGAATGCGCAGCCTGGTGGACATTGCTATGGCGGCGCAAGAGGGGGTTAATTGGGAACAGTTGGCGCAGCGGGCCAGGGGCTGGCGTTTGGGGACCGTCTTGTGGCTGGTTCTGGAATTAGAGAAGCAGCTCGTCGGCGCCATTGCGGCGCAGCCTGCGCTGCAAGCGCTGCGGCCGCGGGCCTGGAAACGTGGTTTATTGCGGCGAATTGTCACTGCGCAGTCGCTATTGAACAGCGATGATTTGCGGCAGCGTTGGGCTCGCTTTGGGCTTTTGCTGCTGCTTACGGAGCGCAAGCGAGACGCAGTGCGCCTGGTCTTGCGGACTTTATGGCCAGAACGCGCGTGGCTGCAGGCGCGCTACGGTGAAGAAAGTGCAAGTTATGGGCGGCATTTATGGCACGTATTACGTCGCGGAGCGATTTAGAGCGCCAGAGTGAGCGGCGATTAGGCTTTGGGCGGGCAGCGCGGTTGATCGCCGATTGGCAGTGGCTCATCCTCCTCCTGGCCTTGCCTTTCATCCTGCTGATATCCACGGCAACGTCGCCGGTTCTGCTCCTGTTTCCCGTCTTGTGGTCGGCGCGCAAGGTCGGCTACGGCCGCTTCGTGCCGCCGACGCCAATCAATCTGTCGCTGGCGCTCATGCTGCTAATGCTGCTGGTCAGCACCATCGTGACTTACGATCTCGCATTTAGCCTGCCGAAGATCGCCGGTCTGCTCTACGGCGTGGTTTTGTTTTTCGCCGTGGTGCACTACGCGCCACGTTCAGAGCGGTTCCTGTGGTGGGGCGTGTTGTTGCTGCTGCTCGCCGGTATGGGTTTGGTCGCCGTGGGGTTGGTGGGCGTCGATTGGGGTTCGAAGTTACCGTTTCTAGGCGGGCTGCTGGCAAGGTTGCCCCAGCGCTTTCTCAGCGTTCCGGGCAGCGACCAAGGCATCAATCCTAACGAACTGGCAGGCGTGCTGCTGTGGACGGCGCCCGTGGCCCTGGGGCTGGCGCTGGGGCTCACGGTGCGCGCTGGCCGGTGGAACGGCGGGGGCTTTGGCCGTTGGCGCCGCCTCGCCATACCGGGTCTGTGGTTTGCGGCGCTGCTGCAATGTGGCGTGGTGCTGCTCACCCAGTCGCGCGCGGCCTTGCTCGGCCTGGCAGCGGGCGGCCTGCTCATGCTATTCCTGTTAGGCGGCCGTTATCGCCGCTTGGTAGCCGGCTTAGTGCTGGCTGCGTTGCTGGTGGGCGCCTATTTGCTGTGGCAAACGGGAGCAGGGCTTGTTGCGGAGACATTTTTTATGCAAGCGGGCGTTGACCCCACCGGCAGCGCCCTGAACTCCTTGCGCGGACGCAGCGAGATATGGTCGCGCGCCATTTACGGCATTCAAGATTTTCCGTTTACGGGCATGGGCATGAACACGTTCCGCCAGGTCGTGCATGTGCTCTATCCCTTGTTCATCATTCCGCCCGATGCCGACATCGCGCACGCACACAACCACCTGCTGCAGACGGCCCTGGACCTCGGTCTGCCGGGTCTGATTGCTTATCTTGGATTATGGCTCGGCGCAGGGGCGATGCTGTGGCGTACCTGGGGACGCGCCGCCGTTGGGCAGCGTGCGCTGGCAACCGGTTTTGCCGGAGCCCTAGCAGCCTACTTTGTCTACGGATTTCTGGATGCGGTGGCCCTGGGCGCACGTCCAGGCTTCTTGTTCTGGCTGCTGTTCGGGCTGATTACGTCGCAGTACCTGCTCCTGGAGCGCCGGCAGAAGATGGGCGGCGGTGGCGAACCATCGGCCGGCCAGGCGAGCGCGGGCCGCTCCGACGCTTATTAATCTTTCAGGCCTTCAAGATGTTCGCCCACCGTGCCGGCCCCGGCGGTTATTTCGCCGGCGTATTGGCTCACTAACTGGCGGCGGAGCACTTTGCCTACAAAGCTGCGTGGAAATTCTTTCACAAAGATGACCAGGCGCGGCGCCTGCCCATCCGGCAAGCGCCGCCGCGCAAAGGCCAGGATGGTGCGCGCGGGAACCTGGACGCCCTCTTTCAGCTGTACAAAAGCAATCGGTTGGTTGGCGATAGCCACGACCACCACTTCGCGCACTTCCGGCAGCTCGTAGATCACCTCTTCCACGTCTCGCGGAAAGGCTAGCGTGGCCTCGTCGGCCTGCCACATGTCTTGGCGCCGGCTGATAATCTGGAAATAGCCGCCTTCGTCCATGCGCGCCACGTCGTTGGTGCGCAGCCAGCCGTCGTCGTCCAGCACTTCGCGCGTGCCGCCTTCGTCGCGCCAGTAGCCCAGCATCACCTGCGGGCCGCGCACCTGCAGCTCGCCAAACTGGCCGGGCGGCACCTCCAGGGGGATTTCCGAGCGCAGATCGACAATGCGCGCTTCGGTGTTGGGCAGCGGCAGGCCAATCGAGCCGGCCTTGTCCTGGCCGAAGATCGGGTTAGCGTGCGTCACGGGACCGGCCTCGCTGAGGCCATAGCCTTCGACCAGGCGCGCTTTGGTCAGCTTCTCGAAGGCCTCTTTGACCTCGATAGGCAGTGGCGCTGCGCCGCTGAGGCAGGCGCGAATAGACTGCACGTCGAAGCGGCGCACGCCGGGAAAGTTGTTGACGGCCGTATACATGGAAGGCACGCCGGGAAAAAGCGACGGCTTCTGTTTTTTGATCGTCTCCAGCAGCTCGCGCAGCTTGAATTCCGGCAGCAAGATCATGCTAGCGCCCATGGCCACGGCGCAGTTCATGCCAGCAGTCATGCCATAAACATGGCTGAAAGGCACCACGCATAGAATCTTCTCATCGCCGTCGCGCGCCGTGGGCATCCACACGCGCGTCTGAATGGCGTTGGCCATCAGGTTGGCATGGGTGAGAGTGACGCCTTTTGGCTGTGCCGTGGTGCCGCCCGTGTACTGGATCACGGCAACGTCTTGCGGCGCGGGTTGCTGGAGGGCCAGGTGGCCCTCGCGCCGGCGCAGGAACGCCTGCCATTGGTAAACGCCCTCATCCGCCGCTGCCGGCCCCTGGCCCAGCTCGCGCAGCCAGATGAGCAAGCGCTGGGCCCAAGGCCGGTAATCTTGCTCGCGGCCAAAGACGGCGATGCGCACCCTGCTTTGTGCCTGTACAGCGCGGGCCACATCGCGCAGGCGGTCGAGAGTAATGAGCAGCTCCGCGCCCGAATCGTGCGCCTGGCGCACGGTTTCTGAGGCCTCGGCGAGAGGATTGCTCATCACGGCGATGGCGCCCAGGCGCAGCACGGCGTAATAAGCGATGACAAAGTGGGGCACGTTGGGCAGCAGCAGCATCACGCGCGCGCCGCGGGCCACGCCCAACTCATGCAGCGCCTGAGCCAGCGAGTCGATCTCTTGCGCCAGCCGCCGGTACGTCAGCACGCGCCCGCGATAGACGATCGCCGGCCGCTGGCGAAAGCGGCGCGCGGCGCGGTCCATCAGGCGCGTAAGCGGCAGGTCGGGGATGTCGATGGTGTGCGGTACGCCTGATTCATAGTGCAGCAGCCAGGGCCGCGCGCCAAGCTGCGGCGTTGCGCCGCTGTGCGGCCGCTCAATGCCACTGCGCTCGCCGCGCCAACTGCCAAAATGCCTGCCCTCGCCGTCGTCTTCCACAAAGCGCTCAATGGCGCGGTTCACGGCGTCGCGGCGCTCGATCATTACCATGTGCGCCGAAGCGCCGACGTTGACGTCGTCGTCGCCGGGAATCAGCTCGCTAACGCGGGAAAAGGCCGCTTCAGGAAAGACCCTGTCGCGCTCGCCGCGAATGGTCATCACCGGCTGCTGCAACAAGGGAAACTTGTCCCAACCGCGCCAGTCGCGCATGGTGGTGTGAAACAGGCGTTTGAGCGAAATGACCGAGGCGTCGACAAAGCCTCGCAGCAGCGGCTGTACGGCGACGATGAGGGGGTCTGGCAGCCGGAAGCCCAGGCGATACAACCAGACAATGCGGAACTCGCCGGCCGTGGCCACGAGCGCCAGGCGGCTGACGCGCTGTGGATGCGCCAGCGCAAACTCGGTGGCAATGGCCCCGCCAAAGGAATGGCCCACGAGCACCACAGGCTGCTGCACGGCACGCGCGTCGAGCACGGCGTTGAGATCTGCCAGCAGGCGGGGCATCTCGTAGCCTTCGGCCGGCCGGTCGGACTGCCCGTGGCCGCGCAGGTCTGGCGCCAGCACGCGGTTCCGCTCGGCGAAGGCCTGCAGTTGGTAGCGCCATTGTGTGGCATTGCCGCCAAAGCCGTGAACAAATAGCAGCGTGTTCTCCGGATGCTGCGGCGCAATATCGATCACGCTGATCGAAACGCGAGGCGCTACGGGGACTTCTTCGCGGTAAAGCTCGAGGTCAATCTGCATAACTGTTCCCTGGCGGCTGGCAAAGGCAGCAGGATGGCAGCAGCGCGCCGCTAATCGATGACGAGGTTGCTGGATACAACGCGAATCTGCGGATGCCGGCCGATAAATGTATTTGCCAGCAGGTCGATGGCGCGATGCACCCCAGGCGTGGCGCGCGGATGGCCTAGCTCGTGCAGGCCAATGACCGCTGTGCCATCCTGGCGAGCGCGCAGGTGCAGGCCAAGGCGCTGCGTCAGCGCCGCCTCGTCGATGTAGGTATCCACCAGCAGCGCGTGCTGGCCGGAGTCTAGAAAGATGTCGACAAAACGGACAATTCCCCGGGCGTCCGTATGCGTCGCAGGGCGAAAGCCGGCAGCCAGGGCGGCAAGCGGCGGCGTCTGCGTGAGAACCAGATGGGGCATGTCTAACTCCTGCGGGATGGTAAACAGGTCTTGCACGGGCGCGCGGTTGCGCCGCCACTGGAAGTAGGCGCAGCGACGCCCTTCATTCAGGGCGATTGTCTCATATTTGGTGCGAAGGCGCCCGCACACTTCATGCACGAATGGCTGGGGCAGGCGGTTGTCGAATTGCGCGCTCTGCTGCAAATGCGCTGCGATTTCTGCGGCATAGGAGGCGATATCCGTGGCAATATCCAGCGTGGCCCCTGCTTGCATCCGGGCGGCCAGCAGGGCCAGAAAGGGGCGATTGACCAGCCGCCGGGACTGCTGCCCGGCTTTGGGCCAGGGATCGGGAAAGTTGATGGTGACCGCGGCGAGCGATTGCGGGGCAAAGAGCGTCCATAAGGCCTGCCTGGCACTGGCGTGCACCAGTAGGACATTACGCAGGTTGGCGCGGGTTACTTTCCGCTGAGCATTGCGCAGCGATGGCTGCGCAATCTCTATGCCCACAATGTTGGCCTCGGGCCGGCGCGCGGCAAGATCAAGCAGAAATTGCCCATTGCCGAAGCCGATCTCCAGCATCAGGGGCGCGGAGCGCCCGAAGAAGCGCGCCCAGGGAGCAGGCCACTCCAGTCGTTTTCCTTCCAGGTAGCTCCACTCCGCAAGCGACATAAGCGCATTATAGAAGCCGGTAGCCAAGTTTGCCAGCAGCAGGCAGATGGGCCACAATACCAAGTTCATTCATTCAGGCATTCATCTATGACGACACGCACAATTCGCATCATCGGGGCGCCAATGGACCTGGGGCAGAGCCGGCGGGGGGTGGATATGGGGCCCAGCGCCGTGCGCTACGCAGGCCTACACAGCCGGCTAGAGCGGCTTTCCTATGCCGTGCACGACATGGGCAATGTACAGGTGCCTAACCCCGAAGAAGAGATCGCCGAAGGGCAGTCGCGGCGGCTGCGGGCGGTGGCGGCATCCTGCCAGGCCATCTACGACATGGCGCTGAACTGCGTCAACGAGGGCGATTTTGGCATTTATCTGGGCGGCGATCATAGCATGAGCATCGGCACGATCGCCGCCGCAGCCCGCCAGGAACCCATTGGCGTGTTGTGGATCGACGCGCATGGTGACTTTAATACGCTGGAGACCTCGCCGTCGGGCAATATTCATGGCATGCCGCTGGCGGCCTTAGTTGGTGAGGGCGCTGAACCATTGGTCAACGTGGGTTATGCTGGGACTAAGCTACAGCCAAATGAAATTGTGTTGATTGGTATCCGCGACCTGGATGTAAAGGAGCGCGAGCGCTTGCTGCACAGCGGCATCCGCGTCTATACCATGCGCCACATCGACGAGCTAGGCATGGCCGCCGTGGCGCGCCACGCCCTGGACCGTTTGCGACACCTGCCGCGGCTGCATGTGAGCCTGGATATGGACAGCCTGGAGCCCGACGAAGCGCCGGGCGTGGGCACGCCGGTGCCGGGCGGTATGACCTACCGCGAAGCGCACTTGCTGATGGAGATACTGGGTGACTCCAATCGGGTCCGCTCGCTCGACATTGTGGAAGTGAATCCGATTCTGGACAACGGCAATCGCACGGCCGAGCTGGCCGTGGAGCTGGCGGCGTCGCTGCTGGGGCAGCGAATTTTGTAGGCGTCGACAGAGAGGCGGCGCGGACGCCCACCTGAATTTATGCGGAGTATTGGATGGCAGTGATGTTACGCGGCCTGGAGGCCGAAGCTTACGATCGAAAATATGGCGACAGGGAGCTGATACGTCGCCTTGCGACTTATTTTGCGGGAGAGAAGCACAAGCTGATTTACGTGGCTCTGGCCACATTCTCGATGTCCATACTTGGCGCCGGACTGCCGCTGGTGGTTTCGGCCGGCGTCGACGCCGTGACCAACCGTGACGCCGGCGACACGTTGCCCTTGCTCATAGCCCTGGTCTTTTTCCTGGGCTTCGCCAACTGGGGCGCCAACTGGGTTCGGCGACAATTCACGATGGAGGTGGTGGCCGACGTGGTGCTGGAGATTCGTAAAGATGCCTTCGCCGCCGCCGCGCAGCAAGATCTCTCCTTTTACGACGAGTTCAGCTCCGGCCGCGTGGTGAGCCGCATCACCAGCGACACAGAAGAGTTCGGCCAGGTGGTGATGCTGACCAACGATGTGATCAACCAGGTCTTCTCGGCGCTGATCCTGGTGGTCATCCTGCTATCCATTGAGGTGCGGCTGACCCTGGCGGTGCTGGCGATGGCGCCCATCGTGGCCGTGGTGGCGCTATCGTTTCGCCGCCTGGCGCGCCGCGTTACGGAACAAGGCTCGCGGGCCATGGGCGAAGTGAACAAGGCCATCCAAGAAGCGGTCACAGGCATCAGCGTGGCCAAGAACTTCCGCCAGGAAGCGGCCATCTACGGCGAATTCCAGGAGATAAACAACCAATCGTATGGCATCAACATTCGCCGCGGCTTCGTTCTGGCGAACATCTTTCCGGCGCTTAATGTCCTGTCGGCATTCGCCACGGCTGCCCTGCTCTACTTTGGCGGGCGCGCCGCGGTGGTGGGCCTGATCACCATCAGCGCCTGGTACCTGTTCATGGCCAGCGTCGACCGTTTCTGGTTTCCCATCATCAATATCTCCGCCTTCTGGAGCCAATTCCAGCAGGGTCTGGCCGCCTCGGAGCGTGTCTTCGCGCTGATCGACGCCGAGCCCTCTGTGGAGCAGAGTGACGATCGCCCTGTCCCACCCTTGCAGGGTGACATCCGTTTTGAGGCGGTTGACTTTCGTTATTCAGAGCAGGAGCAGGTGCTCGACGCCTTCTCGCTGCACATTCCGCCCGGAGAAAGCGTAGCCATTGTAGGGCACACGGGCGCGGGCAAGTCGAGCATTATCAAGCTTATCGCCCGCTTCTATGAGTTCCAGGGCGGCAGCATTACCATCGACGGCATGGATATTCGCTCTCTGGACTTGACCCAGTACCGCGACCGGTTGGGTATCGTGTCGCAGACGCCCTTCCTTTTTGCCGGCACGGTGGCCGAGAACATTCGCTACGGGCAGCCAGAGGCCACGGACGAGCAAATCGAGACGCTGGCGCGCAAAATTGGCGAGGGCGATTGGCTGGAAACGCTGCCAGATGGCCTGAACAGCGAGGTGGGTGAACGTGGCGCGCGGCTATCGATGGGCCAGCGGCAACTCGTGGCCCTGGTGCGCGTGCTGGTGCAGGAGCCGAGCATTTTCATCCTCGACGAAGCCACGGCCAGCGTCGATCCCTTCACCGAGTCGCAGATTCAGGAAGCGCTGGACCTGATTATGCGCAACACGACCTCGATTGTGATTGCCCACCGGTTGTCCACCGTGCGCAATGCCAATCGCATCATCGTGCTGCAAGACGGCGACATCATCGAAGAAGGCTCCCACGACGATCTACTGCAAAAGGGCGGCCATTATGCCGAGCTGTACGATACTTACTTCCGGCATCAAAGCCTGGCCTACATCGAAAGAAGAGAATCCCATTACCTGAAGTCGCTACAATAGGCGCGGCTGCGACAAGTGGCGTGAGACTGCTTGGGCGTTTGCGGGGTTAACGGCCGTATTCGCGAATCACGGCCAGCATGCCGGCCAGATGGTTGTCCCAATCGACGTCGGTGAAGCTGGGCATTAGGGCAAAAACGGTGGGGATTCCCTGGCCATCCAGCCAGTTGCTGGCGTCCCCGGCTACGTCGATGGCCGACATATTTTCGATGGTTTGCCAGCGATAGCCGCTGGGCCGCGCATAAGTAATTGCTAGCGGATTCGAATGCTCTGACGTGGGGCCGCAAGCGCCAGGAATAACCATGCCGGGCACCGCGCGCGCCTCCCAGAATACCACGGCGCGGGCTTCACGCTCCAACAGGAAATCAGAGAGCGCCTGCGTTTCCGGCTCAGAGAAAGGCGCACTGCCGCCGGCGCCGCTCACGCGGCTATTATCCACTTCCGGGTTGCGCTCCCAGCCACAGTTCCAGTTGCGATTGAGGTCCACGCCATTGTCGTTCAGGCGCCCGGGCAAAAATCCCGGATCCAGACGGCTATCAGGGTTTAGATTTAACACCACATAGACCGTGCTTGTGGCCGGCACAGCGCCCGGATTCTCTTCGAAGTGGGCGACGGCCATTTGCGCCAGGCGCACCGCCGAGGGTGCGAAGCCCGCGTGGATGCCGCCGACAAAGACGATGGTATTGGCCCCATTGCCGAAGCGCACAACTTCCAACGGCTGGCCGCCGGCCGACTGGCCGATGACGATCA
This sequence comes from uncultured Ardenticatenaceae bacterium, assembly GCA_964384155.1. Classification (GTDB taxonomy): domain Bacteria; phylum Chloroflexota; class Anaerolineae; order Promineifilales; family Promineifilaceae; genus JAAYYY01. Next base: position 32,287 of record CAYLJW010000034.1, read on the forward strand.
TCTCAGGCCCTAAAGGCGGCGCCGTCACCGCCGCCGTCGGCGAAGACGTCGGACGCGAAGTGGGTGTTGACGACGGGGTGGCCTGCGAGACAGCTACCTCCGCGCCGGCCTGCTCCTGTGGCCCTACGCTGAGCGCAATTTGCAGCATGCCCTCGTTGTCGCTGGTATCGTCGTCATTGGGGCCCAGCCAGAATGTGCCGGCCTGTGGCGCGCGAAAGGGGCGACCAGGCTGCACGACGAATGGCGCGCTATCGCCGACACCGCCTATTAGGGTCATCAGCGCGGCCGAAGGCACGGGAAAGCTGGCCTTTTGCGGCGTTTGGGCATCGCCCTCTGCGCCGACGGCCGGCCATACCGGCGCTGGTCCGGCACGCCAGCCGCCTTCAAGGACCTCTACGGTTACCGTCTGGCCTTCGCTCAGGTCGGTCAGCTCGGTTCGCGCCACATCACCACCTATGGCTATGCGAACACCAGCATCGTCGGTGGCAGCAGCCGGCGCGGTAGCCGGCACAGTGGGCGTTTGCTGAGTGGGCGTGGGGCTGGGCGGCGCCTGCGCCACAAGCTCGACCGGCTGTTCATCCAGAGGCTCGTCGCCGCCTGCGCCAGACACAATCGGATCGCCCGCGGAGGGCGTCGTTGCGGCCAGGCGGCGATTGAGGCTCGGACTAATCACAAGCGCGGCGATGAGCACCACCACAATGAGCAGCGCCGCGCCGGCCATCAACCACTTCGCCGGTGAAGCTGGCGCCGCTTGGGCGCTCGCCGGGGGCGTCTCGAGCGCAGTGGCCTGCCCGTCACGATGCTTCGCTAGCTGCGCAGCGCCATGATGGTCGGGCAGCACAATGGTCTCGGCATCGGTGCTATGCAGGGCGTTAATCATCTGGCGCGCCGTCTGGAAACGATCGCGCGGGTTTTTGGCCGTAGCCTTGAAGATCACGCGCTCGGTAATCTCTGGAATCGCCGAGTTCAAATCGCGCGGGCGCGGCAGCGGATCCGTGATGTGGCGCAAGACTACGGCGATTGGCGTGTCGGCCGTGAATGGCACCTGACCGGTCACCATTTCGAAAAAGAGTACGCCGAGCGAGTAGATGTCGCTGCACTGGTCCAGTTTTTCGCCTTGGCCCTGCTCTGGCGACATATAAGAAGGTGTGCCGATGATACCGCCGGTGGAGGTGAAGCCGGCGGTGGACTCATACATCTTGGCAATGCCGAAGTCAGTGAGCAGGCAGTTGCCGCGCTCGTCGATGAGGATGTTGCTGGGCTTAATATCGCGGTGTACAAGGCCGCGGCTGTGCGCGTAATCGAGGGCCTCGGCGATCTGCGCGGTCAGGCGAGTGGCCCGCTCCGCGGTGAGCCTCTGCCCGCGCATCAAATCCTCCAGCGTGCCCGTGCCCACGTAGGGCATCACGAGGAAGAGGGCGCCATCGTGCTCGCCAAAGTCGAAGACGGGCAAGATGTGTGGGTGCTGTAGCTGCGCCAGGAGGCGCGCCTCCTGGCGGAAGCGCCCCACAAACTCGGCCTCTTCCGCCAGCTCAGGCGGCAGCATCTTCAAGGCGACATGGCGCTCCATGGAGGGCTGGTAGGCTTTGTAGACAACAGCCATTCCTCCGGCGCCGAGGGGTTCAAGGATGCGATAGGGTCCGAAATTGCGTCCGCTAAGGTCGGCCATGAGGGCGTCCGCCCGTTTAGAACTCAGTCTATTCGATTCACTCAGTTGAAGAGTCTGCGCTTCTCCCCCGGGGAGTTTCGTTAGCGCAGGCGCCAAAAACGCGCTACTGGTATGTAATGAATTCTACCGCTACCCAGCCTTCATTACCAGCAGCAGAGCGAACCTGCTGCCATTCCACGCCGTCAACGGTCTGGCGTCCTTCTAACAGCACGAGGAATGCGCCGTTATTCAGCAGCTCCAGCTCGACGGTGCTGCCTGGCTCTGGCCGCAGGTATAGGCCTACCTCGCTGTTCACAATGGCCGAGGGAACCGACGTGGGTGTGATGGTGGGCGTCAGCGTGGGGCTATCGGTGGGCGTCGGAGCAGCGCTGGTCACGGCTGCCGGCAAAGCGGCGCTCGTCGACGTCTGCGTGGGCGCCGGCGTAATCGTCGGCGTGGCGTCTTGGGACTCTATCACGCCGGTCGGGGCCGCCTCTGCGGTGGCCTGAGGCTCGCGCGACAGCAGCTCGTCCGGGCGCGCATTTAGGCCATAGACGGCGAACAAGATCAGCGAGAGAAGCCCAATGACAACCGCCCGAATTAAGGACACCTGCATGGCGCGACGCGTCTCCTGGCGCCCCACGCCATAAGGCTCGTTAGCAATGGTGCTGCGAGTAGCAAACGCTCGAATCAGCGCCAGAACGGCGAAAATTGCAGCAAGGATGGCCAGAATCAGGATGATAATGTTTAGCCAGGTCATCAACCCTCTCTCTCTTGCTCCAGGCTCTTGGCCTCTTGCCACAGCCCTTCGAGCAGTTCCAGGTCGGCTTGCGCCAGGTCAACTTCTCGGTCCCTCGCCAATTGTTCTAACATTCGAAAGCGGCTGCTGAAGCGCCTGTTGGCTTCGCGCAAGGCCGACTCGGCGTCGACGTCCAGCCAGCGCGCCAGGTTCACGACGGCGAAAAGCACATCGCCGATCTCCGCGCTGCGCTGCGGCTCGGTCTCAGCCTGCTGCACCTCGAATAGCTCTTCCGTTATCTTGTCATAAACGCCATCAACCGTGGGCCAGTCGAAGCCCACTCGGCGCACGCGCCCTTGAATTTTTTGAGAGCGGGACAGGGCCGGTAGCGCTGCAGGAAGATTGTCGAGCAGCGATGAGGCGGGGCGGTCGCTCTTTTCGCCGGCCTTAATGGCTTCCCAATTAGCCATCACTTCGGCGCTGTCCTGAACCTGCCAATTGCCCCAAACATGTGGATGGCGGCGGTGTATCTTGGCATCGATCCCGGCGACGACGTCGCTCAGGCGGAACAGCTCTTGCTCACGGGCCATCTGCGCCTGCATCACAATATGTAGGAGCACGTCTCCCAGCTCTTCTTGCAGCGCTTCTGCGTCATCGGCATCTAGCGCTTCGAGGACTTCAGCCACTTCTTCCAGAAAGCCCGGGCGAAGAGACTGTGGCGTTTGCTCCTGGTCCCAGGGGCAGCCTGCCGGACCACGCAAGATGGCAGCCGTTTCTGCCAGCGCAGCCAGGCCTGACGGTTGCGGTAGGGGACCAAGGTAGAGGCTGGTGAGCAGGCCGATGTGCGGGCTGCGGTCGATCTCGTAGAGCGGCATGTGCTCGATCCGCTCTCCGGCCAGGCCCGCTCCGTGAACGAGCGTCGCCGGATGATCGTCGGGGTAAACGGCCATCAGCGCTAGTTTAAGGTCGCTTGCCAGCAACTGACTATACACTTGCCCCAACACTAATGGAAAATCAGGGTTCACCGGGGGGTAATTATAACCGGCCACAGTTATCGCATCAAAAAGCTGCACGCCGTCGAGCGCATCGAGCTTTAGGGCCGCCAGGAGTGGCTGTAGAAAACTAACGGCCGGCAGCAACTCAATGGCGATGCCTGTGCCGGTGGCGCGCTCCACCAGTTCCGTCACGGTGGCTTCGCCCGTGGTTGGGTCGCCGGGCACGGCATAGACGACCTGCTCGCCGCTTTGCGCTGCTTTGAGCAGCGCCTCTACAATGTGGGCGTAGACGTCTTCAAAGCGAGCAGCGCGATCGTAGACCTCGTCGAAAGCGATCACTCGGGCAGACTCCGGCAGCTCGGCCACGGCCGGATGGCGCGCGGTGCGCACATGGATGCGCTCGGCTCGCTCCAGAACCCGCCACGAGCGCCGGGTAATGTGCTCAGCGCCTGCGGGACCCAAACCCACGACGGTTATGGAGCCGGCGCGCGGCTCAAGCATAAAGGCTCCTAATTTGCGGGCGCAAGAAGCTTCTTGTTCCTCTTTGCATGGCGGTGATGTCTTGTGTCACTCATTAAAAACGGCGCACCATGTACGGTTCAAAGGCGAGCAGTACACGGTGCGCCGTCAGAGCAGTTTCAATTGGATAGTCGGTCGAACGCAATTAGCGCTTGGTGTAGGTCGGCGCCTTACGTGCGCGCTTGAGTCCCGGCTTCTTACGCTCTTTCACGCGGGGGTCGCGGGTTAGATGGCCATGCTCGCGCAGGACGCCGCGCAGACCTTCGTCATATTCGACGAGGGCGCGCGCCAGGCCGAGGCGCACGGAGTCGCGTTGCCCGGTGATGCCGCCGCCTTCGATCAGCACGGTCACGCCGATGCCGTCCATTTCCGAATCCTCTAGCGGCCCTGCCAGGATCTTGTAGTCGCCGAAGCGCGGGAAAAAGTCGTGCACATCTTTGCCGTTGACGATGAAGGGCGCGTTGTCCCTCGCCTCGGGGTAGATGCGGACGCGCGCAGAAGAACGCTTGCGGCGGCCGATGCCTTCGTAATAACGCACGCCTTCGAACTGTTCAGGCAATTCCATACTTGTATCTCCTAAAATTCCAGCGCCTGGGGCTGCTGGGCGTGGTGCGGATGCTCCGCCCCGCCATATACTTTAAGCTTGCGAAGCATCTTGCGTCCCAATACATTCTTGGGCAACATGCCCTTCACAGCGCTATAGATCACACGCTCAGGGTACTTCTCTAACTGCTCGCGCAGCGTGACCTCGCTCAGACCGCCCATGTAACCTGAGTGGCGGTAATACTTCTTCTGGTCGAGCCGCCGTCCTGTGGTATGAATCTTCTGGGCGTTGATTACAATCACAAAATCGCCCGTGTCAACCGACGGATTGTAAGTTGGTTTGTGCTTGCCGCGCAGAACGGCGGCAATTTGCGACGCCATGCGGCCGAGGGTCTGGCCTTCGGCGTCGACCACATACCACTGTCGTTCAACATCCTCTTCTTTGGTCCAATGTGTTTTCATAAATCTATCTCCAATCGAGACCTGCTCTCAATCATAACGAACCGAAACCAAAACCAACCCATGCGCTGGCGCCGTCGTCGCCGCGCGCGCACGGTCTTTGGCGGCCAATGCGGCTTTGAAATCAGCTACACGCCATTGGCCATCGCCCACCGCGCGCAAGCTGCCTACCATGCTGCGCACCATGCGATAGAGAAACGCATTACCTTCGATATCGAAGGTAAGCAGGTCTCCTTGTCGCCGCCAGACGGCGTGAAAAATCTCACGCACACTGTTTTCGCCCTGCGGCGGCTGCCCAAACGTGGCAAAGTCGTGGACTCCGACGAGGCAGGCCGCCGCCGCGTTCATCGCCTCCACGTTTAGCTGGCGCGTGATGTGCCAGCTATAAAGGCGTCGCAGGGGATCCGGAGTTGGTTGGTTGTAAATGTGATACTGATAGGCGCGCCGCCGCGCATCAAAACGTGGATGAAACTCAGGCGGCGCTTCTGTTAATTCTACAAAGGCGATGTCCTCTGGGAGGTTCGCGTTGGCGGCTCTTAGCAAAGGCTCTGTACCATGACGCCACACCAGGTCAAAGCTAATAACCTGACCGGCGGCATGCACACCGCTGTCGGTTCGACCCGCACCGATGATAGACACCGGCGTAGTAGTGAGGCGGCTGAGCGCTTGCTCGATTGCCTCTTGTATCGTCAGCCTGGAGTTTAGCTGTCGCTGAAAGCCGTGATACCGTGTGCCGTCGTAGGCAACGACTGCCCGAAATCGCAGGGCGCCGGCCGGCCGGTTCAGCGCTAGGCCTCCTCCTCAACCAACATAATCATAGCCATTTTAGCCGCGTCGCCGGGACGCTGGCCCATCTTAATGATGCGCGTGTAGCCGCCGGGGCGATCCTTGTAGCGCGGCGCAATCTCGTCAAAGAGCTTCTGAACGGTATCGACTTCGCTGCGCGACCCTTCTTCATCCTGTACCACACGCGTACGTGCCATCTTGGTGCCGGCAAGGCGGCGGGCATGCACGGTTGCGGCATCGTCGCCCGTCGCCAGCCCGCGCTTGGCCACGGTAATCACCCGTTCGGCAGCGGGGCGCAGCATACGTGCCTTTGCTTCCGTTGTCACCAGTCGCTCGTGGGCAATCAGATCGGCGATCATATTGCGGCGCAGCGCCTTACGATGGGCCGAATCGCGCCCCAGTTTGCGACCGCTTACTCTATGTCGCATTGCTTTTCCTCGCTTTTCCGTCTTCCTGATCTTCGCCCAGGAAGCCCTTTACCTGAAGCTGTTGTTTCAGCTCTTCCAGCGACTTCTCGCCGAAGTTGCGAATCGCCAGCATTGTTTCTTCACCGCGCTCCAGCATGTCCAGCATCTCGCCGACCCTGGTGATGCCTGTGCGCTTCAACGAATTGAACACGCGCACGCTGAGATCCAGTTGTTCAATGGGCGTATCGTAGATCTCGTTGGGAATCGACTCTTCGACTTCCTCTTCTTCGACCTGCGTGAAGGTGTCTTCGCTAATACCGCCGAGCGGGCGCAGATATTGCACCATGATCTGGGCGGCCTGCGCCAGGGCGTCTTCGGGCCGGATGGTGCCATCGGTCCAGATTTCCATCACCACGCGGTCATAATCCGCCACCTGCCCGACGCGCGTCTTTTCTACTTCGTAGCCCACGCGGCGGATAGGGCTGTAGATGGCATCGACAGGCAGCTCGCCAATGGGCAGGCGGCCGCGCTCTTCAGCCGGCGAATAACCGCGGCCAGACTCGACCGTCATCTCTACTTCAAAAAAGGCTTCGTCGCTGTCTACGGTGAAGAGGTACAGGTCCGGGTTCACGAGCTCCACTTCCGGCGGCACGATGAGATCCGCGCCAGTTACGACGCCGGCGCCGTTCACTTCCAGGCGAATTCGCGCCGAATCTCCCTCGTGCAGCTTAAAGCGTAGCTGCTTCACGTGCAGGATTAACTGCATCATGTCTTCGCGGACATGAGGAATTGGCGAAAATTCGTGGGGCACATCGGTCACTCGAATGGAGGTCACGGCTGCTCCCGGCAGTGACGCCAACAGCACACGGCGCAGGGCATTACCAATGGTGGTGCCATAGCCACGCTCAAGCGGACCCACAATGAAGCGACCGTACTCCTGCGTCATCGCGGTACTTTCGATTTTAGGTAGAATCAGGTTACTAATAGCCAACGTAACAACCTCCCATGAACGTGAAAACTCAAGACTGCCGAAAAATTAGCGGGAGTAGTACTCAACGATGAGCTGTTCGTTCAGCGTTACGTCGATGTCTTCACGCTCTGGCATATTCAAGACTTTGGCTGAAAAATCCTTAACATTCAAAGACAGCCAGCGCGGCGCCTGGCGCTCGTCGATAATCTGGCGGCGGTCTTTCCAATAGGTGCGCGAAAGGCTTTCGCGGCGCACGCCGACAGAATCGCCAGGCTTAATGCGAGCCGAAGGAACGTCGGTCTTACGGTCGTTCAGCGTAATATGGCCGTGGCTCACGAGCTGGCGAGCCTGCGCGCGGGAATCCGCCCAACCCAGGCGATAGATCACGTTATCCAGACGCGTTTCAAGCATCTGCAGCAGGTTATGGCCCGTCAGCCCTGGCTGCTGCGTCGCCCGGCTAAAATAGTTGCTAAACTGTCGCTCCAACACGCCATAGATGCGGCGCGCCTTCTGCTTTTCACGAAGCTGCAGCAAATAATCGGATGCGCGTCCACGCCGGAACTGCTTCTCCCGCCCATGATGCCCAGGGGGGTACGAGCGCCGCTCGATTGCGCACTTGGGGGTCATACAACGTGACCCTTTCAAAAACAGCTTTTCGCCTTCGCGGCGACAAAGCCGGCATACTGGTCCTGTATATCTTGCCAACTTAACCTCCAGGTTTCAGAATTCGGCGAGAGGTTTACGGGCTTGGCGACCCTTCCTCCCTCTCTCAAAAATTAACGACAAATTACTTTCTAAATGGCGAAAGACTTAGCGAACCCGTTAGACGCGGCGTTTCTTCGGCGGGCGGCAGCCATTGTGCGGCACCGGCGTGGCGTCAGAAATCGAACGCACCTTAATGCCAGAAGCCTGCAGCGAGCGAATGGCGGCCTCGCGGCCAGGGCCGGGGCCCTTCACGACCACATCCAGCTCCTGCATGCCGTGCTCCTGGGCCGTGCGCGCAGCATTCTGCGCAGCCAGGCGCGCGGCATAGGGCGTGCTCTTACGCGAGCCCTTAAAGCCTGCGGTGCCGGCGCTTGCCCAGCAGACGGTATTACCCTGCATATCGGTAATCGTCACAATCGTATTATTGAAGGTGGCATAAATGAAGGCCATCCCTTCGGCTACCATTCTGGTAATCTTTCTGCGCTGTTGACGTCTCCGTCCCATAGCTTCTCCTGTTAGTTCCTAATAATGCACGCCAACGCACAGCACAGACAATTGGCCCAAATGCGCCACGTGCAAAAAGCTTACTTCTTCGCGCCCCGGCGACGTCCACGCCCGGCAACCGTCTTCTTGGGGCCTTTGCGTGTGCGCGCGTTCGTGCGCGTGCGCTGCCCACGCACCGGCAAACCACGACGATGGCGCAAACCGCGGTAGGAGCCAATCTCCGTGAGCCGCTTGATGTTCATCGCCATTTCACGACGCAGGTCGCCTTCCACCATATAGTCGCCGTCGATAATCTCGCGCAGGCGGGTTACCTCGGCATCGCTCAAATCGCGCACCCGGCTCATGGGGTCGATCTGCGCCTTGGCCAGAATCTGCTGGCTGCGGCTGCGACCAATGCCGTAAATGTATGTCAGGCTAACTTCGACTTGTTTATTTCTCGGTATATCAACACCAGCGATACGTGCCATTATTCCCTCTTACCTAACCCTGGCGCTGCTTGTGATTCGGATTTTCACAAATGACGCGAACCACACCTTTGCGCTTTACAATTTTGCACTTCGGACAACGCCGCTTTACAGATGATGCTACTTTCATGATTCCACCTCGCACAGTAAACAGACGAGCGGCATGAACGCGGTCTGCATTCTGCACACTCGTCTGGTCTATAATAAAGTCAAGATTTCCGGACCGTTATCCGTCACGGCAATCGTGTGTTCGCAGTGAGCGGTAAGTTTCCCATCTTTTGCCACAACTGTCCAGTGATCATCCAATGTTATTACCTCTTTTTTACCTTGCAATACCATTGGCTCGATGGCAAAAGTCATGCCAGGCCGCAATTTCGGCCCGCGATTGGCAATACCGTAGTTCGGGATGTGTGGATCTTCGTGCATCGTGCGGCCCACACCATGACCACCATAGCCACGAACCACATTGTAGCCGCAGCCTTCGACGTATTCCTGTATCGCTGCCGATATATCGCCCACACGGTTGCCGGCGCAAGCCTGCTCAATGCCGACCTGCAGCGCGCTCTTGGTGACCTGTAAAAGTTCTTTAACCTCGGCGCTCACCGCGCCTATGCCCACACTAATGGCGGCGTCGCCCACGAATCCATCGTAAAGGCAGCCACAGTCTACGGTCAGCAGGTCGCCCTCTTTCAGCTTGCGCGGCCCCGGAATACCGTGCACCAACTCTTCGTTGACACACGCCGTAATTGTCGCCGGAAAAGGCGGAATGCCATTGCCAAACGAGTAACCTTTAAAGACCGGCTGCGCATCGTGCCTTTCCAGAATCGATTCCGCCAGCGAGTCCAGCTCGGTTGTGGTGACGCCGGGCGCCGCCGCCTGCTCGATTGCCTGCAAAACGCGCGCTATGATACGGCCCGCTTCACGCATACGGCGGATTTCCTCGCGGCTCTTCAAGATAATCATCGCCTCTGCTCAATCGCCAGCCGCAGCTCTTCGTAGACGTCCTGGATAGATTGCTCGCCATCGATTTCGACGAGCAGGCCCTTTTCGCGATAGTAATCCAGCAGAGGCGCCGTCTGCTCAAAGTAAACCTCGATGCGCCGCCGCTGCGTTTCCTCGGTGTCATCTTCGCGCTGGTATAGCGTGGCGCCGTCGAGGTCGCAGACGCCGGCCTGCTGCGGCGGGCTAAACAGCTCGTGGTACATGGCGCCGCACACCGGGCACGTCCATCGCCCGGCAAGGCGCTTCAGCAGCAGCTCGCGATCGACATGAATGTAGGGCACGACGCTGATGTGTTCGCCATCTTGGGCCAGCATTGCCTCAAAAGCGTCGGCCTGCGCGATGGTGCGCGGAAAGCCGTCGAAGATGGCGCCCATGGCGGTATCAGGCCGCTGCAGGCGCTCGCGCACCATGGCCACCGTCACCTCGTCTGGCACCAGCTCACCCGCCTCCATGTAGGTGCGCGCCTCGCGGCCCAGCTCCGTCTCATTCTTAAGGTTCTCGCGAAACAGGTCTCCCGTAGATATCTGCGGCAGGCCCATCTCTTTCTCCAACTGCCTTGCCTGGGTGCCCTTTCCAGCGCCGGGACCACCCATTAGTACGACGTAGGTTGCCATGAGATGCCAGTCCTAACCGATGAATCCTTCGTAGTGGCGCATCAGCAATTGCGCTTCTAACTGGCGCATGGTGTCGATGACAACGCCGACGACGATGATCAGGCCGGCGCCATTGACTACCAGGGCACTTTGCTCGAGATCTGGAATTTGCAGCAAATTGCCGATCAGCTCCATGATGCCCGGCATGACGGCCACGATGCCCAGAAACAGGGCGCCGACAAGCGTGATACGGCGCACAACAGACATGATATAAGTCTGGGTGCGACGCCCAGGCCGGATGCCGGGGATGAAGCCGCCCTGTCGCTGCAGCGTCTGCGCCAGGTTCTGCTGCTGCACCATCACGTCGGTATAGAAGAAGGTGAACCCTACAACCAGAGCAAAGTAAAAGAACCAGTAGGCAAAGCCGGTGGCCTGGCCAAAGGCATTGGCAATGTAGGTGGCGATGTTAGACATCACACCGACGTTTTCCTGGTTGATGAAGAACTGCGCAAGCAGCGCCGGGAACGTCAGCAGCGACTGGGCAAAGATAATGGGGATCATGCCCGCTGTATTGACCTTCATCGGGATGTGCGTGCTCTGCCCCTGATAAACCTTGCGGCCGCGCACGCGGCGCCCGTACTGCACGGGAAGGCGTCTCTGCCCTTCCTGCACCACGACAATTACGAACACGGTCAGCACGGTCATGATAATAAAGGCCGACACCGTGAAGATACGCGACGTAGCATCAATGGTGGGCGCGAAGAGGCGCAACAGGTTGGAAGGAATCTCGGCCACGATGCCGCCAAAGATAATCAGCGATACACCCTGCCCAATACCTTCCTCCGTAATCTGCTCGCCTAACCAGATGGCAAACATGGTGCCGGCGGTCATGGCTAGCAACGTGGTCAGAGTTGGCAGAATGTTGCTGGGCGGGCTAAAGCCGAAGAAAGGCATGATCTGGCTTAGATCGCCCAGGCTAAAACCGATGAGCCGGATCTGGCCCACCGCCTGCAAGAGGGCCAGCGGCACGGTGATGTAATAAGTGAGCTTGCTGAGCCTGTTGCGGCCTTGCTCGCCTTCCGACGCCATCTCTTCTAGCTGCGGAATAATCGGCGTCAGGAGCTGAATGATAATCGATGCTGTGATGTAGGGATACACACCCATCGCCAGCACCGAGAAGTTGGCAACAGCGCCGCCCGAAAGCAGATTGAGTAGATCAATCAGGCGGTTATCAAAGCCCTGCCCGCTGGTAAAAGCCAGCCAGGCCTGCATATCAACGCCAGGCACCGGCACGTTGGAGACCAGGCGGTAGATGACCAGCATCCCGATCGTGAACAGGATGCGCCGGCGCAGGTCAGGCAGGGCAAGGGCGTTACGCACTGACTCAATCATAGGGGTAACACCTCTATCGAGCCGCCTGCCTTCTCAATCTTCTCGCGTGCCGTCTTGGAAAAGCGATGTGCTTTTACCTGCAGCGCCACGCTGATTTCGCCGTCGCCCAGTATGACGACCGGCCCGTCGGGCTTATTCAGCAGTCCAACGACGGTCAGCATGAGCGGGTTTACTTCGGAGCCGGACTCAAATACCTCCAGGTCTCCCACGTTCACCGGTTCGTAGTGCACCTTGTTGATGTTGGTGAAACCGCGCTTGTACGGTAGACGACGCGCCAAGGGAAGCTGGCCGCCCTCAAAGTAGGGACCCTTGCCGCCACCGCTACGGGCGCCCTGTCCTTTTGTGCCGCGTCCGGCCGTTTTGCCATGCCCAGACCCGGTACCACGACCCACTCGCTTACGCTTCTTTTTGGACCCCTGGTCCGGTCGCAGATCGTTTAACTTCATCTTATTCTTCCTCTTCGAATTCTACTAAATGCGATACTTTATTCAGCATACCGCGCAGCACCGGCGTGTCATTGTGCACCACGGTCTGGTGCAGCTTGCGGAAGCCGAGCGCCTCGATGGTGCCCTTCTGCTTCTGGTTATAGCCGATGACGCTTCTCACGTACGTAACGCGCACTTTCTTAGCCATGGGTCCGACTCCAAAACGGTGCTACTTCGTTAGGCTCCTTGTCGCGATTGCGCGCTTCCTCACGGATATCCTTCAGTTCATGCAACCCGTTGATCGTAGCGCCAATAACATTCAAGACGTTCTTGCTGCCCAGCGATTTTGACAGGATATCGCGATATCCCGCTGCTTCTAGCACAGGGCGCACACCGCCGCCGGCAATGATACCGGTTCCGGGAGCGGCCGGCTTAAGCAGAACGCGCGCCGCGCCGTGTACGCCGACTACCTCGTGTGGGATGGTGTTGCCGACCATGGGCACCGGCTGCATATTCTTGCGCCCATCTTCCAGCGCCTTGCGAATTGCGTCAGGCACCGAACGCGCCTTGCCCATACCAAAGCCCACACTGCCGCGATTATCGCCAACAACCACGACTACGCGGAAGGCGAAACGGCGACCACCCTGTATTACCTTGGCCACGCGGTTGATATCGATGATACGCTCGTCAAACTCGGGACGTTCGTTTTCCCGAAACTGTTGTCGTCTATTGCCCATTACCTTCTCCTATTCCTAAAACTTCAGGCCGCCTTCGCGCGCACCCTCGGCTACGGCCCGGATGCGCCCGTGATAAGGATAGCCGCCGCGGTCAAAGACGACTTCTTCAATGCCCAGGGCCACTGCGCGCTCTGCGAGAGCCTTACCCACGACGGTGGCCTGGGCCTTTTTGTCCTTTCCGGCCAGTTCAGACGCCAGTCCGCGCTCCAGCGTTGATGCAGCAACCAGCGTATGACCCGCCTCGTCGTCGATCACTTGCACGTAGACGTTACCGAGGCTGCGGAATACATTTAGCCGCGGCCGCGCTGCCGTTCCGGAGATTTTCGCTCGGACTCGGCGGTGGCGGCGCTTACGTGCTTCCCTACTTTTCGCACTCATAAATCCCTCTCGCCTTTATACCTTGCCCGCCTTTCCGGCCTTACGGCGCACGTGCTCGCCTTCATAGCGAATACCCTTACCTTTATACGGCTCTGGCGGTCTTGTCTTACGAATCTTTGCACTAATCTCGCCGACCACTTGTTTGTCGGCGCCGGAAACGATGATTGTCTTTCCGCGGTCTTGTACGTCGAAGCTCACGCCGTCGACCGGCTTAAACTCCACCGGGTGGGAAAAGCCGACGTGCAGGACAAGGGCCGAACCGCTCATCTCTGCGCGGTAACCCACGCCTTCAACCTGCAAACGGCGCTGGAAACCCTCACTCACGCCGACCACCATGTTATTTAACAAGGCGCGCGTTAGACCGTGAAGGGCGCGATGCTCTGGCGAATCGGTAGGCCGCTGCACCCGCAGTACGTTGCCTTCCAGCTCGAACTGCATGTCCTGGTGGAACGTCTGCGCCAGCGAGCTATTCGAGCCGCGGACCGTAACTTGTGCACCGTCAATTTCAATCTTTACGTTATCCGGTACCTCAATCGGCATTCTTCCAATGCGTGACATGGATACCTCCGCTTACCAAACTTTACACAAAATCTCGCCGCCGACACCCTTCATCCGCGCCGACTGACCGGTCATGACCCCCCGCGAGGTGGTCAGTATGGCAATGCCCATCCCATTCAACACCCAGGGAATTTCACTCTTGCCGACATATAGGCGCCGGCCCGGCTTGCTGACACGCTCCAGATTGGTAATCACAGAACGGCGGTGGCGACGATCGCCAACGTATTTCAAAGTTAATTGCAGGACAATCTGCGGGTCGCCGGGGATGACTTCAAAATCCTCGATGTACCCTTCGTCCTTAAGGACGCCGGCAATGGCCTCTTTGGTCTTGGAATGCGGCATGGCCACGGTAGGATGCTGCCGCTGCAAGGCATTGCGTATACGCGTCAACATATCTGCTATGGGATCACTCATTGACATGGTTATTTATCCTATTACCAGCTTGACTTGACCACGCCAGGAATGTTGCCCTTGAGCGCTTCTTCACGAAAGTGAGTGCGGCAAAGGCCAAAACGTCGCAAGTAACCACGCGGCCGCCCACAGGTTTTACCAGAACGCGGATCGACGTACTGGCAGCGGTTGCGGACTTGCGTGTAATACTTGCGGCGCGTTTCGCGGGCAGTCATAGACTTCTTAGCCATAACTTTATCTCACTCCTTCAGGCAGTCTGAACGGCATGCCGAGCAACGCCAGTAGGCGCCGTCCTTCCTCATCAGTTTGCGCAGTGGTGACAATGGTCACTTCCATGCCGCGCACCTTGTCAATCTTGTCGTAGCTAATTTCCGGGAATATCAACTGCTCGCGCAGGCCCAGGGTGTAATTTCCGCGCCCGTCAAAAGAATCGGGCGAGACCCCCTGGAAATCTCGCGTACGAGGCAGCGCCACGTGAATCAGACGCGTGAGGAAATCCCACATGCGCTGGCCACGCAAGGTCACCTTCATGCCAATGGAGCGTCCTTCGCGAAGCTTGAAGGTGGCGATGGACTTTCTGGCGCGGGTAACAATGGGCCGCTGGCCCGTAATCGCCGTCAGATCGTTCATGGCGAAGTCAATAGCCTTCGCATTGTCCAACGCCTCGCCCAGGCCAATGTTGACCACAACTTTGGTCACACGCGGCGCCTGCATCACGCTGTCATATTCAAATTCTTTCATCAGAGCAGGCACGATATCTTCGCGATACTGCTCCACCATTGGTTTAAAATCGGCCATTCTCTATCTCCGCGCTGAGTGGCAGGCCAGCTATGCTGGCCTCAAGAACGATGTAGGCTCTCGCGGCCACGTACACTGCCTGGCTCACCACAGATGCATTCTGTTTGTAATCTTTATTAATCAATCTCGGCGCCGCTGCGCTTGGCGTAGCGGATCCGCTTGCCATTCTCATCACGGCGCACGCCCACACGAGTGGGCTTGTTGCTCTCAGGATCGATCAGCATCACGTTGGAGGCGCTAATCGGCGCTTCGAACTCGATGATGCCGCCCTGTGTGCGCGACCGACCACCGGGCTGTGGGCGCTGGTGTTTCTTCACCAGGTTGACGCCCTTTACCACCACGCGGTTTGTAGCAAGCTCTACGCGCAGCACCTCGCCACGGACACCCTTGTAGTTGCCGGCGATTACTTCGACCTGGTCACCTTTCTTAATTCGCATTCTGTTTACCTCTTCTCACAACTTGCCGCGGACCCAAAACCACGTGGCCTGACAAAGACGCCACGCGGCGACTAAAGCACTTCTGGGGCCAGCGAGAGAATACGGCTGAAGCCCTTCTCGCGCAGCTCACGCGCTACTGGTCCGAAGATGCGTGTGCCCAGCGGCATTTGGGTGTCGCCGCTGAGCAAAACGGCGGCATTGTCGTCAAAGCGGATGTGGCTACCGTCATCGCGGCGGAACTCTTTGTTGGTGCGCACAATGACAGCGCGCACAATTGAACTTTTCTTCACGTTAGAATTCGGCGTCGCTTTCTTCACAGTAGCGACGACGATGTCGCCGACGGCGCCATATTTGCGGCGCGAACCACCGGTGACCTGAATAACCAGCAGCTCTCGCGCGCCGGAGTTGTCGGCTACTTTCAGGCGACTCTCTTGTTGAATCATCTCTGTCGCCTCCGTTATCTCGCGCGTTCCAGAACCGAAACAAGCGCCCAGCGCTTGTGGCGGCTGTGGGGCTTCGATTCAATTATTTCCACGCGGTCGCCAATATGAGCGTCGTTGTTCGCGTCGTGCGCCTTATACTTCTTCTTAAGGCGCACCACCTTCTGATACAACGGGTGCCGCCTGGTGGTCGTAACCTCGACGACGATGGTCTTATCCATCTTGTCACTGGTCACAACACCCGTTAACTGTTTGCGTTGTTGTTTCATCTGACCTAACCTGTCACTTCAAAGTTGTTGACCTTACGGACCTTACTTGCAGTCGAGTCCGGCTTGACGTCGCGGCGGTTCTTACGGTTAAGGTTGACCGCGGCCGTGGCAATCTCGCTGCCATCCGTGTCCAGGAAGGTGACGTTCCAGGAGCTATCCTCATACACAAAGCGCGCGCGGCCCTGCCATTTGCGCCCTTCCAGGGCAGCAGCAATCTCGGGCTGCGCCGCGGCCGCCGCAACGGCAAGCTCGCGCTTGTGCAGGACTTCCTGAATCTGGGCAATCTCACGACGCACAACCTTCAGCCGCGCCGTATCTTGCAGGCGCGCCGAGGCCTGCTGGAAGCGCAGGTTGAACATCTCCTCGCGAGCGTTCTCTAGCTTTTCTTCTAGCTGCTCGTTCGACATCTGGCGCAATTCGACGATATGGGCCATTACAGCTTTTCCTCCCTGGAGATGACCTGGGATTTGATCGGCAGTTTGTAAGCGGCAAGGCGCAGCGCTTCGCGAGCGGTCTCCTCAGGTATACCGCCCACTTCAAACATCACCCGGCCGGGCTTAACTACTGCCACCCAATGGTCCACGCTGCCCTTACCCTTACCCATGCGCGTTTCGGCCGGTTTTGCGGTTACGGGCTTGTCGGGAAAGATGCGGATCCAATACTTCCCACGGCGGCGCATATGACGGGTAACGGCGCGGCGCATGGCCTCGATCTGGCGGCTGGTGATCCAGCCTGGTTCCAGAGCCTGCAAACCGAAGTCGCCTTGCAGCAGCTCGGCGCCGCCTTTGGCCATCCCTCTCATACGTCCACGAAACTGTTTGCGATATTTCACGCGTTTTGGCATTAACATAGTTCATTCACTCCGACCGTCTAATTTGGCTGTCACTCGCTGATGTAGACGTCGGTTGCTTCTTGCTTTTGCGGCAACACTTCGCCTTTGTAGATCCACACCTTGACGCCAATCTGGCCAAACGTGGTCAGCGCTTCGGTCTGGCCGAAGTCCAGGTCGGCGCGAATGGTATTGCGGGGCACCTGACCGTCCCAAACCTTCTCGGTGCGCGCCATATCGGAACCCGACAGGCGGCCGGCGGCCTCGATGCGAATACCTTCGGCGCCCTGACGCATAGCCTGTCCAACGGCTCGTTTCATCGCGCGACCGTGCGAAATACGGCGCTCCAACTGCTGCGCAATATTCTCGGCCACCAAAAACGCATCCAGATCTGGATCGCTGATTTCTTCAACTTCTAATTTTACTGCCTTTCCGGTCAAATCGCGTAGGCTAGCGCGAAGGTTCTTAACCGTCGCGCCCTTGCGTCCAATGACGATACCGGGTTTCGACGTCCAGACAGTGACTTGCACCTGGTTGGGGAAGCGCTCAATCTCGATACGTGAAATGCCGGCTTGCGGCAGCTCGTCACGAACCAGACGACGGATCGCGAAATCTTCCTGCAACAGATTGCGGTAACGCTCGCCTTCGGCGTACCAGCGTGTATTCCAGTCACGGATTGCCTTCAGACGGAACCCGACGGGATGTACTTTACGACCCAACGTCGCGCCTCCTTATTTTCATCGTGCTTTTACTCATAATCCACCACATCTTTTTCAGCCAACGACACCGAGATGTGCGTTGAACGTTTAATAACTGGTCGAAAGCGGCCGCGTCCGGCAAAGCGGCCGCCATATGGCGCCAATCTGTGGCGCGGCCCCTCATCGGCCTGGATACGGCTCACATAAAGCTCGTCAATCTCCAGGCCAAAGTTTTCCTCGGCGTTTGCCACCGCCGAGCGGATCACCTTGTAAACCGGATCCGCCGCGCGGTTGGGCATAAACCGCAGGATATCCAGCGCCTCGCGGGCGCTCTTGCCGCGCACGGCGTCTACTACGAGGCGGACCTTTTGCGGTGTCATCTGAATATGGCGTGCTTTCGCCTGTACTTCAAATCGCTCTGCCATGTCTTCTACCGTCCTACCCGTGCCTTGCGCTCGGACTTCGCATCGCGCATATGGCCGCGGAATGTACGCGTGGGCGCAAACTCGCCTAGCTTATGCCCCACCATGTTTTCCGTGATGTAGATGGGCACGTGGCGCCGGCCATCATGCACGGCGATGGTGTGGCCCACCATCTGCGGAAATATGGTGCTGTCACGCGACCAGGTACGGATTACCTGGCGGCGATTGCTCTCGTTGAGGGCATCCACTTTCTGCAGCAGCTTTTCGTCTATGTAAGGTCCCTTCTTTAGAGATCTTCCCATTGCTCACTTACTCCTTATCGGCGCTTCTTCGCCCGACGGCGGAAGATAAACTTATCAGTTTGCTTATTGCGGCGGGTGCGCTTACCCAGCGCCGGCTGGCCCCAGGGCGTCTTCGGACCGGGCATACCAATGCCTGAACGACCCTCGCCACCGCCATGCGGATGATCACGCGGCGACATCGCCGTGCCGCGCACGCCGGGACGAATGCCACGGTGGCGCGAGCGGCCGGCCTTGCCCAGGTTAATGTTGCCATGTTCCACATTGCCCACCTGGCCAATAGTCGCCCGGCACTCCTGCCGGATCAGGCGTTCTTCGCCCGACGGCAGGCGCAGGATGGCGTAATCGCCTTCCTTGGCAATAAGCTGCGCCGACGTGCCGGCGGCGCGAACCAACTGTCCACCGCGCCCGGCGTACAGCTCCACATTGTGCACCTGCGTGCCCATAGGCATATAACGCAGGGGCATGGTATTGCCGGGGCGGATTTCCGTCTGGTCGGCGCTCATCACGCGGTCGCCCACGCGCAGGCCCAGCGGCGCAATAATGTAACGCTTCTCACCGTCGGCATAATGCAGCAGCGCAATGCGCGCCGAGCGGTTGGGATCGTACTCGATGCTGGCTACTTTCGCCGGGACATTGAACTTATCGCGCTTGAAGTCGATGAGCCTGTAGCGGCGCTTGTGCCCACCACCACGATGGCGCACGGTAATCTTGCCGCGGGCATTTCGTCCTCCGCGTTTACGCAATCCGCTAACCAGCGATTTCTCGGGCCGCGATCGCGTAATCTCTTCAAATGACGCGCCGGTCATGTCTCTACGACCGGGAGACGTCGGCTTGTACACTTTTACAGCCATAATTTTCCTCCAGAGACGGGCGCCAGGTTCCAGGCCGGAGGGAACAGAACCCACACCTGCTCAAAACCCTCGTCCCTGCTCAACACTCACTCCTTATTTATCGTACACCCTCAAATAGGTCGATAGAGCTGCCTTGCGCCAGGGTGACGATGGCCTTTTTCCAGCCTGTCTTGCGGATGGCCATACGGCGCCAGCGACGGGCACGTTTAGCAGGCATGTTAGCCACGCGCACTTTCTCCACGGTGACCTCAGGCCAGGCTAGCTCGACTGCCTCCTTAATCTGAATCTTGTTCGCTCGCGAATCAACCACGAACGTGTACTGGTTTTCTTCAGAAGCCAGAATGTTCGACTTTTCGGTAACCACCGGCCGGCGGATAACTTCGCGCCAATGCATTTGCCTACTCCTCTTCGCTCTCAAAGTCGCCGTCTGCAAACTCGCCGGCGAATTGATAGACTTCTTCGCGGTGACCCAGGAAGCCGTCGATGACCTCTAGCGCAGCAAGGGACATCACGATCTTCTCAAAGCCCAGCAAATCACGAATGTTCAGATAGGTAGCGCGCAGCGTCTTGACATCAGGAATATTGCGGGCCGACAGCTCGACATTCTCGTCGCGCACGGCCGTCAGCAGCAACACACTGTGATCGCCGGCAAGGCGACGCATCAACGCGACCATTTCGCGGGTCTTTGGCTGCTCCATGGCGATCTCATCCACAATGAGAATGTCGCCGGCCTGCGCCTTAGCCGACAAGGCCGAACGCAGCGCAGCGCGGCGCATCTGCCGCGGCATCTTCTTTGAATAGTCCCGCGGTTTGGGTCCATGAGCCACACCACCGCCGACAAAAATTGGAGCGCGGCGGCTGCCATGACGGGCGCGGCCGGTGCCCTTCTGCCGGTAGATCTTGCGCGTGGAATAACGAATCTCGCCGCGCGATTTGGTATTGTGGGTACCCAGGCGCGCGTTCGCAAGCTGGCGCACCAACGCCTGGTGCATCAGTCCACGGTTAATTTTCGCTTCAAATACAGCGGCGGGAAGCTCGATCTGCTTCACTTCATCGCCGTTCATGTTCAGGACAGGTAGTTCCATGACGAAATCTCCTCAGTGCTACGGCCTGGGCCAGTTAGCCCTTGCGCGCTTCGCGAATCATGACCAGGCCGCCCTTGGCGCCCGGCACAGAACCCTTTACGGCGATCAAATTCCTCTCAGGATCGACGCGCACTATCTCCAGGTTCTGCGAGGTCATCTTTTCGTTGCCGCTGCGGCCGGCCATACGCAGGCCCTTAATGACGCGCGCCATACCCGACGTCGCGCCAATGGAGCCCGGAGCACGCCAACGGTCCGACTGACCGTGTGTCTTTGGCCCGCCACGGAAGCCGTGACGCTTGACAACGCCCGTGAAGCCACGCCCCTTCGTCTTGCCGCTGACATCGACACGCTCACCCGGCTCGAACTGCTCAACAGTCAGCGTCTGGCCCACTTCGTAGTCGGCGACCGACTTCGTGCGAACCTCGCGCAGGTGGCGCAGGGCGGGCGCGCCAAAGTCGGCCTTGCGCCGCGGGTGCTTGTCGTCGCGCTTCAGGCGCCCTAAATGGCCGAGCTGCCCGCGTGTCAGGCGGCGCTCTTTCGCTTCGTCGAAGCCGATCTGCACGGCTTCATAGCCGTCAGAGTCATTGGTTTTGACCTGTGTGACGTAGCATGGCCCGGCCTGGACGACGGTGACAGGCACTGCCTTGCCGTCTTCCTGGATAACCTGGGTCATGCCGACCTTGTATCCTAATAATGCTTTCACGCTAAAAACCTCCAGGACTGCCGGCCCACAAGGTGAGGGCCGCATCATCCTATGAATCAAATAAGTTTTAGATCTGAATCTCGATGTCGACGCCGGCGGGCAAATTAAGGCGCATCAAGGTGTCGATGGTTTTCGAGTCAGGATTCAGCACATCAATCAGCCGCTTGTGCGTGCGAATCTCAAAATGCTCGTGCGAGTCCTTATCGATGAAGGTGCTGCGCCGCACGGTGAAGCGCTCGACGCGCGTGGGCAGGGGCACGGGCCCCACCACCGTGGCGCCTGTTCGCTCGGCGGTGCCGACGATACGCTGCGCAGACTGGTCCAGCACGCGGTGATCATATGCTTTCAGACGAATGCGAATTTTTTGTTTAGCCATAGATCCTCAGTAAGAGGGGCGTTGATTTTTAGTAACCAACGCCCCATTCGGTCGTCTTTTTATCAGTCTAAGATCTTAGTAATAACACCGGCGCCGACGGTGAGGCCGCCCTCGCGAAT
>CAYLJW010000035.1:0-51814 GCA_964384155.1 uncultured Ardenticatenaceae bacterium
AGTAAGGCAATTCATTGCCCGTCTGCCTCGGCGGCGCTAGAGGGCGTTGCCGCGGATGAAGAGGAGGGCGGCGAGGCCGGCGAGGGCCAGGAGGGCGATGGCGGCGGCGACGGCGCCGACGAGGGTGGAGTGGACCCAGCCGGCGAGGGCGATGGTGATCAGCAGGCCGACGGTGGCGACCCAGAAGATGTAGAAGGCGAATAGCTCGATGGAGGCGGCTGTGGCGCGGGTGCGGGGCGTGGCGAGGGAGATGGTGGTGGAGGCGACGAAGCTGAAGAGGGAGAGGATGTAGGTGACGGCGCTGAGCAGGGAGAAGACGATAGTCAGGGCCACGACGTCGCGGTTGTCGTCGAGCGTGATGAGCTGGATGAGGGCGGTGAAGCAGAAGCCGGCGAGTAGGCCGGAAAGGGTGATCATGCGCCCGACCAGGTCGTGGCCGGAGGCTTGGGGCGCGGGGGAAGGATCTGCGTCTGGAGGAGGTTGTGCGGTTGATGGGTCTGTGGGTTGCATGGCGACTGCGGCCCGACTATAGTATTTTTGTCGATGAAAAGATTATGGCGGATGGCGGGCGTGGCGGCAAGTGGTAAGGCACAGCAATGAAAGATGTGCAGCCAAAAGCACGAGCGGAGGCAACTGAGGAACGAGGAAGTGTCGGCGAGGTGCTGCGCCTGTCTGTCAGGCTGGGCTTCACAGCGTTCGGCGGCCCGGCCGCGCACATTGCCATGCTGCACGATGAGGTTGTGACCCGGCGCAAATGGATCGGTGAGCAGCGTTTTTTGGACCTACTGGGCGCCACGAACCTGATTCCAGGGCCAAACTCGACGGAGATGATCATTCACGTAGGCC
The DNA here is from genome assembly GCA_964384155.1 of uncultured Ardenticatenaceae bacterium. GTDB lineage: Bacteria > Chloroflexota > Anaerolineae > Promineifilales > Promineifilaceae > JAAYYY01. Next base: position 847 of record CAYLJW010000035.1, read on the forward strand.
AGGTTCGCGCGGGCACTGCGGGACTGCTGGCGGCGGGGGCCGGCTTTATATTGCCAGCGGCGTCTATCGTGCTGGTAATGGCCTGGCTGTATGTGCAATATGGCGCGACGCCGGCCGGGGAGTGGCTGTTATACGGCATCAAGCCGGTGATTATTGCCGTGGTGCTGCAGGCGCTCTGGGGCCTGAGCCGCCAGGCGCTGCGGAGCCTCTTCCTGACCGCGGTGGGGGCGGCGGTGTTTGGGCTGTATCTGGCCGGCTTTGACGAGCTGCAGCTGCTGTTTGGCGGCGGGCTGCTGGTGATGCTGCTGCAATACGGGCGGCGGCATTTCGGCGGCGGTTCGGGGGCAGCGGCGCTCGCGCCCTGGCTGGGCATAGCTTCGATGGCGCACCTGGCGGAGATGGTTCCGGTGAGCCTGAGTCGCCTGTTTTTAATTTTTGTGAAGGTGGGGGCTGTACTGTATGGCAGCGGCTATGTGCTGCTGGCTTTCCTGCGTAATGACCTGGTGGTGAACCTGGGCTGGCTGACAGACCAGCAGCTTCTGGACGCGGTGGCCATTGGGCAGTTTACGCCGGGGCCAGTGTTTACGACGGCGACGTTTGTGGGCTATGTGCTGGCCGGATGGCCGGGGGCCCTGCTGGCGACGGTGGGCATTTTCCTGCCGTCTTTTGTGTTTGTGGCGGCAATTGGGCCGTTTATTCCGCGGCTGCGCGACTCGGCGCTCCTAGCGTCGCTATTAGACGGCGTGAACGTGGCGGCGCTGGGGCTGATGGCGGCCGTGACGCTGCAGTTAGGGCGTGAAGCGGTGGTGGATTGGCTGACGGCGCTGCTGGCCATCGTCGCAGCCATGCTGCTTTTCCGCTTGCGGATTAATTCGGCGTGGCTGGTGCTGGGTGGGGCGCTTGTGGGCTTGGTTTACCGATTTATGGGCGGATGAGCGAGGTGGGAATGGTACGTTGCCAGGGTTGTGTTATTATTATGGGCGTTGTGACCTACAAGGAAGCCGCCATGGAAACGATATTACTCATTGAACACAACTATGGGTTAAGGGAAGCATTGCGCGAAACGCTGCAGGTGATGGGTTACGAGGTGCTGGCTGCGACTTCGGGCCCGGAAGCGCTAGCGATGGTCAACGGCGGCCAGTCCATAGACGTGGTGATCAGCGACCTAGTGATGCAGGGCATGAACGCGATGGAGCTGCACAACGCGCTGCAAGCCCGCCACTTTAGCGGGCAGATGCTGCTGATTACGGATTATCCGATGCCCTACTCAGGCGCTTCGTTGGCCACACAGCCGGGGGTGACCTGGGCCAGGAAACCGATTGGGCAGCTGGAGCTGAGGCTGATACTGGCGCAGATGACGATGACGCGGCCGCCGCAGATGGTGGAACCCAGGGCAGTGCAGGGCAGGGGCATTTAACAAAGTGTTAACACGCACTTAAAGGAGCCTTAACGCGTTGGGCTAACCAACGGCGCAGGGGCGGCTATAATGGGCTTCGTGACAAGATTCACATTTGGCCTGCTGCTCCTGGGCTGTTGTCTGCTGGCCGCCTGTGGGCGCGAGGCGGATGGCGCGGCGGGAGAAGCGGGCGGGCGCGCGATACAGAATAAGGGTTCGGACACGCTGGTGAACATTGCGCTGGCGTGGGCCGAGCAGTATCGTGTGGTGCGGCCGGACGTTTCGATTGCCGTGACCGGCGGCGGCAGCGGCACGGGCATCGCGGCGCTGATGAACGGCACGGTGGATATTGCCAACTCCAGCCGCGAGATTAAGGAGGAGGAGTTTGCGGCGGCGCAGGCCGGCGGGGTGCAGCCGCACGAGTTTGTGGTGGCCATTGACGCGCTAGCGATTATTGTGCACCCGGATAACCCGGTGGAGCAGCTGACCATCGCGCAGTTGGCGGCCATTTATACGGGGCGCGTGACCAATTGGAGCCAGGTAGGCGGCGTGGATGGGGATATTGTGCTGCTGTCGCGCGAGTCGAATTCGGGCACGCATGTTTATTTCCTGGAGGAGGTGGTGCGCGGCGGCGAGGAGGGCGGCGACATTTTTGCGCCGCAGACGCTGTTTATGCCTTCTTCGGTGGGTATCACCAGCGAGGTGCGGCGCAACCGCAGGGCCATCGGCTATGATGGCCTGGGCTATGTGGACGAGGCGCACGAGAAGGTGCTGGCGATTGCCAGAGACGACAACTCGCCGTACTTTAAGCCGGCGATGGAAACGGCGGCAAGCGGCGACTACCCCATCGCGCGGGACCTTTATATGGTTACGGCGGGGGAACCGAGCGGGGCGATCGCAGAGTATCTGGCCTGGATCTTGAGCCCGGAAGGGCAGCAGATTGTGGCCGAGCTGGGCTTTATTCCCGTGACGGCGGAGCGTTAGCGGCGATGGGCAACGAAGCGCCAAACGGGGCGACGGCAGCGGCGAAGAGGCAGCGGTGGCAGCGGCGTAGAGAGTGGCTGGTGGAAGGCGTTATCCACCTTAGCGGCATGTCGACGATTGCGATTATTGCACTGATCTTTATTTTTCTGCTGCGTGAGGCGCTGCCGGCGCTGCTGCAATTGGGGCTGACAGACTTCTCAGATGCGCGCTGGTACCCTATTGAGGGGCGCTATGGCCTGGCGCCGCTGATCTTTGGCACGCTGCTGGTGACCCTGGGGGCGCTGGTGATGGCCGTGCCCGTGGGGCTGACGACGGCCGTTTACCTGGGCGAGTTTGCGCCGGCATGGCAGCGGGAGGTGCTGAAGCCGCTGATCGAGATCCTGGCGGGCATTCCGTCGATTGTGCTGGGTTTTCTGGGCTGGATTGCGCTGGCGCCGCTGGTACAGAGGCTGGGCGCGCCGACAGGGCTGACGGCGTTTACGGGCTCTTTTATCCTGGCTTACATGGCCCTGCCGACGATTATCAGCATTGCCGAGGATGCGCTGTACGCGGTGCCCAGGGAGTATCGCGACGGGGCGCTGGCGATTGGGGCTACGAAGTGGCAGACGACGTGGCGCGTGGTGCTGCCGGCGGCGCGATCGGGCATTGTGACGGCGATTATGCTGGGCGTGGGGCGGGCCATTGGCGAGACGATGGCGGTGATGATGGTGACGGGCAATGCGGCGAATATTCCGGAGCTGGCGCCGGACATTTTTTTCCAGCCGGTGCGCACGATGACGGCGACGATTGCCGCGGAAATGGGCGAAGTGGCGCAAGGCAGCCTGCATTATAGTGTGCTGTTTACGGTGGGTATTGTGCTGTTTGTGATTACTTTTCTGATTAACTCTATCGCCGCCGTGGTGGTAGGGCGCAACAAGCCGCGGCGCAAGGCGAGCCTATGAGCCTGAACGCGCAGCAGCTGAACCGCCTGGTGACGCGGCTGGTGGCCCTGATTACGGCGCTGGTGGTGGCGCCGATTATCATTGTGCTGCTGTATGTAACAGCGCAGGGCATCGGGGCCATTGATTGGGAGTTTCTAACGGCGCCGCCGACGGACGGCATGCGCCAGGGGGGCATCGCGCCGGCGCTTTTGGGCACGGTGTTTCTGACCATTGGCACGGCGGTCGTGACCATTCCGCTGGCGCTAGGCGCAGCGGTGTACCTGGCGGAGTATGCCGGCGACACGCCGCTGACGCGCGTGGTGCGCCTGGCGATTGTGAACCTGGCGGGGGTGCCTTCCATTGTGTATGGCCTGTTCGGGCTGGGTATGTTTGTGCTGTTTCTGGACTTTGGTACGTCGCTGCTGGCAGGCTCGCTGACGCTGGGGCTGATGACGCTGCCGATTGTGATCAGCACGGCGGAGGAGGCCATTCTGACGGTGCCGCAGGAGTTCCGGCTGGTGAGCCTGAGCCTGGGCGCGACGAAGTGGCAGACGATCCGTCACCAGGTGCTGCCTAACGCGCTGCCGGGCATTTTGACGGGCGTGATTTTGGGCCTGGGGCGGGCGGCGGGCGAGACGGCGCCGATTCTGTTTACGGTGGCGGCGTTTTACCTGCCGGAGCTGCCGCGCTCGCTGTTCGACCAGGCGATGGCCCTGCCCTACCACCTGTTTGTGATTTCGACGCAGGTGCCGGGCATGCCGCTGGAGGTTCAGTATGGCACGGCGCTGGTGCTGATGGGCCTGGTGCTGCTGCTGACGGCGGTGGCCACGGTGGTGCGCTCGCTAATGCGCCGCCGCCGGGAGTGGTGAGATGAGCAAGATCCGCATCGAAGATCTTTCGTTTACATATGAGGACGGCGCGACGCCGGAGACGGCGCTGAAGAATATCAACCTGACGCTCGCGGCCCATGAGCTGTTTGTGCTGTTTGGCCCATCGCGCAGCGGCAAGACGACGCTGCTGCGGCTGCTGAACCGGCTGTCGGATGAGACGGCGCAGGCGCAGCGGCAGGGCGATATTTTGCTTGACGGGCGCAGCATCTTTGCGCCAGACGTGGATGTGATTGGCCTGCGGCGGCGGGTGAGCATGGTGTTTGCCGTGCCTACGCCGCTACCGGGCTCGATTCGCTCGAACATGACCTATGGCCTGCGCATGGCAGGCATAGGCGACGCGACGGAAGTGGAGCGGCGCGTGGTGACAGCCCTGGAGCAGGCGGCGCTGTGGGATGAAGTAAAGAACCGGCTCGACGATTCGGCCTTTGCCCTTTCCGGCGGGCAGAAGCAGCGCCTGTGCCTGGCGCGCAGCCTGGCGCTGGAGCCGGAGGTGATCTTGCTGGATAACCCGACGTCGGGCCTGGACCCCATTTCGACGAGTATTGTGGAGGATTCGCTGGCGCAGTTGAAGGAAGTGTATAGCATTGTGATGGTGCCGCACAGTGTGCAGCAGGCGGCGCGGGTGGCGGACCGCGCCGGTTTTTTGCTGTCGGGCGAGCTGGTGGAGGTAGGCGAATCGCGTATGTTTGTGGCGCCGCAGGATGAGCGCACGCAGAATTATATTGAGGGGCGCTTTGGTTAGGTAACGATGACGGCAAAGATTGAGATCAGGGATCTGAACCTGTATTACGGCGATTTTCACGCTTTGAAGAATATGACGATCGACATTCATGCCCATGAGATTACGGCGCTGATTGGGCCGTCGGGCTGCGGCAAGTCTACGTTTTTGCGCGCGCTGAACCGCATGAATGATACGATTGCGGGCGTGCGCGTGACGGGCGAGGCGCTGCTGGACGGCGAGAATATTTATGGGCCGGATGCCGATGTGGTGAAGCTGCGCAGCCGGGTGGGTATGGTGTTTCAGCAGCCGAATCCGTTCCCGCAGAGCATTTATGACAATGTGGCTTTTGGGCCGCGGGTGCTGGGCCTCACGAAGGAGCGCGACGAGTCGGAGTTTGTGATGCGCAGCCTGGAGCAGGTGGGCCTGTGGCAGGAGCTGAGCGATGATTTACAGCGCATGGCCACGGACCTGACGCCGGGGCAGCAGCAGCGGCTGTGCATCGCGCGCACCATCGCAGTAGCCCCTGAGGTGATTTTGATGGATGAGCCGTGCTCGAAGCTGGACCCGGTGGCTACGCTGCAAGTGGAGGAGCTGATGCGGCGGCTGGCGAAGCAGTATACGATTGTGATTGTGACCCATAATATGCAGCAGGCGGCGCGGGTGTCGCACCGCACCGGTTTCTTCTGGCTGGGCGAGATTGTGGAGGTCGGCGAGACGGGGCGGCTGTTTACACGGCCGGAAAAGGAGCTGACGGAGGCCTATATTACCGGGCGGCGGGGGTGAGGGCGCAGTGGGAGCTGGACATTACCACCCCACCGCCTAACTTGCTATACTAAGATCCCATCCAGCAGCCCATCGCAGTCGCCTAATTGCCCTGAAGCGGAGCGCCGGCTGGCGTATCCAAGGAGTCGCACAATGACCAAACCAGAAGAGCACAGCAAGCTGGTAGAGGAGGTCTGGCGCAGCTATCTAAACACGGGGCGTCCACCGCATTACGTCTACATTCCCTGGTTTATGAAACCCCAGGCGCGCGCCGTGATTAGCCGTTTGCCCAGCCATCCGCGCTGCCACCTTTGCTATGCGCCCTTTTCAGGGCCGGGCGGCATGCTGATGCGCCTGGCGTTTGGGCTAGATCGCTCGCGCTTAAACCCGCAGGTCTGTAACGTGTGCGACAGCTTTGTGCAGGAGTACGAAGGCGGCGCGGAGGTGGAGCTTTCTATCCTCTTTGCCGACGTGCGCAACTCCACGGGCCTAGCGCGGGACATGTCGCCCAGCGATTTCAGCCGGCTGATTAACCGCTTTTTTCGGGCGGCCACGGATGTGCTTTTCGAACATCACGGCCTGGTGGAGAAACTGATTGGCGACGAAGTGACCGGCTTTTTCGTGCCGGGTATGGCCGGGCCGAACCATGCGCGGGCGGCGCTGCTGGCGGCGCAAGACATTTTGCGGGCCACGGGGCACGGCGGCGCGGACCCGCCCTGGCTGTCGGTAGGCGTGGGGCTGCACACGGGAACGGCCTATGTCGGCTCCGTGGGTTCGGACATTGTGGTGCTGGGCGACGTGCCGAACACCGGCGCGCACCTGGCGTCTCATGCCGGGCCCGGCCAGGTGCTGGTTTCTGACGCCGCCGTGCGGCTGGCCGGCTGGGATACCACCTCCCTACGCCCAACTGAGCTGCAGATAAAAGGCCGCCAGCAGCCGTTCGCCGCCTGGACGCTCACACCAGAAAGCTAAACGCGAAGGGCGGCTGTGGCTGCACAGGCCAGGCATGCCGTGAACGTAGGCCTACTTCTGGCGCTGATAGTACGCCCGCGTCTCGGCCGCCCTGCCGCGCACCACGCGGCGGCCTTGTAACGGGCCTGAGGTTTCGGTAACGACCGTGTTCTGGCGCTCTTCCCCGTCGCCGTCGCCGGGCTCGTAGTAGATGACCACCCAGTCGTCCGTCTTGTTCAGCTCGTGCGCCCGCGCCGTGTTGGAAAAGAGCGCGGTGAAGCGCCAGCCGTCGCGCTCGCTGCGCATAATCGGCAGCCAGGCTTCGCCCTCAGGATTAAACCGTTTGGGCGCAATGCGCCGCAGTTCCCCGGCGGCTGCGCGGCTGCGATAGTCGTCGTCCACGGCCAACAGCGTGGCCACGGTTGGCCGCTCGGCGCGCTGGTCAGCGCCGCGCCAGCGCGCGCCACGCCGGCGCAGCATGGTTTCCAGGCTATCGCGCACGCTTTGCAGGCGGCGCGCTCCGAAGCCGGACAGCTCGGCCAGGCGGCCGTCGTGCGCCGCCTGCTCCAGCTCTGGCAGGCTCCTGACGCCCAGCTCGTCTACGATGCGCTGCGCCAGACGCGGGCCGATGCCCGGTACCTGGCGCAGCACGTCCGCCGGCGCCACGCGCGCCTGTAGATCTTCGAGCAGCGTGGACCGGCCGCTGCGCGCCAGCTCGACCACCACGCGCGCCAGACCCTCGCCGATGTTGGGCAGCTCTTTCAAAGCTTGCACATCGCCGGCCGCCGCCGGCTCGGCCAGCGGCCTGTCGCTCTGGCGCACGCTGCGCGCGCCGTCGCGATACGACTGGATGCGGAAGGGGTTATCGTCGCCCGCTTCCAGCAGATCCGCAATACGCTCTAACACCGCTGCGATCTCGTCGTTGGTCATGCCTTGCCTCCTGCTTTTAGGCCCTGAACCTGAGACCCTTCACATTCGTTCAGGGTGACATTGCGTGTGCGTTCAGGGTGACGCATCAGGCATCACGCATCACGCTCTACGCCAAGCCGCTTCCTCATAATGCAATGGTTTTTGCCCTTGGCGCCTTCGTAGCTGAAGCCGGCTCTCTCGAAAATTGGCCGCGCGCCATTGTATAGGAAGGAGTTGTTTACCTTTTTGCCCTGGGCGTCCTGGGGGTAGCTTTCCACGATGCCGCCGCCCGCTGCCTCGATCAGCGCCAGAGCGCCGTTGAGGGCCACGAAGGAGAGGTCGCGCTTGCGATAGTCGCGATCGACGAAGATGCAGGTGATACGCCAGTCGGGCCTGGTCATTTTGGCTTCGACTTCGCGGCGGTGGTAGATGTTGGGCAGCTCGTGCGGCGGGCCATATTGGCACCAGGCCACGCACTTATCGCCGTCGTAAACGAGGGCGGCGTGGGCTTTGCCTTCGGCCACAAGGCGCTGCTTGTAACCTTTGGTGGCCTCCGAGCTGACGCCGCGCTCTGGCGACTTGGGGTGAAAGGCCGTGCACCAGCAACCACCCCACACCCCGTTGTGCCTGGCGGCCAGGCTCTCGAAATCGGGCCAGGTGTCGCTGCTGAGCGCTTTGATGGTATAGGCCATGATCTTACCTCCTGGAGTAACACCTTAATACAGAATGGGAACCAGCAGCACCACGAGCACGAGCACCAGCAGCGTCAGCGGCAGGCCCAGCTTGAGGTAGTCGCTAAAGCGGTATCCGCCGGGCCCCATGACCAGGGCATTGGCCGGGTGCGACACAGGGCTGGAGAAGCTGGCTGAAGCAGCCATGGCCATGGCCATCATCAGCGCGTGCGGCGAGAGGCCCAGGTCTGCGGCTGTGTTGAGGGTGATGGGCGCCATGAGCACCACGAGCGCCGCCGTGGGAATAATCTGTGTACCGATCGAGGTGATGATGAAAATGGCGGCAATAACGGCGCGCTCGCCCAGGCCGCCGACGGCCGAAATGACGCCTTCGGCCAGGAAGACGGCGGCGCCGCTCTGCTCCATGGCCGTGCCCAGCGGCAGCATGCCGGCAATGAGAAAGACGGCGGGCCATTGGATGTAGCGGTAGGCCTCCTCCATCGTCAGGCAGCGGGTGAGCACCATGAGCGTGGCGCCGATGATGGCGGCGATGGCAATGGGCAGCAAACCAAAGATAACGGGCAGCAAGATGGCCACCAAAATACCTACGGCCAGCAGCGCCTTATCGGTCCTCACGGGCGCCTGCTGCTCTTCGCTGAGCATGAGGAAGTCGGGCTCCTGGCCCAGCAGACGCAGCTTATCGCGCCGGCCAGAGACGAGGATGGCGTCGCCGAAACGCAGAGCGATGTCGCGCAGATTGGTGCGCTGCACCTGGCCCTGACGCCAGATAGCCAGCACGTTTAGGCCGTATTTCTCGCGGAAGCTAAGCTCGCGCAGCGTCTTGCCTTCGAGGGTGGTCTCCGGAGAGAGCATGACCTCAGCCACGCCGGCGGCCTCTGATTCTAGCTCGCTCAGCGCCGGCGATTCTTGCTCCTCCACCTGCAAATTTTGCAGGGCCCACAGCAGCGACACGCTGTCTGTGGCGCCCTTGGCCAAAAGCACATCGCCTGTCTGCAGCGGCTCGCCGGCGCGCGGCAGCAAACGGCGCTCACCATCGCGCATGATGGCCACGACATTAAGGTTAAAGGCGTCGCCCAGGCGGCTCTCAGCTAGGCTGCGCCCGGCCAAAGCAGACTCCTCTGGAATACGCAGCGACACCACGCGCCGCTGCAAGCCATAATCTTGCGCCAGCTCCTCCTCTGTCACCGGCTGCACGTCGTCGAAATCGGGCGCTGAGCTGACGGTGGCCAGCAGCTCGCGCGGGCCCTGCAGCAGCAGCACATCGCCGGCGCGCAGCACGGTATCCTGCAAGTTGCTGTGTTGCGCCCGCTCGCCGCGCCAGATGGCCAGCACGTTCACGCCCCAGCGCTGGCGCAGGCCTGCGCGGAAGAGCGATTGGCCTACGAGGGGCGAGCCATCGCCGATGTGTGCCTGCACCATGCCGATCTCCTCGTCCACCAGGCGCGCCAGCGGTAAATCGGTGGCGGTTTCCACTTCGAGCTGCCGCCACTGGTCCAGCTCGTCTAACTGCTCGGCGCGGCCCAGCACCAGCAGCCGGTCGTCATCTTGCAGCATCAGATTGGGTTCTGGAGCCAGGTGTGTTTTGCCGTTGCGCACCACGGCCAGTACGTTTAGCCGCAGGGCAGAACCCAGGCGGCTTTGGGCCAGGGTGCGGCCGGCCAGCGGGCTTTGCGGCGGCAACTGCACGGTGAGCAGACGCTCGCCCAGCTCATATTGGCCGCGCAAGCCGCCGCGGCCACGCGCGCCCACCTCTTCGCGCGCCGGATCGCGCTTGGGCAGCACATAGCCGCTAAAGAGGGTCATAAAGGCGATGCCGGCTACGGTAAGCGCGCCGCCAATGGGCGTGTAGTCGAACAGCGCGAAGGGCTCCAGGCCAAAGTCGCGCAGCGCGTCGCTCGCCAGAATGTTCGGCGGCGTACCGATGAGCGTGGTGAGGCCGCCCAGCAGCACGGCATAGGTCATGGGCATGAGCAGGCGCGATGGCAAATGGCCGGTGCGGCGGGCAATGCCCAGCACCACGGGCAGCATCATGGCCGCCACACCCACATTGTTCATAAAGGGAGACAGAATCAGGCTGGCCAGCATCACCACCAGCACCAACCGCCGCTCCCCCTGCCCCGCCACCCGCAACACGTGCCGGCCGACGATGTTGGCCACGCCGGTGGCCGTGAGCCCACCGCTGATGACGAACATGGCCCAGACGGTGATTACGGCCGTGTTGCTGAAGCCGGCCACGGCCTCCGCCGGGGTGACCAGTCGCAAAACGGCGAGCAGGCCGAGCACCAGCAGGGCCACCAGATCCATGCGCAGCTTCTCGGTGACAAACAACACCACGGCCAGGATCAGAATGCCTAATACCACACCGATTTCCAAGGTCATACGGGTTGCCTTTACTCGATTGTTACCATGAATGGTTTACCTGACACACACCTGTGGCGCGCCCATCATACCACCGTCATTTCTCACGGTCGAAATCCTCCGATGGGTCCATTTTCGGCCGCGATGCCCATCGGCGCCAGATTAAGCCCTGACTAAAATCTGCACCGCGCCCATCTAAGTGGCTTAGTACAGTGGTACCATAGCAAAAGGTACCGCAGCGCCTAGCAAGGAGCGGCATCCATGCTACAGTAAAACTTTAAGACGGATCGCGGACCTGTTGCTCGTCTGGCGGCGTCTCGAGGTGCAGGGCATGAGCGGCTTGAAACCAATCGCAGAACAAGTTGTCGTGGTCGTGGGGGCCTCAAGCGGCATTGGTCGGCTGGCGGCCCTGCGCTTTGCCGGCGAAGGGGCTAAAGTGGTGGCGGCGGCGCGTGGCGCGCGCGGGCTGGAAGCGGTGGTGGAAGAAATCAGGCGGGCTGGCGGCGAGGCGTTGGCGGTCACGGCCGATGTCGCCGAGTTCGAACAGGTGCGGGCCCTGGCGCAGGCAGCCGTGGCGCGTTATGGGCGCATCGACACCTGGGTGCATGCGGCGGCGGTGGCGATCTATGCCGCGTTTGAAGAGACGACGCCGCAAGAGTTTAAGCAGGTGATCGACGTGAACCTGTTGGGCCAGGCATATGGCGCGATGGCGGCGCTGCCGCACCTGCGGCGTGAGGGCCGCGGCGCCCTAATCCTGATCACTTCGGCCGAGGCGAAGCGCGCCCTGCCCTTGCACGCGTCTTATGCCGCTTCCAAACACGGCGTGAATGCTTTTGCCGAGGCGCTGCGCATGGAACTGCAGCGTGACAGCGTGCCGATCAGCGTGACGACGATCATGCCCGCCTCGGTGAATACGCCCTTTTACAATAAGGCGCGCACCAAGCTTGGCGTGAAGCCGCGCGGCATCCCGCCGGTTTACCAGCCTGACGTGGTGGCCGGCGCGATTTTGCATGCTGCGGAGAATCCGGTGCGCGACCTGTACGCCGGCGGCGCAGGCCTTTTATTCGTCTTCCTGCAAAAAGTGTCGCCGCGCCTGCTCGACGCTCTAATGGTGCGCTTCGCCTTCGACGGCCAACGCACCGACGAGCCCAAGAGTGAGCGCTCGCCGAACAATCTGTTTGAAAGCCTTGACGGCGACGACGGGGTCTATGGCGACTTTGGCAACGAAGCGCTGCCGGTGAGCGCCTATAACCAGATTAAGCAAAGCAAAGGCTTGAGGCGCGGCGTGGGCGGACTGCTGCTCGGCGCGGCCCTGATGCTGCTCGTGCGGCGCATTACCTGATATGTCCACACGCCTGCCGATGCAACCCTGGTTGAGACGCCTACTGCGACTGCTGATCGTGACCCTGGCCGCGGGCCTGTTTGCGCTGACGGCCTATGTGGCGCGCGCCAGCCGGGCGCAGCCTGTGGCGCAGGCGCTGGCGCCGCTGCAGTGCAAGCAGGATGTCGCCGTCGACGCGCTGACCGGCCGCTACTTTTACCATCCGGATTATGGCTGGTTCGACCGCACGCACTTTCTCGCCGGCAATCCGGGCAAGGTTATTCGCGATGTGCGCCGCGCCGCGCGCTCGGGCGGCGGCGTGGTTATTGTGGAGCAAAAGCTGCACGACGGCGCCGCGGGCTATGCCGCGGCCTACACCATCGGCCCGGGCATTGCGCGCCAGAATGAGCTGGCAGTGGCGCTGGGCATCTATCACGATTGGAGCTACCGCTTCGAAGGCTGGCAGGGGCGTTTGCCGCAGCGCGCCGCGGCGATGTTATCGTCTTACGCCGTGGAAGACCTACCCAGCCATTATGTTGGCTTCTTTGCCGAAGCGCGCGGCCTGGAAATAGATGAGGTGTTCGCCTGCTATATGCCACAGACGGTGCACACGGACGACTCGCCGCCGCGTTTCACAACCAGCCAGGCCATTGCTGCGGATACGGAATCGTTTCTAAACCATCCGCAGCGGTTGGTGAACGAGAAGATGCTGCCTATGATTCACGACAAGGACGGCTGGCACAATGTGCCGTGGCCCGCGGAGATGCAGCTCGAAAGCATCGACAGCTCTACGGGCGTGTGGGCCTTCTTGGACGAGGAGTCTTGGTACTTCGTCGACGAAGCCAACGCGTCAGAGCGGCTGCTGCAGCTTGGGCCCGCGGCCGGCGAGACGCAGGCGCCCTAAAACACCGCGCCCAGGCTCGTTGTGTCAGGTTCGTAGGGTCAGGTTCGTAATGGCGCAGCTCACTGCGCCGCCGTCACCGCCCCATCCACGGCCCCACACCGCCAAAGCGCTGCACGGTTACGCGGGTGATCATGCCCGGCGGTGGGTTCTCCATTGTGGGAAACGTCACGCCCGGCCCGAGATAGGTGTAGGCCAGCTCTTGCAGCAGCTCGGGCGCGCCGCCCTGCTCGATGCGCGCTCGACCGTAGACCACCAGATACTCTGTGAGGCCGATGGCGTTCTGCTGCTGGCCCTCAAAGCTGATGGCCACGCGCGGGTCGCGGCGTATGTTGCGCAGCTTCTGCTGCTCGACCAGATGGGCCATCACAATCTCGTCGCCGTCTATGCGCGCCCACACAATGGTTACTTGCGGGCTGCCATCCTTATTCAAGGTCACCAGGTGCGCCAGCGCGGCGGAGTTAATCAGCTCACGCGCCGATTGGGGTAGGTCCAAGTCGCTATCCTCCTACTATAGGTTGCCAATGTGGGCCGAGGTCAATTCATCGCGCCTTGCTGCGGCCGGCGCCGATGGCGGCGCCTACTGCTACGCCTACGGGAATTGCCCAGGCCCAGACGGCCGAGTCGCCGGTGATGAGATAGACAACCAGTCCCACCAGGCCGCCTAACAAGGCGCCGAGCGCCGCGCCAATGCCCACGAATTTGCCATCATTCTTCTCTGGTTTCTCATGCATCTGTGTTACTCCTTGATTTATAACAGATTTACAGCAACCATAAAGGCAAACGGCAGGCCGCACATCGCCCGGCGGTTCACATCTGGCGTCGCCAATCTGATAGATGGCTGGCTATATCGAAAGGTATAGGCGCGGCTTGCTCGCATGGCCGGGCAATTGGGTTTATTATGGGCAGCGTGGGGCAGCGAAGGAGATTAACAGGTGAAGACGATCGAGACGCATGGCACTTTTGAAGAAGCGATAGCCGGGGCAGATGGTGCGATGCAGGCGCTGGCACGTGGCGCGCGCGACCTGATCGCCGCCGTGTATCCTGAGGCCGCCGAGGTGGCCTGGCCCCGGCAGCAGATCATCGGCTACGGCGTGGGGCCCAAGAAGATGACGGAGCACTTTTGCTACATCGCCGTGCACGGTGCGCACGTGAACCTGGGCTTCAACTACGGCGCGAAGCTGCCCGACCCACAAGGATTGCTGCAAGGCACAGGCAAGTTGATGCGGCATGTCAAGATTAGCGAACCGCGACAGTTGGAGGGCGCCGCGTTGCGCGATCTGATCGAGGCTGCTATTCAGGAACGGGAAGCGGCCTTAGGCCGTGCCCGCGCGTGATGCGGGGCTCCGGCCTTTTCGCTTACGCCGCCGCACGACGAATAGCGCCACACATGTAGCCAGGAAAGTGATGGCGGTTCCAGCGACCACATACATGATGGAGAGTAAGCCGTCACCCCATCCCCATCCCGTCGTCCAGATCCAGATTGCCCCATCGTCAAGGACGGCGAAGCTCTCCTGAATCGAAACGTCGGTACCGCATAACACGTAATCGGCGGCGTCGACCACAATGCCCGGTGCTGCAGGCGCCTCGAAGCGCGGCGCTCGGCCACATAAGTCATCTGAGTAGACAATCTCGTCTTCATCGATTGGCGTGCAGCCGTCGTACTGATGGCAATTATAGAATCGTCCCGACCGGGCCCGAACATACAGATCGAATCTTTCCGTGGTCGTCATAAGCTGGGCGGCCCCTTCGGGGGGCGACGGATAGGGTCGCCATTCTATGCTACTCGGCCGGTAAAAGACGTATTCAACGCTCGCCAGCAGTACAAAGAATGCCGCCAGAGGCGTGCCCACCACGATTAACGCGGTCCACAAAACTCGTTTCATTGCCTGCCCCGCCAGCTCAGTTCGCCCTTCGAATTTTGACCTTATTCCAGATGCACCAGGCCGCGCCGCAGGGCTATGGTCACGGCCTGGGTGCGGTCGGCGGCGTCTAGCTTGCCCAGCAAGCTGTTGACATGGGCCTTCACCGTGCCCTCAGCAATGTGCAGCGCCAGGCCAATCTCGCGGTTGCTCTTGCCCGCCGCCATCTGCTGCAAAACTTCTAGCTCGCGCGCCGTTAGCTGGGGCCTAAAGAGGCGCTCGGCCAGCTTGGCCGCTGCTTCGGGCGAGGTGTGCTTGTGCCCGCTATGCACGGCGCGCACAGCGGCGATGAGCTCTTCGCGCGGGGTATCCTTGAGCAAGTAACCATGCGCTCCCGCCTCCAGCGCCCGGTAGATGTCTTCGTCGCCGTCAAAAGTAGTCAGCACAATCAGGCGCACGTCGGGCTGCTGGGCGCGGATGGCCTGGATGGCCTCTACGCCGCCCATCTGCGGCATACGCAGATCCATGAGCACGACGTCGGGCTGCCGGCGCTGGGCCAGGTCCACGGCTTCTTGCCCATTTTGCGCTTGGGCCACCACGGTCATATCGGCGCGGCGATTCAGCAGCGCGGCGAGCCCTTCCCGCACCACGGGATGGTCGTCGGCGATGAGAATGCGAATGGCGCGCGGCTCGCTCATTATGTAGCGATCGTAGTGCACCGTGAGCGGGCGCGCAAACTATGCGGGGCGCTGGCCGGGGGGCAGCGGCGCGCGGCACAGCAGGCGCACGCCGGCGCCGGGCTGCGCCTGAATTTGCAGATGGGCCCCGATCAGCGCTGCGCGCTCGCGCATGCCCTGCAGGCCGAAACCTGCGCTGCCGCCTTCCAGGTCGAAGCCGCGCCCGTCGTCGACAACGGTCAGGGTCAGTGCATCGGGGCCATAATGCAGGGCCAGATCGATGTGCGTCGCGCCGCTATGTTTGAGGGCATTGGTCACTGCTTCCTGCGCGATGCGCAGCAGGGCCGCGGCCACGGGCTCTGGCGCAGGGCGCCGCTTGCCGGTCACGGCCACGCGCGCCTGCAGCGCGGTTCCGGCCGTCTGCCGCTGCGCCAGATCGTACAGCGCCGCGGCCAGATCCTGCTCTTGCAGGGCGGCCGGTCGCAGCGCCTGTACCGAGCGCCGCGCTTCTTGCAGGCTTTCGCGGGCTAGGCTGCGCGCTCGCGCCAGGCGCGCGGCCGCTTGCTGCGGCTCGCCGCCGGTCTCCAACAGATCCTCGGCGGCTTCTAGCTGGATCAGGATGCCCGTAAAGCCCTGCGCCAGGGTATCGTGGATTTCGCGCGCCAGGCGGTTGCGTTCGGCCAACACTGCGCTTTGCTCCTGCTGCG
This sequence comes from uncultured Ardenticatenaceae bacterium, assembly GCA_964384155.1. Classification (GTDB taxonomy): domain Bacteria; phylum Chloroflexota; class Anaerolineae; order Promineifilales; family Promineifilaceae; genus JAAYYY01. The sequence goes on from CAYLJW010000035.1 coordinate 16,898, forward strand.
CCGCCAGCCGCGCCATGTACATGGCCAGGGTGGCCTGCTGCGCCAGCGCCTGCGCCAGCTCTATTTCGGTGCGCTGTATGGCGCGCTCTGCCAGCCCTTGCAGGGCGAAATAGCCGGCCAGGTGGTCGCCTTGCAGCAAGGGTACCACAAACAGGGCGTCTTCATCTTCGGCCATCAGCAGCGGCGCGCGCTGCGCCGCCAGCTCGCGCCAAATGCCGGCCTGGCCGGCCGCCGATGGTCCTACCGTAGCCTGATCCTGCCCTTCTTCCAGCAAGCGGCCGTCGACATACGTGAAGCGCCGCTGCAGATCGCCGCCCTCGTGCAGCAGGAAGAGGGCCGCCTGGCGCGCGCCAAGCTGCTGCGCCAGGGCCAGCACAATCTGGCGCAAGAAGGTTTCTAGCTCTGGCTGGCCCGCCAGTGCGTCGAGCGTGCGGGTCAGCGTTTCCGTCTGCGCCCGCGAAAGCAGCACGGCCCGTTCCAGGCGCTGCGCGAAATGCTGCACCAACCACGTGGTCACGGCGATCAGGGTCCACCACAGGGCGACGATTTGCCACAGCTCGGGCCAGGCCTGGATGGGATCGACGACTGAATCGGCCTCTCCTAGCAGCTCGAAGACGGCCCACAGCAGCACAAAGATGGCGCCTAACGCGCCCCAAAGGCGCAGAAACCAGCCGCCGATGAGCATGCCTGCCAGCACGAGGCCCACCAGGTAGAGGGCGGTGACCGGGTGGCGCACGCCGTAGAGCTGGCTGTAGAACGCGGCCAGGACGTTAAGGCCGGCTACCAGCCAGCCAGCCGCTAGGCCGATGTGCGACCTGGAGGATTGGCGGTAGAGGCCGAAGCAGAGGGCCACCAGGGCCAGGCCCAGTAGCGCGTCCCAGGGAAAGAGGCGCGGGCGGAACAAGCCCGCCAGGCCCTGCAGCAGGTAAACGGCGAGGACGGCGGTCGCGGCCAGCAGCGCCAGGCGCAAGAAGCCGGCGCGCAGCTCGAGCTCGTAGGGCGCATTGCGCGCCACAGGGGAGCGAGGTGTGGTCACCCCACGAGCATATCATGAAGCGCGGCAAACTACCGCCCGTGTGCCGGAAGAACGCCGTGATGCCCGTTTAACTATGCTATACTGATCCTGGCAGCTCTGAGCTGCACGTCTCATCCGGTTCCGGCGTCCGCTGGGCGCTTCTACCCTTGTACCCCGGGAGGTATACGAAAATGAAGCGACTTGTTCCCCTCTTGTTTCTAACGGCTGGATTAGCATCCCTGCTGCTAATTGCCGGCGCGGCGCGCACACAAGCCGCAGGCACGACGATCCAATGCACGATCACCACCGACGCGCAATGCCATATCAGCGACTCCGACGGAATCCAGGCCGTGCGCGTGGCCGAACAGCAGGCCCAGGGTCCGGCAGTCGTCGTGGACCAAAGCTATAGCTGTGTCACGTCTATAACGGTGAACTGGCAACCGAGCGTACCGGACTATACGGTGGAGGTGCAAGATTGTGGCGCTCAGACCGAAAGCGCCTTCTCGTTCAGCGGCCTGCTGCACCGCGCCACGGGCGACGCGCAGCTTCGACGCCTGGACGGCGCCTTGATGGCCGGCGCCTTCGACGGCGACGGCGACGATGGAGTGCATATCGCGACCGGACCGGCCTCTCACTGGGCGGGCTGGCTGCTGCCGGCCGAACCGCCCAACGACGGCGTTTTCGAGGTCGCCGCCCTGGACCTTGGCGGCGCGCCGGGCCCGGCGATCCAGTTTATCAAGCACATAACCGACGTGGCCCGGCTGCTCGCGGCTGATTTCGGGGGCGCGCCGTACCAGATACAGCTTCTGGAAGGCGAGCGCCTGCTTTACGAGCTGGACGTCGCGCCGGGCGGGCCTTCCGGCGTGGGCCTGGCACAATGGCCCTGCGCTGGCGGCGCAGCTACCGTGGCCTGCGCTCCGCGCCTGGCCCTGACCCCGGACCCCGTGACCGGGCAGTGGCTTTGGGAAGTGGCCTTTGCACAGCCGGTTGGCGTGGAGACGCCAGACGGGCGGTTGCAGGCCGATATGCTGCGCTTTAAGCAGCAGACAGGCGCGCCTGGCGCGCCGCCGGCGTTTGAAAGCGTGGCGCTGCGCGGCCAGAATCTGCCATCTCTGGCCATCTTCGACCAAGTGGTGCAACCGCCGCTGCCCGCGCACAGCTCGGCTTTGCCGGTGATCCTCAACGGCGAAAGCGACGATCCTTTTGGGCTGGAGGCGCTGACGCGCTTTCTGGAAGCGCCGACGCCGCCGTCCGGCTCGCTGCGGATTAACGATTGGCTCTATGTCGAGGTGATCGGGCCCGGCAATCTGATCGACGATCCGGTCGAAGAGCCGGAGCCCGGCGGCGAGCCGCGCGGCGAACCGAATCCCGACGAACGACCTTTCGACGGTATTCCGGGCGATCGCCAGGCCTTGCGCATGTTTAACACCGCCAACCAGATGGAATATGAAATCGTGGTAGAGGGCGCGCTGCTGCAAGCCATCCACCGCCTGCGCGATCTGCAGGGAGCCACGGGCGCCTGGCCTGGCCCCACGGGCCCCGCCGCCGACGGGTTGGCCGGCTGGCTGGCCTCGCCGCTAGGTGGCGGGCAAAACCTGCCGGCGTGGCTGAATCCCGACGGCTGGAGCCAGGGCGTCGATAACCGCAGCCTGCTGACGTCAACCACGCTGTGGCCCTGGCGCGCCATCGTGCATTTCAGCAACAACTGCAGCGGCGTGCTGGTGGGCCCACGCCACATTCTCACGGCGGCGCACTGCATCAACCAGCGCGGCACGAACAACTGGTCCAGCTTCACGGTGAGCCCCGGCCGCAATGGCAGCGAGAAACCGTACGGCGATTCGCAAATGAACCCTAACCCGCAACCGGGCGACCCTTTCCGCTGGTACTTTACCCCGGCGCAGTGGCGCAGCTCGCAATACAACAGCGCCAACTGCCCGGGGAACTGCTATGCCGCCACGGAGTGGGATTGGGGCCTGATCATTATTCCCGAAAAGCTAGGCAACCAGACGGGCTGGATGGGCTACGTGGCGCGCCCGGCGGGGCAGCTCAACGTACAGGCGCACTTTAACCGCGGCTACCCATGGTGTAACACTTCCAACGGCAACGCTCCCGCCGGCTGCCAGGCCAACAGCCTCTACGGCGACGGACAGCTATGCGCCATGGGCACCTACCTGTTTCAAGGCCCCGATACCTGGAACCGCGTGATACGCAACTCGTGCGACATTAGCGGCGGCCATAGCGGCAGCCCCATTTATCACTATTTCTACGACTGGAAGCTGGCCAAAACTGTGCCCGTTGCCAGCATGGTTGTGGCTTGGGAGCATTGCTACACGTGCAGCTCGAGCGACGCCACGCCGAACAGCGCCCGCCGCCTGACGCCCGCGGATCTTGGCGTCATAAGCTTTTTCCGTCAGTGGAAGCCGTAGGCGCTTCTTCGGAGGGGTCGTAATGAACGGACACGCGATCGATGGTCATGCCGTCTACTTCTTCGATGCGCAGCGTTGCGCCGCCGAGCTGTACGGCGGCGCCGCGGCGCGGCGGTAGCTCGACATGCGCCAGGAGCAGGCCGCCAACGCTGCCGGCCTTTCCTTCATAGGCCGAGAGATCGACGTAGGGCTGCAGCTCGTCTAGGCGCGCGGAGCCTCTAACGCGCAGGCGCCCGGGCTCAATCAGTGTCACGGGACCTTCCTGCTCCACGTCGAATTCGTCCCACACTTCGCCCACCACTTCTTCAAGCAGGTCTTCCAGGGTCACAATGCCCGCGGTGCCGCCATATTCGCCGACCACCACGGCAAACTGCGTGCGGCGCTGGTCCAGGGCCGCCAGCAGATCGTAGGCCGTGGCCGATTCGGGCAGGTAGACCGGCTCGTCCATTAGCTGGCGCAGGCTCAGCGATTGCTCTTCGAGCTGCGCCGTGACAAAGCTCTTCACGTGCAAGACGCCGATGATGTGGTCGATGTCGCCTTCGTACACGGGCAGGCGCGAATGGCTTGAGTCCAGCATCATGCGCTCCAGCTCCGCGGGCTCCGTGGAGACCGGCACAGCCTGTACCTTAATGCGCGGCGTCATCATTTGCGCCACGCTGAGCTCCGCGAGGTCGAAGATATTGGCAAAGAGGTCGAACTCCTGGGCATCGATCAGGCCGCCGACGACACCTTCGGAGATAATCATCTCCAGATCGCCCGGTGTGTGTAGGCGGCTCTTTTCGGAGGGCGGCGGCACGCCTATTAGGCGCAAAACGGCCAGGCCCAACTGGTTGAGCACGGTGATGGGGATGCTGAATATGGCTTGAATCAGGGCCATGGGCCGGGCCAGGGCCAGCACGGTGCGCTCGGCGAACTGCAGCGCTATCGATTTGGGCGCCATCTCGCCAATGACTACGTGCAGATAGGTGACAACCGTCAGGCCAATGATGAAGCTAACGGTGTGCACCGCCGCACCTTGGAGGCCTAACAGGTCATGCAGCGGCTGCTCCAGCAGGTGCGCAATCGCCGGCTCGCCATACATGCCCAGTCCCAGGCTAGCCAGGGTAATACCTAACTGCGCCGTCGCAATGTAACGGTCCACCTGCTCGCGGCTCTGCAGCGTGGCCGACAGGCGGTGCGCCGCCGGGTTACCCTGCTCCGCGAGTTGCGCCAGGCGCGTGGGCCGCACGCCGATGATGGCGAACTCTGCCGCGACGAACAGGCCGTTCAGCAGCACCAGGGCCATGATTATAATTGCGGGTATGAGCAGGGTCATTATTCAGCTCGCTCCTCGGACCCGGCCGCTTCTTCTGCCACAAACGCCAGCCGCACCGTATCGATGGCCCTATCGCGCATGCTTTCCACAACCAGCGTTGCACCGCCGATTTGCACGCGGTCGCCGCTCCTGGCCAGGCGCTGCAGACGGCTGATAATCAGGCCGGCCACGGAATGGGCTCGTTCGGCGGCAAGGCCCAGCTCGAAGCGCGTGTTGAGATAAGCAATGGGCGTCTCACCGCGCAGCAAATAAGCGCCGTCATCCAGGGAGGTAATTAGCGGCTCTTCCGTTTCGTCGAACTCATCGCGCAGCTCGCCAAACAGCTCTTCGAGCAGGTCCTCCCAGGTGAGCATGCCCGCCGCGCCGCCAAACTCATCGATCACGAGGGCCAGGTAGACACCCTCGGCGCGCAGCGTCTCCCACACCTGCTTGAGAGGCGCGGATGCCGGCACATACGCTGCCTTGCGCACGATGTTGTGCAGGGTTGCCGCGCCGCCGCTTTTGTATTGACGGTACAGGTCTTTGATATGCACGAAGCCCAACATGCGGTCGATGCGGCCTTCGTATACCGGCAGCCGCGTGTGTCGTGCGGCCACGGCAAAGCGCAACGCCTGGTCGGTGGGCGTGCTGGCCTCGATGGCGTCCACGCGCGTCCGGGGCACGGCAACTTGCCCGGCCGTAATCTCGCCGATGCGGAAGGCGTTGGTCAATAGCTGCTGCCCGCGCTCATCAAGCAAACCGCCACTGTAGCTCTGCTGGATGAGCAGCAAGATCTCTTCCGGAGAATGCACGTGCTGGTGCCCGCCGCCATGCTCTATGCCCAATAGCTTCAGCAGCAGGGCGCCGCTGCCGTTGAGTACGACGATTAGAGGGCGCAGCAACCAATCGGCCGACAGGCGCATGGGAACTACGGTGGCCTGGGCCACGCGCTCGGGATATTGAATGGCCAGCGATTTGGGCACAAGCTCACCGAAGACCACCTGCAAGATAGTGAAGATGATCAGGATCAGGGTGGCGGCAATGCCTGCAGCCGCGGCCCGTTCACCAATAAAGGGCAGGCGTAAAAGCAGCGGCTCGAGCAGCGGCGCCACCTGCCGCTGCCCATAAATTCCTAATATAATGCTCGAAAGCGTAATGCCCACCTGGCTGGCAGCAATATAGTTATCCAGGTTGTGTGTGTCGTTTAGAATGGGCAGCAACGCCCTGGCCATGCGGTTGCCAGCGCGGGCCGCCTGCTCCACGCGCGACTTGCGCGCACTCACCGCGGCAAACTCGCCGGCGACATAGAGGGCATTGAGGCCCACCATGAGCGCGAGTACGAAAATTATGGTCAGTAAGGTAAGTAGCATAACGGAAGCCGGCCTACACTTGTCAGAACCGCGCTTGCAAAACGGTTATGCGGCACGTGGGCCTATCGAAGCGAAGGCGGCGGGGGGATGGAGCCTGCGCCAGGTTCTGGGCGGCTGCGGCGCGTGGCGCAGCCGCCCATTGGGGGAGCCTTGGTTAGCCGCCCACCCGTTTGTTGATTTCGTCTAACAACGATTCGGCCTTTTCTTCGGTGAGGCCCAGTTGTTTGGCCTGCGGAAAGGCCAGTAAGGCGCGCAGCGACATGCCCCGGGCCATGGCGACCATGGGGTTATCGGCCGCGCCGGGAAGGTGCTGGTCGAGCACGGCTTTAGCCTGCGGATCGTCCAGAATCTCGCCCAAGGTTGTATCGAGTGTGAATTCCATGTTGTTGTTCTCCTTTAATCGTTGCCTTCTTTAATCAAACGCGGCCTGCACGACAGGTTCCGGATCGTGTCCGCCCTCCATGCGGCCGGCCGTTCCCTGGTAAAGCTCCCAGCCCTGGGTTAAGACCACCACTTGAATGGCCAGCAGCCATAACAAAAAGAGCGTCAGGCCCCAGGTGACGCCGTCGGCAATGGGGCCCAGGTTGGTCTGCAGATTGTCGAGGATAGGCTGCAGCTCGCCTACTGAAGATTGCGACTGGCCTACCATGCGCTCGTATTCGCCAATGCTGCCGGAAATGAGGGCCACGTTGGCCGACATGGTGGTCAGGCTGCTTTGCACGGAGGCCAGGTTATCGTCGGCGCGGTCCATGTCCGCGGCGATCTGCGTGAACATCGGCGGCAAGCTTTCGAGGTTGTCGGCGACCTCGCCCAACGACTCGGCCATGGGTCTGTCGGGGTTGTAAGGCTCGGCCGGCGCTTCGATAAAGCCGCTAATCTGCGGCACGGCGCCCATGGCCATCTGGAAATTCTCCAGCGAGCGCATGGTGCTGTCCATCACCACGGCAGCCTGGCGCGCCGACTCCAGCGAATCGCTGGCCGACTGCAGGATCGCCGGCAGATTTTCGCCCATCATCACATTCACCTGATCCATGACGGGCATGGCCTCTTCTACCGAGGAGGCCGTCGACTGCAGCATGATCACCAGGGCATCGAGGCTATCTACCGTGGCGCCCAGGGCTTCGCCGGTGACACTCATCGCTTCCTGGCTGGTGGTAACGCTGTTGTGCAGGGTGTCGATGGTCGTGCTTGCCGAGCTCACCAGGCCTGCTTTCACCATCCACACGCCCACTAGGCCGGCAATGCTAAGCACGATGCCCAGTATGCCGGCAACCATGACCAGAATTCCTAAAATACGGCGCAAAAGGTTCATTTTTCCTCCCTCAAACGCATCCCTAACAAGTCAGCACTTGCTGGCATAGTATAGCATAAGACGGCGGCGCGCGTGCTATCACCTTTCGCCGCGCAGGCGAGCAAAGCCTGGCCCTTGCCTCGCGCGCCGGCCTAACGGCCGATATAGGTGCGCACGTTCACCTGGCCGATGCCGGCGCTAATGGTCAGGTCGATACGGTCCAGGGAGTCGTCGTAGTTGCCGGTGATGTACACATCGTCCACGCGCGTGAAGGCGGCGTCGACGTTGGTCTGGCCCAGGCCTGTATCGCTGCTGATGCGCGCTGCGGCGCCTTCGGGTATCTCGATGTTCAGCTCGCCGATGCCGCCTTCGATAGTCGCGGTGATCTGTCCGGCGCCGGGCAGTGTAACGCGGGTTTCGCCGACGCCTGAATCGACGGTGAGGTTGGAGAGGTTCAGGCCGCGCAAATCGAGGTGCGATTGGCCGACGCCGGTGTTGACCGTGAGATCGAGCGGCACGTCGGGCGTCAATTGCAGGTTCCAGCGCGGCGCGCCGCCGCGCCGCCGCATCCAGTCGGTGGGCCTGGTAGTTCCCGACATGTGCAGGCTATACAGGGCGACGCCGTCTTCCGTTTCGTACGACTGCTGCACGCGCGTGCCGCGTATGGACTGGCTGATTTCGCCGGCGATGAGCTGGCCGCTGCCCGGAGCCATCGCCCGCAGGTCGAGCGCGCCCACGCCAAAGCCGATGACCACGCCCGCGGCGTCGACGTCGCCGAGCTCCTGGGCGATGCTTTCTGTCACGAGCTCGTCCGGCGCACGCGCTTCCAGCCAAAAGACGCCCCCGACAAGCACCGCCACCGTAGCCAAGCCGATCAGCAAAGAAACCAGCCAGTGCAAGCGCCCCAGCAGCAGGTCGAGGCCGATGGCAATGAGCACGATCGGCCACAGGCGCGACGCCGCATACCAGAAGTCAAATGAAATAATCCCCAGATTGTCCAGCAGTAACAAGACGCCAACGGCATTTAACAAGAGGGGCCATACCAGCCCCCCACGATCGCGCCGCGTGCGCGCTCCCCCATCATTCTTCACGCTCATATCCTCCATCCTTATGCGCCCACTTATGTGTGTGTCGCAGCACCTAATATTACACGGTACTCACCTATACGCGAATTGATTGGCACGGGTCGCAGCGGCAGGCGCGGACCGTTGCCCATTTGGCCCTTGTCGGCCACAATGGTTGGCGTACCAGCTTAAGGAGTTTGCGATGGACGCCAGGTTTATAAGGTGGACGCGCCTGGACCCCCTGTTCACGGCGATGGCAGGCGTGGCTGTCGACGATTCAGATAGTGAAGGGGCGCGGCTGCGCCGGACCACCCTGCTCTTGAGCGCGCTGCTGTTTATCATTGCCGGTCTGATCTGGGGCCTGCTCTATTTTTTGCTGGACCGGCCGTTGGCCGGAGCCATTCCGCTTGGCTACTCCCTCCTAACGGTCGTGAACCTGCTGCTCTTTGGTCTATTGCGGCGTTACCGGCTCTTTCGTTTCATCCAGCTTTCACTCACACTGTGGCTACCCTTTCTGCTGATGGTGGTGCTGGGCGGTTACATACAGGGCAGCGCAGTAATCGTGTGGGCGTTCGCCGCGCCGCTGGGCGCCTTGCTTTTTAGCAGTCTGCGCCATGCTCATCGCTGGTTTCTAGCCTTCCTGATCTTGCTGCTAGCCGCGGCCTTCGTGTCGAGGCCCCAGGCCGGTTTCTCGGAGGAGCTTACCTTGCTCCTCTTCGTGGCCAACGTGGCCGGCGTCTCCCTGGTGACCTTCCTCACGATTCGCTACTTTGTGGCGCAGCAAAACCACACGTTAGCCTTGCTGCAGCGAGAACGGGCAACCTCGGAGCGCCTGCTGCTAAACGTGCTGCCTCGCGAGATCGCCGACCGGCTCAAACAAAGTAATGGCGACATCATCGCCGACGCGCATCAGGAAGTTAGCGTGCTCTTTGCCGATGTGGTCGGCTTCACGCCGCTCTCGGAGCAAATGCCGCCGCAGGAAATGGTGCGCCTGCTCAACGACGTGTTTCGCTACTTTGATGGCTTAGTGGCGCATTACGGCGTAGAGAAAATCCGCACCATTGGCGACAATTACATGGTGGCCGCCGGCATTCCGCACGCGCGCGGCGATCACGCCCATGTGATGGCTCAGCTAGCTCTGGAAATGAACGCCTATGTAGCCACGCTGCCCACCGGCGACGCCGAACACGACGCGGCGCGCCGCCTGCAATTCCGCATCGGGATCCACAGCGGCCCGGCCATCGCCGGGGTCATCGGGCAGACTAAGTTCCATTACGATATTTGGGGCGACACGGTGAACATCGCCAGCCGCATGGAGTCGCACGGCATGCCCGGCAAGGTCCACATCAGCAGCGCCACCCGCCGCCTGATCAAGAACGAGTTCATTTGCTCCCGCCGCGGCGTGATCGAGGTGAAAGGCAAAGGGCCCATGGAGACCTGGTTTGTCGACGCGCGTACCGGGTGATCCTTCCGATTCACTCACCAATCGCGCCCTGCCGGCGTAGCAGAGTGATGGTTTCCTGGTCATAACCCAACAGGTCGCGCAGGATTTCGGTTGTGTGCTCCCCCAGGGTCGGCGGGGCGCTGCGGACCTGTGGTGGGGTGAGGCTCATTTTTGGCGCGGGGCCTACCACGCGCAGCTCGCGGCCATCGGCATGGCGCACGGTCTGAACCATCTGGCGGGCCACGCTCTGGGAGTCGTCGAGGGCGGCGGGCACGCTGTTTAGCGGGCCGCAGGGCACGCCGGCGTCGAGCAAGGCGGCGATCCACGCGGCGGTGGGCCTGCTTTGCAGCAACGGCTCCAGCAGGGCCACCAGCTCCTGGCGGTGTGCGACGCGCGCTGCGTTGGCAGCAAAGCGGCTGTCTTCCGCCCACTCAGGATGGCCGAGGGCGCGGCACAGGGCGGCAAATTGGCGGTCGTTGCCCACGGCCAGCATCAGGCGGCCATCGGCTGTGGCGAAGGTCTGGTAGGGCACAATCGTGCCGTGAGCGTTGCCGTAGCGAGCGGGCGGCTGGCCGGTTAGAAGGTGAGCGCCGGCCACGTTGGCCAGCCAGCTTAGCTGGCTGTCGAAGAGGGCAATGTCGACAAATTGCCCCTGCCCGCTGTGGCGGCGATGGTGCAGGGCGGCGAGGATGGCAATCACGGCGTAGAGTCCGGCGGTGATGTCGACGATCGCCACGCCCACCTTAAAGGGCTCGCCGTCGGGCGGGCCGGTAATGCTCATCAGCCCGCCCTGGGCCTGGATGACGGTGTCGTAGCCGGGGCGCGCGGCATAGGGGCCAGTTTGGCCATAGCCGGTAATGGCGCAGTAGATCAGGCTCGGGTTCAGCTCGCGAAGCTGCTCGTAACCCAGGCCCAGGTTGGCCATGGTTCCTACCTTGAAGTTTTCGATGAGCACGTCGGCCCGCCGCGCCAGATCGCGCAGCACGTCGCAGCCTTCTGGGACCTTTAGATTGAGTGCCAGGCTGCGCTTGTTGCGGTTGACGGACAGGTAGTAAGCACTGGCGCCCTGCTCGTCGAACGGCGGGCCCCAGTGGCGCGTGTCGTCGCCGCGCTCAGGCTGCTCGACTTTGATAATTTCTGCGCCAAAGTCGCCGAGGATCATCGTGCCGTATGGCCCGGCCAGCACGCGGGTGAGGTCCAGCACCGTAAGGCCTGCTAACGCGCCGTCCATGGTTCTGTGCTCCTGCGGTAGTAAGGATGGTCAGGTATTCGGCGCACGCCGCCCTGGCATGCAGCGGCCGGCGCAGAGGACTGCCTACATAAACTGCTCGGCATGGTGGCAAGCTACAAAATGGGGTTTGTGCGGCGCGCCCAGGTCGCGCAAAGGCGGGTCTACCTCGCGGCAGATCGCGGTGGCGAAGGGGCAGCGGGGGTGAAAACGGCAGCCCGGCGGCGGATTGGCCGGGCTGGGCACGTCGCCCTTCAAAATCATGCGCTGCCGGCCTTTGCCTTGCTGTGGGTCGGGACGGGGAATGGCCGATAGCAGGGCCTGGGTGTACGGGTGCAGGGGGCGCTCGTAAAGCTTGTCGCGGTCGCTCAGCTCCACGATGCGGCCCAGGTACATCACCGCCACGCGGTCGCTGATGTAGCGCACCATGGCCAGGTCGTGAGCGATAAAGAGATAAGTGAGGCCCAGCTCAGATTTTAAATCGTCGAGCAGATTCACCACCTGCGCCTGAATGGAGACATCGAGGGCGGAGATGGGCTCGTCGGCGACGATGAAGGAGGGGCTGCTGGCCAGCGCGCGGGCCACGCCAATGCGCTGGCGCTGCCCGCCGGAGAACTCGTGCGGGTAGCGGTTGACAAAGAAAGGGTTGAGGCCTACCAGCTCCAGCAGCTCCAGCACGCGGTCCCTGCGGCTCTGTTTATCGCCGATGTTGTGAATCTCCAGCGATTCGGCCACGATGTTGCCGACTGTCAGGCGTGGGTTGAGCGAGGCGTAGGGGCCCTGAAAGATCATCTGCATGTCGCGGCGCGCGCGGCGCAGGTCGCGCTTGCCCAGTGTGGTCAGGTCGCGTCCCTGGAAGATGACTTGGCCGGCCGTTGGCGGCAGAAGCTGCAGGATGGCGCGGCCGGTGGTCGACTTGCCGCAGCCGCTTTCGCCCACCAGGCCCAGCGTCTCGCCTTTGTAGATATCAAAGCTTACGCCGTCCACGGCCTGCACGGCGCCCACCTGGCGGCGCAAGGCGCCGCGATGGATGGGGAAGTACTTCTTTAGGTTGCGTACCTGCACCAGGGCTTGCTTGGCCTGGCCGTTCGCCGCGACGCCCACGTTAATTGCGCTAACCATACTGTTCGACCCGGTACGTCCCTCGCTCAGAGCACGTCAGCGCCGGTCAGATAGCGCACTGGGTTCTGGGTGGCATCGGCGAACGTGTACCAGGTTTGATCGGTGTTGTTGACCAGCTTAGCGTTGACAAAATGGATCTTGTGGCGGCGCTCGATGCCTGGTGAGAGTCCATCGAAGTCCGCGACATAGATTTCGTTAACTCCCGTCTCCTCCTTACGATGGTAGATGATGACTTTATCGACATCCAGGTTCGCCCTGACAACCCAATCTCCGGTTGTTCCCGTTCCGTCTTTATTCAGCTCAAAGTCCCTGCCTTTGGTGAAGACGGCCACAGCCGTCTCACCGGATCTAAGATAGGTCTCTGCCTGCATCTGTTCTTACCTCCATTGGCTCATGAATCTGAACTGTACGACGAAAATTATAATGTGAGGCCTGCCCTTCCGCTACTTTGCACACGGCACAACAACTCGCTGGCAGCAGGCACGTGGCCATTTTTTCGGGTATCATACCGGCCATCAATCCCAGTGCGTAGAACGGTTGAGGAGCCGGCAATGGATTATGATCTGGTGATTAAGGGGGGGCGTATCATTGGTGTGGATTCAGACGTGGTGGCCGATGTGGGGGTTCGTGGCGAGCGCATTGCGGCGATTGGCGCGGAGCTGCGCGGCGAGCGTGAGGTGGATGCGCGCGGCAAGCTGGTGATTCCGGGCGCCGTCGACGTGCACGTGCATATGGAGATGCCCATCGGCGCTTATGTGAGCAGCGACGACTTTTTTAGCGGAACGCGGGCGGCGGCCTTTGGGGGCACCACGTGTATTGTTGATTTTGTGGAGCCTGCGCCGCAGCAGACGCTGATGGAAGCGCTGGCGCAGCGGCGCGCGCTGGCCGACGCGGGCGTGACGGTGGACTATGGCCTGCATATGACCATAGGGCCGGACGATATGAGCAAGCTGGAGCAGCTTGCCGAAGTGTATGAAGCGGGTTGCGTCAGCTTTAAGTTGTACATGGCTTACGGCCTGCGGCTGCGCGATGACCAACTGCTGCGCGCCCTTGAGGCCGTGCGCGCGCTGAACGGCTGGCCCGTGGTGCACGCCGAAAATTGGGACATCATTCAAGAGTTGATGCGACGCAACCTGGAGGCAGGCAACATCGAGGCGCGCTGGCATCCGCGCAGCCGCCCGGCGCTGATGGAGGGGGAAGCGACGGGGCGGGCCATCGACATTGCCACGCTGGCCGGCTCGCGGCTGCACATTTTTCATGTGAGCTGTGACGAGGCCGTGCAGCGCATCGCCGCGGCGCGGGCACGCGGGCTTGCGGTAACCGGCGAAACGTGCCCACAATATCTGCTGACAGCGGATGACGTTTTTGAGCGGCCGGGCGTGGAAGGCGCGATAGGCGTCTGCTCACCGCCCATTCGCGACGCGCAGCAGCAGGAGGCGCTGTGGCGGGCGCTGGGACGGGGCGAGCTGCAGATCGTGTCCACGGACCATTGCCCCTTCAGCAGAAGCGACAAAGAGCGCGGCATGGAGAACTATACGATGATTCCCGGTGGCGTGCCTTCGGTGGAGGTGCGCCTGGCGGCCCTGTATAGCGAAGGAGTGCGGCGCGGGCGCATTACGCCGCACCAGTGGGTGGATGTCTGCTGCACCGCGCCGGCGCGCCACGCCGGATTGTGGCGCAAAGGCGCTATCGCCGTGGGTTATGACGCCGACATCATCATCTTTGACCCGCAGAAAGAAGTGACCATCGAGCGCGGCGTGCTACACGAGAATGTGGACTGGAGCCTCTACGACGGGATGACCCTAACGGGCTGGCCTGCGGTTACGATTAGCCGCGGTGAGATCATCGTGGAAGGAGGCAAGTTTAAGGGTGAACCCGGGCGCGGGCGCTACGCCGAGCGGCGCTACGACGACGGAGGCTGATTGCTTGTGCGGCAGCCTCCGTGGTAGGCGCCGCGAACTACTAATTGCCGCTATACGAATTCTTGCTTCAGGATAGGGATGAGAAAGAGGATGGGGATGCCGATCTTGTTCGCTGTGCGGAAGATGCAGGCCTTTTCGATCTCCGGCGGTTGCGGAATACCAAACGCCTCTTCACGCTCGCTCATAGTAGCCTCACAAGAAGAACGCTTCAGGACGCCTGCGCGGGCTCGCCAGCACTAGCCGTTTACTACGTTGCCGCCGTTGGGGTGCAATACCTGCCCAGAAATGTAAGATGCATCATCCGAAGCGAGGAAGACAAAGGAGGGAGCGACTTCTTCGGGCTGGCCAGGGCGCATCATGGGCACGTCTGCGCCGAAGGACTGCACCTCTTCTTCAGAAAAGGTCGACGGAATCAGCGGCGTCCAGATAGGGCCGGGCGCAACGGCGTTCACACGGATCTTCTTCTCTACGAGGTTGAGGGCCAGCGAGCGCGTAAAAGCCACCACGGCGCCTCTTGTGGCCGAGTAGTCGAGTAGTTTTGGACTGCCTTTGTAAGCCGTCACCGACGTCGTGTTAATGATCGCGCCGCCCTCAGGAAGGTGTGGCAGGGCCGCCTTGGTCATGTAAAAGACGCCGAAGACGTTGGTGCGGAAGGTTCGCTCTAGCTGCTGCTGGTCGATGTCTGAAATCGATTCCTGAGGATGTTGCTCCGCCGCATTATTCACCAAAATATCCAGCTTACCAAAGGCATCGATCGTTTCTTGCACGGCGCGCTGGCAGAAGGATTCATCGCCGACATCACCTTTGATCAACAGGCAGGCAGCCCCCTCTTCTTCAACCAGTTTGCGCGCCTCGTGCGCATCCTCATCTTCTTCCAGGTAAACGATGGCAATGTGCGCCCCTTCTCGCGCAAAGAAGATGGCTACGGAGCGGCCGATGCCGCTGTCGCCGCCGGTGATCAGCGCCGCCTTGCCTTTGAGCTTGCCGCTGCCCTTATACGTTGGGTCGTCACTGCGCGGCTGGGGCTCCATTGGCCCAGTGCGCCCAGGCCGCTGATCCTGCTCCTGAGGCGGCAGGGTCTGCTTTTCCTCTTCGCTCATCTGCTCGCTCCAAAGATTGTGCGCTTATTTCATCTAGCGTCAGTGTAACACCCTCAGGAGCGGCAGCAGTGTATCCCGGCATACGGTCAAGGTATAACCTTGGAAATAATTCTAGAACTCCTCGGTACCGAAGCCGAACACCTTGCCAATTAGCTCAACCTCAGCGGCCCAATGGCCGGTCATCAGCAGGTAATGGTGCGAAGAGATGTTATTCACCAGCCGACGGCCGTCGCGCACGCGCAGCACGGCGCCGTTCAGGCAGTCTGAGTCTTCATACTGCACATAGCCGCGCAAGTCCCCTTCGACCACGGTCATACAATCCATGGTGGGGTGCAGCTTGGCCAGGGTCATCTCCCCTTCCGGCAGGCGAGCGTCGAGGGCGATGGCGTTGGGGTCGGTGATGGCTAGCACGCGCGGCCTGACGCGCCATTCTGTGGCAAAGGGGCGCGGCAGCACGCCGAGATAGCCGCAGTGGGCCACCAGAATGTGATTCTCAGGATCTTCAACCGTTGGAAAGTGCGGGATGCGCTCGTGCTTTAGGGCGGCCTGGCCCATCAGGAAGGGGTAGAGGTTGGTCATCATGATCGGCGCATCGAGCGTCTCATGCAGGATGAGCTTGGTGAGCATGGAGAGGGTGTCGGCCTCGCAGCCCCAGATTAGCCGTCGCTCTTCGTAGAGCATATTCCAGGCCAGGCAAGGCGTCGTGTCGGAGAAGTGCGACTCGTTGAGGCAGTTAATGCCCATACCGCCTATGGTCGCATCTTCGTCCAGGTCGCGCCGCAGCACAACATACATCTTCACCGCGCTGCGCAGGCTGTTAGCCGTAAGACCTTCTACGGGCAGTCGCCAGCGCTGCCAGACGGCATCAGCTTCGGCATCGCTGACCGCTTTGGCGCGCGCCGCCAGCTCGCGGAAGCTGCGCTTTTCGATGGTGAGGCCATAGTGGGCGAACATGCGCTGGACGGCTTCATCTTCCCACCAGTAAAAGCGCTTGAAGATCGCCGCCTGGTGGCCCTCGCCAGGGTTGTCCTGGTAGGCCACAAATTTGGTCTGCGCCAGCTTGCGCTTCACGGCCAGCGCACGACAGAGCAGGATCGTTTGCTCGAAGCTGTAGGGCGCAATGAGCTGCACGCCCTCGGCGCGCAAATAGCTGCCGATTTCCCAGTCCCACATATTCATCGTGCCAAACTCCGAGGTCAGCACCAAGATGGGCAGGTCGATGGCCTGGAATGCCCGCAAGCGGCGGTAGGCTTCGCCCAGCATCTGCGGCAGGACCACGGCGTCAGCTTGCTCGGGCAGCGGCTGGCCCAGCGCCACGGGCGGCAGCAGCGTGGCGTGTTCTTCGAGCAAACCGCGCAGCGTGGCCATCTGCACGTCAAAGGCTTCATCGCGGCCCGTTTCGAAATAAAGTGGCACTAAGTCTGGCTTCATGAGATCCCTTCCTCTGGCTACCGTTTATACAGTTACTCCGTGGATCGGCGCGCCATGATTTGTTGGCGCGCCGGGCCGCCTATGCCTTCGTCGACGCCGCCGCGCGTTCTAGCCGGTCGAACAACTCTAGGGTAATTGGAATGTCCAGCACTTGCGAGATGACCTGGCTCCAGCCATGCACAAAGTAGACCCAGCCATCCTCCACCAGCAGCTCACGCGACTCTCGTTGGCGCAGGGCCTGGTGCAAGAAGTCCAGCTCGCCGCGGTAGTTGAACTCCCAGGCAATACCCCGGCAAGGGAAGAGGCCGCCGTCGCTAATCGGCGAGCCGGGAATGTCCTTGCCCATGCCCGTGGCGTTGATCACCACACTGCCAGGCGGTAAGCCGGCCATCAGCGCATCATTGACCAGGGGATCTTCGTTGGCCACATATTGCAGCTCAATGGCGGAGCCTAGCTCGTTTACCATCTCCTGCAGGCGGTCCAGGCGGCCCTGCGAACGGTTGACGACAATAATCTTCGCCGGCCGGTCCCCGGGGTGCTGCTTATTGATCAGGTGTAAGATGGTGGCTACGGCCGAGCCGCCAGCGCCGAAGATCAAGACATGGCCGTCTGTGCGGCCGAAATAGTTCTGACCCACGATATGGTCCATGCTCAGGCCCGCCGTGATGGGGTCCTTGGCGTGGCCTTCCAGACGACCCTCTCTTTTGGAGATGCTGGAGATCTCGCCGGTGATGTCGGCGTAGGGGTCGAAGTAGTCGAACAAGTCGCGCGCCGCTTCGTACAAATCGATTTTGTGTGTGGTCACCAGCGCCCCCAGCGAGAGCGGGTCGTATTTGATCTGGGCCACGGCGCGGCGGTAAGCGCCGGCCGTGTCGTGGATTTTCAGGTCCATGCCTTGTAGCACGACATCCTCGCGCCCTAATTCGCGCATCCACAGGGGAAATACCTGGTTAATCGACGACTTGCCCGTGGTCACGCCAATAAAGTAGAACGTGGGCACGTGCTTGCGGTCGACCTCGTAGTCATGATTCATCATATCCTTCCTGCCTGGCGAAACGGTTAGAAAATATCGGCCGCCAGGGGCTTTTGTGTCATGGTTCGTTTGGCCAGGTCAGCTGCCGCTGCGCCTGGCGGCTTCCACTGCGGCCACGTAGTCGCGGGCAATGGCTTCAATTTCGGCAAAGCGGCCGGCCAGCGCCAGCTCCTTAGGGCACAGATTGCTGCCAGCACCCAGGGCGAAGGCGCCAGCGGCAAACCATTGGCCGACATTGTCGCGGCTGACGCCGCCGGTGGGCATCAGGGGAATATGGGGCAACGGACCGCGCAGGGCTTTGAGGTAAGACGGCCCACCGGCCGAGCCGGGGAACAGTTTGACCACGTCGGAGCCCAGGCGGTGCGCGCGCACGACCTCGGTGGGCGTCAGCGCGCCAATCATCATCGGCAACCCCGTGTGCATCATCGCCGCGGCCAGGGCATCATCGATCATGGGGCTGACGATAAAGCGCGCGCCGGCATCTTGCGCCGCTGCGGCATCTTCCGGGCACAGCAGCGTGCCCATACCCAGCACGATCTCCTCGCCAAATTGGCGGTCCAGGTCGCGCACTACGGCTGCGGCATCCGGCGTGGAAAAGGTGATCTCAATGCCGCGCACGCCGCCGGCCACCAAGGCTTCGACCATGCGCATGGTCAGCGCCGGCTGCGGGCCGCGAATGACCGCCAGCAGGCCCAGGGCCTCAATTCTTTGCAAAGTTTCTTGTTTTTGCAGCGTCGTCATCTCTATCCTTTTCGGCGGCGAACGAGCAGGCCGCCGGCGGCAACTGTTTCTTCAGACTTCATTGGGCGCTTGCTCGCCGCGCAGCACGGCCAGGCAGTTGTGCAAGGCCATGCGGCCCATGGCGCCGGCGGCGCCGTCGGTGTGCGCGCCCATATGCGGCGTGGCAATCACGTTGGGCAGCGCGAGCAAAGGGTTGTCCGGCGCAGGCGGCTCCAACTGAAAGGCATCCAGCGCCGCGCCGCGCAAGTGGCCGTCGAGCAGCGCCGCATAAAGCGCCTGCTCGTCCACGATCTCGCCGCGCGCTGTGTTGACCAACATGGCCCCGGGCTTCATGGCCCGCAGAAAGGCGGCGTTGACCAGGCCGCGCGTTTCGGGCAGCAGCGGCGCGTGCAGCGACACAAAGTCGGCCTGCGCGAGCAGCGCATCTAAGGGCGCGTACTTTACGCCGTGCGCCTGGAGGAAGGCCTCGTCGGGCGCCACGTCGTAGGCCAGCAGGCGGCAGTCAAAAGCGGCCAAACGCCGGGCAACCTGCTTGCCAATGGCGCCCAGGCCCACCAGGCCCACCGTTTTGCCCGCAAGCGAAAGGCCCGGCAGGCGCGGCCAGGCTCCCTGGCGCGTCTCGGCGGCCGCCGCCAGCACGGGCCGTGCCAGCAGCAACAGCAAGGCCACCGCCAGCTCGGCAACCGAAGCCGCGTTAGCCGCCGGCGTGTTGGTGACCACAATGCCGCGGCTGCGCGCGGCGTGCAGGTCGACGTTGTCGACGCCTACCCCGTAGCGCGCGATGACCTGCAACTGCGGCGCGGCGGCCAGGGCCGCCGCGTCGATCTCATCCAGCCCGGCGATCAGGCCGTCTACGTTGGCCAGAAGCGGCGCGAGCTGCGCCGAGCGCAGCGGCTTCCCTGTACGATTATACGAAACGAGCCTCACCGCCTGCTCCAGGTCCGCAATCAGCGCCGCGTCGCCGCGACCGAAGGAGGTTGGCGTCACCAGGACGTGGCAGGCGCTTAGCGCTTTGCGACCGTTGTGCACCTTCAGCGCCTCATTTGGCGCTCTGCCCTCGCTCATGGCTCGTTCAGCCGCCCCACCTGGGGTTGTCTAGCACCTGGGCTACGCCGTCGCGTTCTACAACCAGCTTGCGGAAGCCGTTTGTTTCGATTGTGCCGTAATCATGGCCGGCGTCTCCTGGATATACGAAAAACGTCACCAGGTCTTCGTCTTTGCTGGTGTTGACCGAGCGATGGGCCCAGCATGGCAAGACGTATAAGACGCGGCCAGGGTATAGCTCCTCGACGGCCCACTCGCCCTGCGGCGTCTCCATCACCATCATGCCCTTCCCCTTGAGACAGTAGTAGATCTCGCCCGTCTCCAGCACGGTGTGAAAGTGACCTTTGGTCATAAAAAACTCATCGCCCACCTTGCCCGGATGCACAATGGAGATGCCATGAAGCAGCTCGCCGGCCACTTCTGGGCGTTTCAGCTCGTAGACCTCATAGAGGCGTACATCTTCCTTTTGCAACATGGCGGCGTAAGCTTCCTGATCGACATATTGGCCTTTCATGGCGCTCAGACGCCGCACCAGGTGGTTGTCATACACGGACGGCACGAAGTCCGGCGGTTCGAGCATAAACGAATAAGGTGCGCTTCTCATGGCTTATCCCTCTCGACGATTTTCTGCGGCAGCGGCGGCGTTGACCCCATTCAGCACTTCTTCAAGGCGCACGGGCCGCTCCTCTAACAACGAACGGGTACCCGCCAGCACGCCAGCGACTGCCCAGCGGCCATCCTCGCCGCCGACCTTTGGTGCCGCGCCGCTGCGGATGCAATCGACAAAATGCTCCATCTCGCGGATATAGGCCCATTCAAAACGTTCCGGCCAGCGGCGGTAAATGGGCGTGACCAGCCCCTGTTCGCGGTCGACACAGACCACCACGTCCATACCCTGCATCGACCCGATTTGCATGATGCCTTGCTTGCCTACGATCTCGACGCGCGCGTCGTAGCCGTAGTCGCAGGGGCAAATTCCCGAAATGCTGCCCAGGCCGCCCGATTCAAAGCGCAGGTTGGCGATCATGTTGTCGTAGTAGTTCGCGGTATGCACGCCGCGCTCGGCGCCCTTGAAGTTGGCCACTTCAACATAGATACGCTCGATGTTGGCGCCCATCAGCCAGCGCACGCAATCCAGATCGTGACTGTTCACTTCGGCCAGGTTGCCGTTGGACAGGGCCAGATCGCGGGCCCAGGGCGGCGGCAGGCCTGGGCCGTGCGTCAGCGACTTGACCAGCATGGGCTGGCCAATGAGGCCATCGGAAATGCGCTGCGCCGCGGCGACGAACTCAGGGTCGAAGCGGCGCATGAAACCCAACTGCAGCGCCAGGCCATTGCGGGCGCAGGCGTCGATAATGTCGTCGCACTCCTGCAGATCCATGGCCATCGGCTTTTCTAAAAAGATGTGCTTGCCCTGCTCTGCGGCCAGCACGGCCAGATCACGATG
Organism: uncultured Ardenticatenaceae bacterium; assembly: GCA_964384155.1. Taxonomy (GTDB): domain Bacteria; phylum Chloroflexota; class Anaerolineae; order Promineifilales; family Promineifilaceae; genus JAAYYY01. Next base: position 37,870 of record CAYLJW010000035.1, read on the forward strand.
GGTAAACGTGGGCGTGGTAATGACCACGGCGTCAAAGGCGCTTTTGTCTAGAGCCTCCTCCAGCGAGCTGAAACGGGCGTCGATCCCAAAGTGCGCAGCGGTCTGCGCCAACATCTCCTGGTCTCTATCTACCAGGGCGACGACGGCGGCCTGCGACACATAGCGGGCCAACGTGCCCGAATGCAGCTTGCCAACGCGCCCAGCGCCAATCATACAGACACGAACGAGGTCCCTTGCTGTCACAATCACTTTATCCTTTAGTTACGGCTTCATCCTGCGGCAAGCGCGCGCCGCTCACGAACAGACCGGTCAGCTCTTGCTGAATCTCGATATAGCGCTGCACAAGCGGCCGGTAGCGGGCGTGGCGCGCTTCATGGGGATAGATGGGATCGCCCGCCGGCTGCGCGTGCTGCGCGGCCACAGTGGTCAGGTCGTCATAAATGCCCACGGCCTTGCCGGCAATCATGGCGCTGCCCCACGTGCCGAATTCGGAGCGCTGCAGGCGCTGGAAAGGCACGCCCAGCACATCGGCCTTGATCTGGTTCCACAGCGCGCTGCGCGCCCCGCCGCCGATGACGCGGGCCTCGGAGAGGGCCAGGTGCGGGATGTAGTCACGCAGGATGGTGAGGTAGTAGGCGTATTCGAAGGCCACGCTTTCGAGGATGGCGCGCAAGAAGTGGGCGGGCTGGTGGCTCCAGGAAAAGCCCAGCCACGCGCCGCGCATTTCGGGAGTGGCCGGGCAGACACGCCCGCTGAGGTGCGGCGAAAAGAAGAGGCCATCGGCGCCCGGCGGCACATCGGCGGCCTGGGCCAGCGAGGCGTCGAGCGCGCCAAAGCGCTCGCCGAACCAGCTCAGGGCCTGCCCGCCGCCGGCGACGTAAGCCAGCGGATTCCACAGGCCGGGCACAACGGAGCGCATGGTGAGCAGCGCGCGGTGTCGCACATCGGCCACGAAATCGCGCGTACAGCCGGCCAGCACCGAGGCCGTGCCGGCCGTATCCAACAGCATGCCCGGCGCCACGACGCCGGCGCCGAGAGCGCCGGCGGCTGTATCGCCACAGCCCGCAGCCACGGCGGTTCCTGGCGCCAGGCCAAAGTCGCGCGCCGCCTTTTCGGTCACTTCGCCCACCACGTGCCAGGGCTCGACAATGCGCGGCAGCTTATCCCTATCCACGCCCAGGGCCGCGCACAGCTCTGGCGACCAGGCGCCGGCCTGCGCGTCGCTCAAACCCGAGAAATGGATAAAGGTGGCGTCGATAAAGGCATCTTCAGCGCGCAGGCCCACCATCTTGCCGGCAACATAAGCCGCGGGCATTACGAATTTGGCAATGCGTGCGTAAGTCTCTGGCTCTTCTGCCTTCCACCACATCATCTTGGGGCCGTGGTCGCACGTGGGCGCACAGCCGGTAAGCCGCGTCACCAGATCGCCGTAGTGCTCGTCTACATAGGCAATGTAAGGCTGGCAGCGCATGTCGAGCCACGAATCGAAGCGCGTCGTCGCTTGATAGGCATCGTCAATCGCGCCTAGGCCGGCCATCTGGCTATCGAAGGCCAGGGCCGCAATGTGGCGGGGGTCCACGGCACTGCCTTGCAGGCAGCGGCGGACGGCCGCGGCCGCCGTGCGATAAAAGTCATCGCTATCCTGCTGCACCACGCCGGGGCGCGGCATGTGCAGGGGCACCTGCTCCACGGCTTCGGCCAGCAGGTCGCCGGCTGCGGTATAGAGCGCCGCTTTCGTGGCGCTGGTGCCCAGGTCGATGCCCATCAAATAGCGCTGCACAATCGATTACTCCTCTTGTGTCTCGATCAGCTCAGGCGACAAGCGGTGAAAGGAAGGCAAAGCTGCGCTCCGCTTCGGGCACGGTGCCGCATTCCACGCTGAGCACAATGTCGCGGTCGACGTCTTTCAGGATGTCGACCACGCGCTGCCAGTCCACCACGCCCTCGCCGCAAGCGCAGCCCACGGGCGTGCCGGTCACTTTGCCGCGCTCAGCTTCGCCCTGCTGCATGCTGATGTCCTTTGCGTGAATGTGCACCAGGCGATCTTTGACATGCTCCAGCCAGTCGTAGGGGTCCGAGCCGCCGGCGAGGTAGCTGTTGCCCGTGTCGTAGTTGATGCCGATGTTGGGTGAATCGACCAGCTCATAGATGCGGTCGAGGCCAGCGGGGGTCTTGCTGTACTGCTGGTGTGGCTCCAGGCCGATGTGGATGCCGTGGCGCTCGGCCACGCGCGCGGCCTCGGTGAGCGTGTAGGTCATGAGGCAAAAGTCCATGGCCTCGTCAGTCCAGGTCGGTTTTGGCCCTTCGTCGGTGTTCACAACCGGCGCGCCGGCGTCGGCCGCCCAGCGGATGGCCATCTTCAAATATTCCACGCTAATCTCAGGCTTGATCAACGGCGTGTGCGCCGAGAGGCCCGACAATTTAATGCCATGCTTCTGGCATAGCTCGCGCACCCACAGAGGATCGTCGTACATTGAAACGGAATGGAAATAGCCTGCTTCGCTCAACAGCTCGCGGCCCAGGTGCACCATGGGCTCGATATACTCATAGCCAATCTCGGCGGCCTTAGCCACGCCCCAGGCGAAGGGCTTGTCGTGGTGCCGCACAAATTCCATATTTACGCCTAGTTTTAGTGCCATCTTTCCTCTCCTAAGGCATGCAGGGACCGTTGGCCACACGCAGCCGGCTCCATGTCAACTAGAGGGGACCGGCGCGCTTTGCCGAGCGCCCACGGCCTTTGCCTCCCCCATCTTCTTGTTTGCATCGTGCACAAGCTGCCGCACCCAGGCGAGGCTGCGCTCGATCATCGGGCCACCCTCACCCTCACATTCAATACTGACGACGCCGTCATACCCTATTTCCTCCAGGATATCGAAGCAGCGACGGATGTTGCCGGCATTGACGCCCTCGCCAATGGCCACGTTGCTCACGGCAATTCCCGTCAGCTCGCCGCGGGCCGCTGCCGCCAGTGAAGCGCTGACGTCCTTCACGTGCACGTGACTCACCTTATGCTTGAACTGCTGCAAGAAGGCGACTGGATCTTGCCCGGCAATAAACGTGTTGCCCGTATCCATGTTCAGGCGCAGATGCGGTGACTCAAAGAAGTCCAGCATGCGCGCCATGAATTCTGGCTTGGTGGTGTAGTAACCGTGCGGCTCGATATTGATAGTCATGTCATAACGCGCCGCGGTCTCCAGTACGTTGCCATAGATGCGCTTCATCATTTCCATGGCCTGCGCATCGCTCATCTCCTGCGGCTTGTGCATGTGGTCCGTAGTATCGACGTGCTTACAGCCCACGAGGTGCGCCCAGCGAATGGTATTCTCGATGTAGCGCTGGCCTAACGAGGCGCCGGTGGGCAGAGACAGCGGAAACGCTGCATCGACCTGTGAGAAGTGCACGCCATAGCCGGCCATCTTCTCACGCAGGGCCAGAGGATCTTCCCACAAGGCCACGTGAGGCTGGTAGCCCAGGCCATGAATCCAGCTCACGCCATCGATCGTGCCGCACTCGATGTAGTGCACGTCGTTGCGCTGCGCCCACTGCAAGCATTGCTCGAAGCTCCAGTAAGCGCTGTTAAAAGCATCGGTGTGAAACCCTATCTTGATCATTTCATTCCCCCCAAGGGGGCCCGCCTCGCAGCCGATGCGGGCCCCAGCGATTATAATGCGCCGCGCTTCAGGGATTGCCCGTGGAAGCAAGGCGCAGGCTTAACAACGGTTACTGACCACCCCAACGGGCGGGGAAGTCGGGCATGCCCTCGCAGCCGCACATGGCGTAATGCAGCGGCGGCATGTTGGGCTGTACATACTGATCCAGATTTTCGCCGGTGATCGTGGGCTGCGGCAGGCGCCAGATTGCGGGAACCTGCTCGCCCTGCATGATGCGCATGCCGGCGATGACGGGCGTACGCCACTGGAAGGTGGGGAACGTTGGCGAGATACCGGTCAGGCCTTCAGACTGCCACTTCACCAGGAAGTCTTGCTGGTCTTCGCCGACGATGATGGGGTAAGGCTGCCCGGCATCTTCAAAGGCTTCCAGCGCGGCCACGGCGGTGGCGCCGGCGTCCATCCACACGGCGTGGATTGTGCCGAAGCGATCCAGGTAGTCGGTGACGATGGACTTTACCTTGGCGTTATCGCCGTCGCCAAACTCGACGCCGACGACGTTGATGTTGTCCGCGCCTTCAAAGACGCGCTTGGCGGCTGCCCAGCGCTCTTCGAGCACGTCTACGCCGGGCAAGATGCGCAGCGCCAACACATTACAGTCGCCGGTACAGTTGTCCACAATGAACTCGGCGCCCACATGGCCGAAGGCATAACCGCCGATGGGCTGCACAAAGCTAACGGGGCAATCGGTGAAGACGCCGCGGTCGAAGACGACGACCGGAAGCTCCTGGCAAGCCTGCTCCACGGCCGGGGTGAGCGCGGCTGTGGTGTTGGGCGAGACGATGAGCACATCGCAGTTGCCGCTGGCGACCAGGTCGGCGATGTCGGCGATCTGCTTCTCGTCGCTGCCCTCGGCATCCACATGGATGAACTCTTCTATCTCCGGGTGCAGGTCAACTTCGGCCTGCATGGTGGTCCAGCCCACCACGCGCCAAGGGTTGTTTACGCCGGCATTGGAGAAACAGAAGGTGTAAGGCCCTTCCTTTGCATATTGCGACGTATCGACCCATTCGGGATTCAACACCTGCATCCAGACATCGCCGCCGATGGTGCTGTCGACGTTGCCGGCGTCTTGTATCTCGATCTGCTCCAACGAGCGCTGGTACTGATCCTCGCTGAAGAATTCCTCGGCGACGGCGGCTGCTTCGCTGGCCAGGCCGCTGTCGGTTGGCGCTTCAACATCAGGCTCATCGGGCTCGTCGACGCCGGGATCGGGATCGGTGACTGACGGCACGTCCGGCGCGGCGGTGGGCGAGTCGGCGCCGCCGCAGGCGACGAAGAGCATGGCCAGCACCAGGGCGACTGTCAGCCAGATAAATCGCGTTTTCGTAAACATAATCCGTTCTCCTCCAAAATAGTTAGGTTCCATTTTCCAGCCATCATCGAACGTTACCTGCATCGCCTACTGCCTTCGGTGGCAGCGAGCACTGCTTCCTGATCGAGCGTTTATTCGCCGGTGCATCACCTCCTTTGTGCGACAGAATGTGCTTAATGTCGTTTCTGCCACTGCGCCTCACTGTTTGCGGCCGCGATAGGCGGCATACGCCACGGCGCTAATGATGATCACGCCCTGCACGGCGTCGCGCAGGGGCTTGGGCAGGCCCAGCAAGTTTAGCAAGGTGAACAGGGCCTCCAGGGCCAGGGCGCCGGTGATGGCCGCGGGCATAGAGCCTTTGCCACCCATCAGCACCGCGCCGCCCAGGACAGCCGCCGAAATGGCCTGCAGCTCAAAGCCGACGCCGGCATTGGGATCGACGCCGCCGAAGCCGGCCTGCAAAATGCCGGCGATCACGGCGGCGACGGCGGATAAGACGAAGGCCACAATGCGCACCTTGGAGACGTTGATGCCGGCCAGGCGCGCCGCCTGCGCGTTGTCGCCGACGGCCAGCAACTGGCGCCCCAGGTTAGTGCGGTTGTAGAGGTAAATGGCAATGGCGCTGACCACAAGCAGCACCACCACCGCATAGGGCAAGCGCTCTACGAGGGGAAAAGGCTCGATCCAGCCACGGCCGAAGATGCGGAAGTTATCGGTGAGGTAACCGCGGGGCGCGCCGCCGGTCCAATAAAGGCCGGCGCCGCGCACGGCCAGCAGCATGCCCAGCGTGGCAATGAGCGACGGCACATTGAGGTAAGCGACCACGACGCCGTTGATTAGGCCGGCAGTGATGCCGATGGCAAAAAGCACCAGGATCACCCACCAGGTGTTGGCCGGATCGTTGTTGATCATCAACGACGAGCCAATGACCATGAGCGACATGATCGAGCCTACCGATAGGTCGAAGCCGCCGGAGACAATCACAAACAACTGACCGGCGGTGAGGATCATGAGGGGCGCCGCGCGGCGCAAGAAGTTGAGAAAGCCGTTGGGCGTGAGGAAGTTTTCGTTGCGTAGGCCGATGGCGATGAACAACAAGATGACCACAATGTAGATGGGCGAAATGCCGCGAATGGCCTCGACGAGGCGTTGGCCAAGGGATTGATCTCGCGTTGCCGATAATTGTGCCATAATCTCTTCCTTAGCGCGGCTCAGGCCGCCTTCATCCGCGAGCGAAGCGTATAGCTGGCCACGGCCAGGATGATGATGCTGCCGCGGAGCACCTGCTTTAAGAAGGTATCGACGCCCAGCTGATTAAAGGTCGTGTCCAGAACGCCAAAGATCAGGACGCCGGCCAGCGTGCCGACGACGCCGCCCTTGCCGCCGGAAAGCGCCGTGCCGCCGACCACAACGGCTGCAATCGACTCCAGGTCGTACAGGCCGTCGGGGCCCACCCAGGGCGCGCCAGAGCGTAGGCGGCTGACGACGAATAAGCCGGTTAATACGGCCGTGAGGCTACAAATGATGTGCGCCAGAATAATGACGCGGTCGGTGCGCAGGCCCGACAGGCGGGCCACTTCCTCACTGCCGCCGACGGCGTAGAGATGGGCGCCAAAGCGCGTCCGCTGCAACACCAGGGCGGCCAAGATGGTCACTGCCAGCAAAATCAAGATGGAAATGGGAATAGGCCCGATGCTGTCGTAGCCCATAGCCTGGAAGCTGCGCGGTACGGCGCCGGCGAAGTTGTTGAAAGAAGCATTGAGGATGCCCTTCAGCACGAGCCCCACGCCCAGCGTGGCAATGAAGGGGTTGACGCGCAGCTTGGTCACAATTAGGCCGTTCACTGCACCCACCACGGCGCCGATGCCCAACACCGCGGTGACGGCCAGGGTCACGCGCGATGGATCGCCCTGCATCAGGTAAGAGGCCATCACGGCTGTGACGCTGATCAGATAGGCCACGGAGAGATCGATCGAGGCGCCCAGGATGACAAATGTCTGGCCGACGGCGACAATGCCCAGGGCCACGGAGCGCACGACCATATTGGTGAGGATGGTGCCCGATGTGATCTGGCCGCGGCCGAAGAGCGCGTCCAGGACGATGGCGGCAATAAAGACGACGACCAGAATGTAATAGACTGGTGGAATGCCGGCGCTGCGGATGCGCCGTTGAACTCCTGAAAATGTGACTGCCGACATGGGTTCTCCTTATTGCAGCACCATTCGCCGGTTGGCAGTTGCCAGGGGGTCGGCGGCTTCACCTTGCGCCGCGCCCTGACCCGTTGCCAGCAGCATAATCTCATCTTCGCGCGCCTGGGCCGGCAGCTCACCGGCAATGGTTCCCTCGCACATGACCGCGATGCGGTCGCTCATGCCGATGACCTCCGGCAGCTCGGAGGAGATCATCAGCACAGCGGTTCCTTTGCGCGCCAGCTCGCGGATCATGTCGTGAATACTGGCCTTGGCGTCGACGTCGATGCCGCGGGTGGGCTCGTCGAAGATGAGCAGACTGGTGTTCGACGCCAGCCACTTGGCCAGCACGACTTTCTGCTGGTTGCCGCCGCTTAAGTATTGCACTTCCTGTTCAAAGGTGGGCGTGCGCACGCCTACCTGGTCCACGAGCTCGGGTACCAGGTTGGGGCGCTGCGCCGTGCCGTTGCGGCGGATGCGCCGCAGCAGCGAGCGCAGGGCGCGCACGGTTACGAGAACGTTGTCGCGCACAGACTGGTTGGGCAGCACGCCCTCGGCCTTGCGATCCTCGGTTACGAAGCCCATGCCGCGGCGAATGGCGTCGGCCGGCGCTTTGATCTGCACGGGCTGGCCATGGATCAGCATCGCGCCCGACGTGAACGGCTCGACGCCAAACAGCGCGCGCGCCAGCTCGGTGCGGCCGGAGCCTTGCAAGCCGGCCAGGCCCACAATTTCGCCGGCGCGCAGGCTCAAGTGGATATCGTGCAGCTTTTCGTTAGCTGCGCCTTGCACGCGCACCACTTCCTCGCCGACCTCTTCTGGCTTTGCCAGGCTGGGGAAGTATTGGCTCAGATCGCGGCCCACCATCATCTTAATTACCTGGCCGGGGGTCACTTCTTCCGTGGCTACAGTGGCCACTTTCTGGCCATCTTTCATCACGGTGATGGTGTGCGCCAGGCCAAACACTTCGCGAAAGCGGTGGGAGATGAAGATGATCGCCAGGCCGCGTGCCTTTAGCTTTTCGATGAGCCTGGTGAGGATGGCGACCTCTTCGGCTGCCAGCGCCGCCGTGGGCTCGTCCATGATCAGAACGCGCGCATCGAGGGAGATGGCCTTGGCGATCTCCACCAGTTGCTGTTCGGCGACCGAAAGGCTCTTTACGTCGACGTCGGGCCTGATGATCTCCTGCGCATCTAACTGCCGCAGCACGTCGATGGTCTGCTCGTGCAGGGCGCGCCGGTCGATCATGCTGGCGCGCGTGGGCTCGCGTCCCAGGAAGATATTTTGCGCTACGGTTCTTTCCGGCAGCAGGTTGAACTCCTGGTAGATGATGCTGATACCGCGCTGCTGCGCTTCTCGCGGGTGGCCAAAGGTTACAGGCCGCAGCTCGCCACCGCTGCCGGCAGGGCGCAGCAGAATTGAGCCCGCATCGGGGGCGTAAGCGCCCACCAGGATCTTCATGAGGGTTGATTTGCCGGCGCCATTCTCGCCCACGATGGCGTGCACTTCGCCGGGATAGAAGGACACGGAAACGTCGTCCAGGGCCTTCACACCGGGAAACTGCTTGCTGATATTGCGTACTTCTAGAAGCGGACCCATGAAACTCCTCAAAGCTGTTCAGAGCGGGCGGGCCGGCATCGCCGAAGGGCCAGCCTACGCGCTCTGTTTCGGTTCAGGCCAGCAATTCCCGCAAAAAGCGCAGGCCTTCCTGAGCAATGGCATCCTGGCTGGGCGCGATGTCGCGCCAGATACAGACGGCGCGGGCTATGGAGGCCACTTCTGGCGTAAAGGATTCGATGACCACTGCGCCATTATAGTGCGTCTGTTGCAGCGGGGCGGCAATTTCCTGCCAGCGCACCTGCCCGCTGCCGGGCACGCCGCGGTCGTTTTCGCAGGCGTGCAGGTGAAAGAGCCGGCCGGCGTTTGCCGCGGCGTGAATGGCAGCACCTGAATCCTTCTCCTCAAGGTGCATGTGAAAGGTATCCAGGTGCAGGCCCAGGTGTGGGCTACCCACATCGTCGATTAGCTGTAGACCCTGGGCCACGACATTGACCATGTCGGTCTCAAAGCGATTTAAGGGCTCGAAAGCGAGGCTTACGCCGCGCGGCGCGGCGTAAGCGCACACCTGGCGCAGGCCGGCCACGGCGCGCTGCCACTCTGCGGCGCGCTCGGCGGCTGTTTCGAGGCGCGCCTTGCCCACGGCGGAGTACATGGGCCCGGTGACCACAGGCGAGCCCAGGGCCGCCGCGGCATCGATGCACCAGCGCAGATATTGGTCGGCGCTGCTGCGGATGGCGGCGTCGGCGCTGCTGAGGTTGCGATCAGGCCCGAAAACGCCGCAGACGATGGCCTCTAAACCGGCATTTGACAGGGCTGCCTTTAAGGCGTTCACGTCAATCAGGGCCGGATCTTCCACGGCAATTTCAACGATATCAAACCCCATGCCGCGCACTTTGTCTAACAGCGACAGATGCTGCGCTGTGGAAAAGGGCGAAGCCCAGATGAATGTGTTTGCGCCAAACTTCATCGGTCAACCTCGAAACAGTGCCGGGAAAGTGGCCGGCCGGGAGCTTCGCTGGCCCCCGGCCGACCATGCTAAAAGCTAAGGATCAGATGGCTGCGACGCGCACGCCTTCGCGGGCCGACCTGACGCCGGCCTCCAGAATTTCGATCTCGCGCAGGCCATCATAGAAATTGGGCGTAATCTTACCGTCTCCGGCGATGGCCGCCATGAAGTCGTTGACGGCATGGTGGAACTCATGCTCGTAGCCGATGATGTGCCCCGGTGGCCACCAGTTGGCAATGTAGGCATGTTCGGCGCCCTCGGTGACCATGATGGTGCGGAAGCCCTGGGCGTAGGCCGGATCGTCACGTTTGAACAGCTGCAGCTCGTTCATGCGCTCCAGGTTAAAGACGATGCTGCCCTCGCTGCCGTAGACCTCAAAGTAGTTATAGTTTTTGCGTCCTCCGGCAAAGCGGCTGGCCTCGAACGAGCCCAGCGCGCCATTTTCAAACTCTGCCAGCATGAAGGCGGCGTCGTCGACGGTTACCTCGCCTGTCTCGGTGGATTCCCCTTCGCCGGCGCTGAACGTTTTGGCGCCCTTGCCGGGCAATGGGCGCTCTTTGACGAAGGTGGTCATCATTGCCGTCACGGCCTTGATCTCGCCCACCAGGAAGCGCGCCAGGTCCACGCTGTGCGAGTTGAGGTCAAAGTGCGGCCCGCCGCCGGCTTTGTCGAGCTGTAGGTGCCAGGTGAGCGGGAAATTGGGATCCATGATCCAGTCTTGCAGATAAGCGCCGCGCCAATGGTAGATGTGGCCGATCTCGCCCTGTTCGATCAGCCGTTTGGCCAGCATGACGGCCGGAGCGCGGCGGTAGTTGTGGTTGAGGTAGTGCACGATGCTCGCCTGTTCGGCTGCCTGCAGCATCTCGCGCGCCTGTTGCGAGTCGAGGGCGAACGGCTTTTCCAGGAAGATGTGTTTGCCCGCACGGGCGGCGGCCACGGCCATCTCGTGGTGCAGGTGGGTGGGCACGGCGATGTCGACAATGTCGATGTCGTCGCGCTCGATGACCTTGCGCCAGTCGGTCTCCGTCTCGTGCCAGCCCCACGTCTCGGCGAAGGCTTGCAGCTCTTGCTCGTTGCGCGCGCAGGCGACCTTCAAGACCGGCTTAATGGGCACGTCGAAAAAGCGAGGCGTGTTGAGCCAGGCGTTACTATGGGCCTTGCCCATAAATTTGCTGCCAAAAATCGCAACATTCATTGTTTTCATGAGCGGTCTGCCTCTCTTGCGCCCCTGGTGACCACGTTGGCGGCGATTTCTTTCAGGCGCTTGACGCTCAGCTCGACCGCGGCGTGTTCCTGATTCTCGTAGTCGGGGTGCAGCGAGTCTGTTTCGACGGCCAGGAAGCCCTGGTAATCGGCGTCGTACAGGATCTGAGCCAGCTTCTGGTTATCGACGAGGCCGTCGCCTACTGGCGTCGACGAGAAGAAGTACCATTCCGTGGCGTTGACGCCCTTCACCGGCTTCAGATCTTTGATGTGCGTGGCGTAGACGCGGTCGGCCAGCTTCGCGGCGCCTTCGACCGGGTCGTCCAGCAGGCGCAGGAAGTTGCCGGTGTCTAGGTTGAGGCCCAGGTAAGGTGAATCGACGCGATCGAGCAGCTCTTTGATTTCATCCGAGGTGTAGTCGATATGGTTCTCTACGGCCAGGATGACGTCGTAATCTTCAGCCACCTCCACGGCCTGTTTGAACCAGTCGACCAGGATGTCGAGCTGCGGGCCATGCGGCTCGAAGCGGAACATCAGGCTGCTGGCTACCACGCGCATCACGTCGGCGCCGATCAGCTTGGCGTTGGGAATCTGCTGCACCATGTCGTCGAAGGCGTCGCGATTCTTGCCCGCTTCCAGGCCGTCTGGGTGACCCCAGGCATACACGCGGTCGAAACCATAATCGTCTAGCTGGCCTTTCAGATCGAGAAACCATTCTTTGTCAAAGGTGGGGAAGAAGCAGGACTCTAGGGAGACGCCGTCGACCTGCAGCTGCTTGGCAAAAGTCAGAAAGTCCTCCATGCTCATGCGCTCGTTGGGCGGTGGAGCCGTCTGGTGGGGATACACTTCGCCGAAATAGCGGTGGAAACAGTAGCTATCGATACCAACCTTCATGGACATAAGCCTCTCTCCTTAATCGTGTCACCAGTTACGTTTTAAGACATCATCGATCGCTTCGCGCACATTGCCATGCTCGCGAACGCGAATTAGCTCCACTTCAAAGCGAGAACGATCGCCGCGATGGAGCGCGTGGTAATATTCGATTGGCCGGCCATCGGGCAGATAGCTCACGCTGTCGATTAACACCAGGGGATCGCCCTCTTCAACTTCCAGCAGCACGGCCTCATCCTTACGCGCTGCGACCGCTTCCAACGTGCGCCGGCCGCGGGCGATGACCATGCCATATTCTCGTTCGAGAAAGGCATACAGGGAGGCATGGCTGAGGTCGGTCTTGAGCAAGGCCGGGAACAAGTCGTAGGGCAGATAGGTTGAGACGAGCACGATAGGCTCGTCGTCGACGAAACGCAGCCGATCAATCTGGATCACCGGCGCGCCAATCTTCACCTGCAGCATGGCGGCAATGCGCCGGGAAGCGGCGGCGATCTCCTGCCGCAGCACGCGCGAGACCGGCTCGTGGCCCTTGGCCTGCATGTCTTGATAAAAGCCGGTTAGCTCCTCCACCAGGCTCTCGCGAATTTTGGGCTCGGCTACAAAGGTGCCCTTGCCCTTCAGGCGCACAACCAGGCCCTCCTGCTCCAGCTCGCTTAAGGCCTGGCGGACCACCGTGCGGCTGACATTGAACAGGCGGCAAAGCTCTGGCTCGCCGGGGAGCTGGTCGCCCGGCGCGCTCTGGCCATTCTCGATAGACGACTGAATAGCGTCTACCACCTGGGCGTAAAGTGGAAGGTAACTGCTGCGATCGAGCGTGGTCTGAAAGGGCATAGAAGACGTCACGACTTGTTATCCTGTAATGACAGGATGACAGGAACCGATGTTATTTATAAACCGTGCGCATGGCTTTGTCAACAGCAAAAATTGAGGGTTCAGGCTGAAAGCCTTATGCATTAGTCCATTCAAATGGAGCGGGCTATACTTCGCACAACACAAGTGGAAGAGGCCGCACCGAGGAGGAAAGCATGGCGCGAAAAATTACTCTGTTCACCGGACAGTGGGCCGATTTGCCGTTGGAGCAGCTGGCACAGAAGGCGTCGGCGTGGGGCTTTGACGGCTTAGAGCTGGCCTGTTGGGGCGACCATTTTGAGGTGGATAAGGCGCTGGATGGCGACGGCTATGTGCAGAGCCGCTGGGATATCCTGGAGCGCCACAACCTGGCTTGCTATGCCATCAGCAACCACCTGGTGGGCCAGGCTGTGGCCGACGCACTGATCGACGAGCGGCACAAGAACATTCTGCCGGCCCGCATCTGGGGCGACGGCGAGCCGGACGGCGTGCGCCGCCGCGCCGCCCAGGAGATGCAGAACACGGCGCGCGCGGCGCGTGCCTTTGGCGTAAATGTAGTGAACGGCTTCACGGGAAGCCCCATCTGGCATAAGCTGTACTTCTTCCCACCTACCTCCAGCGCCGACATTGACCGCGGTTACCAGGAGTTTGCCGACGCCTGGCTGCCTATCTTAGATGTGTTTGAAGCAGAAGGGGTGAAGTTCGCCCTAGAAGTGCACCCAAGCGAGATTGCATACGACATCGTCACCGCCCAGCGCACACTGCAAGCGCTGCAAGGCCACCCTCATTTCGGCTTCAATTTCGATCCTAGCCACCTGGTGCACCAGTTTCTGGATCCGGTTGCGTTCCTCGAAGAGTTCCCGGATCGCATTTTTCACGCGCACGTCAAAGACGTCTGCGTGCAGGCAAACAACGGCCGGCGCAGCATTCTTGGCTCGCACCTGGACTTTGGCGACCCGCGCCGCGGCTGGAACTTCGTTTCGCCAGGTAGGGGCGATGTGCAGTGGGATCCGATCATGCGTTCACTGAACCAGATTGGCTATGGCGGGCCGCTTTCGATTGAGTGGGAAGATGCCACCATGAACCGCGAGCAGGGCGCTCGCGAGGCGCTGCAATTCACGCGAAGCAAGGACATTGCGCCCTCGGCCCTGGCTTTCGACGCCGCTTTCGCCAGCAAAGAGGGCGGTTAAGCGCGCTCTTTCTTAATCCGCATAAACTTCTTGGCGGTTTCCACGGCCACGGCGGCGTCGCGACAGTAGGCGTC
>CAYLJW010000036.1:0-26745 GCA_964384155.1 uncultured Ardenticatenaceae bacterium
TCAAGAGTGGCCTTCAATAACCTTAGAGAGTGAATCGTGAAAGAAGAACCCGAATACATTACGGTTTTGGAAGGGCCCACGCCTGACTTTCAGTCTGCGGCGCTGCTCTGGTTGCAGTCGGTCTATGAAGGGCCCGTCGACGCAGCCGTGGCAGAGTGCGAGCTGCGCACGGCTAACGGCCAGGACATTCTGGAGCGTGCTCAACGCGCCTGGGGCGAACAGCGCACCGTGCGCCTGGACTTCCCAGACGATCTGCGAATGCGACAGGAAGTGGATGTGGTCGGCATGCGCCTGCGCCAGGTTGACGAAGGCACGGTCTTAACGCTCTGGGTACGCTGGCCCATCGAGGAGGAGGACGAGGAGGATGAATACGATGACTGAGGCAAACGCAACGGTCACAGCCTACTTTGAGGCGCTGAATGCCATTGATAGGGAGGCCTTTCTGGCATGTTTCGCCGAAGATGCTGTCGCGCAGGATCCGTATGGCGCGGCGACGTTTGAAGGTCGAGACGGCCTGAACAAGTTCTTCGACGGAATGGAGCGCACCTGGCGTGAGTTCCAGATGGCGCCGCAAGCGTTTTATGTGAGCGGCGACCGCGTGGCGGCGCCGTGGAAGACGACGGCCGTAGCCGGCAACGGCAAGCAGGCGACGTTCGAGGGCGTGAACGTCTTTACACTCGACGACTCAGGCAAGATTCGGGCCCTTGAGGCCTATTGGGACATCAAAGCGATGATCGGGCAGATCCGTGAGTAGTGGCGACGGGCATGGGCGTGAGAAGCTGCTAAACAGCCAGGCGAGGCGATATGACATTCGAGACAATCCTCTTTGACGTGGACGAAGCCGTGGCGACCATCACGCTGAACCGGCCCGATTCGCTTAACGCTTTCAATACGCAGATGATCCGCGACTGCGCCGAGGCCTTCAAGCGCTGTGCGCGCGATGAACAGGTACGCTGCGTGGTGCTCACCGGCGCTGGCAAGGGCTTTTCGTCGGGGCAGGACCTCAAAGAAGTGCAGGGGCGCGGCGAAGATTTCTCGCTGGCCGATCACTTGCGCGCCGGCTACAACGTGCTCATCGAGCGCATGACCGGCCTGGAGAAGCCGATCATCGGCGCGATTAATGGCGTTGCCGCCGGCGCAGGGTGCAGCGTGGCGCTGGCCTGCGACATCCGCCTTGCATCCGACCAGGCCAGCTTTATCCAGGTTTTCAGCAAGGTGGGCCTGATACCGGACAGCGGATCGACGTGGCTGCTGCCAAGGCTAATCGGCTATGCGCGGGCCTACGAGATGGCCATCACCGCGGATCGCGTCACGGCCGAGCGGGCCCAAGAGTGGGGTCTGGTCAATGAGGTCGTGCCGGCCGCGCAGCTTATGGAGATTACCAGAGCCTGGGCGCTGAAGCTGGCGCAAGGGCCTACGCGCGCCTTCGGCCTGACCAAACGAGCCATGACGCGCTCGTGGCAAATGTCGCTGCCCCAATCGCTGGAATATGAAGCCATGCTGCAGTCGGCCGCGGCGCAGACCGAAGACAATAAGGAAGGCGTGGCGGCCTTTCTGGAAAAGCGCCAGCCGCAGTACAAGGGCCGATGAACCAGCTATCCTGGCAACACATCGGCGTGGCGGGGGCCGGCACCATGGGCCGCGGCATCGCCCAGGCGATTGCCTCCAGTGGTTATCACGTGACGTTATACGACCTGGCGGAAGAGATTCTCTCGCCGGCCCTGGCCCAGATCCAGGCGTCACTGCAGAAGGGCGTTGCGCGCAAGAAGCTTAGCGGTGAGCAAGCAGAGAAAGCGCTGGCCGCCATCGAAACGACGACGGATCTGTCGGCGTTGGCCCGCGCCGAGCTTATTATCGAAGCGGCGCCGGAAGATGTGCAGATCAAGCGCGACCTCTTTGCGCGCCTGGACGCGCTCGCGGCCGCCGATGCTGTCTTCGCCAGCAATACGTCCAGCCTCAGCATTAACGTGCTCGCGGGCATGACGCAGCGGGCCCATCGCTTTCTGGGGCTGCACTTTTTCAATCCCGCGCACATCATGAAGCTGGTCGAGGTAATCGGGGCCGACGATACGGAGCAGGCAGTTTTGGATGATGCGGTACAATTCGTGCAATCGCTAGGCAAGACGCCGGTGCGCTGCAAAGATACGCCGGCCTTTGTCGTCAACCGTGTGGCGCGGCCCTTCTACGGCGAAGCTTTCCGTATGTTAGGCGAGGGCGTCGCGGCCGTGGAAACGATTGACCGCCTGATGCGTTCGATCGGCTTTCCTATGGGGCCATTTGAGCTGGTGGATCTGGTGGGCTGCGATGTGAATTTCGCGGTCACCAAGACGGTGTATGAAGCCTATTTCCACGAGCCCAGGTACCGTCCCCATCCTATCCAGCAGCGTATGGTAGAGAGTGGCCGCCTGGGCCGTAAGACGGGGCGCGGTTTTTATCGTTACGATTGAGGACGGGGGATTTTGCCAGGCCCGGCGCAACAACCTGAGAAAATGGCGTCGCTCGTCGCGGCAAAGTTAATTCTGGGTCGCTACGTACACTCTGTTCTCGGCCGTTGCGAAGATGCGCAGGGGCGATTCGGCGACGTCGAAGTCGGTGATGCGCGCGAATAGCTCATCTCCTTGAAGGGGATCGAGCGCCTTGTATTGCGCCAAAAAAGTGCCCCCCAGGCTTGTCTGAATGATGCGACCTGAGCCGGGATCGGCTACGAAGATCGACGAATTGAGGCCGCTGCCGATGATTTTCAGCGCCGCGGGTGCCACCAGGGGTGTCTCCAGGCCGCTGGCCGCGAGGTGTGTTTCACCCCACAGCAGGCTATCCTGTCCATAGCGCCTTAAGCGCCCATCTTCATAGAGCACGATGACGCTGCCGTCCTCGCTATAGATGGCGATGTCGACAGCCGTGGTAAGATCGGGAAGCGACAAGGCGCGCTGCGCCTCATTGACAATAAAACCATCCCCTTCCGGGAAATAGCGCCAGATCTGCCCCTCGCCGCGATCAAGCACATACAGCCTCTCATTAAATTGGGCGATGGCCACCGGCGCCCGCCATTCACTCGCCAGGCCCAGGGGCGCGGCGCGCAGGTTGGAGAAACCTGGATGGTAGGTGAGCAGCGCGCCCCGCGTATCCAGCACGGCCACGCCTTCGTTGGCCACCTGCACGCCGCTGGGCCGCCACATGACATCCAGCAAGCGCCCCACTATGTGTGTGCCTATCGCTTGCCCGCCGAACAAGATCTCTTGCGGCTCGGGCTCCTCCAGGGTTACGTAATCCTCGGCGGTTTGGTGTACAAACACGCGATTGTTCGCCGAATCGAGGGTATAGAAATCGCCATTAAAGCCGCTGCGTAAAGTCACTGCCGACATGACGCTGCCCTCGCTGTACTCGTAGAGCGGCGCCGCGCCCAGGCGAGTGACGTCGTCTACGCGGTCCAGGGCGCTCAGCGCCTGTGCCCGCATACCGAGGATGGCATTATCGCCAGGGCGCAGTAGCTCCGCCTCGGCAGCCAGATTCAGGACGCGCAGATAGTGTGCGCGCGCCGCCGCTTCGTCGGTCTGTTGTGACGCCAGCGCCAGGGTCTGCTGCATTTCAGTGCGGATTTCGCCGACGCGGGCCACCCTGCCGCGCTGCAGGTAGACGGCGCCGATAATGAGGCCCATGACGATGGGCACGGCGATGGCAATAAAGGCCGCGGCCGCCAGGTTGCCATGGTCTGCTTCGCCGGCAGCCTCGGCCTGTTCTCTGGCTCCGGGCCTGAGCCGGTGCATGAGCGCGGCGAGCCAGCCGACGCCGCGCGCCAGGCCAAAGGCAGTCTGAGCGGAGGCCTGGCGCGCGGCGTATTCGATATCCTCGGCGCGAGGCAGGTGGCGTTCAGACTGCGCATTTTGCACCTGTTGCCCTTCTGAGGCGTCTGCGCCTTCATGCTGCGCGGCGCGCACGGGGTCTCGCGCCGGCAGTGGCGGCGCGTCTGCGGCTGTAATACGCCGTTTTGATCCGGGGCTCAACGGCGAAACTGTTTCGGGGATGCCGATGGGCGTTTCGGCGGTGAATTCAATCAACAGCAGCCGCGCCGATTCGCCCTCAAGGAGCTGGGTGAGCGCCGGGATGCCATCTTCTACCGTGCTGTCCACCAGAACCGGCTTCAATTGCTCGGCCGGCAGACTGCTTGCGCGTGGATCTGCCAGCAGGAGGGTGTCGCCACTTTCGAGCCAGTTGTGGTAATAGCGAAAGTCGAGGCCGGCCGTGCGTCCCAGCGGGGTTACACGCTCAGGCTCTTTGGGCGGTAAGCGTTCAAGGCCAAAGTTACGCCCGATTAATGCCAGCGCCTCTCCGGCCTGCACGACGAACAGCTCCTGGCCGCGCAGCACGGCGCAGGTAATCGCGCCCTCGCGCTTCATGCCCGTCTCGCTCAGGTTGAAGCGCAGTAAGCGCTGGTTTACTTCTAGAATCGCCTTTCTAAGGTTTGCCGTAATGCTTCCCGCATTGGCATAGAAGTGATTGGCGATCAGATCCACAAGATCCTGCGCCAGATTGGCGTATTCCTCTGGTCGTCCGGTGAGCGTCAGATGGACGAACAGGCTGTCGCGCGATCGGCCGCGTATGGCTTTAGAAGGCGGCGCTTGCGCCAGCAAGCCGGGCGCACTGTGCGCCGGTTGGGGCCTGCCGTCGATCGTAAAGAGCTGTCCGATTACCGCCTGGAGTTCCATGTTGGCCTGATGCCCCGCATTCACCGTTGACTGGACATAAGGATAACACGCGCATGCGACAGCGACAATGTTAGCAGCACGGCGCATGGCGCTGAGGCCCGTGGCCAAGACGGCCAGGCGGCTCGGCCGCCGCGCTCGATTGTGACGTATTTTCTTGAAGGCGTATACTTGGACGTAGTTAGACATAGAGGGTCGCGAAGCCGGTCGCCGGTGAGGCCATGGCGGCCTAGAGGAGAGGTATGAATGTAGTCGTTAGCGGGGATCACCCGCTGGTAGAGGAAATGGCGCAGCTAAACCGCTCTGCGGGCCATGATACGCAGGCCTATCACGACGGCGAGCTGCCGGCTACACCGTGGGATATTATCGTCGACTTGCACCACGCGCCGCAGGCCAAATGGTCCGTTCTGCAGCGCCTATCGCCGGTCACCAGCGAGAGTACGCTCATTCTCTCTCTGGCGCTGACGACGACGGTTACAGAGATAGCGACTTGGGTGGCCCATCCTGAACGTGTCGTTGGCTTTGGCCTGATATCCCCCGTAACGGCGCCGGGCCTTGTGGAGCTTGCCGCGGGGCTGCACCGTGAGGATCGGGTGCTGCAACAGGCGATGTCTTACTGGCAGTCGATCAAGTTGGAACCCGTCGTCGTCCGCGAGGGTCCGGGACTGGTTCGTGCGCGCACGCTTTGCTGCCTGATCAACGAAGCCGCATCGGCGTTGGCCGAGGGCGTGGCGTCGCCGGCTGATATCGATACTGCCATGCGCCTGGGCACGAATTACCCGTACGGTCCGCTGGAATGGGCCGACCAGATGGGCCTGGACAACGTTCTGGCAATTTTAGAAGGGATATTTGGGGAGTATGGCGAAGACCGTTACCGCCCCACGCCCTTGTTGAAGCGGATGGTAGTTGCCGGACGCCTTGGCAAGGGCGCGGGCCACGGTTTCTATGCCTACAGCGCCGGGGGAGAACGCCTGGAGCCATGAGTGTGCTACGCTGCTACATCTGCGAGAATGATCCCCTGGAAGGTCGCCGCTATGGGCACGCCGGATTAGGCGAGGGCCTACTTTGCCCTATTTGTCATCAGCCTACTTGCCGCTACCATCTCACCACCGTGCGCTGGCGCTGGCGCGAATCTGGGGAAGTCGATGCGGCGCTGGTGTGCCGCGAGTGCAAACGCACCTACGCTCACCGCGATTGGGACGCGTTTCATCGCGACTGGATTACTTAGAGGGCGCCGGCAAAGAGGTCGGTGGCCGATCCCGCCGTTGCATCTGGTTCACCTGTGCACCGATTACGCATCGCGAGGATAGGTGGGGACGTCGGGCCCGACGATCTGCCTGAACATCTCTAGAATCTCACCTGGCTCTGCATGGCGGCGCTGCATGCTGCGCTTGGAATAGATGAGCTCGCCGTCGACGCTCAGCTCGAACGCGCCGCGTCCGGCAGGTATCAGCGTCAGGCTCTCGATGACATGCTGATAGTTGCTCAACAGGTCGTCTACCGTGCGGACCGCACGGCTAGAGTAATCTCAAGGCACACAATATTCGAGCGTAATGCGAAACTTCTTCACGGGAACTCCGTCGTCTAGGTAGGGCGAGCTACGCAAGGTATATGAGTCGAGTATAACCAGTGGTCATATGCTTGACAATAATATGGCGCTGGGCTACTATACACGTCGCTCTTGGGCCTGTAGCTCAGCTGGGAGAGCGCTACAATCGCACTGTAGAGGTCAGGGGTTCGAATCCCCTCAGGTCCACTGGATAGTTGCAGGTGTGCAACGCCGGGTTGGCGATTAACATCATTTTGATACAATAAAGGCTGCGATCAGGAGTAGTAGGGCTTCCGCAACACAGAGAGATGTCCCGCCGGCTGAAAGGACATCAATAAAGGCCTGAACTCGCCTGTGAGCCGTGATGGCGAACTGGAGCAAGCGTTTGCTCGTTAAGTAGTTGTCACCGCATGGCGCACGTTACGCGCCAGAGTGGACGGCTTCGAAATGTGAGGGCCCATAGCTCAGCTGGGAGAGCGCCACAATGGCATTGTGGAGGTCAAGGGTTCGAATCCCTTTGGGTCCATATTTTTCTCGAACGTGAATGAACCGCCGTCAATCAGAGTGGTACCGCGGACCCCTTTCGTCTCTGAGCGAGAGGGGTTTTTTGTTGTACGGTGATGACGGCTGCGGGCGCCAGAGCGCCCTACCAAGTGAATGAGGTTGATCTGAATGGAAGAACGATACGATCCGGCGGCCATCGAAGCTAAGTGGCAGGAGAAGTGGGCCGACAGTGGGCTCTATCGACAGACGGTTGATCGCCAGCGACCGAAGCATTATGCCCTGACGATGCTGCCCTATCCCAGCGGCGATCTGCATATCGGCCATTGGTACGCCATGACGCCCAGCGATGCTCGCGCGCGTTACATGCGCATGAAAGGGTTTAACGTCATGTTTCCCATGGGCTTCGATGCCTTCGGGTTGCCAGCCGAAAACGCCGCGATTAAGAACAGGATACACCCCAAAACCTGGACAGAAGCCAACGTCGAACGTATGCGTGCGCAGCTAAGAAGCATGGGCGCGATGTTCGATTGGCAGCGCGAGGCGGTTTCTTCGGATCCTGACTACTATCGTTGGACGCAGTGGTTTTTCAACATGCTCTTCAAGAATGGTCTGGCATATCGCAAAAAGGCGGCCGTGGATTTCTGCCCGCACTGCAACACGACCCTGGCGCGCGAACAGGTGTGGGGCGAGGATCGCCATTGCGAACGCTGCGGCACGCCCGTTATCAAGAAAGAGCTGGAACAATGGTTCTTCCGCACGACAGACTATGCCGACGAGATGCTGAGCTTTGAGGGCATTAACTGGCCTGAGCGCGTGATCACTATGCAGCGCAACTGGATCGGCAAATCGGTGGGCGCCGATGTGACCTTCCACACAGAGCAGGGTGACGCCATCACCGTGTTCACCACACGGCCAGATACGCTGTGGGGCGCCAGCTTCATGGTGCTGGCCCCAGAGCACCATCTGGTGGAAAAGCTGACGACCGCGGCGCAGCGCGCCGAAGTTGAGCAGTACCGCGAGCGGGCGGAACGCATGAGCGACATTGACCGTGAAGCGGCGGATCGCGAAAAGACCGGCGTCTTTAGCGGCTCCTATGCCATCAATCCGGTCAACGGCGAACACATTCAGATCTGGATAGCTGATTACGTTTTGATGAGTTACGGTTCAGGCGCGATCATGGCCGTTCCAGCGCACGACGAGCGCGATTTCGCCTTTGCGCGCAAGTATGGCCTGCCGATCGTCGAAGTGATTCGCATGCCTGGGCGCAGCGATAACGATCCGCCGCTGCCGGAAGCCTACACTTCGAAGAGTGAGGGCCACCTGGTGAATTCAGGCCCATTTGAGGGCACGCCCGTTGCCGATGCGGTGCAGGCTGTCACGGCCTGGCTCGAAGAGCAGGGCATCGGTGTTACGGCAGTAAACTACCGCCTCAGAGATTGGCTCATTAGCCGGCAGCGCTATTGGGGCGCGCCGATACCAATCATCTATTGTCCGGAGCATGGCGCGGTGCCCGTGCCCGACCATCAGTTGCCGGTGCTGCTGCCGGATGATGTGCAGTTTATGCCAACGGGCGAGAGCCCGCTGAAGTTCCATGATGCTTTTAGAAATACGCAATGCCCGTTGTGCGGGCGTCCATCTACACGCGAGACGGACACCATGGACACGTTCATGTGCTCGTCGTGGTATCAGTATCGCTATCTGAGCCCGGACTTCGACCAGGGGCCATTTGATCCGGCCGAGTGCGATTATTGGATGCCCGTCGATCAGTATACGGGCGGCATCGAGCACGCCACGATGCACCTGATTTATACGCGCTTCTTCACCAAAGCCATGCGCGACATGGGCCTGGTCTCTTTCGACGAGCCGATGCTGGCGCTCTATAACCAGGGTATGGTGCTGGGCGAGGACAACGAGAAGATGTCCAAATCGCGCGGCAACGTGGTGGCGCCCGACGACCTGGTGTCGCAATTTGGCGCGGATACGGTGCGTACCTACCTGATGTTCTTTGCCAAGTGGGACCAGGGCGGACCCTGGAACTATGGCGGCATCAGGGGCCCGCAGCGATTCTTACACGATGTCTGGGAACTGGCGCTGATTCGCTACGCGCCGGGCGCAGTCGACGACGGCGCCTCGCGCGACCTGCGCCGCAAGGTGCACCAAACCATCCGCAAAGTCGGCGACGATCTGGAATCATTCTCGTTTAATACAGCGATCGCCGCGATGATGGAGCTGCGAAACGCCATCTCGGCGGCGCAGCAGGCGAGAGATGTGAGCGCCGAGGTATGGGAGGAAGCCATCCGCAACCTGCTGTTGCTGCTGGCGCCCTTCGCCCCGCACCTGACCGAGGAGCTTTGGCAGCGGCGCGGGCTGCCTTATAGCATTCACACTCAAGGCTGGCCGCAGTGGGATGAGCAGGCTGCGCGCGAGGAGCTCATTACGCTCATCGTGCAGGTAAACGGCAAAGTGCGCGCCAAGGTTGACGTGCCCGTGGGCATCAGCGAGCAAGAGGCACAGCAGGTGGCCCTGGCAGAAGAGAACGTACTGCGCTGGCTGGAAGGAAAAGCGCCGCGCAAGGTGATCGTCGTGCCTGGTCGCCTGGTCAACGTGGTCATGTAACCGGCCGGCCCCGCAGTGCCGCAGGAGGATCAAACAGTCTTGGACGAAAAACTCGATTGGGCGCAACCAACGCGGCGATTTACAGATCGCGTCTCTTATTACAACCGTTATCGGCCGGGATACCCGGCGGAGCTTCTAAGTTATCTGGCCGGCGCCATTGGCCTGACTGCGGATTGGACGGTCGCCGACATCGGCTCTGGCACAGGCTTGCTGGCCGCACTATTTGTGGGACATGGCAACCTTGTGTATGCCGTGGAGCCGAATGAAGCGATGCGCGCCGCTGCCGAGCAGCGCCTGTCAGACTTCCCCAATTTTCAGAGCGTGGTAGCCACCGCCGAGGATACTACGCTACCTGAAAGCAGCGTGCACTTTGTGACCGCCGGACAGGCCTTTCACTGGTTTCAGGTGGGGCCGGCGCGGGATGAGTTTCGGCGCATCTTGCGACCAAACGGCTGGACGGCGCTCGTCTACAATAGCTGGACCAGCTCGCCTGCCGAGGTTGCCATCGCCTACGGTCATTTAGTCGAGCGCTATGGCACGGATGATCAGGTGGCGGAGCGACATAAGCGGCTGGAGGGCGATATCAACCGTTTCTTTGGCGGAGAAGGCCCTCGCGTAGCGCGCTTCGCCAATCACCAAGTTTACGGCTTCGACGCGCTGCACGGGCGAGCCTTATCGTCGAGCTATGCGCCTCTTCCTGACCATGCACATTACAAGCCGTTTCTAGCCGGCTTGCGGGAACTGTTCATGGATTATGCCGAAGACGGTCGCCTCCTATTTCCATACGAGACGACCGTCTACTTGGGTCGATTGCAGTAAGGGGGAAGCCCGCGCGCCGAGCCTAGAACAAGATGAGGGCCAGCTCGCTGCGGTAACGGCGGGTGAGGGGGTGATGATCGCCAAGCAGCGCAAAAAGGGCCAGAACCAGTTCGCGCGCCTGCCCTTTCTTGTATTTTTTGTCCTCACGCAACACGTCTAGCAGCCCGTCCAGGGCGGCTTCAAGATTGTTACGGCGGATTAATTGGGCCACATGCCAGTATTGCGCGTCGATAGCCGTTGTCTCAGCCTGTTCAGTTCGCGATTCGGCTGTGCACAAATAGTCGGCCAGCGGCGCCAGGCGTTGGGCCTGCGCATAGACGGAAGCGTCTACGATATTCTCAAGGAGCTCCTTGGCCTCGCATCCTTCGCCCTGGCCAAGCAACGCTTTGGCCAGACCCAATGAGACGATGGGGCTCGGCGGAGCGTCGCGCAGGACTTCCTCTACCTCGTTCCACTCCAGCTCATCGAGCATGGACTCGATTTCCTCCATAATGAGAGTGTCTTCATTGGGCGCGACACGATCTAAAAAGGAACGGACGCGACTCTCAGGCAGCGCGCCCACAAATTCGTCGACTACCGCGCCGTCCTGAAATGCCTTTACTGCGGGAATACCTTGAACGCCATATTGCATCGAAATCTCAGGATTATCGTCGACGTTCAGTTTTGCCAGGATAAAGTTGCTCCCAGCCTCATTGGCTAGCTTTTCTAAAATCGGCCCAAGCATGCGGCAGGGACCGCACCAAGGCGCCCAAAAGTCGACAACAACTGTCGTTTCGTAGGAGGTTTCGATAACCTCTTCTTCGAAACTCCCATCGCTTACGTCGATGATATTCGTGCTGTTGTTCATTTATGTTGTCTCCTGTCAAAAGTAATGCCGCCGATTGTACTCGCTCTGCGTTAACACAACGTCAGCGTGTACCGGCGCGCGGCGATGGCCATCAGGCCGTGCCGGTAATACGTAGGATCACGCCAAACATGAACAGCGCGGCCAGCGCGTAGATCCACTGCGCGCGATTGGAATCATCGCCATGCAAATAGGCAAAGAGGCCCGGCAAAAAGACGACGCCGAAAGCGCCGTAGAGGTAATGAATGAGCTGCCTGTCGGGCCGTAAGCCCGAAAAGTACAGCGCGCCGCCAAGAAGACCCTGGATGATCAGGACGATTTGGATGACGGCAATGGCGCCAAAGTAACTGCCATCGACGGGCAGGCCGCGCACAGCGCGAATTAACCCCCATATGGCAAGAGCCAGATAAAACATCCAGATTGTATTCGATAGGACTCGGTGGATTTCGGCAATGGCGACCATGTTTTCGTCTCATTGGGATGTTAACGACTGCTGGGAACGGTTTTGGTTACTGGCGGCTGAGGCCCTGCCAAAAATTGGACAGCACAGTTGCCACGGCGCCCATTTGCTCGAACTGGGGTAGGCCGCGCGTCGGCGTAACCCGTACGGCGCTCCAATTTGGCTGGGCCAGCAGAAGATCGGGGATCGACTCAAAACCGGTGTACGGATCTCGGTCATACACCAGCAGCCCGGGCCGTTGCATCTTGGCATAGGTGGAGCGCATCACGTTGGGTGTGAAAAGCTTGCCGCTGATGAAATGGAACGGCGCATGCCGCGCTCCCGGTTGGTGGCCGCTCAGATAGGCGTAGTTTGCCAGCGCCTCGTCGACGGAGCCATGGAAGCTCTTGTTCAAGTAGCGCCGTATGCTAACCTGTGTTGTTAATAAATCGAAAACGGCCTGGCTCCAGAGCGGGAAGCGCAGCAGATTCAGGAGGTCGTCGTTTCCTGCATGTTCGAGGTTGCGCTTTGACTCGGCGTTGCGCTCAGCGGCAGTCAGTGGCGTAGCTCGCTGCACGTTGGCTGATAGGCCCGTTGGCGAGATTGTAACGAGTGAGCGTACAAGATGGGGATGAGCGACCGTGACGCGCGCCGCAAACTCACTTCCTAACGAGAGTGCCACCAGGTCTGCGCCCTCGCCGGCCACTTCTGACAAGAAATCGCGGATGGCGCCCGTGAACAGCTCTGGCGTGTAATAGCGATCAGAACGTTCAGAGAAGCCATAACCGGGCAAGTCGAGGGCATACACCGGGCGGCGGCCGCGAAAGTGCTCAAAGATAGGGCGCATTTCAAAGGCGGAAGCGGCCGCGTTGATGCTATGAATAAGCACCAGCGGGCAACCATCGCCGCGGTCGTCTACATAATAATTTAGCAGACCCGCCGAGATGCTGGAGAACATGCGGCGATCGCTATCAATGGCCAGTGGCAAAGGCATGTTGTGGTCTACCATCGTTGCGCTGTAGACTATCCAACCCCCGGCGCTGATCAAACCTGCCAACCCCAGGAGCTGTAGCGGCTGAACTGCCTGTCTGGTCGTACGGGACTCGTCCAAATGGCTCATTACACATGATCCTTTCGTGCACTAAGTGTGCACCAGACCCGACTGGTTTCCAAAACCTGTCTGGACTCTAATGTGTTGCGGCATGTACGACCCGCGCGGGAGCCGCACAGCCCCAAGATGTTACCAGATTGTGAGCAAATGTTTAATTGACAATTCCCCGCCCGCCGGACGCGCCCTTAGCGGCCGCGATCGACCAGACAAACATTCACGGGCTCGCTCCGCGTGCTGTTGCCCGCAGCGTCGAAGACGACCACCCGAAACTGATGGCACCCCGCGCCGGGGATGCCCCATTTGTCTGTGAAGGGCGGGACGGTTTTCACAGCAAAGGGAACGTCTGCATTATCAATATAGAACTCCACACGATCAATGGAGATATCGTCGTCGGCAAAGGCCTGCACGATGACCCACTCCTCGTCGGTGAAAATGAGCTGGTTGGGAACTGGAAATAGGATGCGCGCCTCAGGTGGCGAATTATCGACGGTCACGGGTACGCTCACTTCTTCAAAAGAGCCATCCTCGTGCCTGACGGTTAGCAGCAGCGTGACCAACCCGTTCAAGCCCGAAACATCCCATTGTCCCAGCGTTCCATCCTCGCTCACCTCGGGTATGTTGTCGACGATCACTTCGATGTTCTCCGGCGTCAGCCCCTGGAAGTAGGCCAGTCGATAAGAGTCAAACGCTTCGCTCGTGATCTGGCCTTCGACGTCAACGAGGCCTTCTACGAAATCGAAGGGGCGCGGCGACTGGATCGACACGTTGCGCACATTGCCAGCCGAGGCAGTAATGGTGTCGTATTCCAACGGCGGCTGCGGCAGATCGTTGTCGAGCACCCAGTCGGCGGCGCGGTCTGGATAGATGCGATAGATCTGCGTTTCAATCAGCTCAGGCGGCGTGTAGATGGTGGCCAATCGACCCGTCTCGCGGTTAATTTGAAATGCCTGGAAGACGTTGTCGAAGACGGTGGGCTCGGTGCCGGCGATGAAATACTCGGTCACCGTAGGACAGTGAGGCGTGGGCAGCAGGCCCGAAATATCGCACACGGCCCGTTCAACGATGCCCGGCGGCCGTGGCCAGGTTTGCGGCGGCTCGTCTTGCAAGGCCCAGCTCATAAAGGCATTCCAGATGGGGGCAGCGCCGCGCGAGCCGGGTACATCGTTCATCGGCGAATTATCGCTGTTGCCTACCCAAACCCCTGTCACCAACTGCGGCGTATAGCCTACCGTCCAACCGTCGCGGAAATCATTGGTCGTGCCGGTCTTTACGGCTGCCGGTCTATTGTTTGGCAGCTCCAACGCGCTGGGGCAGCCAAAGCCAGCACATCTAGAGACACGATCCGCCAGCATGTCGTTGATCAGGAAAGCGAGCTGCGGCGTCACAATTTCCACCTGCTGGGGTTGGCTGTACTCGTGGAGCACGTCGCCGTTGCGATCCTCCACGCGCAAGATGGACACCGGATCCAGGGTCCTGAAGCCGAGCCTTTGCCGCGCCTCCGGCGCTGGTTGGCCAACCATGAAGCCCATATTATTGAAGACGGAGAAGGCGTACACCATGTCGATGAGCTTAACTTCTCCGCCGCCCAGGGTGAGCGAAAGGCCGAATTCGCCGTGGTCGAGGCTGGTGATGCCCAGGCTTTGCGCCGTGCGGATGACGTTGTTCACGCCTACCCAGCTCATCACCTCCACGGCCGGCACATTGTAGCTGCTGCCGAGGGCCTGCCGCAGGCGCATGGGCCCATGAAAGCGGCGGTCATAATTCTGCGGCACGTAGGCAATGCCGTTGTAGGGCGTCCCAAAGTCGGTTTCGACGTCCAGAACCATGGTTGCCGCCGTGTACCCCTGGCTGAGGGCCGTGAGGTAAGTGAAGGGCTTGAACGCCGACCCTGGCTGCCTCAGACCGTCTACGGCCACATTGAAAGAGCCGTCAATGGCTTCACTCCAGTAATCAAGGCTGCCCACCATGGCCTTCACCTCACCCGTGCGCGGGTCCAGGGCAACCACCGCTGCATTACTAATGTGGCGATCGACGCCCACGTCCGATGTAGACGGCCCCTGCAGAAAGGCCAGGGCCGGGCACTGATCGCGCTCATCTGCCGGCAGGCCATCGCCGCTGACCCCGGACAGGCGCGACACGTGCGCGCGCGCCAGACATTCTGCCTGCTGCTGCATTTCAAGGTCCAGGGACGTGTACACGCGCAAACCGCCGCGCAGAACCTGTTCTGGACCAAACTGTTCCTCTAGCTGTTTGCGCACGTAGACGGCAAAGTGCGGCGCGATGATGTCGAAGCGCGCTTCCAAACCGGGCGCAAAGATTAGCGGCGTATACTTGGCCGTAACGAGCTCCTCGCGCGAAATCATGCCCTCGCGGAACATGGCGTCGAGCACCAGCTCCTGGCGAACCTTTGCCGCCGGCAGATTGTCAATGGGATTGAGGGCCGGCGACTGGGGGATGGCAGCGAGCATTGCCGCTTCGGGCAACGTGAGCTGCGCTGCAGGCTTATCGAAATAAACCCGGGCAGCCGCCTCGACGCCATAAGCTAGATTGCCATAAAAATTGGTGTTGAGATACCACTCCAGGATTTGTTCCTTGGTGTAGGTCTGCGAAAGCTTGTGCGCCAGCAGCAGCTCTTCAACTTTGCGGCGATAGTCGTCGAAATCGACCTGAGCGCCTACGATACGTCGCTCTGGAGCAATGAGATGGTTTTTTACTAGCTGCTGCGTGATCGACGAACCGCCCTGGATCTCGCCGCCGAGCAGCACATACTGGTAAAATGCGCGCCCGATACCCTGAAAGTCGTAGCCCTGGTTGGTCCAGAAAGAGCGATCTTCGATGGCCACCGTGGCGTCAATGATCCCTTGCGGGAACTGCTCCAGCGTGAGCCACTGGCGATCTCCGCCTAGCGGGTCGATCACTTCATAAATCAGAACGAGCTCTTGCACCCCATCGCCGTCGTCGTCGGGAGACCAGGCATAGATTTTCGTAGTCTCAAAGGTGACGTCGCTGTCCTTGCCCAACTGCTCGATCTCGGCATAGTCGGGCAGATCCTGGGTAAAGTAATCGTACACGCCGGCCGCGGCGGTTGCTGTGCCTGCAAAAAGCAGCACCAACAGAAGCATGGCCGCCGCAATCAGGACCACGAAGATGCGCAATATCGACCGCAGGCCGGCGCCAGAACGCTGCTTACGCCTGAGGCGCCGGTTAATTATGTGCGTTGTTCTGGGCATAACGTAACGGCCACTACGCCAGCTCTGTGGGCCATAAAGTCATGTGGATTTTCCCCCGTTCACACAAAGCAGTTCAAGCAGTTGGCGTAAGTCTAGAGTGTGGCCCAGCGAATGTCAAACCAGCCTCATCTGGCCAATACCTGCCGCAAGGGCGTTGTTGCGACGGTAGATCGCTGGGATACAATAGCGATGATCGATTCAGGGAGAAGTCCATGCCGTTTCGTCGTATGCTGCCCTTCATCTTGCTCAACGTCGTCGTGTCGGCGACCGTGTTCGTTTTACTGCTTATCTGGTGGGATGGTCGCAATGCCGATGAAGAGTCTACGACGTCCACGGCGCCGGCAGTCGCGGCTGTAGAGACCCCGGTGTTGGTCGAGCTCTTGACGCCCGATCCCTTATCCGGCGTCGTCGACGCGCCGCAAGACGCGCCGCAAGACGGTGAGCAACAGGACGAATCTGGGCCTACCACGCATGTCGTCCAGGCAGGCGACACGTTAGGTTCAATCAGCCAGCGCTACGATGTGGCGGTAGAGGACATCGCGACTGCCAACAATATCGTCAACGTGAACGCCATATCCGTAGGACAGGAGCTCATAATTCCTATCGGCGGCCTGCCCACCGAAACGCCGCCACCGACGGCTGAGCCTACGGCTACGGCTGCGGCGACAGATACACCCACTCCAGAAGCGCAGGATGAGTCGCCGCGTGTGGAGATCAGTGAGGTGATCGGCGTTGGCGTTCTGACCGAGGAGGCGGTGCGCATCTCGAACAACGGCTCGCAGCCGCTCTCGTTACAGGGCTGGCAGCTTGAGGACGAATCGGGCGCCGTGTACCTGTTTTCCGGCGTCACGTTATTTGGCAGCAGCGATGCCGGCGCACCTTCCATTCTGGTGCATACAGAGGCGGGCCAAAGCGGCGCCTCGGATCTCTTTTGGGGTTTGGAAGATTCCGTGTGGCAGGCCGGAGAAACGGTTACATTGCGTGACGCCCAGGGAGCAGTGCAGGCAACATATGAGATTCCCTAGAGTATTGTCATGGAGGTGCTTTATGAGTTACCGTGGATTGATTGACCCCAAAGGCGAACAGTTTGGTTATCTGTACGGCACGACGCTGTACACGCTGGATGACGAAGCCACCGGCCGCGTAGAAGGTAACTTTATTCTAGATTTAGACGGCAATCGAATGTGGCGCCTGGAAGGCGACGCGGTTTACACGATAGACGGTATCCAGGTAGGTTACCTGGGGGAAGAGCGACCCGACGAATATAGCATTTAGAGGCAGCATAGCGGATCGGGGCAGAGCGTGCTCTGCAAAATGTGATCAGTTGCTAGAGGAGTTATCTTGAGATTAGGCGCACAGATAAGTGTGGCCGGGGGGCTGCACTATGCCTATAGCAGGGCGGCGGAGGCTGGTTGTGAAACTATGATGGTCTTCACCAAAAGCAACCGCCAATGGAATGCGCCACCCCTGCGTGACGAAGACGTTCAGCTATTTCATGAAACCGCAAGCCAGTATCCTGACATTTACCCGGTCAGTGTACACGCCAGCTATCTCATCAATATCGCCTCCAGCGATCCAGAGCTGTGGCAGCGCTCCTACGACGCTTTGAAGGTCGAAGTGGAGCGCGCGGAGGCCATTAAGGCCGCGCATCTCGTGATTCACCCTGGCGCATATGTCGATAGTGATGAGCAGCAGGGCCTGGCCAACATCGCACGCGCATTGCGGCGCCTGTTAGACGAAACCGACGGCGCTGAGGTAGTTGTATGTCTGGAGACGATGGCGGGGCAGGGTACCACGCTGGGCCACCGCTTTGAACACCTGGCCTATTTGCGCGATGAAATAGAGCGGCGCCCGCGATTAGGCGTCTGCCTCGACACCTGTCACGTCTTTAGCGCCGGATACGACATCCGTACGCCAGAAACGTATGAAGCGACCATGCGCGCCTTTGATGAGATTGTGGGCCTGGACCAGATCGAGTGTTTTCACTTCAATGATAGCCGCAACCCTTTCCAGAAACGAAAGGACCGGCACGCTCATATAGGCGAAGGTGAGATCGGCCTAGCGGGATTCGCCAATTTTCTCAACGATCCGCGTTGGATTGGCTACCCGGCTTACCTGGAAACGCCCAAGACTGAGACGGATGAGGAAGGCAACGAGATCGAGATGGATGTGGTCAACCTGAAGGCGCTGCGCAGCTTGATTACGCGTTAACCACGGTTAGCGCTCGTGGCGCGTCTATCTGTATTGGATGCGTACGACGCCCGCAAGCGCCTGCAGCGCCGCCTCCAGATCCGGGCTGTAGGCTGTAAACCCTTCGCCGAAATCGATAGAAAGCTCTTGGCCGATCAATTTGAGTGAGAGCGCGTCTGGCCCGGCTTGGGCGCTGCTTAATGCGGCCGCGTGCCGGAAGACGCTGCGCCAATCGGCGGCGGGATCGACCTCGACGACCACCAGTTTCGCCGTTGGCTCAACAGATCGCAGCGGCTCGTGCGCGCCGTTATCACTTTCAGGCGGCGCGAGATAATCGTGCTCACCGTTCTCCTGTATGAACCAGCCGTCCTCTTCCCAGCCGGGCGGAGGCAAGAATTGAAGAGGGTCGTGCGTCTCGACGCCCTGGTCGTAGTGGCCGTTTGTCAGCATCGCTGCGTCGTCCGCCGCTTTTGCCAACTGCAGGTTGATATCGATGCTGTCGGCAATGATTGTGGGTGTGTCTTGCTCGCCCTCTATCTGCACCTTGCCGCGCACCAGCACAATCTGATCGACCTTGACGTCGAGGCGCACTTGCTTCCACACGCTGGGGAAAATGAGCAGGTCGGCGCTGCCGTGCAAATCCTCAAGCGTGGCAAAGGCCATGGCCTCGCCCTTACGTGTGGTGTGCGGGCGCAGGCGGGAGATGAGGCCGGCGATGGTTACGCCGCGACCGTTCATCGACCCGTCAAGGTCGCCGATGGTTGCGCTAACCACTTCGCGTAAGGTTTCCAACTTCTGCTGCAGCGGGTGTTCTGAGAGGTACACGCCGATTAGCTCGCGCTCCCAGTCTAGCAGCTCCCTGTGATCGATCTCGGCAATCTCGCCGGCGCTGCGCAACAGCTCTACGGCGATATCCATCTGCAGCGGTGAGCCCGCGCCGAAGAGGCTCATTTGGCCCACAGCAGCGGCGTCGTGGCACGAGGCGCTGTAATTCGCCATGCGATCCAGGCCATCCAAAAACTGCGGGCGGCTGCCCCAGCGGTCGAACACGCCGACCTTTACCATAGACTCCAGGGCCCGCTTCCCGACGCGCCGTAGGTCGACGCGCTCGCAAACGTCTACGAGGTTTGCAAAGGGGCCATTGGCCAGGCGTTCGTCCAGGAGTATCTGGATAGCGCCTTCGCCGGCGTTCTTGATAGCGCCGAGGCCATAGCGTATGACGGGTTGGTCGCTATCGTCCTCTATGGTGAAGTCTAGTTCGGCTGTGTTGACATCGGGCGGCTTGACCTCGATGCCAAGGCGCCGGGCATCGGCCAGGTACAGGGCCACCTTCGCCATGTCGTGGCGCTCGACGCTTAACAGCGCGGCCATATATTCAACCGGATAATGCGCCTTCAGGAATGCCGTCTGGCAGGTGATGACCGCATAATCGGCGGCATGCGCCTTGTTAAAGCCATACCTGGCGAAGTATTCGATATCGCCCCAGATTGCTTCACAGACCTCACGCGGGTAGCCGCGCGCCATGGCGCCCTCGGTGAACTGTAGACGGTGCTTATCCATGAGATCTTGTTTCTTTTTCGCAACCGCCTTGCGGATCATGTCCGCCTCGCCCGGCTCATAGCCGGCAAGCTCGGCAGCAATGCGGATAATCTGCTCCTGGTAGACCAAAATGCCGTACGTGTCTTCCAGGATGGGCTTGAGGTGTGGATGATGATATTTCACCTCTTGCCGCCCGTGCATCCGCGCAATGTAAGTGGGGATGTTCTCCATGGGGCCGGGGCGGTACAAAGAAATGGCGGCGATGATGTGATCGAAGCGCTGTGGCTTCATCTCGACCATCAGACGACGCATGCCGGCCCCTTCTACTTGAAAGATGCCCAGGACGTCGCCGTGCCCAAGCAGCTCGAACAGCTTTTCGGGCTTCTTTTGCGGATCCGGGCCAACGTGGCCTACATCATAAGGAATGTTGTCCATCGAGTAGCGCACGCCTTCCCGTTTCTCGATAAGCTCGCAGGCGCGGCGCATGATGGTGAGCATGCTTAGCCCGAGGAAATCGACCTTCAGCAGGCCGATAGACTCTAGCGCTTCCATGGGCCACTGCGTGACGGCGCCCAAGGTGTTGTCGCTGCTGTTGGTCGGCCGGTGCAAGGGGGCGTAATCTACTAAGGCACGGTCGGCGATAATGACGCCCGCAGCGTGGGTAGAGGCATGACGGGCTACGCCCTCAAGCTGGCGCGCTGTGTCCAGCAGCCGCTTGACGTTTGACTCGCTCCGGTAACGCTCGGCAAGCTCCGCAGTATAGAACTCGTGATCATTGTTGAGCGCATCGTCGATGGAGCACGGTTTGCCCGGAATGGCCGGAATGAGCTTGGCGATGGCGTCGACCTCTGGCAGCGACACATTGAGGGCGCGGCCCACATCGCGCACCGCCGCCCGCGCGCCTAACGTACCGAAGGTAATAATCTGAGCCACGCGGTCTGAGCCATACTTTTTCACCGTGTACTCGATCATCTCATGGCGGCGATCGTCGGGGTAATCGAGGTCGATGTCCGGCATCGAGACACGATCAGGATTTAAAAAGCGCTCGAAATAGAGGTCGTTTTCAAGCGGATCAATCCCCGTAATGCCCAGCGTATAGGCCACAACAGAGCCGGCGCCCGAGCCGCGCACGTTCCACCAGATGTCGCGCTCGCGGGCAAACTCGCAAAGGTCCCAGACGATGAGGAAGTAGGTTTCAAAACCCATGCTGCCGATGATGTTGAGCTCGTGCTCCAGCCTGCTGCCAAGCTCCTCGTCGCCTGCGGCGCGGCCCTGCCCATAGCGCCGCACCAGGCCCTTTTCGCACAGGTGACGCAAATAGGTGCGCGGTGTGTACTGCTCAGGCACTTCAAAATCTGGCAGATGGTACCCTTCTGGTTCAGGGTTTACCTCGCACATTTCTGCAATCAGCAGGCTGTTATCTAAAGCGCCGGGGATCTCTCCAAAAAGCAGCGCCATTTCGTGGCGCGACTTCAGATAATAGCTTTTGTCCGATAGGCGCATACGCTCGGAATCGTCTATCGTCTTGCCCGTCTGGATACAGAGTAAAATGTCGTGCGGCTCCGCCTCGTCGGCAAAAGTGTAGTGCACATCGTTGGTTGCCAGGAACTTCAACTGGTACCTGGCGGCCATTTCGATGAGGGTCTTATTAACGGCCGTGAGCTCTGGAATGCTATGCTCCTGCAATTCGACAAAGAAGCGGTCTTTGCCGAAAACGTCCAAATAGAAGCCCATGAGCTTATGCGCTCTTTTCATGTTGCCGTTCATGATGGCCTGTGGAATTTCGCCTGCCAGGCAGCCGGTGGTGGCGATCAGGCCCTCAGCGTGGCGCTGCAGATAATCGTGATCGATACGTGGCCGGTAATAATAGCCTTGCAGTTGCGAGTCGCTGGCAATGCGCAAGAGGTTATAGTAACCGGTCTGATTTTGCGCCAGCAGCAGGAGATGAAAGCGGTCGCGGTCCTTCTGAGGGTCGCGCTGGTCCATGCGACGGGCAGCGACATAGGTTTCGACGCCCAGAATTGGCTTGACGCCCTCACGCATGCAAGCTCGGTAGAAGTCGAGCGATCCGTACATGGTGCCGTGATCTGTGAGCGCCAACGCGGGCATGTTGAGCGCCCTGGCCTGTTTCGCCAGATGCTTGATGCGGCTAAGGCCGTCGAGCAGGGAGAATTCGCTGTGAACGTGAAGATGGGCAAATGGCTGATGCGATGTCATATTCCTGGCTTCTCGTATCGCTGGCGACATCCATTTGTGAGCAGGTATGGATGAACTGGCCGTTTTTGTTGTACTCCCCCGCACATGGCTTCAGTATAACACAACTCAAAGCGTTGGCGCAGGACAGTCTGCTCTTTCACCAAGATCTCACACGTTGGCGATTCAATTGTTGGTTAGTAAAATGTTCAATGTGCTTACTTTTTTACGCAAGTTTAAAGAGGTGCGGCTATGGATTATACGATACGGCAGGCAACGTCCGAAGCGGATGAGCTTCCTACCTTTCTCCTCCAGGACCACGAAGCTACAACCCTGCTCATAGCTGACCATGCTCAGGGCCCACCTCCCGACTCTCGTAGGCAGGTGCGCATGGTGCGCCCGTCGGGCCGCCTGGTTGCGACCATCGACCTACCGAATCTGGCAGCGACCCCTGGGGAGCAGGACCGCCGGGTTGACTACGCCATTATCCACGAGTATGCGGTCTATGCCATCATTAGTGTGCGGCGGCGCCCGGCGGAAGAGGGCGATTCGGGCTCCCAAGACTACTACCTACTGGAAGTAGAAGGTGAGACATGGCTCGTTCTGCCGCATCCTGAGCGCCGTGAGTGTTATGCCATCTACGATGAGATCCCGCCTGGGCTGCACCTGTACGACGCCCTGACACGCCTGGACTTGCCGCCGGCTATTGGCGAGGCGTGCCAGCATGAGGAAGAGTCCAGCCTACATGTGGCCCTTGCGCCGCGCCGCCTCGCCCATACAGACCTTGTCGTTCTGGCGCTGGCCTATCTCATTGAGCGGTCGCCATTCTCCACGGCGGTGTAACCTGCTCTACAGGCCGCGTCGCTTAGAAGAGCTCTTCCTTGCGGCGCATTGGCGCCGCGTCTTCTGCGCTAATGTCCTCAAGGCGGCGTTCGAGGCCTAACTTCTTCAACCTGTATAACGTCTCTTGTGTTAGCTGGCGGTGCTTGCCGGCGATGTCGGCCAGAATGCCAAGAACGAATATGAGAACGCCCACAATGAGCAAGCCGGTACCAATGGTGACGGATTGAACGAAGCGGTCGGCCTGCAGGCGAAAGAAGAGGTAATAGCCCAGGAAGCGCAACCAGAGAATGGTCCCTGAGAGCAGAAAGGGAACAGACAGATAGGTGAACGTGCGCAGTGGTTCGTAAAAGGCGTAGATGCGCAAAATGGTACTGCTCTGCTCTTTCAGGAAGTGCCACATGCTGTGCTGCAAGCGTGAGGGGCGCGTCGGGGGGTTCGTGGTGATGGGCACGCTGTGCACCACCAGGCCCAGCTTACCGGCCTGGATGATTGTCTCCAGGGTGTAGCTGAAGCGGCTTAAGATATTTATTCTCAGCGCGGCTTCCCTGGAGTAGGCGCGGAAACCGCTAGCGGCGTCGGGCACATCTGTACCACTCACATTGCGCACGGTCCAGCTTCCCACACGCTGTAGCCATCGCTTCAAAGGCGAGAAGTGTTCGTTCAGATGCGTCTGGCGGTCGCCGATGACGATATCGGCCTCGCCCGACAAAATGGGGGCAATAAGCAGCGGCAACGCCGCAATGGGATACTGGTTGTCGCCATCAGTATTGACGATGACGCCAGCGCCTAACGTAAGGGCAAAGTCTATGCCAGTTTGAAAGGCCTGAGCGAGGCCGCGGTTGTGCCGGTGCTGCACGATATGATCCACGCCATAGGCTCGAGCAACGGCGACGGTATCATCCGTGCTGCCATCATCGACGACCACTGTCTCGATGCTATCGACGCCGGCGACGGAAGCCGGTATCGAGGCCAGCACGTCGCTCAGGGTTTCTGCTTCGTTATAGCAGGGAATTTGAATGACTAATTTCACGCCAGGTGCGCTTCTCTTGTTGAGCGGCTGGGCGTTCCCAGCCACCAAAATCTCGATGCTCTCAAAAAGGGAAGGTTACACCTTACCCAGCAGGATATCTTCTATCTCCAGCCAGTGCAGGCCAGACCATAAATAATGCTGCAGGTCGACGCGCAGATCCTCGCCGACCAGGACGCCCTCGGCGCGCAGCAAGCGCGCCTGATCGTCGGCGGAGTGTTGGCGATTGGCTATGGTGATACGGCCCTCGCTGTTAATGACACGATGCCAGGGCACGCCTGCTCCTGCAGGCTGATCCTTAAGCGCGCTCAACGCATAACCGACGGCGCGTGCCGCGTTCGGCCGGCCAAGCATCTGCGCCACACGGCCGTAGCTCGTGACCTTTCCCCGTGGAATCTGGCGTACAAGCGCGTACACTTGCTCGTAGAAGCTCCTTGCACTCATGCAATCATTTTAGCAGTTTTGGAGACCGTGCGCATTCAGGCGTCGCCGGACCCTACCGTGCCGATGGGCTCCTCACTGCTGAGCAGGGTGCGTGTGCGCAACAGCAGCTTGTCGAGCCGGCCCATCAGGCTGGCCATATCTGGCGATACGGCGCCGTCGGGACCGACGGCTTGCTCTCGCAGCATTTGCAGCTTCTCGTAAAGCTCCCGCAGCCGTACCTTGGGATCGTCGGCCGCGAGTGTGGTGCGCCGGCTTTCGAAGATGGTCGTCAGCAGTGACTCGATGCTGGCGGCCAGCGGCGGCGCAGCTAACAGGCCAAAAAAGCCATAGGTTTCCGCCAGTGGGATCATAAGAATGACCACGAGCAAATAACTGAAGTTGTTGTCGTATCTCAGAATGGATCGCGCCACCAGTTGCTGTAAGGCCACGAAGATAATAGCCGTATAGAGGGCGGCGATGGCGCCAATGGCGGGGCTATAGGCAAGACCGACAAGCAGGGCGGCCACGGCGGCAAATATGAACCCGACGACCGGCACCAGCCAGGCTACCGCACCGACTAGGGCCAACAGCACCGGATAGTCGATGCCCATCAGATAATAGCCGCTGGCTAAAAAGATAACCGCCAGCAGCGCCTGAAAAACCAGATTGCGCATGTAGTGGCCCACGCGCTCTTCGACGGCTCGCCACACACGACGTGCCCGGCCGCGCTGCGAAGCAGGAACCAGCGATAGCCAGAGACCTTCGAAGCGCACGCGGTCTAAACTCCAGTAAATACTGAGGATCAACATGACGACAATGGCCGCCAGCACAGACACGGTGGCGCCGACCACCGTCAGCAACGCTTGCGCCAACAGTGTGCCTTCCTCGGCAACCAGCGAGTTCAACAGCTCTTGCGGCGGCGGCAAGCGGTTGGCCAATGTTTGTTGCAGCGGACTGCCCTCTTGCCACAATAGTTGAAGGTTCTGGTAACGGTTGGCGACTTCGTTCAACAGGTCGCGCATTTCGGGGATGATGAACGAGCTAAGCAAATAGAGCCACGCGCCGATGACTAACAGGCCGGCAAAGTAGGTCACTGCGATTGCCAAGCCCATGGACAGGCCACGCTCTATAAGGCGCCGGATCACGGGACGTACGGCGCTGGCCGTGAAGAGGCTTAAGAAGAACAGAATAACGGCCGCGCGGAACACATAGAGCAAATAGATGGCGCACAGGGTGATGAGCACTACGAGGGCATAAGCGGCGACTTTCTTCATCGCGCCTCCGAGCCGGCGGCAGCCACCGGCGTACTTTCGCCGTTCTGATTCCCGGCAAGTAGCTCGTTCAGCTCGACGGCGATTGCTTCCAGGTCGTCCACAATGGGCGAGTGTTCTTCTGTATCCGGCGTTTGCCTATCGCGGAGCTGGCGTCGCATATCGCGCACCAGGTCCTGGGCTTCGTAACGTTCCACGCTGAACAAGTCGCTGCCGTCGACGCCGTCGCTGGCCTGAGTCTCTCGTTCCACAACGAAACGGAAGAACAAGATCTGCAGGATCGCGGCCAATGGTACGGCGACGATGGCGCCAGTTATTCCAAACAGCGTGCTGAGCGCAGTGAGCGCCAGCAAAGTCACCAACGGATGGACGCCGACAGACCGCCGCATAATGCGCGGCACCAGGATGTTATTCTCAAGCTGTTGCACGACCAGCGTAAACACCAGGACCCAGATAGCGAGCGTGGGCTCGACGGAATAGGCGACAGCGATAGCCGGAATGGCGCCCAGGGCCGGGCCGACGAGGGGTACGGCTTCCATCAAGCCGGCAAATAAGGCAAGCACCAGTGCATAGGGCAGGCCCATCACCAGGTAGCCGGCAAGACTGATAATGGCGATGGAGGCCATTAGCAGGCCCTGGCCCACGATGTACTTTCCGAGCTGCGCTTCAAGCGTCGCCAGCAGCTCTCTCGCCGGCTCCCGCCTGTCGATGGGCAAGATCATGAGCGCCGCGCGCTTGATGCGCTCGCCTTCGACGGTCCAGTAAAAGGCCATCACAAACGTTACCAGGATGCCCAGAATTGCCTGCACCACGGGCGACACCATGCGCAAGGCGTCGCGAACGCCGACCACAGCTGCTTCCCCTTCTTCGACTTCGCTCACCGTGAGGGGAAGTTGAGCAGGTAGCGCAAGCCCCAGCCGCCAGATAAACAGATTCGAGGTTTGCAGCATACTGTTGCGCAATGAGCGGTAGGCTCCGGGAACGGCGTCGCTTATGCGTGAAATCTGCTCCGCTACCAACGGTGCGGCGACCATGATCATCAGCGCCAAAACGGCGATTCCGACCACGTAAACAGAGATGATACCAATCGGGCGCGGTACGCCGCGGCGCTGCAACCATTCCACTGCGGGCTTAATGGCCGTGCTGATGACGATAGCCACAAAAAGCAGAAACACGACGTCGTGCCAGCGCACCAGCATAAATACAAGACCGGTAACGGCTGCGACGACGATGGTTGCCCACATCACTCGCCGCAGCTCCCAGCCGACGTCACTCCCGGTGTTGTTTCCTGCCATCAGCAGCGCCTCCTGGACGAGGGTGAGAGCATAGACCTCCACCGTCGAGTGCCCGGAAGTTGCGGCCGGGCACTGGCTGGGGAGGTAGCCGGATTGTAGAAATCTTAGAAGCGCCAGACAATATACCTGAGGCACAATCTGGCGGTTTGACA
>CAYLJW010000036.1:26755-49439 GCA_964384155.1 uncultured Ardenticatenaceae bacterium
TCTGCGCCCGCGTGGCAGAATTGGTAACTACTTTGCCCCCATAGCTCAGCGGATAGAGCGTTGGCCTCCGGAGCCAAAGGCCCAGGTTCGATTCCTGGTGGGGGTATTCACCTCAACGTTCTAGAGCCATACTGACCGACCCTATTGTCCGCCATTAAGGATGCCTCCAATCTCGTAGGCTGCGTCTGTGAGCGTCTTGATGCAGTAGTCGAGATCTTCTAGCCGGTGGCTGGCCGAGACGCAGGCCCGCAGCCGCGACAACCCCTCGGGCACGACGGGCGCGATGACCGCCTGTACAAAGATACCGCGCTGCTGGCAATGGTGCGCGAGCCGTACAGCGCGTGCAACGTCGTAGCACATAATGGGCAGGATGGCCGTCTCTGTGTTCAGCAGGTCGAAACCGGCCTCGCGCAGCCCCGTGCCAAAATAATGATAGTTGCGCTGCAAAGTTTTCACGCGCTCTGGCTCCGCTTCGATCACGTCTAGCGCCGTGCAGGCAGCGGCGGCGCTAGGCGGCGGCAGGGCCGCCGAAAAGACGAAGCCGCGCGCTTCATGCTTCAGGAATTTGATCAGCTCGGCATTGCCCGCTACATAGCCACCGGCGCTTGGTATGGTTTTGCTCAAGGTGCCCATCTTGATATCGACGGCGTCGGGCGGTAAGTTGAAGTGCTCTTCTATGCCGTGTCCTGTCTCGCCTAAGACGCCGATGGAATGAGCCTCGTCTACCATGAGGTAAGCGCCGTATTCGTCGCACAACCGGCTAACTTCTGGAAGATTTATCACATCGCCATCCATGCTGAAGACGGCATCCACGATGACCAAGACACGCCCGGCGCCTTTGGCTTCAATTAAGCGCTTTTCGAGGTGATCCATATCGTTGTGCCGAAAACGGCGGAAGCTGGCCTGTGAAAGCAAACAACCGTCGACAATGCTGGCGTGGTTCAGCTTGTCGCAGAGCACGACGTCGCCTCTGCGCAAGAGCCCCGATATGGTCGCAAGGTTGGCTACATAGCCGCTGGAGAAGGTAATGGCGGCATCAACGCCTTTAAAGCGTGCGATTCGTTCTTCTAGTTCGTTATGAATAGTGAGCGTGCCGGCAAGCAGCCGCACGCCGTGCGTGCCCGTGCCGTAACGATCGACGGCTTCTTTGGCGGCGTGGTTGATCTGCGCGTGCCCAATCAGCCCCAGGTAGGAATAGCTTCCCAGCATAATCATCTCGCCATAGCCGGCGACCCGCACGCGCCCATGCTCCAGAATCTGCTCGACCTCCTCCAAATAAAAATAGAGATCCTGCTCCTTATAAAAATCCACGTCCCACAACATGGGTGGTGTGAGTGGCGCGTGGGTAGAATTTGCAGAAGACGTCATTTCTTACTCCTTAAATAGAAGACCGAATCGGTGCAGCGCCCGAATTTTAGCTTTTCCCGTGATATTTCTCAATTTTTTGATGCTTTTCTGCCCGGCGGCCGGTCTTCTCGGTAGGGTCAACCGGCAATTTGAATCGTACCTGCACTCATTGGACAATTTTAGCGGCATGCGACAAAGTTGTGGGCAACGCTTTGCACGCCACCCTGGATGATAACGCAGAGTGCCACATCAGGAAAAGAGAGGCGATCCCGCTATGACCCAATCACTAAAGATATTACTGATGAGCGCAGAAGTTGCGCCGTTCGCCAAGCGCGGTGGTTTGGGCGATGTGGCGGGATCTTTACCCAAAGCGCTGCGCAAGCTGGGCCACGACGTTCGCGTCGTGATGCCTGCCTACGGGGCGATCGAGCAAGGCTATGATGGCGTTTCGCCTATGGCGACGACACTCAACGTGCCCATGGGTACGGGGCTCATACGCGCCGGCGCCTTTGAGGCTATTTTGCCCGGCAGTGATGTGCCCATCTATTTTATCGCCGAAGGCCATCTCTTCAATCGGCCGGAAGTTTACGGGTATCACGACGACCCCTATCGCTTCGCCTTTTTCAGCCGCGCTGCCCTGGACCTGCTGGTTGCCGCCTTGGGCTGGCGACCGGATGTTGTGCACACCAACGACTGGCACAGTGCGCCGGCGATAGCTTGGCTGGCGACATCGGGACAGGCTGATGCGCGCTACCGCAACCTGCCGACCGTCTTTACGATTCACAATCTGGCGCACCAGGGGCGAACCAGCCGGAGCCTGTTCGACTTTCTGGGCATCCATAGCCATTCTCTCGTCGAGGAAGGCCCTGGCGAGGTCAACTTCATGGCTCGCGGCATCTATCACGCGACGATGATCAACACCGTGAGTCCCACCTACGCGCGCGAGATTATGACGCCGGAGGGCGGAGTGGGCCTGGACGGGCTGCTGCGCCATCGCAGCTTTGATGTGCACGGCATTCTCAATGGAATCGATCACGACGAATGGAATCCTGCAAGGGACGGGCGCCTGGCGCAGGGCTTTCACCTTCAGAATCGAAAAGGGCGACTGCAAAACAAGCGCGCCTTGCAGGCGCAGCTTAACCTGCCGCAAGTCGACGTGCCGCTTGTAGCCATGGTTACGCGCCTGGATTGGCAAAAAGGCCTGGACATTACCGGGCATGTCATCCATCTACTGCTTAACGCTCTGGCGGGGGAGGCGCAGTTTGTGGTGCTTGGAACGGGCGCGCTGCAATATGAATCTATGTTGGCGCAGCTTGCCTTTTATCACCGCGACAAGATGGCGGCAGTATTGGCCTATAATGCTGATCTTGCGCCATTGATTTATGGGGGCAGCGACATTTTCCTGATGCCGTCACACTTTGAGCCTTGTGGCCTGGGCCAGATGATCGCCATGCGCTATGGCAGCGTGCCGGTGGTGAAGGCCACGGGCGGGCTGGCGGACACGGTGTTTGACGG
The DNA here is from genome assembly GCA_964384155.1 of uncultured Ardenticatenaceae bacterium. Lineage (GTDB taxonomy): Bacteria > Chloroflexota > Anaerolineae > Promineifilales > Promineifilaceae > JAAYYY01. The sequence goes on from CAYLJW010000036.1 coordinate 29,618, forward strand.
CGAGACGGGCTTTACATTTCGGGCGCACTCGACCGAGGCTTTCTGGCATGCGCTGCAGCGGGCCATGCATACCTATTATAGCGACCCCAAACAATGGCGACGCATACAGGCAAACGGGATGAAGGTCGATTATTCCTGGAAGCAGTCGGCGCAAGGTTACGAGCAACTGTATCAGTGGGCCATTGCGCGCGTTCGTGGCTATTGAGCGGGCCGCTGCGCAGCGCCACCTATGGCGGTGCCATTCGCATAGTCAAAGAAGGATGGGTGGCGTTGCCCGTCGGCGGCCGAATTATGGCTGCTCACAGCCGACGGTCCAGGACGCGCCGCTGGGTGCCAGGAAGGCATCGGCTTCATCGGGTCCCCAGGAGCCCGGGACGTAGCTAAGTAGAGCAGGCGCCTGCTCGCTTTGCCAGGTTGCCACCACCGAGTCGATTAGTTTCCAGGCCAGCTCAATTTCATCAGCCCGCGTGAACAGCGAGGCGTCGCCCTGAAGCGCGTCTAGCAGCAGGCGCTCGTAGGCTTCTGGAATGGCCAGGTCGCCAAAGGCGTCGCGGTAATGAAACTCCATATCGACAGAGCGCATGTCGGCCACCGTGTCTGGCGTCTTTACCTCGAAGCGCAGGTGGATGCCTTCGTCTGGCTGAATGCAAAGCGCAATGTAGTTGGATGTTAGTTCCTTGCGCCCATCTAAGTCGAAGAGCAGGTGCGGCGGGCATTTGAAGTGCACGGAAATTTCCGTGGCCTTGCGCGCGAGCTTCTTTCCGGAACGAAGGTAAAATGGCACGCCCTGCCAGCGCCAGTTATCAATGTACAGGCGCAGGGCAGCGAAGGTGGCCGTCTCGGAGTTGGCTTCTACGCCTTCTGTATCACGATAGCCATGATACTGTGCGCGCAGGCTATGGCCGGCCGCTTCCTGAGGCAAGAAGGGCCGCAAAGCTGCCAGGACCTTTGCTTTTTCATTGCGCAGGGCATCGGCGTCGAAGGAGTTGGGCGGTTCCATGGCCACCAGGGCTAAGAGCTGCATGAGGTGATTTTGGAACATGTCGCGGATGACTCCAACGCGATCATAGAATGACGCCCGATGCTCGACGGCTACGGACTCGGCCGCGGTGATCTGGACATGGTCGATGTAGTTGCGGTTCCATATGGGCTCGAAAATAGCGTTCGCGAAGCGAAATACGAGGATGTTCTGGACCGTTTCTTTTCCGAGGTAATGGTCGATGCGGTAGACCTGCGCTTCATCGAACACCGCATGTACGGCCTGATTTAGCGCCTGCGACGTGGCCAGATTGAGGCCGAAGGGTTTCTCTATAATCACACGGCAATGCCCGCCGCGCTTGCGCGCCATACCGGCCTCGCCAAGCGTTTTAATGAGCGGCTCGTAGACGGATGGCGGCACCGACAGGTAGTATAGGCGGCTACCGCGTTCCGTTTCAATTTCCTCCAGCGCGCTCTTTAGTTTCTTGAGATCGTCTACCTCGTCGTAACTGCCCTGCACATAATGGAGATTGGCCGCGAATTGCCGCCACGATTTCGCATCATACTCCGCCAGATCTTTCACACCGTGGTGCAGATGATCCTGGAACTTCGCACGGCTAAAGGAGGAACGCGCATAGCCCACGATATGGAAGGTATCCGGCAGCCGCCCCTTGAGCTGCAGATTGTAAAGGGCGGGGATCAGCTTCCGTTTCGCTAAATCACCAGAAGCTCCGAAAATGACAATGGAAGGGGTCAGATCATTCATCGCTTGCCATGTCCGCCTGTGTGTCGAGTTCCACCGCTTTAACGGCGTGCCCGCCAAATTGCTGGCGCAGGGCGGCCAACATGCGCGCCGCAAAGCTGTCATCCTGGCGGCTCACAAAACGCGACATGAGCGAGAGCGTGATCACCGGCGCAGGCACGTCCAGGTCGATGGCCTCTTGGACCGTCCAGCGCCCTTCGCCGCTATCCGCCACCCAGCCGCGTATCTGGCTAAGCTGCGCGTCTTCGGCCAGGGCGCGCGCGGCCAAATCCAGCAGCCAGGAGCGCACAACGCTGCCATTGCGCCAGATTTCGGCGACCTGCTGCAGATCGAGATCGAACTCGCCTTTCGCCGCCATAATTTCAAAGCCTTCAGCGTAGGCCTGCATGAGCCCATACTCGATGCCGTTGTGCACCATCTTGGCAAAGTGTCCCGCACCGGAAGGCCCCACGTGGCCCCAGCCTTGATTGGCCGATGGGGCCAGGCTCTCCAGAATTGGCCGTAATTGCTTGACGGCTCCTGCTTCACCGCCAACCATCATGCTGTAACCATTCTCCAGGCCCCAGACACCACCGCTGGTGCCAACGTCAACCAGCGAAATGCCGGCCTCGCCCAACATCAGACCGCGCGCCATGGTTTCGCGATAGTAGCTGTTGCCGCCATCTACGACGATATCGCCCGGACGCAATATCTCGCGAGCAAGTTCGAGCGCGCTTTGCACAGGTCCGCCGGCAGGCACCATGATCCATACCACGCGCGGTTCTTGCGACAGCGCGGCAACAGCGTCTTCCATCGTCGCGGCGCTAGCGATGCTGCCCTCGGCGACCACCCTGGCCATTTGCTGCTCGTTCACATCGAAGCCGACGACGTGGTGACCATGTTGCTGCAGGCGGCGCGCCATGTTAGCTCCCATTCGGCCCAGGCCGATCATTGCCAGCTCCATCACCTTCTCCCTTACTGCCTCAAGCCCAAATAGCCGGGGCAGCACAGTTGGCTCTTACGTCAATCTGGCCACTGCATCAGCCGTGCTGCTGCCGAACACAAAACGAATTACGCTCCTGCCGGCGTCTTTTAGTGCCTGTGCGTCGCCAAGCGCCTGAGCCAGCTTCAGAGTACCGAAGGTTATCTCGGGCTCACCGCCTGCTGCGCTGGGGATCGGTAGATCCGTCAGCGGTTCTGACACGAGCTGGATGAACAGGCCAAGGCCGGCATCGCCTTTATGTAACTGGCCGGTGGAGTGTAGGAAGCGCGGTCCGTAGCCCACGGTTACGACGAGGCCTGTGCGCTCGACGACGTAGCGCCGCAGAGTGGTTAGCGCTGCATCGGACTCGGCGTTTGGCGGCACATAGGCATGGATGGCGATATAGCCACCGGGGCGCGCGCTATCGAGGAAGTTGGCTAGCGCCTCGGCGGCGGTGGATCCCACTGCGACCTGCTCCTGAACCCGGATGCCCCCTTCCTGTAGGGTGGTAATAGGTTGGGGCAAGGCGCTTTGTTCGCGGTACAAGTCGATCATCTCTCCGGCGCGTTGTTTTGCCGCTTCCACATTGGGTTGGTCGAACGGATTTATACCCAACACCCGCCCGGCAATAGCCGTCGCCGCTTCCCAGAGTACGAACTGCTCCCCTAGGGCATAAGGATCGGCAAGGGGAATGACTATAACGGGGTGGTCGGCAGCCGCGAGCTGCTGCAAGGTGCGGTTGGCGGCGTGGTCGCCTTCCAGCCGCAAGGCGACGAACAGGCGGTCTGCGCTGTAGGTCTGGGGCTCCATGAGCGGCTCGCCGACAACGGGCAATATGCCCTGGCCTTTCTTGCCTGTGCTCTCGGCAACCAGTTGCTCGACCCAATCGCCGAAGCCGGCAATCTCTGGCGAGAGTATCAGCGTCAGTTTGTTGCGACCGGCCAGGGCCATCTCGCCCATAATCGTACCTAGCAGCAAGGCGCCTTCGGCTGAATCGGGGCCGGATATGCGCTGCGCGCGGCTAAGCAATCGCTCGATGTCGGCGCCTACCAATGCAGCAGCGAACAGGCCGAAATTGGAAAGGGCCGCATAGCGACCGCCGATATCGGGGTCCCCATAGAATACCTGGCGAAAACCCGCGCGTTGTGCCAGGTTGTCCAGGGAGCTGCCTGGATCCGTAATAGCGATGAAGTGCGCACCGGCCCGATCCTGGCCTACGTTGTGAACCATCCAATGGTGAAAATAGCGATACAGAGAAATGGTTTCAATGGTGCCGCCGGACTTGCTGGAGACGACGAAGGCCGTTTCGGCGGCTTCCAATTGGCGGCGCAGGGCGCTGATGGCCTCTGGATCTGTGGTGTCCAGAACTTGTAGCCGGATGGGCGCGTCCTGCACGCCGAAGGTGCGGGCGAACAACTCCGGCGCCAGGCTAGAGCCGCCCATGCCCAGCAGCACCACACACCTGATGCCTTCTTGTCTCAACTGGTCTACCAGGCTGGTTAGCTGCGGCATCGCCTGCTTTATGGCCGCGGCAATGTCGAGCCAGCCCAGGCGGTTGGCGATCTCAGTAGGATCGTCGGACCACAACGTATAATCTTGCTGCCACAGACGCTGCAGCACGTTGTCCTGTCTTTGACGATTCATGGCTGTGGCGATGCGGCGCTCAAGACCGCCCAGCTCCACGGTCCAATTTGCAGCGCCACTGCCTTCTGGCGCTTGCTGCTTGCGCGCTTCAATGGCCTGGAGCAAGCTATTGAACGCGGCCGCGAATTTGCTCACGCCTTCTTCCAGCAGCTCATTGGTAACGCGGTCCAGGTCAATGCCCAGCGCCGCCAGCTCCTCTAGTTGCCGGGTTACCTGTTCGGGATCGCTGTCGATCGTGCGCTCGACCACAGCATGGTCCATGATTGCGTCAAGCGTCTCGGGCGGGACAGTGTTCACTGTGTGTGGGCCGATGAGGTTGTCGACGTAAAGGGTGTCGGGGTAGGCCGGCTCTTTGGTGCTGGTGCTGCCCCAAAGGGGTCGCTGCACGCGAGCGCCACGGGCCACAAGCCGCTCCCAGCGCGGGCCACTGAATAGTTCCTGGAAACGCAAGTAGGCGCGTTTGGCGTTGGCAATGCCTATCTGGCCCAGCAAGGAGCTGTTGCCCAGCTCTTTTAGCAGCGGGTCGACTTTGCCGTCGACGCGGCTAACGAAGAAGGAAGCTACCGAAGAGACGTCACGCGGATTGCCGCCCTTTTCGACGAGCGCTTCCAACCCTGCGAGGTAGGCTTCGGCCACCTGCTCATAGGCGTCCAGGGAGAATATCAGGGTCACATTGACGTTGACGCCGTCGCCGATGAGCTGCGCGATTGCCGGGATACCTTCAGCGGTAGCCGGCACCTTTATGTAAAGGTTAGGACGATCAACGGCGACAAAAAGGCGCTTCGCTTCGGCAACGGTGGCGGCAGTGTCATAGGCCAGACCCGGGTTTACTTCCAGGCTGACATAGCCGTCATCGCCATCAGTCTGGCGGTAGAGGTCGATAAAGATGTCACAGGCCTGGCGGATATCTTCGATGGCCAGCGCTTCATAAATGTCCATGGCCGGCATATCGTCGGCGATCAGGCGCTCCAGATCATCTTTATAGTCGTCGCTGCGGGCAATGGCCTGCTCAAAAATGGAGGGATTTGAGGTGACGCCGCGCACACCGCTCTGCCGAAGCTGATTTAACTCGCCAGAATCGAGGATGTCGCGCCGGATATAATCGAGCCAGATGGATTGGCCCAACTCGGCCAGGTCATGCAATTTGGACATCAGATACTCCTTCTACAGTAGCGAAGACGATCAAAATACGGTTGTTAGCTTCGAGGCAGCGGCTCTGTCGATATACCAGCGCAGACGACCCTGCTCTGGTTTTATGCGGCGGGCCGGATAGCGCACTGGGCTGGCGTCTCCTTCCAAAACTTGATAGAGGGTTTCCGCCTTCTCCTCGCCCAGCACCAGGAAGAAGACATTGCGCGCGCTGTTGAAGACTGGGGGCGTCAGGGTGATGCGGGAGGTGGGCCGCTGATTGTAGCTTCCCGTTACGGCAAGCGTCGCCTGCCCTGAGCGCGCCGGGTGCATCGAGCCGGGAAATAGAGAGGCTGTGTGGCCATCTTTGCCCAGCCCCAGCAGCACCAGGTCGAAGGGAGGCCAGACATGCCCGCTCTGAGCCATGCTCCTGAGCTCTACGGAATAGGCCTGCGCCGCCGCCGCAGCGCCCATTTCGCCGCGAATACGATGAATATTTTCTTCCGGTATCTGCAAACTGCGCAGCAGCTCCTCGCGCGCCATGCCGTAATTGCTCTGCGCATCGCCCGGTGGAACGGCGCGTTCGTCGCCCCAGAATAGATGCGTTTCCTGCCAGGGAAAGTCTGCATGCTGAGGGTCGTTCGCCAGCCGCCGGTATAGCGGACGGGGCGTATCGCCGCCGGCCAGCACGAATAAGAAACGGTTGCGCTCTGCGACCGCCTGCTGCGCCAGGTTCATTGTCTCGGCCGACACGGCAGCAAATAGCGCCTCAGCAGAGTCGAATACGAGAACCTCTTGGTTTGTGTCAATTGCGTCGTTCATAGATCTCCTTTCGCCCGGTACATTAGGGTCCGTCGTGGTCCAGGGTTGAATAATGCCTGCCGCGCGTCGTCATGTCTGGCTCATCATACGCAGTCCGTCGTGCGCCACGCCCAGTAGAGCGGCGTCGGTGCGGCAGATTACTTTCAATGGCATGCTCATCAGTAGGTCGCGGAAGCGGCCTTTACTCACAAACGCTTGTCTGAAGCGTGGCCGCTCTAGATAGGGTAACAGACGTGGCGGGATTCCACCGCCTAGATAGACGCCGCCGGTAGCCAACACCTTTAAGGCCAGGTTGCCCGCTTCTCGCGCCAGAATATCGGCAAAAAGCTGCACGGTGGCCTGGCCGATAGGTAGCTGTTCCTTCAGAGCGGCCTCCACGATGATTGGCGTGGGGTCGCGCGCATCTTCAAGTCGCCGGGCCAGGGCCGGCGGCTCGTCAAACTCCCCGATATCGCGCAAGAAATCATACAGGTTTGGGATGCCGATTCCGGAACAGACCCGCTCGTAACTCACGTGCTCCAGCTTCGATTCCAGATAGGCTAACAGTTCGCGTTGTTGCCGGCCGACGGGCGCAAAGTCAGTATGGCCGCCCTCGCAAGGAAAGGCGCGATATTCGGCGCCGTCCCACAGCAAAAAGCCTTCACCCAGGCCTGTGCCGGGCGCGATCACGGCCATCGCGCCCTGGGGATCCGGAGCCCCCTCGTTGAGCGTTACCAGGTCTTTCTCTGTCAGGATGGGTATGGCCGTGGCAACGGCTTCCAGATCGTTGAGCAGGTGCACCTCATTTAGCCGAAAGCTCTCTGTTAAGCGACGGCGATCGATAGTCCAGGGCAGGTTCGTGATATGTGCCCGCCCGCCGACAACCGGTCCGGCAACGCCAAAGGCGGCATATGAAACCCTGGCCGTAACTTGTCCTAGATAAGCTTCAATCACTGCTTCTAATGAGTCGAAATCCTGGCTGGGGAAAAGAGCCTGATGCAGCGGGCGCCGGGGACCGTCTCGTAAATCGTAGAGAGCCAGAACGGTCTTCGTACCACCAATGTCGCCGGCCAACAGCATGCTGTTTCGTTCCTTTAACTATTGAGGAGTATCAGGTGGGTAAAGTACCCAGACGTGCATTGCGAGCGCACGCCGTCACTAACATTATAAACCGTTTGCCCATATTTGGTGATCCCACAAACGATTCTCATGCGCCCACGCGGGCGCGCAGGCGCACTTATTGCCCGGCAATCTGATTCTGTTAGAATCCAGAGTCCAGTCTCATTGCCGTCGCTATAGCCATGTGTTATAAATGAGACAGATTTCACAAATGCCCCTTAAGGAGATTACTGCGTGCTGGTTGGTTGGCGATTTGTTAGGTTCTTCCTGGCACATTACCCTGTTCTCCTGACTGCAGCGGAGAGCGCCAAACCACCGTACGAACCGACTAATGTGAGCCCCGCTCGTTAGCAAATGAATGGGGTCATACACTCGCGTGCGCTGATGGCACGCGCATCGATCCCGTTCAACCTGAGACTGTTTGGGTGATAAGCGGAGTATGAACTATGACTTTTAACATCGTCGACTTTTTGCGGAGCCTCGCCCAGCTAACCGTTTTCGATTACTTGCGGGCGGTGTGGGAAGGCGATATGAGCCCGGGAACGATCGAGGCCATCCTGGACGTCATCGGCATTCTTACCGTGTCGACGTTCTTGCTGCTCATCGTCCTTTTCCTGATCTGGCTCGAACGAAAAGTAATCGCACGATTTCAGGATCGGGTTGGGCCCAATCGCGTCGGGGGGCGCTTTGGCCTATTGCAAACGGTCGCCGACGTGTTGAAGCTGCTGACAAAGGAGACTCTGACGCCGGCCGGCGCTGACATGATGGCCTACAACCTGGCTCCTTTGCTGACAGTGATGACGGCCCTCCTAATGTGGGCCGTTATGCCTTTCGCTCCGGGCATTATTGGCGTCGATTTGAACATTGGCCTGTTCTATATTCTGGCGATCAGCTCCGTCTCGGTCGTGACCCTTTTATTGGCCGGATGGGGTTCGAATAACAAGTATGCCTTGCTCGGCGCATTCCGTTCTGTGGCGCAGCTCGTGAGCTATGAAGTGCCCATGGTGCTCTCTTTGCTCATTCCGATTTTGCTGGCGCGCTCCATGTATATGCAGGAGCTGGTGCGGGCGCAGACTGTGCCCTTTATTCTCGTGGTTCCCCTGGCGGCGATTGTCTTCTTTATTTCTGCCCTGGCCGAGACAGGGCGTACGCCTTTCGACTTGCTAGAGGCGGAGTCGGAGATTGTCGCCGGTTTTCATGTGGAATATGGCGGCATGAAGTTTGGCATGTTCTTCCTGGCTGAGTTCATCAGCACGTTGTTCATGTCCGGCCTTTTCGCCACCATCTTCCTGGGCGGCTGGCGTTTCTTCGGCGTGGAAACGTTAGAGCCGTTAGGACGCCTTTTCGGACTCATCGTGTTCTTCGTGAAGATGTTTGCCGTTTACTTCGTCTTTATCTGGGTCCGCGGCACCCTGCCACGTGTGCGCATCGACCAAATGCTTGACCTCAACTGGAAATTTCTCGTGCCGCTGTCGCTGGTACTGCTGCTGGTTGTGGCCATCGTGGACAAGCTAATTCCCACCGGCGCCAATGACTATTACCGCGCCGCGATTCACCTCGTGAGCAACCTGGTGATCGGGTTTGCTGTGCTTGAGATTTTGCGCCGGCGCGCGGCGAGCAAACGCGCGGCTTATGAGGCCGGCGCGGCCAGTGCTCAACAGCTAGCCACGGAACCTGAAGTGGTGGTAGAAGCTGCTCATTAGAACGCCAGTGCATCGTGAGTGGCGGCAGGCGGCGATCTGGCGTCACGGGCGCGTGCCAGTGGGCCCGCTTGCCTTGGGCGCAAGCCTGTAGTTCGGAGAAAGTATGATACAACAGATCATCTTTATCGTGATTAGTTTCCTGACTCTCCTGACGGGATGGATTGTGGTCACCAATCGCAATCTGTTTCATGCAGCGTTGGCCATGATGGGCTCCTTCCTGGGTGTGGCGGGCCTGTATGTCCTTCTGGATGCCGGTTTTCTGGCTGCGGCGCAGCTCCTGGTTTATATCGGTGCGATTTCGATTCTCGTGATCTTTGCCATTATGATGACGCGGCGCCTCATGCAGACGGAGGAGACGCCATTTAACGTGCAGTGGGCGGTAAGCGGCGTTACGGCGCTGGTCTTATTCGGCATCATTGCCTACGTAGTCCTGCAGGTCTGGACGTGGGAGCCGGGTGAACATGCTTTTGGCATGGCGCCGCCGGTGCCCGACTCTATGCTGGAGGGTTCGGTGGTGCAGCTTGGCGCTGCCTTTGTAAGCGTGGACGCGTTTGTATTGCCCTTTGAAATCACATCCGTACTACTGTTGGCAGCCCTCGTGGGCGCGATTGTCGTCGCCTGGCCGGAGCGTGAAGAATGATTCCCTTATCCTGGTATCTGATTGTATCGGCGGCGCTGTTTTGCATTGGGCTTTATGGGGTTCTGGCTCGGCGCAATGCCGTGGCCATTTTGATGGCGGTAGAGTTAATGCTCAATGCGGTGAACATCAACCTGGTGGCATTCTGGCGCTATACGTCTCCTGACCGGCCGGTGGGCATGGCCTGGGCCATCTTTGTCATTGCTCTGGCGGCGGCCGAGGTAGCTGTGGGGCTGGCCCTGGTGATTTCCATCTATCGCTATCGCGATTCGGTCATTGTCGAAGATATGGATACGCTGAAGTATTAATGGGAACGCGCGCCGCTTACAATCGCGGAGCCGCCCCTGGCTCGTTTCACGTGCAGGTTTCCAAATAGGTAAACTTCATGACGACAGAAACATTGACTTTGCTAACCTGGCTGATTCCCGTCGGACCACTCCTGGCCTTTTTTCTCATCGTCCTGTTCTTAAATCGTAGCAAAACGTTAAGCTGGCTTGCAGCGTGGGCCGGGATTTTTGCCTCGCTGTTCCTGGGCTGGACAGTCGCGCTAACCGTCTTCTTCCAGGGCGTGGGCGACGACTTTCATACGCTAGCAGAACACCCCACTGCCCTGGCGAGCGCCGTCGCCTGGCTGCCATTTGGCGGGGACTTTGCCGATTGGCTGCGCATGGGTGTGGCGGTCGATCCCCTGACGGCCATGATGCTGTTCATGGTTCCCTTTGCCACGGCCATGATCATGGTCTACAGCGTGGGCTATCATCGCTGGGGAATGTATGCCGACGAGCATGCTGTGCTGGGCTCGCCCAGCCACGGCGGCGTAGAGCCCATGTTTTCGCGCTTTTTCGCCTTCATGTCGCTGTTCGGCGGGGCGATGCTGGTGCTGGTGGTCGCCGACAACCTGCTGCTCTTGTTTATGGGCTGGGAGGTGATGGGCCTTTGCTCTTACCTGTTGATCGGCTTCTGGTACTCTCGCGTCTACAAGGATCCTTTGGCCATCCCGCCACGCCGCGCCGCGGTCAAAGCCTTCATGACAACGCGCATTGCCGACGTCGTCATGCTGCTGGGCATCGTATATTTCTACCGCGTCTTCGGTACGCTGAACTTCAGCGAGGCGTTTCAGGCTGAGAGCCTTGCCGCCGCTGCCGGCAGCATCGGCTTCACAGGCCTGGGCCTGATGTCCCTGATGCTTTTCACAGGAACCGTGGGTAAGTCGGCGCAGTGGCCCCTGCACGTCTGGTTGCCCGATGCCATGGAAGGCCCGACGCCGGTGAGCGCGGTTATTCACGCCGCGGCCATGGTGTCCGCCGGCGTTTATCTGATTGTGCGCATCTTCCCGCTGATAGCAACGGCCATGGTTGGAATGCCAGCGGTGGGCTTGATTATCGGCGGCATCGGCGCCTTCACGGCGTTAATGGCGGCGACGATTGCCGTGGCGCAGAACGATGTGAAACGGGTGCTGGCTTATTCGACAATCTCACAGTTGGGTTACATGGTGGCGGCCATTGGCATAGGCGCTTACGTCGCTGCCGCTTTCCACCTGCTCACCCATGCTTTCTTTAAGGCGCTCCTGTTCCTTGGCTCGGGCTCAATCATCCACGGTATGGAGCACGGCGCCGAAGAGGTGCATGATCATCACACGGACCCGCAGGATATGATGAACATGGGCGGCTTACGCCACAAGATGCCGCTCACCTTCTGGACTTTTGTTATCGGCGGCCTGGCCCTTTCGGGCTTCCCCTTTATAACGGCGGGCTTCTGGTCCAAGGATGAAATCCTGGCCGAGGCCCTGTACCTGGGCACGCACGGTCAGACCTTTGCGCTGATCGTCTTCTTTGTGTTGGTGGTGGCTGCGTTCCTCACGGCGTTCTATACCATGCGCCAGATCTCGCTGACTTTTTTGGGCGAACCACGCACGGAGCTGGCAGAAAATGCGCACGAAAGCAATAGCTTTATGACCTTGCCCCTCGCCGCTCTGTCTGTGTTTGCCATCGCCTTTGGCTGGCTAGGCATCCCCGATAACTTCCTGGGCACGGACGGCATTTTCCACAATTATTTCCATCACTTCGTCGGCGCTACCATTGAAGAAGCATTAGTGGGGCTCAATGCGCTGGGTATTGCCGTGCCGCAGATACACACGCTGCCTTTCAACGTCGTGCCCCTGGGAGCTTCTATCGTCGTGGCCCTTGGCGGCCTGTTCCTCGGCTGGTGGGTCTATGGTCGCAAGCCGTTGGAAGCTGACGAACCGGATCCGTTGGTACAGCCGCTGGGTCCGCTGCATGGCTTCTTACGCAACAAATGGTATTGGGACGAGCTGTACCAGGCAGCCTTTGTGCGGCCTACCATCTGGTTCTCTGAAACCGTGGTCTACCGCTGGATTGATCAGGGTCTTATCGACGGCACACTACACCTGATCGCGCGCACCGTTTACCGCCTTGGACAGGCCTTCAAGCGCTTTGAAGAGGTCATAATCAGTGGTGGCGTGGATCGTGTGAAAGATGAATTCCTGGGCGCTGCACGCGAGTTTCGTTCCATACAAACCGGCAAACTACAGGAATATGCGCTGGTCTCTGCGGGTATCGCTTCTGTGCTGGCTATTTTGATCCTGGCGATTAACTTTGGCTGGTTCGCCGTGATTGGCGGCTGGCTGGGCATCAACTAGGTCCTGGAGTTTTCATGGATTTCCTGCAAAATAACCTCCTGACATTAGTCATATTTTCGCCGGCAATTGCGGCTCTGATCATTTTTGTTTTACCAGAAGATGAGCGCACGCTGATCCGGCGGCTGGCCTTCCTCTTTAGCCTTGTGCCGCTGGCGCTCACGCTGATCATGTGGTTTAACTACGATCGCGTCGATGCTGGCATCCAGTTCGAGACGATGGCGCCCTGGTTCCCGGCCATTGGCGCCAGCTATCACATCGGCGTGGACGGCATCAGCCTGTCGTTGATCCTTCTCACGACTATATTGACGCCGCTGTCGATCCTGGCCTCTTTCAGCATCAGCGAGCGGGTGCGCATGTTCATGGTGCTTTTCCTTGCGCTGGAGACAGGCATGATCGGCCTCTTTGCGGCCCTCGACCTGCTGATCTTCTTTGTTTTCTGGGAAATTGGGCTGGTGCCCATGTATTTCCTGATTCGTATGTGGGGCGGCAAGGATCGTACCTACGCGTCATTTAAGTTCTTTGTGTATACGATGGCAGGCAGTCTGGGGCTTCTGCTCTCTATCCAGCTCATTGGCCTGGCCGCCGGCACATTCGACATACCTGCCTTGCTCGACGCCTGGGTCAACCTTGACAGCGCCACATTGCCCGGCTCTGGGCTTCCGACAGGGCTTGTGAAGTCGGTGGCCTACATCCTCTTTGTCATTGCTTTTGCCATTAAGGTGCCCATCTGGCCATTCCACACCTGGCTGCCCGACGCGCACACCGAGGCGCCGACCGCCGGCTCAATGATTCTGGCGGGCGTGCTGCTGAAGCTAGGCGCTTACGGCTTCGTTCGACTGGTAATCCCCTTTTTCCCCGAGCAAGCATACCTGACCGCCGGTCTACTGGCCGTACTGGGTATGCTGAGCATCATCTTTGGCGGCTTTGCCGCTTTTGGGCAGTGGGATTTCAAGCGCTTGGTCGCTTACTCCTCAATCAATCATATGGGCTTCGTCGTGCTGGGCATCGCCGTTATGGCCTATGTGTATGGCCTTGCATATTCCGTGGGTGCGCCGTCTGAACGGTTGATCGAAGATGCCATTATGGCCACCAATGGAGCCGTATTCCAGATGTTTAATCACGGCCTATCCGCGGCGGGCATGTTCTTCCTGGTCGGCGTGATCTATGACCGTACTCACACGCGAGACCTCAAGAAATATGGGGGCATCTGGGCCGTGCTGCCCTACTATGGCGCTGCGCTGATCTTCACGAGCATGGCTTCTCTAGGGCTGCCGGGCCTGAATGGTTTTGTAAGTGAGTTCATGATCGTTCGCGGCGCCTGGAATGTATTCACCATACAGGTGGCGCTGTCGATGATTGGTCTGTTGATGACCGGCGCATACATTTTGAAGGGCATTGGCGAAACCCTGCATGGCCCGTCATTGCCCGAATGGGCCAACCTGCGAGACATGACGCTGCGTGAACACCTGGTCATTTGGCCGCTGATGGCGCTGATGCTCAGCCTGGGCTTGTGGCCGCAGTGGCTGGTAGCAATTATCAACGATACGGTGACCAGGATATTTGGCTAGCAAACGCGAGACGCCCCACAGGTAAGCTTACATGGAGAATTTCCCTTTCCTTTCCGTCATAACCCTTTCGCCAATTCTGATAGCAATCGTCATTTTGCTGCTGCCGGAAGAGCGCAAGGAAAATGCGCGCATGTTAGGCCTGGTTGGTACACTGATCGGGCTAATCCTGTCGCTGTATGTTTACATCGGCTACAACCAGAACTTGCCGCCGCCTGGCTCGTCGTGGCGCGATGCCCTGCTATTCGTCGAAGAGTACAACTGGGTGCCCAGCATAGGCATAAATTACATCGCCGGTGTCGACGGCCTTAGCGCCACGCTGGTTCTGCTAACGGCGGTTGTGGGCGTGGGCGGTGTGCTCATTTCGTGGGGCATCGAAGATCGGCCACGCGAGTTCTTCGCCTTTTTCATGTTATTGGTTGCCGGCGTGCATGGCGTATTCATCGCCGTGGATGGCTTCATGCTCTTCTTCTTCTATGAGCTTGCCGTGCTGCCCATGTACGTGATGATAGTCATCTGGGGGTGGGAAAAGACCAGAGAATACGCGGCGATGAAGCTGACCCTTTATCTGCTCATTGGCAGTTTCATTGCCCTGATTCCATTCCTGGTGCTCTACTTCAATATGCCCAACGTAGGCCAGGAAATGACCTTTGACCTGCGTATCTGGTCTGAGACGGACTTCCCACGCAATCTACAGCTCTGGACGTTCTTGCCCATTTTCCTGGGTTTTGGGGTGTTGGCCGGCCTGTGGCCCTTCCACAACTGGTCGCCTGACGGGCACGTGGCGGCGCCGACGGCCGTTTCTATGATTCACGCCGGCGTGTTGATGAAGCTCGGCGCCTACGCATCAATGCGCGTCGGCATCCAGCTCGTCCCCGAAGGCGCGGTTTACTGGCTGCCGCTAATCATTCTGTTTACGGTGATCAACGTCATTTATGGCTCGTTAATTGCTATGCGCCAACGCGACATGAAGTATCTCATCGGGTACTCCAGCGTAAGCCATATGGGCCTGGTATCGATGGGCTTTGCGGCGATGAATGTGGTCGGCTTTACCGGCGCGGGCATCCAGATGGTGAGCCACGGCATCATGACGGCGCTCTTCTTTGCCGTCGTCGGCATGATCTACGACCGCGCTCACACTCGTGATATGGATCAGCTTAGCGGCATGGTGCGGGCGCTGCCGGCGACGATGGTGGCCTTTACCATTGGCGGCCTGGTGTCGATGGGTATGCCGGGCCTCTCGGGCTTTATCGCCGAGTTTCCCATATTCCTGGGTGTATGGGCCGGCGGCACGTTGAACCTGAGCGATACCTTCCTTAACTTGAATCCGGCCGGCTATTATCCGATCCTGGCCATCATATCCGTGTTTGGCATCATTATTACGGCGGCGTATATTCTGCGCGCAATCGGTACGGTCTTTTTGGGCGAATATGAGCGCGAGAAGTGGCACGACATGCGGCCGTTGCTCAGCATCGATTACCTGACCCTGGTAGGCTTTGCCGTGATTCTCAGTGCCATTGGCGTGTTCCCTTCCATTATTGCGCCCATCGTCGAGTCCGGTATCCGGCCCGTAGTCGAACGCCTCGACCAGGTACAGCAGGCGGGAACCGTGTTGAATTCCGTTCATTCGTCGGCCATTGATTTCTTCAACTGGCTGGGAGGTGCTTAGTTAATCCCGATAGCCTGATCCCGTCTCGGCCAGAAGTGCTGGCAATTCTTCCTGAGATTGCCCTCGTCTTGCTCTTGATGGTGGTGCTTGGTTACGATCGTTTTCTGAAACCGGCCGAGCGGCGCCGCCTGGGTTTGTTTACGGCGTGGGGCGCAGTTGGCATCCTCTTGATGACCGTGGGTATTGCCACCTTCCTGGGCGAGCCCGATGTGTCGCGCAGCCTGCCCGACTCGCTGCTGTGGGGCGGCATGATCAGGAACGACCTGATCACGCTCGTGTTCCGCGTTATCTTTCTGGTCACGCTCATTGTGGTTAGCCTGATTTCGTTAGATGTGCCGGCCTTGCAGCGTGGTGAATATTTCGCCTTGCTCACTTCCGCGACGGTCGGCTTTTCGCTGATGGCCGCCGGCGCAGACTTGATTATGCTCTTCCTGGCCATTGAAACGGCCAGCATATCACTCTATGTGCTTGCCGGCTTCCTGATTCACGATGAACGTTCTACTGAGGCGGGAATCAAATATTTCGTTTACGGCGCTTTCGCCTCGGCCGTGATGCTGTATGGCATGAGCTTAATCTTTGGCATCACCGGACAGACCAATATCTTTGTCATCGGTTCTATGGTGTTGCGCGCCGGCGCGCTGCCGGCCGAAATAAACGGTCTCTTCCTGCTGGCCACAGTGATGATCCTTGCCGGCTTTGGCTTCAAGATCTCGGCCGTTCCGTTCCACTTCTGGACGCCGGATGTGTATGAGGGCGCGCCGACGCCGGTGACTGCGTTCGTCTCGACCGCCTCTAAAGCCGCCGGCTTCGCCGTCTTCCTGCGCGTCATCGCTGCCGGCGCCCTGGGCAACCCCACGTTCGACAACGAATGGTGGGCGATGCTGGTCGCCGTCACCATTGTCACCATGACCCTGGGTAACTTGCTGGCCATTTTCCAGCGCAATATCAAGCGTATGCTGGCTTACTCTAGCATTGCGCAGGCCGGCTATGCGCTCATCGGCCTGGTGGCGCTCACGTCAGACGGGTCAGGCGCAGCCATATTCTACCTACTGATGTATGTCTTCACTAACATCGCCGCCTTTGGCGTCGTGGTGCTGGTTAGCAACCAGACCGGCTCGGAGGAGATGGAAGATTTCTATGGTCTCAGCCGGCGGGCGCCTTATCTGGCGCTGGCCATGTTGATAGCGCTGTTGTCGTTGGGCGGTATTCCGCCGACGGCCGGCTTTTTCGGCAAGTTTTTCATTTTCAAGGCGGCCGTCGAAGCCGATCTATGGTGGCTGGCGCTTATCGGTGTGCTGAACGCTTTCATCGGCCTGTATTATTACCTGTCCGTCGTGAAGTACATTTACCTGTACCGTTCGGACGATGAGGCCGAGCGCATCCCGGTATCTCGCGCCGCGCGCGTAGCCCTGGGTCTCTCGGTGTTGGGCATCATTTATCTGGGCGTCGTCGCCGGCCCGGCATTCGAATGGACGCGCCAGGCAGGGCAGGCGTTTTTCCCCTTTTAGGTTAACCTGAGAGAGATCTTTACGTTGTCTCTTAATCCGTTTGTGATATAATGCGCAAAGTCGCACCTTTAAGAGAGATCTGTGTCCCAACGCAAACAGCCAAGTGATAACGCCGCGGCCTATGCCGGCCTGATTAGCCAAATCGGCTGCACTACGAGCCTGGCGAGCATTATTATCATCGCGGCTGCTTTTGGTGTTGGCTGGTTCCTGGACAATACGTTTAATACGAACGGCATTTTTACCGTTCTGTTTTTGGTCGGTAGTTTTCCCGTCACGCTGTATGTGATCGTGCGCCTGGCCTTGTCTACGGCGGCGCGCGCGCAGCGCCTTACGAATCCTGATCAATTCAATGATCAAGAGCATGAGGAAAAGACAGATTCATGATTAAGAAACGCTATGTCATACTTGGGGCGATAGCCTTGATGATCATCCTGGGATCGATCGTGGCTTTCACCAAGCCGGTGCTGCCGGTTATCCAGTTGCCCGGCGAGAAGTATCCGGGCCTGGCGCTCCCGCTTGTTGGCGGCCTTACCAATACGTTCGTGGCCACGCTGGTTACCTATTTCATCGTCATCGCTCTGGTGCTGAGAGTGCGCGCTCGCTCGCGCACAGCCGACGAAGTCCCGACCGGCCTATATAACTTCATTGAAATGGCCATCGAGGGAACGTACAATTTTGCCAAGGGCATCGCCGGCGCTAAGGTGCGAGATTTTTACCCGTACTTCATGACCTTTCTGATGGTCATATTAATTGCCAACTGGCTGGAATTGGTACCGGGCGTCGATAGCATTGGTATCTGGGAGAATTTGCCCCATTTCCATGCGCTACAGGAAGCCGACGACGTCGCCGCGCAGCAGGGCCTGAGCCCGGCCGAAACCGAGACGTGGATTCATGATCGTGAACACGAGTTGGACCTGCAGAACATTGGCGACCTGCGTTATCCGGAAGGAAGCACGGTAGGCTTGCTCTTGCGCGCTGATGGCAATGTTGCGGGTAATAGTGGTCTGCTTGGCCTGAATGAAGATCCGGAGAGCGCCGACTGGACCATCGTGCCTTTCTTGCGCGCGCCGGCTACGGACCTTAGCTTCACGCTGGCGCTGGCTTTGGTGTCGATGTTTATGGTGCAGTATTATGGCTTCAAGTACCTTGGCGGTTCGTATCTGAAGCGATTCTTTACTTTGCCAATCAACGAGATCGCACGCAACCCCATCCGCGCTCTGGATCCGGCGGTGGGTTTGCTGGAATTCGTCTCAGAAGTTTCGAAAATTCTCTCGTTCTCCTTCCGTCTTCTCGGCAATATCTTTGCGGGGCAGGTGCTCTTGTTTGTGATGGGCTTCCTGCTGCCCGTGGCCAATGTGGCCTTCTTTGGACTCGAGCTCTTTATCGGCGCGATCCAGGCGTTTGTGTTCGCCATGCTGACCCTGGTCTTCATGGCCGGCGCCACCGAGCAACACGGCGCGGACGAACATCACTAACTGGTATTACGCAATGGATGACGGTTCAGGGTGCGTGGTAAACGGCGCTGTGGTGTCAACCCGAACTCGAAATCCTGATAGGTCAGTTGTAGTTGACGCAGAAACTTACTTTTTGGAGGTAATAACGAATGGATGAAGCAGCTGCTCTCGTGCTTGTAGAGGGCCTCAAAGCATTAGGTGCAGGCCTGGCAATGATGGGTGTAATCGGCGCTGGTGCAGGTATCGGTATTCTGGCGGGAGGCGCGACGCAGGGTATTGCGCGCAATCCAGACGCCGCCGGACAGATTCAGACGAACCTGATTCTGGGCATCGCGTTCGCCGAGGCAACCGCCATCTACGCGCTGGTTATCGCCTTGATTATCCTGTTCGTACTGTAACCTGAGCTGATTTAAGGAGATAGCGAATGGAAGGGTTGGAAGGGTTAGGTATAAATTTAGGCTACCTCCTGATCCAGATTCTGGGCATCATTGTCATTCTGGCCTTCATGAAGGCGTTTCTTTACCAGCCGGTGTTACGGGTGCTAGAGGAGCGTCAGGCCAGGATCGCCAAAGGTTTGGAGGATGCCCGACAGGCCGCTATCGCCCGCGACAACGCGGATGTAGAGGCCAAAAAGATTCTGGAGGCAGCGCGAGCCGAGGCGGCTAAACTGCGCCAGCAGGCGGCGGAACAGGCCGAAGACACGCGGAAAGGCATTATCAAGCAGGCCGAAGTCGAGGCCAGAGAAATCGGAGTGCAGGCCAGAGCGGACGCTGAAGAGGAGCGCAATCGTATCCTCTCAGATCTGCGTAATCAGGTAGCATCCATTGCCATTGCTGCAACAAGTAAATTGGTTCAGGAATCTTTAGACGATGAGCGGCAGCGCAGCCTTGTGAACAGCTTCCTCTCGGAGCCGCCACGCGGCGTGAGCGAGCTAACAGGCGACAATGCCGTCGTGACCAGCGCTTTGCCCCTGACCGAGAATGAGCAAGGACGCGTCCGATCATTGCTCAAGGCGGCCAATGTTGAGTTCCGAGTTAATCCCGCTATTCTGGGTGGCTTGATTGTACGTGTCGGTGATCAGGTTGTAGACGACAGCATTGCCCGCCAGATGGGCGCAATGCGCGACTCCCTGGTCTAAGAATAGGGTGGTGTGAACGGCCGAGCGCGGCGAGCTTGCGAGCGAGATTTGGCTAGCTGACTCTTGTTAGAGGATGGAGAAGAGAGCAGCCGGCA
>CAYLJW010000037.1:0-49035 GCA_964384155.1 uncultured Ardenticatenaceae bacterium
GGTACCTCATCGACCGGCGCACGGTGGCGCAGGCGATGGAGGCGCGCGCCGGCCGGGAGCTGGTCATTGTGGACATTGCGCTGCCGCGCGACGTCGATCCGCACGCGGCCGAGCTGCCAGGCGTGCGCCTCTTCAACATGGACGACGTTCGCCCTTCGCTAGACGCGGCAGCGGCGGCGCGGCGGAGCGAGGCGCCGCGCGTGGAAGCGATCATCGCCAGCGAGATGACGCGTCTGCAGGCCGCATGCAACGAACTTGCCGTGCGCCCGCTGATTGCCGAATTCCGTAGCAGGGCTGAAGAAATCCGGCAGTACGAGCTGCAGAGGTCCGTGCGGCGGCTCGGCGGCGACGTGGACCCCGACACCTTGCAGCAGATGCAACACCTGTCGCGTTCCCTTGTCAACAAATTGCTGCATGAGCCTACCGTCCGCATGCGCGCGCAGGCCAACAACGGCGCCGCTGAGCGCCTGTCAGAGGCGCTACGCGAGCTGTTCGCCCTGGACGAGGTGGATACCGATGGCGACCATGAGTAGCGAGAGCACGCAACAAGGCCATCGCCAACAGGCCCGCCGCCATCTGGTTATTGGAACGCGCACCTCGCGTCTGGCCATGTGGCAGAGCGAGTTTGTCGCCGGCCTGCTGCTGGCAGCTTGGCCCCAGCTCACTTACGAGCTGCGCCCATTTCAAACCAAAGGCGATCGCACGCTCGACCGGCCCTTGCCGCAGATTGGCGGCAAAGGGTTGTTTACAGCCGAGCTAGAACAGGCCTTGTTAGATAACGAGATCGACCTCGCCGTGCACTCTCTGAAGGATCTGCCCGTGCACGGCCCGCCCGGCCTGACCATCGGCGCCATACCGCAGCGCGAGGAGGCTGGCGACGCGCTCATCAGCCGCGGCGACGTGACCTTAAAAGCGCTTAGGCCAGGCGCAATTGTCGGAACCAGCAGCCTGCGCCGCGGCGCCCAGATTCTGGCCCTGCGCCCGGACCTTGGCATCGAGCCTATGCGCGGCAATGTGGAGACCCGTATAGGCAAGGTCGAGCAAGGGCAATACGACGCCGCTATCCTTGCCTGTGCAGGCATAAATCGGTTGGGGTTGGCCACGCATTTAGCGGCGCGTTTGCCCATGGATGAGATGCTACCGGCCCCGGGACAGGGAGCTTTGGCCGTGCAATGCCGCGCCGGCGACGGCGCCATCCTTGAGCTGCTGCAGGCGATTGACCATGCGCCCACACGTGCAGCCACCAGCGCCGAAAGGCACTTTCTGCAGGCGCTGGGCGGCGGCTGCTCGGCGCCCATTGCCGCTTACGCCGCTCACTACGACGGCCTGCTGGCGATGGAGGGGCTGGTTGCAGCGCCCGACGGAAGTCGGGTGATCCGTGTGTCGGGGCACGGTAGTCAGCCGATGGCCCTGGCAGAACGGCTGGCAGACGAAGCGCGCGCTCGTGGCGCCGGGCAAATTCTCGAGGGCCATGCCGCCGCCCCTCAAGAGCATGCCCCAAAACCGCTCGACGGCCTGCGCGTGGTGGTCACCCGCAGCAAGCAGCAAGCCGCGCACTTTGCGGCCAGGCTGCGACAGCTAGGGGCCATCCCCATCCTCTTTCCCACCATAGAAATTGAACCGCTAGCAGATACCCGCCGTCTTGACCAGGCAATCGCTTCACTCCCATCGTATGATTGGGTGATATTTACCAGCGTGAATGGCGTCAAACTCTTTGGGCAACGGCTCGAGGCGCTTTCAGCCGGCAGCGAGCTGTTCGAAGGGATCCAGGTGGCAGCCATCGGCCCGGCTACAGCCGCGGCGCTACGCGAAATTGGCGTCGCGGTGCACTTTGTGCCAGGTGAATTCGTAGCCGAGCGTATCGCCGAAGGGCTGGGCAATGTGGCCGGTAAGCGCATCCTGCTGCCGCGCGCCCAGCAGGCGCGCGCAGAGCTTGTGCATCTTCTTCGGTGGAACGGCGCCTTGGTGGACGAAATAGCCACATACCGCACGCTTCCCGGCGCGCCAGATGCTAGCGCCCTGGCCCAGTTAGCGTCCGCCGATGTCGTGACCTTCACCAGCGCATCAACGGTTGAACACTTCGTCACCCTGGTGGGCGGTCGGGCGCAAGCCGCCAAGCTCCTATCATCGGCCGCTGTCGCGTGCATCGGCCCGATTACCGCTGCCAATATCAGCGCATTGGGCGTCGAGCCACAGTTTGTCCCCGCCGAATATACCATCGACGGTTTGCTGGACGTGCTAATAGCCTATCGCCGTTTTCACTACAAATCGTCATAAGCGATGACATCTGGAACGAGAGATATGACCGCTAACCCTGAATTCATGCCACGGCAGGCGACTTCAACGAGCGTCAGGGCCTTCCCCCGCGCGCGCCCGCGCCGCCTGAGGATCTCGCCGGCCATGCGCGCCCTGGTGCGCGAAACCGACCTGCAGGCCACTGACTTCATCTACCCCCTCTTTGTGACGCACGGGGAGAACGTGCGGCGACCGATCAGCGCAATGCCCGGCGTTTATCAATTGTCCGTCGACCTTCTGGCGCAAGAAGCCGAAGAGCTCGCCCGGTTAAAGATTCCGGCGGTGATGCTCTTCGGCATCCCAGCGCACAAAGACGCCATCGGCCTAGAAAACTTCGATGGCCAGGGCATCATCCCGCAGGCCATCCGCCGCCTGAAGTCGGCCAATGCGGAGCTGGTGGTGATAACCGATGTGTGCCTGTGCGAATACACGGATCACGGGCATTGTGGCCTGCTCAACAGCGGCAACGGCGAGCGCCGCAATGCCCATCTGCCGGCCGAATATGTCTTAAATGACGAAACGTTGCCTATCTTGCAGCGTGTGGCCCTATCGCATGCCGAGGCCGGCGCCGATATCGTTGCCCCCAGCGGTATGATCGACGGCATGGTGGGCGCCATCCGCAGTGGGCTCGACGAGGCCAGCTTTCAGCACCTCCCTATCATGTCTTATGCCGTCAAATACGCTTCCGGCTTTTACGGCCCGTTTCGTGAAGCTGCCGAAGGCGCGCCGCGTTTCGGCGACCGCCGTTCACACCAGATGGATGCCGCCAACGTACGCGAGGCGCTGCGCGAGGCGCGCCTGGACGTCGAAGAAGGCGCCGACTTCTTGATGGTGAAGCCGGCTCTGGCCTATCTGGACGTCATCCGCCAACTGCGCGACAGCTTCGCGGAGCTGCCGCTCGTGGCCTACAATGTCAGCGGCGAATATGCCATGATTAAAGCTGCCACCGCTAATGGCTGGCTGGACGAAAAGACGGTGACCCTCGAGACCCTGCTCGGCATGCGCCGCGCGGGCGCCGACCTCATCATTAGTTATCATGCCAAAGATGCCGCACAGTGGCTTGAAGAGGAGATGGAGTAGCACACAATGGCCCTGGACATTCAACAAAGACCGACACCGACCACAGAGGAGACCGACGTCCTGGAGCATGGGCGCAACCAGGCAGGTGGCCAGACGGCCGTCGACCGCCGCCTCTTCATGCAGTTCCTGGCATTCGGAGGTTGCGCCGATGCAATGGCCCTGCTGCCGCCCCTGCAAGAAGCTGCCATTCCCGGTGTGTTGTACGAGGATATTAACGATGCCAGCGGCATTGCGCTGCTTACCTTCGCCGAAGAACCGGACTTCTTCGTCGACAAGCTGCGACCATTTTTGAACAGCGGGCCCTTTGGCCGCCTGCAGCCAAAGCCCGAGTTCACCATGTTCGGGCGCACATATGCCCTGGGCTACGAAACGGATTTAGAGGCAACGCTCGTCGAGCGGCCGCGGCAGCGCGTCACGGATCCGCACTTGCGCTGGGCGATGTGGTATCCCTTGCGCCGCGCCGGCTCATTTGAGCAGTTGCCCGCCGAAGAGCAGCGCACCATCTTGATGGAGCATGGCGGCATCGGCCGTTCCTTTGGCAAAGCAGGTCACGGCTACGACATTCGCCTGGCCTGTCATGGCCTGGATAAGAACGACAACGACTTTGTCGTGGGCCTGGTAGGCCCGAAGCTGCACCCTCTTTCGATAATCGTACAGCGCATGCGCAAAACCAAGCAGACTTCGCTGCACCTGGAGCGGCTGGGTCCCTTCTTTGTCGGGCGCGTGCTGTGGCAGTCGGACGGCCAATGAACGACGTGCCTGCGCCCACCTCTCGCTTTTTGCGCGCATGCCACCGCCTACCCACCGACGCCACACCTATTTGGCTGATGCGCCAGGCCGGCCGTTACATGGCCGAATATCGCGCCATCCGCTCGCGTCACACCATGCTTGAGGTCATTGGCACGCCAGAGCTGGCGGCTGAAATCACGCTGCAACCGCTCAAGGCATTCGACCTCGACGCGGCGATCATCTTCGCCGATATTTTGCCGCCGCTGATCGGCATGGGCCTGAACCTGGAATTCGTCAAAGGCGAAGGTCCGCACATCCATAACCCCATCCGTTCCACGCGCGATGTCGACCTATTGGCCACGCCACCGGCGCGGGCCACCAGTCTGGCGGCGACGCTGCAGGCCATTGGCCTGGTGACAGCCGAATTGCAGTCGCGCAATATCCCGCTCATCGGCTTTGCCGGAGCGCCTTTTACCCTTGCCAGTTACGCCGTAGAAGGCGGAGGCTCGAAGACCTACTCCAGGACCAAGGCGCTCATGATCGGCGAGCCGGCCGCCTGGAAGCGCCTGATGGAAAAGCTGGTGACTGTGCAGCTCGATTACTTGCTGGCTCAAGTCGAGGCCGGCGCTGCAGCGCTGCAACTGTTCGACTCCTGGGCAGGTCTGGCCCTGAGCCGTGACGATTACTGCCGCTACGTGCAGCCCTATAACAGGCAGCTATTTGAGCGGCTGGCCGATTGTGGCGTACCCCTGATCAACTTCAGCACGGGCACAGCGGCTTACCTCGAAGAGGTTGCGGCCTGTGGCGGCCAGGTGATTGGCGTCGACTGGCGCATGCCGCTCGACTGGGCCTGGTCTCGCGTGGGCTATGATCGCGCCGTTCAGGGCAACCTGGATCCCGTGGCCCTGCTCACCCCCTGGCGCGAATTGAAGTTCCGCGCAGACGACGTGTTGCAGCGCGCCGCAGGGCGTCCAGGTCATATCTTTAATCTGGGACACGGCATCTTTCCCGATACGCCGGTAGACAACGTGCGTCGTCTGGTGGATTATGTGCACGAACAGTCGGCAAGGGACAGAGAGCAAAAGGACTAAGCTGTTGACTACCTATTTCGCCCGCAAACCGATTGGCGTTCTGATCATGGCCTACGGCGGGCCGGATTCCCTGGAGGAGATACCCGGCTACCTTGCCGACATCCGCCGCGGCCGCGTCACCACGCCGGAGGTGCTGGAAGAGATCACGCACAACTACCGCCAGATTGGCGGCAAATCGCCGCTTCTTGAAATCTCAACGCAGCAAGCGAACGCCGTGCAGTCGGAGCTCGGCGACGCCTTCCGCTGTTACCTTGGCATGCGCCACTGGGCGCCCTGGATCGAGGATACGGTTCGCGACATGATCAACGACGGCATCGAACGCGCGGTCAGCCTCGTGCTGGCGCCGCACTTCAGCCACATGAGCGTGGCGCGCTATCAGGCCAAGATTGCCGAAGGGCTGGAGATGCACCGGGGCGCAATCCAGTTCGAGCACATCACCAGCTATCACGATGCGCCCAACTATCTACAGGCGCTCGTAGCCCGCGTGCAGCAAGGCGTTGAAAACTGGCCCGAAGCGGAGCGCGACGACGTACATGTGATCTTCAGCGCACATAGCCTTCCCCAGCGCATCCTGAAGTCGGGCGATCCCTATAATGCGCAGCTTCGTGAGACGGCCCGCCTTGTGGCCGCCGCAGCCGGGTTGCCCGCAGAAAACTGGTCGTGGAGCTACCAATCCGCAGGTCGCACCCCGGAGCCGTGGCTGGGGCCCCAGCTCGAGGAGCACATTCCTGAGCTGGCCCAGGCCGGCGTGCGCAAGATGGTCAGCATACCGGTCGGCTTTGTATCGGACCATGTCGAGATCCTGTATGACATTGACATTGAGGCTCAGGCCGTGGCGCAAGGTCACGGCGTGCGCCTCGTGCGTCCGCCGGCGCTGAACACCGACCCCCTGTTCATCGCGCAGCTAGCCGATCTGGTTCGCCAGAAAGCCGCGTCAGCCGGCTGGATTGGCACAGCCTGATTGCCCTGACAAGATACATAACGGAGCACAGATGACACAAACCGCTCGTTCCATCGAACTATTCGAGCGCGCCGCGAAAATCATGCCCGGCGGCGTAAGCTCGCCGGTGCGCGCCTTCCGCGCCGTCGGCGGCCAGCCGCTGTTTATCGCGCGCGGCGAGGGGCCCTACCTATTCGACGTCGACGACAACCGCTATATTGACTATGTCCTATCCTGGGGGCCTCTGATCCTGGGCCACGCGCCGCCCGCGGTTACAGCCGCCATTGCCGCGGCCGCCCGGCAAGGGACCAGTTATGGGGCGCCCAGCCCGCTAGAGTTAGCGCTGGCAGAGCTGATACAGGGTTTCATGCCGGCCCTACAGATGCTGCGCTTTGTCAACTCTGGCACCGAGGCCACCATGAGCGCCTTGCGGCTGGCGCGCGCCTTTACAGGCCGTGACAAGATCATTAAGTTCCGCGGCAATTATCACGGCCATGCCGACATGCTGCTGGTGCAGGCCGGTTCGGGCGTCGCCACACTGGGGCTGCCCGACTCGCCGGGCGTTCCGGCGTCTACAACCGGAGATACGCTCGTAGCGTCGTACAACGATCTGGCGTCCGTAGAACAACTGCTGCAGCAGTTCCCAGGTCAGATCGCCGCCGTCATCGTAGAACCGGTCGCCGGCAACATGGGCCTTGTCTTGCCCCAGCCGGGCTTTCTTCAGGGCCTGCGCCGGCTAACTTTGGCGCACGATGTGTTGCTCATCTTTGACGAAGTGATGACCGGTTTTCGCGTGCATCGCGGCGGCGCCCAGGCGAAGTATGGCGTCACGCCCGACCTCACGACGCTGGGCAAAGTCATTGGCGGCGGGCTTCCCGTCGGTGCGTACGGCGGGCGCCGGGAGATCATGCAGCAGGTAGCGCCGGCCGGCCCCATGTACCAGGCCGGAACGCTCTCCGGCAACCCCCTGGCTATGACTGCCGGCATCGAGACATTAAAGGCGCTGCAAGACGACGAATTATGGTGGTCAATGGAGGCTATGTGCGAGAAACTGGCGCAAGGGCTCACGCATGAAGCGCAGGCTGCGGGCATCCATGTGAGCACAGCGAATGCCGGAACGATGTTTGGCCTCTTCTTTAGCGACGAGCCGGTTGCAGACTGGGAGTCAGCGGCCCAGGCCGACACCGCGACCTTCGCCGCCTACTTCCGTGAGATGCTGTCACACGGCGTGTACCTGGCGCCTTCGCAGTTCGAGGCAGGTTTTGTTTCCGCCGCGCACGGCGACAGCGTCATCGACGAAACTCTTGCCGCAGCACGTCGCGCCTTTCGCGCCATGGCCTGAGAGCCGCGCTGTCACAATACAAGTTCTCTGTCGTGCTCCAGGGTTGGGGGCCTGACAGGCAAATTGATAGTAAATTGTGCGCCGCCTACCGAACGGTTGCGCACCGTCACCTTGCCGCCGTGCGCTTCGACGATCGTTTTGACCACTGCCAGGCCCAGGCCATTTCCTTGCAGGCTGCCCGCGGAACGACCACGATAATACTTCTCGAAAATGCGGGGCAGGTCGTCCTCGGGGATACCAGGACCTTCATCTGAGATGTTGATCTCTGTGCCGCCGCCGGAAAAGGTGGCCGCAACCATCACATTGGTCTCCGGCGGCGAATATTTCACCGCGTTCTCCACCAGGTTCAGAATCGCGTGGTATAGCCGGTTAGCGTCGGCCACGATCTCAAAGGGATCGCCATCCACTTGTAAGCGCACCTGGATCGACTTGCTCAGAGCCATCCCTTCCACGTCATGAACCACTTTGTCCATGATCGAAGGCAAGGCGCACGGCTGCCACTCTAGCTGCTCATAAATCTCGGCGTCGACGGTGCGCAGCAATTGCGTCACCATCTCCAGCATGCGGTCGGCCGCAATTTGAATGCGCTTTAAGAACGCAGCGAACTTGTCGTCGAGCGGAATGGTGCGTTCGATGACCTCCGTATAACCGATAATAGACGTCAGCGGGTTGCGCATGTCGTGCGACAGCGCATGCATGAAATCAGAACGATCTTCTTCCAGCTTTTTCACATAGGTGATGTCCTGCATCACCACGATAGTGCCAACATCGTCGATATGCTGCGCCGTAGACAGGTAGGTTTCCGGACCAACGGCTACTTCCGTGGTGCGCCCCACCCCGGCGCTGATGGCCTCAAAAAGATCCGACATATTAGACTTCAATAGGTGATCCGCGGCTTCGTTAGCCACGAGCAGGCGGCCCCTTTCGTCCAGGATGATTAAGGGTTCGGGCAAGGTTTGCGCCGTGGCTTCGATAGCCTTGCGCCGGCGTTCAGATTCGGCAAAGAGCCGGGCATTTTCCACGGCCGTGGCCACGGGGCTGGCAAACGCTTTCAGGCGCGAGGCGTCATCTTCAGTAAATGGCCCGTCGATCTTGTTCAGCAAGGTCAAGACGCCGACGGTGCGATCCTTTACGCGCAGCGGCGCGCAGACCATCGACTTTGGCACTGCGATTTCAGGGGCATCGATGGCGGAGACGAAACCTTTTTCTTGCTGCAGGTCGTTCGTGAACAGTAGCTGCCCGCTGCGCAGTACTTCGCCGACAATGCCGCTCATCCAATTGCCGCGCATCTCATAAAAAGCGTCGTCGTTGTTTTCCGGGTCTGGCCGATGGCGGAAGAGGCGCTCGTGCTCGTCGTCCAGCAAGTACAGCTCCACGGCCTCGACCGGCCAGTGGCGGTTTACCTGCTCCACCAGTACATCATACACCTGGTCCAGGTCCAGGGAAGAGGAAAGCGTGAAGGTTAACTGGTTTAAGGCGGAAACTTCCTTGACCCGCCGTTCTAGGGCGGCATCGGTGCGCTTAAATTGCCGCGCATTCTGAATGGCAATCGCCGCGAAATCGGCGATGGCCCCCAGGAACCGTTCGTCTTTGGCCGAGAATTGCATGCCGGGCTCGCGATGAGCGGCCGAGAGAACGCCGAAGGTGACGCCGCCCAACGCAATAGGCACATAGACGATGGCGCTTACAAAGTAGCCGGTCTTCAAGCGGATATCGTCCTGACCCGGCTGCCGGCTGGCGCGAACGGCCTTGTTCGTGCGCAATGCTTCGCCCGCAAGGGTGTCCCTGCCGCTTGGCAAGCGCGTGCGGCGCACGCGCTCGTCTACGATGCCTCGCTGCGCCTCCAGCTCTAGCTCGCCGCTATCCTCATCGACCAACCAGATGCCCGTTTCGCCGGCTGCGGTGAGCGCCCGTGCCGTCTCTGCTACCTGGTTCAACACGTCGTCCAAGTCTAGCTGCGACGTGATCGCCTTGGCGATCTGCGCCATAGCTTCCGAGACATCCATCTTTTCTGCTGCCAGGTGCAGGGGCAATGATGGTCGGTCGACTATCTTTACCAGCAGGGGCAGCTTGCCCAGGGCGATGACATCCCCGTCGACCAGGGAATAGGGCGTATGGCTGCCGATCGAGCGGCCATTGCGGTAGGTGCCGTTGGTGCTCGCCAGATCTACAATGAACAGGTTCGTAGCCGTGGGGCGCAGCATCACGTGCCGTCGCGAGACGCCCAGCGTTCCGCCCCCGAATGGGTTCAGGTCTACGAGGTTGCCGGCGTCCCCGGCGCTGACATGCCGCCCAAGGACCACTTCGTCGTTTATTTCCAGAGCCAGATGCCGCGTTGGATCTGTAGCCGGTGAAAAGACGACGCGCCAGGCAACATCGGGAGCGTCTTCCGGCAGTCCATCATCCTTCGGAAAAGGGCGAAACTCGATCTCTGCGGTATCGCTCTCGACGGCCCCTTTCTGGATACTAAAATGCTGTGTGACTTTCTCGTCAGAATCTCCGGCCATGTCTTGTATTTCCGTTGATTAGCCTTGTTTGATCACGAGCGAAATGTGCCCCAGATCGCCACTTGCTGCCCCAATGTTCGCCGCATAGAGATACCGCTACGGCTACCGTTCGTCGCACTAGAGTAGCCTACTCCTCATGGTTGGCCCATAGCACGTTATTCCCACAATGACATTACATTTTTGTACTCGCGGCCAGCGCCAACAGCGCGGCTTGCTTCATGCCCACGGCAATGGGCGCCATTTCCAGGTACTCATCAGGGCGGTGGGTATTGCCAGACTTCGAAATGCCAATGCATACAGCAGGCAATCCGTGGCTCAGCGGCACATTGGCATCGGTCGATGCCATTGTATATTCGGGTTCGTCGATACCCGCCTCTTGCAGCGCACCGGCCGCCCAGCGCACCAGGGGTGAACGCCGTGCAATACGTCCGGCTGGACGAGAGCCGATCTGCTCCATGTTTACGGTTATGCCTTCCACCTGCGCCTCGCTTTGAACGATATCCTGCGCCCGGCCGACAATATCACTTAGCGCGTCGGGGTCTTCCGAACGCAGATCTAACAGCATGGACGCCTCGCGCGCTATCGAATTCACCGTCGTGCCGCCTTGCACCACGCCTACGTTAAATGTCGTCTTTGGATCCATGGGTGGCTTCATCTCGCTCAGGCACGCAATGATGCGGCCCAGAATGTGGATTGCGCTGGGCGCGCCGAAGGATCCCCACGAGTGTCCGCCCTGCCCCTCCACAACCACACGATATCGCTGCACGCCAATAGCTTCGTGACAGATATAGCCAAGCAGGCCGCCTTCCAGCACGATATAGCGACCGCTGCGCCGGAAGTGATCGACAACCGAGCGCATGCCGCGCAGGTCGCCCAGACCTTCTTCGCCCACATTAGCCACAAACCAGATTTCCCGCTCTTGCTGCAAGTCTATCTCGCTCAATAGCTGCGCCAGGGTAAGCAGCGCGGCGACGCCTAGCGAATTATCGGCAATGCCCGGCCCATAAAGCCGCTCGCCGTCGCGCCTGATGGTGAGATCCGTCTCCGGTGGAAAGACCGTATCCATGTGCGCGCTGATGACCAGCGGTTCCACGCCGGTAATTTCGCCCAGACGCCCGTAGACATTACAGAGATCGTCCTGGAAGACCGGCGCCAGGCCAATTCTCTCGAATTGCCGCTGCACAAACGCGGCGCGCGCCGCTTCGTAGAAGGTCGGCCCCGGAATCTTCTGTATTTCGATGGTTAGATCAATAACCTGCGGCAACAGGCTGTCCAGGCGGGCCAACGCCGCCGTGACTTCTGTCCTTTGCGCCAGCTCTGCAATACTACTCATCGACTAGCACCTGATTAACTGACATCTCTACGACCTTGCGCTGGGCTGGCTGCTTAATGCCGGTAAACATTGACCAACAAGAGACCAATGAGGCTGGTTAAGAGGCCCACGTGCAGCAACAGATTGCTCTGGGCAATCCACGCGTCTGGCCCGGGAAATATCTGCATCAGGAAGTTAACGACTATCAGGCCAATCCCGAACAATGGCAGCACACCGGGCTTGCGCACGAAAAACTCATTGATGCGCTCGACTAACTGATTCAGTCGCCTATCCATGGCCGAGCTTGCCTACGCCTCTTGGCCGTCGACCAGATAAGGGGCGAAGTAGGGCAGCAGGCGGGAGGGAATCTGCCCCGACAGGTGCATGCCGTCAGCTTCGTGCGACTCTTCGGCCACCTGGCCGCGCTCGTAGAACAGCGACATCAGGTCTCCGCGGTTGTAGGGCAGGAACACATGAAGGGGCTGCAAATAGCGCTCCATCATGGCCTCGACAGCCATTAACAGCGTATCCACATTGAATTCGGTTAGCGCAGAAACGGGCACGATGGCTGGGTTGTGCAGACGCTCCAGCAAGTGCTCGTAGCCGTCCGGCAGCAAATCCACCTTGTTCAGGGCGATGACCGTCGGCAGGTGGTCGACTTCCAGCTCGGCGAGCGTATCTTCCACCGATTCCATCTGCTGGCTCATTTGCGGGTGCTGGGCGTCGACGACGTGCAAGATCATGTCCGCTTCCGAGATCTCCTCTAGCGTCGCGCGAAAGGCGGCCACGATTTGGGTGGGCAGCTTCTGGATAAAACCGACGGTATCCGTAAACAGCGCTTCGCGTCCAGAGGGCATCTTCACCCGCCGTGTTGTCGGGTCTAGCGTAGCAAACAGCATGTCTGCTGACACCACATCCGAACCGCTGAGCGTGTTCAACAATGTCGATTTGCCCGCATTTGTATAACCCACAATGGCAATCACCGGCAGCGCAGTCTGTTGGCGCTTGGCGCGATGCTGCTCGCGACGCGAGCGCACTTTCTCCAGCTCTTCGCGGATTGTGGAAATGCGCCTGCCAATTTCGCGGCGGTCCATTTCCAACTGCTTTTCACCGGGGCCACGTACGCCAACGCCGCCGCCCATGCCGCCGGCGCGGCCGCCTGCTTGGCGCGCCAGGTGCGTCCACATGCGCGTCAGGCGCGGCAGCCGGTACTCTAGCTGGGCCAGCTCGACCTGTAGCTGGCCTTCGGCCGTCTGCGCGTGCAGGGCAAAAATATCGAGTATCAGCGCGGTGCGGTCGATCACTTTCACGCGCTCGCCAAAAACACGCTCAAGCTCGCGCTGGTGGCGCGGTGAAAGCTCGTCGTCGAACAGGGCGACGTCGGCCTCAAGCTCCTTAAGCAGCGTGTTAACCTCCTCCACCTTGCCCGAGCCAATGAACGTAGCCGGATCTGGCTGGTCAAAGCGCTGCCAGACGCGGCCGACGACCTCGAGGCCGGCAGGATCGGCCAGGAGGGCCAGCTCGTCGAGGCTTTCTTCAACCGGCAGCAGCGGTCGCCCGTTCTTGAGCTCCGCGCCAATTAACAGCGCGCGCTCCGCCGGCCTCATTGTTTGGTGGAGATGATCATTACTTGAATTGACCACGTCGTCCCTTCTCTAGACTAGCTAATCTCGTGCGACTAGTTTACCTGAATTTGCCATGAAATGCGCCTCAAGCAAGTAGATGGCGCAAACCGGAGGCCATAGCTGCAGCGTAGAAGGCGCTTTCCAACGACAAGCAACCGCCTTTACGCCAGGGGCTCGGCAGCCAGAGCGCCGGCCTCTTGCTCGGCCGCTGCGTGATCATAGGTCAGGCCCCGCTCGCGCGCGAATCGGCGCAGGGCGGTCAACGAGCGGCGGCTGTAATAAGCATACCGTTCCTTCTTGCCCATGCGCTGTTCGGGCATCGTGAGCAGCCCAAAGTTGGCCTTCATCGGCTGAAAATTCTTTGCTTCGGCGTGCGTCACGTAGTGCGCCAGCGCGCCGAGCATGCTTACCGTGGGCAATATAACGGGGTGTTTTCCTACCAGTAAGCGCGCCGCGTTGATGCCCGCGAGAAGGCCCGTCCCGGCGTTGCCCACGTAACCTTCCACGCCCGTAATCTGCCCTGCAAAGAACAGATCCGCGCGATTACGGTACTGCATGGTGGGCTGCAGCAGTTGCGGCGCGTTGATATACGTGTTGCGATGCATCATGCCATAGCGCAAGAAGTCGGCCTGCTGCAATCCCGGAATCATTCGCAAGACGCGCCGCTGCTCGCCCCAACGCAAATTGGTCTGAAAGCCCACCATATTAAACATCGTACCCGATAAATTGTCTTGACGGAGCTGTACGACGGCGTATGGGCGGCGGCCATCGTGTGTGTTTTCCAGGCCTACCGGCCGCATCGGACCAAAGCGCAGGGCGTCGCGATTGCGCCGCGCCATAACTTCGACGGGCAGGCAGCCCTCGAAAAAAGCCGCATCTTCATGTTCGAAGTCGCGCAGCGTGATTTGTTCGGCCTGCAGCAAGGCATCAATAAAGGCCTCGTATGTCTCGCGATCCATTGGACAGTTGATATAGTCGCCTTCGTCGGCCTCGCCGCGATCATATCGCGAGGCGCGAAAAGCGCGCTGCATATCGATGCTTTCCAAGCTGATGATTGGCGATAGCGCGTCGTAGAAGTAAAGGTAGTCCTCACCGCTCAGGCGGCCAATTTCAATGGCCAGAGCATCAGACGTCAGCGGGCCGCTGGCGATAATACAAGGCCCATCGGGGATTTTGGTGACCTCCTCGCGCCGCAGCTCGATGCGCGGATGGCCCTCGATGGCCGCCGTCACCTTGGCCGCAAACAGCTCGCGATCCACGGCCAGCGACGAGCCCGCCGGCACGGCCGCTGCGCTGGCGCAGCGCAAAATGAGCGATCCCAACCCGCGCATCTCTGCTTTCAAAAGGCCGGGCGCCTTGGTAGGCTCGACCGAGCCCAGCGAATTGCTGCAAACCAGTTCGGCCAACTGGTCGCTTACGTGCGCCGGCGTCTGGCGCTGCGGGCGCATTTCATACAGCTGCACATCAATGCCCGCTTCGGCGGCCTGCCACGCTGCCTCTGTACCCGCCAGTCCGCCGCCAATCACCACCAAGCAATTCGTTTGTTTACTCATAAATTACCTCAAGGCCTTAAGGTTCCGCACGCTCCAGGCGCTTCAGTAAGGATCGCGCATGCTTATCGCCTGGGTTAGCCTGAAGCGCCTGGCGCAGCCACTTAATAGCCATTGCTTGTTCATTACGGTCACGGTAAATCAGGCCCAGATTATAGGCGACGCTGGGGGCTGCCGGATCGATTGCCAGCGCCTTTTCGAAGGCAGCAATCGCCTGCAACTGCTGCGCACCGGTCGCCAGGACAGGGTTACCCAGGTAGGCGGCTCCCAGGTTGGTCCAGACCATGGCATTGTGCGGCTCCCGTTCGCGCAGCGCTTCTAGAACAGGAATGGCCTGGCGAAACTGCCCCGACATAATCAGAGCGCCGCCGTAATTGAGTGACGCATCGATATCTTGTGGCGCCATGGCATAGGCCTGTTCCAGCAAGGAAACGGCCTCATTAGCCCTTCCCTGGCGCAGCAGGCGGGTTCCCTGCACCAGAAGGTCGCGGAAATTGGCGGCTTCGTCGCGCATGCTCACCTCGTCTTGCGCAACGGCGCCAGCAGCAGGCCCATAATCATAAAGCTGCCGCCGGCCAGCGCTACCCATAAGCCGTTCAGACGCAAAAATTGCAGCAGCGGCGGCGCCGGGCGTTCGCGAGCCAGCCATTCGCTTTCCAGTGTCTGCAGCGATTTGCCATATACGCGCTGCACACCGCCCTCGCAGCCGGCGCCGTCGGCGTACGCCTGCACCAGATCGCGCAGCGACTGCAGCCCGTACTGCTGTTGCAGGTAGGCCACCAGGCCGGCGCTCTGGGCGTAGGCCAGCCGCGCCTGCGCCTCGGCGGCCGGGAACTGCTGGCACAGCTCGGCAAACGGGATGGTGCCCTGGCCTTCAAGGGCTTGCTGCAGCAGCGCATGCTGCCCCGCATCTTGCGAAAGCTGAAAGCGAGTCGCCAACCCTTCATCGAGCCAGCGCGGCGTGTGCTCATATTGTGCGCCCATAATACGGTACATCATCAGGTGGCTCAGTTCGTGCGGAATGCTCTGACCCAGGTCCAGGGCCGCGGTTCTGGGATTCACAGAGGTCACCAGCACCAATCCCAGTTCTGGCATTGCCTCAGCGCCGACCCAATCGCGGCCAGTGAGCCGCAGGGCAGATCGCAAGTCGGCCATACTGGGATAAATAAACACGCGCAGCGGCGCTGCATCGCCCGGCAGCACACTTTCGATGTTGGTCCGCGCCCTGGCAATCACGTCCAGGGCCGTCTGACCCAGGGTTTGTTCGCTGCCCGTCCAGTAAACTTCAATGCCTTCAGCCGCCTGCGCCTGCCAGACGAAGCGATCGTCCACGTAGTCCAGGGTCTGCTCTGCTACGTGCTGCGTGCCGCTCGTCGTAGTTACTCGCCACCAGAAGCGAACTTCCGTAAACGGCGCTAGCGGCACCTGCGTCAGGAGCAGCTCATGGTCCACAACCACTTCTTTGGCCGGCTCAAATTCAAACTCCATCGTATAGGTCCCGTCCATTGCCGGCGTATTAAAGAACAGGGTGGCTGCCACAATGTCCGCTGCGCTTTTTACGCGCAATGAAAAGTGCATGCTCTGGCCAAAGGTATAGGTCGCCGCACTCTGCGCCTGCAACGGCGCCTCTTGTTGTGCAGCGCCTGCGCCGCGCCAGGACGCTAAGAGCAGGATCGTAATGACCACCCACCAACGCCGCCCTATTCGCTCACGATAGCCCATGATTGCCGGATTCACGCCTACAACGCCAGTATCTCTATCAGCAGCGACAGTGTAATAGGACTGAGCAAAGTTGACAACACCACGATACCGGTCACGGCGCCAGGCTGCACATCAAACTCCGTGGCCAGCACGGTCGTCAGCACCGCGGTGGGCATACTCGCTTCAATGATTGAAACCGAGCGTGCCAGCCCTTGCAACCCAAGCAAGGCGGCGACCAGCAAGGCCGCCAGCGGGCCGACCAGGAGGCGCAGGCCCACGGCCGGCAGCGTCAGCCGCATCTGCGATACCGTTCTCAGGTCCGACATATTCATGCCCAGCACCAACAACATCGCCGGAATGGCGCCCGCTGCCACAAGGTCGATCGCCGACATCATCGGCGCAGGCACCGTGAGATTCAGGCCATAAATCGCGAGGGCAACGACGACGGCATAAATCGCTGGGACGCTTGCCAGTTTTCTAAGTGAGTCCTTCCAGCTGCGGTTGCCCACGGAAGCTATAAAGACGCCCACCGTATAGGCCAGCACGGTGCTCGTCATATAATAGACAACGGCCAACGCCAGGCCGGCTTCGCCGTAGCGTAGCTGATTCAACGTAAGCCCATAATTGCCGCCATTGACAAACATGATCGTAAGCAGCAACACGACCGATTCGACCTTGCTCAGCCGCAGCAGGCGTGCGGCAAGAAAACCGACGATACCCATGATAGTGATTGATAGGAGTGTAAAGAGCGCCAACTGGCCCAGCTCTGCTACCCCAAGCTCGCTATTGACGAGCGCCGAAAAGACGAGGGCCGGGCTGAAGGCATTGAAAACGACACTGGCGACCGGTTTTGTGTCCACCTGCAAGCCGCGCCGCAGCCAAAAGCCGACGCCTGCCACCAGGAAGATTGGCAGAATATTCTGAGTGAGTACTTCCAGGATACCGCTCACAGTGCGAGGGGTGGTGATGGGCAATTGCAGCGTCGCGCTTCGCACCCGCGGTCAATAAGTGTGGCTCCACGGCAAACCGCAGTGTTGGCTGGCGCCCCTGCTAGGCCCGCTTCCTATTCATAGTCGTCATCAAAGTCATCGTCGTCCCACGCCTCGAAGCCCAGGAGATCCAGGTCAGCGCCCAACCATTGGATTTCTTCCATGGCTTCCTCTGCGGCTTCATGTAGCTCAAATGCATCTTCGTCGTCCAGAATCTGTGCCAACGCTTCATAGGCCTGGTCACTGCCAATTTGGCCCAAGGCAGTGACAGCGGCGAGCTGTACATCAAACTCGTCATCGTCCAGCAGCTCAATCAGGCGGTCGACGGCATCGCTGCTGCCGATATTGCCCGCTGCCCGTGCAGCCTCCTGGCGCATCTCCGAATACGGGCTGCCCATCTCCTGTATCACAAGCTGTGTCCAGTATGTGTCGGCGCTGCGCCCCATAGCATAAATGGCGCTCTGCTGCATCTCTTCGTTTCCACGGTCATAGGCCTCGGCGATGTAGTCTTTGACACGTTTATCGGCGCTGTTGCCCAGCGATTCCAGGCTTGCCCGCCGCACGCTGTCGGCTGTGCCGTCTGCCTCATACTGCCGCGCCAGCGCGCTCACAATCTGGTCGCCCACGGCCTGATCGATCTGGCCCCACTCGGCCATCAACACGTAATGCCCCAGGCACGAAGCTGCCGCAGTACGCACCGTCGTATCGCCATCCTTCTCCAACAGGCCGATAATGCGCCCGACAACGCCTAGGTTGCTTGAATCCCACAGCCCTTCCAGCGCCGCCAGGCGCACTTCAGGCGTTTCGTCTTCCAGCAGGCGGGCAAACACCGGGCTGAAATCGACGACAAAATTCTCCTCACAAATGTCCGCCATATGGCGAGCCACCACGCGCTTACGTTCGGCTGCTTCGAGCGCCCAGCGCGCCTCGAAAGCCTCCATCTCTTCCGGCGTCATGTCCGACAGCCGGTATACCAGCGAGATCGAAGCGCGACGCCCGGAGAAGAGGCGGTCGAGTACTTCAGAAAATGGTAGTTGTTCATGTTCCATAGTTATTAAAAGATCGGATTACTTATATCGTTAATGATCAGCAGGAACATCAGCCCCAGTAAAAAGAGCATACCCACCAAGTGCACGAGACCTTCGCGCTCAGGTTCAATACGCCTTCCGCGAACCGCTTCAATCAGCACAAAGAGGATTCTGCCACCGTCCAGGGCCGGGATTGGCAATAAGTTCGTGAAGCCCAGGGCAACGCTGATGAACGCCGTAATGCGCAGAAGCTGGAACCAGTCGCCGGTGGCCGCCGTGTATTGCGCGGTCTGGCCTGCAATCTGGCTGATGCCCACCGGGCCAACTGGGCGCGCCTGTTCCGCTGTGATCTCGCCCTCAATCAACATCAATGGCGCGCGGACGGTCAGGTAAATGATTTCGCCAATGGCGCGCACCGATGAGGTGAGAGAGGCCAGCGGCCCTCGCGCCAGGCGGTCGCTGCTGCCGTATCCCAGGCCAATACCCATCGGCCCTTCTGTCTGCGGATCATATTCGCCGGGCCGGCGGGGCACGAGATAAACGTTGAAAACCTCATCTCCGCGCTGCACCAGCAGCTCAATATTCTCTCCGGCAAACTCGTTTACAGCAGCGACCAGGATGGCGCTGCTCTCCACGACCTGCCCGTTAACCTCAAGGATGAGATCGCCCGCCATTAAGCCGGCCTGCATCGCCGGGGAGCCTTGCTGCACATTGTCCACGGCTACGGCCGAGGGCCCGATCATGTAGGCGATCCAGAAGACAAAGAGCGCCAGCAGAAAGTTGGCGCCTGCGCCGGCCGATAACGTGACGAAACGCGCCACCTTGGACGCAGCCGCCAGCCCGCCGGGCACTGACGGATCGTCTTCGCCCGCAGGGCGCACAAAGCCGCCGAGCGGTATCCAGTTGAGCGAGTAGACGGTGCCGTTGCGCTCGAACAGCTTGACCGCACGTGGAGGAAAGCCGAGGCCAAATTCTTCTACGCGAATACGGAAGAAACGCGCCGCGAGAAAGTGACCGAGCTCATGCACAAAGATAATTGGCGTAAGGATCAGGGCAAAAGCCCCCACCATCCATAAGATGTTCATTGACGCTTATCCTAGATAGCACCATGCCATCAATAGCAAAGTTCGTTAATTATACGCTTGCCAGAGATCGCAGCGCAACCGGCCCGGGCCGTATTTTACAGCACTCTAACGGAGGTTGTTGTCATGGCTGGCGTCGACCAGCACCAATGCCGCCGGGTCCAGCGACATGCTCAGCTTCTGCCCGACGGCCGGCAACTCGACCCCTGCATCAAACTCCAGCTCCAGCCGATGCCCCGTCCTGAGCGTCACCGTGGCTTCTTGATAGCGGCCCCTGAAGGTCATTTTGTCGAGCACACCTTGCACTACATTCACCGAACCGTCCGCATCCGCCACAAGGCGCGCTGCGTCGGGCCGCACCAGCAGCTCAAACGGCCCTTCCCGCGTCTGGGGGACGCTGTCGCCTGATAGCTGCAGGCGTCCCAGCTCCGACTCGAACTGCAAGGGGTCGGCAGTGATCAGCCTGCCGACGAGCAAATTCTCCATTCCCAGGAAACGGGCCACATAGGACGTACGCGGCCAGCGGTACAGGGCTACGGGTGTATCGACCTGCTCCAGACGGCCATTGCGCAGCAGGGCAACGCGGTCGGCGACGGCAAAAGCCTCGCCCTGATCGTGAGTGACGTAAATAGCCATGGCGTCACCGCCTCGCTCGCTTATGGCCGCTGCGCGCCTCAAAATAGTGCGCAGCTCAGCCAGGAGCCGCTCGCGCAAGGCGTGATCCAGCGCTCCCAGCGGCTCATCTAACAGCAGCACGCCGGGCTCAGGGGCCAGGGCGCGGGCCAGCGCCACCCGCTGCTGTTCGCCGCCCGACAGCTCGTACACCGGGCGCTCTGCAAATCCCTGCAGCCCCACCAGCTCCAGCAGGGCCTCCACCCGCTGCGCCTGCTGCGCCGCATCCCAACGGTGCATGCGCAAGCCAAAGGCCACATTTTGCCCCACGCTTTTGTGTGGAAACAGGGCGTAATCCTGGAAGACCATGCCAAATCCGCGCTCGTGCACGGGCATCCGGCTTAAGTCACGCCCATTCAACATCAGGCGTCCGCTATCGGACTGTTCTAGGCCGGCGATGATGCGCAGGAGGGTCGTCTTGCCGCTGCCGCTGGCGCCGATCAGAGCCAGAACTTCGCCCTTCTCGATGGTCAGCGTGATGTTTCGCAAAACGTGCAGGTCACCGAACGATTTCGAGACGTTTTCTAGCTGTAACATACCCGCCGATCCTCAATCAGAATTCGCCGACGTCGGCAAAGCGGAAGCGCTCAATGGCGATGAAGCCCACGGAGGTGACGGCCATCAGGATGGCGCTCATCGCCAGGGCCTGCCCAAAATTGAGCGCCCCGGGAGTGCCCAGATGGCGTGCAATCGCGATTGGCATCGTCAGGTAGCCACTGTTAGGGCGGACGATGAAGCTGGTGGCGCCGAATTCGCCCATGCTCACGGTGAAGGCAAAGACGCCTGCGACCAGCATGGCCCGGCCCACGATGGGCACGTCGACGTGGCGCCACACTTGCGGCGGCGATGCGCCGTGCACGGCCGCAGCCTCGCGCAGGCTGGGCTTGATGCCCTGCAAAACGGGCAGCACGGTGCGCACGACGAAGGGAATGGCCACCAGCACGTGTGCGATGAGCACCAGCAGCGGAGACGTGCGCAGCGAGTCGAAGGTGACCACATAGCCGAACCCCAGGGTCACGGCCGATGCGCCCAGGGGCAGCATAAAGAGAGGGTCTAGCCAGCTTCGCCAGCGCCGCCAGCGGGTGAGCAGAAAGGCGCTGCTCATGCCCAGAAACCCTGCCGCCAGCACCGTCAGCAAGGCATAGCCGATGGAGTTGCGGATGGCTGCCAACGGCGCAATAAAGGTCACGCTGCCGCGGTCCAGAGTGGGCAGCGCGCGGTAGTAGGACAGGGTAAAGGCGCCGTCGCGGGTTGTGAAAGACTGCCAGACCAGGGCCAGGAGCGGCGACACCTCAAAGATGAGTAGCATGGCGATGAGCAAGGCGACGGCGGCGCGTTCCGCCGTTCCTTTCGGCCGCCGCCGCGTGGTGCGCTGCGGCCGAAAATCCAGGGCCACGGCCGAGCGCTGCTGCCAATGGGCATACAGCGACATGAGCACGAAAGTAAAGGCGATCTGCAGCAGCGACAGCACGGCCGCCACGTCGGGCCGCAGAATGTTAACGTACTGCCGGTATATTTCCGTCTCCAGCGTGCTAAAGCCGGGCCCACCGAGCAGCAAGATCACGCCGAAGCTGGTAAAGGTAAATAAGAAGATAAGCAGAGACGCGGCAATTAACGCCGGGCGTAACGCTGGCAATGTCACTTCCCAAAATGCGCGCCAGGGCGAGGCGCCCAGCACGCGCGCTGCCTCTTCGCTGCGCGGTCCCAGGTTCGACCAAAAGCCGCCCACCAGACGCACCACGATGGTCACGTTGTAGAAAATGTGGGCCATGAGGATGATGGTCAGCGTTTGCTCCAGGCGTATGGGCGGCTGAGACAGGTCGAGCAGGGCCATGAGCGACCTGTTCAGCGGGCCGCCCGGCCCCAGCAGTGCGCGG
Source organism: uncultured Ardenticatenaceae bacterium (assembly GCA_964384155.1). Classification (GTDB taxonomy): domain Bacteria; phylum Chloroflexota; class Anaerolineae; order Promineifilales; family Promineifilaceae; genus JAAYYY01. The sequence goes on from CAYLJW010000037.1 coordinate 21,821, forward strand.
AAGGCCGCCGCCACCACCACGGTTGGCATGACAAACGGCGCCGTCGTCAACGCTCTTAACAGCCCCCGGCCTCTAAATTCATAGCGTGCGAACAGGTAGGCCGCCGGCAGCCCCAATAGCAGCGTCAGCCCTGTCGATAGCAGCGCCTGCCAGAGGCTGAAGCGTAGGACGCTAAGATAGTAGGATCGGCGGAAGACATCCGCCAGCGCCTCGGCCGTGAGGCTGATGCCAATGATATTGGCCAGCGGATAGAAGAAGAACAGCGCCAGAAAAATGAGTGGCAGCGCGGCCAAGAGAGCTCCCACAAGGCGTATCGACCTGTTCTCTAGCCTCATGGATGGACCCTTTCGATCATGCTCTCCATGCTTACGTTTTTCTTGGCGCTTGCTCAGAGCAAGTGCTCAGAAGTGAATTATGCCCGTTCTGGCTCGGCAATTGCTTCGGGGCGCGGTTGGCGCCGGCCACAATGCGTGCACTCCGCTTCTTCCTTGTTGGCCTGCACCAGCAGGCCGCCACAATGCGAACAGGGTTCGGGCAACGGTCGTTTCCAGCTCGTCCAGTCACATTGTGGGTAGTTGGCGCAGCCGTAGAACGTTTTACCGCGGCGCGTGCGCTTCACCACCAAGTCGCCGCCATCTTGCGGACAGGCGATGCCCAGTTTGTCCAGGATCTGCTCCGTATAGCGACATGCGGGAAAGTTGCTGCAACCGATGAAGCGACCGTAGCGCCCATGGCGGTATAGCAACGGATTGCCACAGGTCGGGCAGTCGCGGCCCACGGGCTCAGTCTCGCGCTCAAGGCTCACTTTAGGCATATCTTCTTCAGCCACTTTCAGGTTCTTCGAGAAGTCGCCAAAGAAGTGCTCGACCACTGGCACCCACGGTTTGCCCTGGGCGATCTCGTCTAGCTCGTCTTCCATGCGCGCCGTGAAATCAACAGACATGACGTTGGGGAAGTATTGCACCAGGAGATCGTTCACCAGCTCGCCAGTCTCCGTGGGCGCCAGGCGGCGATCTTCCACGACCACGTAGCCGCGCGCCTGAATGGTGGAAATGATAGACGCGTAGGTGCTGGGGCGGCCGATGCCGTTTTCTTCCAGCTCTTTAACCAGCATGGCTTCGGAAAAGCGCGGCGGCGGCTGTGTGAAATGCTGCTGCGGCAAGAGCTGCAAGAGATCCAGCTCCTCGCCCGCTGTCAGGTCAGTCGGCACTTGGGCTTCCGCATCGTCGGGCTCATCTTCAGGCCGCGACTCTTCGTAAAGCGCCAGAAAACCAGGGAACTTGAGCGTGGAGCCTGTTGCGCGGAATAAGTAAGGGCGCTCCTGCACTGCAGTCCTGGCCTCTCCGGCATAAACATCCACCGAAACAGTGTCATAGACGGCGTCAGACATCTGGCTGGCGACGAAACGGCGCCAGATTAGGCGGTACAGGCGGAACTGGTCTCTGGAAAGGTGCTGCTTGATCGTCTTAGGCGTGCGCATCACCGAGGTAGGCCTCACCGCCTCGTGCGCCTCTTGCGCCAGCTTGGACTTTGTGCGGTGAACGCGCGGTTCACCCGGCATATAGTCCGCGCCATAAGCATCGGCAATGAAGTTGCGCGCGTCGGCCTGCGCCTCGGCCGATACGGCCACGCTATCTGTACGCATGTAGGTGATCAGACCGACGGATCCCTCTGCGCCCAGGTCGATGCCTTCGTAAAGCTGCTGCGCAATGCGCATCGTTTTGTTGGTGTTGAAGCGCAGTTGTCGCGACGCTTCTTGCTGCAGAGTGCTCGTCGTAAAGGGCGCCGCCGGTTTCCTGCGCCGCTGACCGAGGCGCACCTCGCCCACTGCCCAATGCGCCTGCTCCAGGGCCGCTACGTGCGGAGCTACGACCTCTTCAGAGTCAAGTACAGGGTCCTCGCCACTAATCTTATGCAACTTAGCCGTGAAGAAGGGGCGGGGATCGGACCCGGCATAGGTCGCCTGGCTCAATTCCGCGGATATCGACCAGTACTCTTCCGGCACGAACGACTGGATGGCTCTTTCGCGCTCCACAATAAGGCGCACGGCGACGGACTGCACGCGGCCGGCGGACAGCCGTCCTCGTACTTTGCGCCACAGTAAGGGGCTCAGCTTATAACCAACCAGGCGATCCAAAATGCGCCGTGCCTGCTGCGCATCGACGCGATCCATGTCGATGCCGCGCGGTTTCTTGAAGGCTGCCTGCACCGCCGGCTTGGTTATCTCCTGGAAGACGACGCGCTTCGTGCGCGCCGGGTCCATGCCTGCCGCCTCGCGCACATGCCAGGCGATGGCCTCCCCTTCGCGGTCGGGGTCCGTCGCCAAGTAGATCTCTTCTGCCTTTTCGGCCGCCTTTTTTAGCTCCTTCAACGTTTCGCGTCGTTCATTAGGCACGCGATATTCCGGTGTGAAGTTGTTCTCGATATCCACGCTGAGGCGCGACTTAAGCAGGTCGCGAATATGACCGACGCTAGATTTCACCGTATAGCCGCGGCCCAGATATTTGCCAATGGTGCGCGCCTTCGCCGGGGACTCCACGATCACCAGCTTACCCGACCGCTTTACCCTGTCTTTGGCGTTTGCTTTGCGCGTGACCTTGGGCTTTTCCAGCCCTTCGTGCGCCGGCGTGTAACCCATTTTGTAAATCGTTGCACCGCACACCGGACAAGCGCCGCGTGTGCCGGGTGATCCCTTGGCCGAATACTCAGGCACGGGATCCTTGATCTCCCGTTTCTCTTTGCACCGTAAGCAATAACCCATTAGCTTTGGCTGCTTCTTGTCTGTTGTCATAGATTAACTGTACTTCTCCAGTTCTGTGCCCCGTAGGCTGTTCACCAGGTCCTTTACTTCAGGTATCCGATCCTTGGGCACGATGAGCAGGGCGTCGTCCATGTTTACCACGACGAACCCTTCCAGGCCTATCAGCGCCATAAGCTTATCTTCTTCGTAATTCAGCAAGAGACTATCACTCGACTCGACGGCGCGCACCAGGCCTGCTACGACGTTGTCGGCGGGGCTCTTGGCCAGCGCCTCCTTCAACGCATAGAGCGTCCCGGGGTCGCTCCAGCCCATCTCGCCATGTAGCACAACCGCGTCTTCAAGCGGTACATGCGTCAGAATGGCATCGTCGAAGCTCATCACCGGCATCTCAGGGTAGCGCTGCGCCAGCACGCGCTCGTACGACTCGCTGCCGATAGCCGCCTCGATCTCTGCCATCGCGCTGGCCATCTGCGGCTGGTGCGCGGCGTAGAGGCTCTGCACATAGCCGATAGTCGTCACAAAATAGCCTGTGTTCCAGACATGGCGCCGGCCTTCCACCATCGCCTGCGCTTCGGCAAGCGATGGCCGGTAGCGCCATGAGTTGAAAGCAAAATAGGGGCGCTGCCGTACTTCCCCTAACTTCTGGCCCAGGCCGATCCAGCCCAAATTCTCATTTGCAAAGCGAGGCGTCTCGCCCATGAACACAATGCGCGCCGCCTCATTCTGCAACAGGCGCTCAGCGCTGCGCAGAAGCTCCACAAATGTGCTCGTGTCCTTCATTGTGTTATCGCCCCACAGAATGGCCACGGCCTCCGGCGAACCCGCGTCGCCGGCGCTGGACGCCAAGTGGGCCATCGCCAGCCCCACGGCGGGCGCCAGATCTCTACGCTCCGGTTCGCCGATGATGTTCTGGGGCGGCAACTGGGGCAACTGATCCAGGATCAGTTGCCGGTAGCGCATGTTTGTCGAAATAAAGAGGTTCTCCGCGCCGTACAAATCCTGCACCCGTTCGACGGCCGACTGTAGTGTGGACTTGTCGCCAATAATGGGCTCGAATTGCTTGGGAGATGCCTGTCGGCTCAACGGCCATAAGCGGCGGCCGGTGCCGCCGGCAAATATCACAATTTTCATCGCATTCCTCGATACCTACTTGCTCGCGAGCTGTGAAGGCCTGCCCTGGGGTCCGGCACACTGCTGGCGCAGCTTACTTACCGGTCTCATAGACCGGGCCCGGCTCGCGCGCCAACACATAGCGCATCCCGCCAACTTGCTGCACCATGCCTTTTAACTCCATGATCGCCAGTGTGCTGCTCACTTCGGCGCTGCTCATGCCGCTGGCCCGGCAAATCTCGTCTACGTGCACCGGCTGTGGCGACAAATGCGCCAGCAAGGTCGCTTCCTCTTTGCTTTCGGGCATGGCCATTTGCACAACCATTTGCTGCGGCGCCATGCTCAGGTTTAACTCATCCAGAACATCCTGCACCGACGTGACCAGCTTGGCGCCCTGCTGGATCAGGCGGTTGGCGCCCACGCTGGAGCGGCTGTTGATGTTGCCCGGTATGGCGAAAACATCCCGGTTCTGTTCTAAGGCGTAATTCGCCGTAATCAGGGCGCCGCTGCGCTCGCCGGCCTCCACCACCACGACGCCCAAAGACAGGCCGCTGATGATGCGATTGCGCGGCGGGAAGTTCTTGGCGTCTGGCTGCGTGCCCAAAGGATAGTCGGAGAGGATCGCGCCGCGCCCATCTTTAATGATCTGGCGCGCCAGGTTGCGATGTTCAGGCGGGTACAGGTTATCAATGCCCGAACCCAGCACGGCGATTGTACGCCCGCCCATCTCATGAGCGGTCTTGTGCGCAATGCCGTCAATGCCACGCGCCAGGCCACTCACCACCGTGATATGGTTGCGCACCAGGCCCGTCACCAGCTCGCGCGCAACCTGACGGCCGTAAGGCGATAAGCGGCGCGTGCCAACCACGGCGACAGCCCATTGATCCGTTTCCACCAGCTCCCCAGCCACATACAACACAGGCGGCGGGGCAGGGACCTCGCGCAGGTAGCGCGGATACGCATCCGATTGCCACGTCAGCACCGTGACGCCAGATTTCTCGACGCGGCGCTGGTAAACGTCCAGGTCCACGTCGCTGCGCGTTTCAAAGAAGGTGGCGATGGCCCGCCGGTCCAACCCGACGCGTTCCAGCTCACTTTCGTTGGCATGCCAGGCTTTTTCCAGGTCGCCATAGAAATCGAGCAGCGCTTGTAGCTTGGTGGGCCCAATGCCCCTCACCAGGTTGAAGCCGAGCCAATATTTGAGGTCGGTCATGGCAGCAACAATAGACTGTCAGTCGTCAGGTGTCAAGCCGTCCTGCAATGATCAGGCCGGCGGCTGGCGCAGCTACTCCGTCAGTAGGCCTGGAATAATGTGGACCACCATCGTCCGCTTTTCCAGGTCCACGCTTTGCACCACCGCCGGAATATTGGGAAGGAGCACCTCGCCCCGCGAACCGTGAACCACGAAGACATCGTTGGCCCCAGTTTCCAGCACCTCAGATAAAATCCCCAACTGCTCGCCTTCGTCGGTGAAGACCTCAAGGCCTAGCAAATCGTGATGGAACACCTCATCCTTGTCCAGGGGAATGGCTTCGTTGGCCGGCACCATCAGCCACATGCCGCGCAACGTCTCCAGGTCATCTCGTGTGTCGTAGTCGCCAATGCGGATTAACACGCTGCCCTGGTGGAAGCGAACCGTGCGCACGGCCACGCGCTGCGGCGCCAGGTCCGCCGGGTCTCGCGACATATAAACATACTCCAGCCAGGTGAAACGCTCTGGCAACTGCGTATACACGGCAGCGCGCATCTCACCACGTAGGCCGTGGGGCTTTATCAACTGGCCAATGACCAAAAAACCGGGCTCAGCGTCGCTTTTCGCTGAGCCCCTTTGCTCTACCATATGGAATAAACCCCTCCGCCGCTAAATCGGCTAAGGTTCTTATCGGGAATACGGCAAAAGATGTTGAGGCTGCTCGCCTTAATCGACAATCTCCAGCGTGACCCGCTTCGTCTCGCGTTCGGCGGCCACGGCCACCAGCGAACGGATGGCATTCACCACACGCCCACCTTTGCCAATCACTCTGCCCATATCGCTTTCGGCAACCGATAGCTCCAGGATAATGGCGTCAGGCTGCTCCACCACATACACCTGCACCCTATCGGGGTGATCGACAAGCGAGGCGGCGATGTACTCGACAAGATCTTTCACACAACACCTCCAAGTGCGCCGGCGGGAGCAAATGCCCTACCGGATCGCAAGGTGCACCTAAGCGCTTTCGATGCAGCGCGCGGCTTATTCTTCTTCTTCGACGGTAGCGACGGCCGCAACGGCACGGCGGGCCTCGGCGACAGCCTGCTGATTGGCGACCGGCGCACCTGCGCCCTCATATTCGGCAATCAAGGCATCCATGCTCTCGCCCTGGCGCAAACGGTTCAGCCGGCTCATCGTGCCCTGACGCTTCAGCAGTTGCTTCACGGCATCAGAAGGCTGAGCGCCAACGCTCAACCAATATAGGGCGCGGCTCTCATTGATATTCACCTCGCCATCGGCCACCATAGGGTTGTAATGGCCAATACGCTCCACGATGCGCCCATCACGTCGCGCTTCAACGTCTGCAACCACAACGCGATAGGAGGGTTGTCTTTTCTTGCCTACGCGGCTCAAACGAATACGTAGCATCTCGATTGTTTCTCCAATTACCTGTTAAATCCACCAAATAATCCAGCTAGACCACGCTTGCCGCGTCCTTGCTGCATTTGCTTCATCATACGCTGCATTTCTCGGAACTGCTTCAGGAGTGCATTCACGTCTTGCACCGAAGTGCCCGAACCCATTGCCACACGGCGCTTGCGGCTGGCCTTCATCAGCCGCGGGTTACGCCGTTCATCCGGGGTCATCGATTGAATGATTGCTTCGATGCGCCCCATCTCGCCCTCCGCGCTACTCAAATCCACATCTCCGGCCATGCGGCTGAAGCCCGGGATCATTTCCATAAGCTGCGCGATAGGGCCCATACGCTTAATCTGCTGCATCTGTTTGAGAAAGTCTTCTAGCGTGAACTCTCCTGCCAGCAGCCTGTCTCCCGCGCGACGCGCCTCTTCTTCGTCCATTTCAGTCTGGGCTTTCTCGATGAGCGTCAGCACATCGCCCATACCCAGAATGCGGCTCGCCATGCGATCGGGGTGGAACACTTCAAAAGCGTCTAGCTTCTCGCCGGTAGCCAGGAACTTGATGGGCACACTGGTAACTTCACGCATCGAGATTGCGGCGCCGCCGCGCGCGTCGCCGTCAATCTTGGTCATGATCAGCCCGCTAAGCTCCACAGCTTTGTTGAAGTCCCCGGCTACGCGAACCGCTTCCTGCCCGGTCATCGCGTCGGCAACCAACAGCGTTTCGACTGGCCGCACGCTGCTCTTGATCGCCTTAATCTCGTCCATCATCATTTCGTCGATGTTGAGGCGACCGGCGGTGTCGATGATTACAGTTGTTAGCCCGTGTTCGCTGGCGTAGCGCACTGCCTTTTGTGCCAGGCGCGGCGGATCTGCGCTTGTGCCCTCGCTGAATACAGGCACGTCGAGCTGTTTGCCCAGCGTTTCTAGCTGGTTAATGGCCGCCGGGCGATATACGTCAGCCGCAACCAGCAGCGGGCGGCGCCCCTCACGGCGTAAGTGCAGGGCCAGCTTTGCCGCGGTCGTGGTTTTACCAGAACCCTGCAAGCCCACCAGCATGATCACGGCCGGCGACTGCATGCCCAGGTTCAACCGTCCCGCTTCGCCCAGCGTTGCGATCAGCTCGTCATGCACGATCTTCACCACTTGCTGGCCCGGCGTCAGGCTGCGCATCACTTCCTGGCCAATGGCGCGTTCGCGCACACGCTTGACAAACTCTTTCACGACCTTGAAATTGACATCGGCCTCCAACAACGCAAGGCGAACCTCGCGCATGGCCGCGTCAACATCCGATTCAGTCAGCTTGCCACGTCGCTGCAGGCCGTCAAACACAGTCTGCAAGCGACTTCCTAGCGATTCAAACACAAAAGGTCCTCAACTCTATCCGTCTGGTCACCGCAGCCCTGATCGACGCTTATCGTCGAAGGCGGGCCGCCACTCACAGGCGACAAAAAAGGCCCAGCCACAAAGTCAGAAATTCTAACTCAGCCGAGCCTGTTGGTCAAATACGGTGCGCTGCGCGCACCGTCAGGGCGTGACGGCCTCGCCGATAATCTCGGCCGCGCGCTTGCGCAGTACATCGGCGCGATTCACTTCTTCCCACGGCGCTTCGATGTCGGTGCGCCCAAAATGGCCGTAAGCCGCCGTGGCGCGATAAATGGGCCGGCGCAAATCAAAGTCGCGAATGATCGCCCCGGGCCGCAGGTCAAAGTTCTGCTCAATGAGCGTCACCAGCGTTTCCGCGGGCAGCGTGCCGGTGCCAAATGTCTCCACATTGATGCTGAGCGGCTGCGCAACGCCAATGGCGTAGGCCACCTGCACTTCGCAGCGTTCCGCCAGGCCGGCGGCGACAATATTTTTGGCCACCCAACGCGCAGCATACGCAGCACTGCGATCGACCTTCGTACAATCCTTGCCACTGAAGGCGCCGCCGCCGTGCCGGCCCATGCCGCCGTAGGTGTCGACGATGATTTTGCGGCCGGTGAGCCCGGCATCGCCCATCGGGCCGCCAATGACGAAGCGGCCAGTCGGGTTAACGAAGATACGCAGCTCGTCGTCCACCATCTCGGCCGGCAAGACAGGCAAGATCACATGCCGCGTCACCTCTTCGCGAATAGTCTCCTGGCTAATTTCGGGCGCATGCTGCGTGCTGATCAGCACCGTGTGGATCCGCCGCGGTTTGCCAAAGTGATACTCTACAGTCACCTGCGCCTTGCCATCGGGTCTTAGCCAGGGCAGGGAGCCATCTTTGCGCAACTGAGCCAGGCGGCGCGTCAGCTCGTGCGAGAGGTAAATAGGCAGCGGCATTGAGCTTTCGGTCTCGTTGCAGGCAAAACCAAACATCATGCCCTGGTCACCCGCGCCTACGCCATTTATGGCTGCTTCGTCGTTGCCGTTATTGCGAAATTCGAGCGCCATGTCCACGCCCTGAGCAATGTCGGGGCTCTGGCTGGCAATGGCTACCTGTACGCCGCACGTGCTGCCGTCGAATCCCTTCTCACTGCTATCATAACCAATATCGCGCACGACCTGGCGCACCAGGTCGTCGATATTGACGAATGCGGAGGTGGTCATCTCACCCATCACCATCACGAAACCGGTCTTGACCGCCGTCTCCACCGCCACGCGCCCCATTGGGTCCTGTTCCATGACCGCATCCAGAATTGCATCGCTTATCTGGTCGCACATTTTATCAGGATGCCCCTCCGTCACCGACTCAGATGTAAAGAGCAGCCGGGGCGCAGTCATAAACGTTGTACTCATTGAATTACCCTCCAAACGATCTTATCTCAGCCAGCCAGGTCACCGGCCGGCGCGCCCTGCCCAGGGCTTGACACAAAGAAAGCCTCTTGCGGGGACAAGAGGCAAACGCGTTGAACAGTATGACCTCTTATCGTCCAGCATCCGCTGCCGGAGTTAGCACCCTTCCCGGTCGGGTGGGTTGCTGCAGCTTCATCGGGCCGGTCCCTCTGCTGCTCTGGATAAGAGTATGAAATTAGAAAAGATTGTTGCAGTATAGCCGCTTGTCTGGCAATGTCAAACGCGGGCATAGCGCCTCACCACGACCCTGGAGGTTCGGGCATACCCAGAATATGATAGCCGGCATCCACGTAAACCACCTCCCCAGTGACCCCACTTCCCAGCTCGCTGCACAGCCACAGGGCCGTTCTGCCAACTTCGTCCTGATCGACGTTGCGGCGCAATGGCGCCCGCTCTTCTGTATATCGCAGCATCTTGCGAATGCCGGCCACGCCGGCCGCGGACAAGGTTTTAATGGGCCCAGCCGAAATGGCGTTTACGCGGATGCCGTCGGGACCAAGATCCGCCGCCAGATAGCGCACACTGGCTTCAAGCGCCGCCTTGGCCACGCCCATCACATTGTAATTGGGCACCACCTTCTCGGCGCCATAATAGGTGAGCGTCAGCACACTGCTGCCCGGCTTGAGTATAGGCAGCGCGGCGCGCGTCACAGCCACCAGGCTAAAGGCGCTGATATCAAGGGCCGTGGCAAAGCCACTGCGGCTGGTGTCTACGAAGCGACCGCTGAGATCCTCCTGCAATGCATAGGCAATGGCGTGCACCAGGATATCAATCTGCCCAAAATGCTCACCGGCCTTCTCAAAGAGAGCCGCGATCTCCTCGTCTTTAGAAACGTCGCACCGTTCCACGAACTCTACACCCAGCGATTCGGCCAGCGGCGCGACCCGTTTCTCTAGCTGAGGAATACCATAGCTAAGGCCAATTTCGGCGCCATGCTGATAGAACTGCTGTGCGATGCCCCAGGCGATCGATTTGTTGTTGGCCAAGCCTAATATCAGCGCCTTCTTGCCGTCAAGTAACCCCATTCCTAAACCTCCACGCATTGGGTATGAATCTGCAAATGCTTTCTTCGTCTGCTGCTTATCTGGATACCCAGGCATTGCCTTGCAGCCAATAGCGCCAGGATATCGACTTCCAGGGTTCAGGCGTCTTGCCTAGGCCAATTCGCGGGCCGCTGGCAATGGCGTCACTATCAACCTCGATCCCCACTTCTAGCCATATAACACTATCTGCGCTGCAAAGATACGCGCCATTTAGGGATTTGTCGATGCCTAGCGCCTGCGACAGCTTAGCCGGCCCGTTGGTTAGCTCTGCATGGTCGCGGTAGCGCCGCTCGGCCATCAGCTCCATGCCTTCAACCGGCTGCAGCGCGCGCAGCAGCACGGCATTTGCCTGCCCAGGCTCGCCGGTCACGATGTTAAACATCCAATGCATGCCATAGGTAAAGTAGACGTAGGCATAGCCCGCCGGGCCGAACATGACCTCCGTTCGCGGCGTTGGCCGGCCACGATTTCTGGCTCCATGGCAGGCAAGATCCGGCTCGTCGCTATCGCAATAGGCTTCCGTCTCGACGATGATGCCGCTGATACGCCGCCCCCGATCCTGGCTAACGAGCAGCTTACCTAACAGGTCGCGTGCGACGGTGCGCGCCGGGCGCGCATAGAATGCCTGGGACAGCGCCTTCGGTCGCTTCATTCGTTCACATGCTCGATTCGGCCCGGCAGCCATACGGTGAACAGCGTTCCCTCACCCGGCACAGAATCGATCTCCAATCTTCCGCCATAGATATCCAGGATCTCTTTGCAGATAGACAGCCCCAGGCCCGTGCCCGGCGCGCCGCTCTGGCGCGCGGCCTCACCACGGTAAAAACGGTCGAAGAGGCGCGGCAGCTCTTCTGGCCGGATGCCCGGGCCGTTATCCTCCACACGAATCCAGACCATGGGCTGGGGCTGGCGGCATTGCGCCCCGGCGCTCACCAGCACTCTGCCGCCCGACGGCGTGTAGGCCAGGGCATTACCCAACAAATTGCTTACAACTTGCTGCAGTTCAGCCCGCGAGGCCATTACCGCGGGCAGCGGCTCGTCGGCCGCGCAGCTCAGGGCAATGCTGCGCCGCTCCGCCTGGGGGGCAAAAGTTGTCGTGGCCTCATGCACAAACTCGCTAATGTCTATCGCTTGCAGATCGCCTCGACGGACGTTGGCGTCTAAGCGCGATAGATCGAGCAGATCCTGGATCAAGCGCGTCAGCCGGTCGCTCTCTTTCTTTATGACGGCAATATACTTTTCGCGCCGCTTCAGGCTTCCTCGCTCTAACAGCGACGTGTAGTTGCGTATGTTGGTCAACGGTGTTCGCAATTCGTGCGAGACGTTGGCAATGAACTTCGACTTGAGGCGATCCACCTCTTTTAGCCGGCTAATATCTGCCTGTACCACCACGAAGCCGCTTAAGTTTCCATCGTTGTCATATAACGGCGTAATCGTCAACGCTGCATCGAATGTTGTGCCGTCTTTTCGCAGGTTTTTCACCTCGCCCCGCCAGCGCTTGCCGCTGCGCAGCGTCTCTTGCATTTCCTGAAATACCATATCATTTGTTTCGGGGCTGCGCCACATGCTTGGCCGCGCCCCCAGGCATTCTTCGCGGCTATAACCGATCTGCGATTCGAGCGCCCGATTGACATAGAGAATCTTGGAATTGACATCTGTAAACATGATGCCCTCGCCTGCGCTATCAAGAATGGCCAGCATGCGATCGCGCTCCCATTGCAGCTCCAGCGTGCGCCGATTTACCTCTTCGGCTAACTGGCCCGCGTGCTGTTGCAGGTCGGCGTACAGCCTGGCGCGCTCAATGGCCGTGGCCACCTGGCCGGCCAACGTCATCAGGAAGCGCAGGTCTGATTGGCCAAATGCATCCCGCTTTCGGCTCTCGACATTAATCACGCCGATTACTGTGCCTTCCGATATCATTGGCACGGCCACCTCCGAGCGCGTCTCAGGCACCACAGAGAAGTACAGCGCCTCCATGGCCACATCATTTACGATTTTCGGCTGTCCGGTGCGCGCCACCTCGCCGGTAATGCTATGCTCCATGGGTACCGTGATCCCCAGCCCATAGACCGGCAACCCGTGAAATGATGGGTGCGGTTTAAATCCTCCACTGTCGCTATCGCGTAAGACAAAACCGAAAACGTCAGGGTAAATGCGTTCGACAATGAATGTGGTGGTCTCCTGCAAAAGTTTATCGATATCCACAAGTCGCGCCGTAGCAATGGCCACCTGGTGCACAAGCTCTAACTCATTCATTCGTTGGCTTATCTGCAGCCCGGCTTCCACCAACGCTTCCTGCTGCGTCAGGCGTTCCCTGAAGTGAGATAGGTTGGCGCGGTTCTTGATGGCCTGCCCCAGGCACATGGCTACAGAGCCAAGAGCTCGCAGACTGTCGGGCGCCCACGCTTCCGGCGACGCCTCCACCCACAATAGTCCACACAGGTCCCGGTCACAAAACACCGGCGCCAGCGCCGTGCAGGAATCGTGTGGGCTTGTTCGCGCCGCGCCAGCGGGGCCTAGCTTGAGCCACCCCAAATCAGTGTGGGAAAGCGAGGCCCTAATGCGGCGAGAGATCTCGCTACGCCCGCCCTGTCCGTATCTCTCGTCGCATTGTAGGTCGCGCAGGCGCCAGGAACCGTGCTCACCGCGGTGCGGCTCCAGCTCCAGATAAGCAGCCATCTCCGCTCCTGCCGCCAAGAAGCCTTGCTGCAGGGCAGGTAAAACGTCGCCAAGATCGGCTTCCGATAACAGAATGGATGTGTGCTGTGCGAGCGCTCGAATCAGGCGCTCGGCCATTGTGGTAGCGTTGGCAGCGTTTGAGGAGCTTTCGCTGGTTGCATCGTCGATACACGTCACTCCTAACCTCGTTTGTAGGCTTCTACTGGCAGACAGCCCCATCTAAGCACAAAAGTCAGGCAGTGACAATAATAGTTTTGGCCCATAGAAGGCGTAAAGTACAATCGCCGTGCACCAACCTGGAGGAGACATCATGAAACGCTTTGAGAACAAGGTTGTGTTGGTTACCGGCTCGGGCAGGGGCATTGGCAGCCAGATCGCCCGGCGATTTGCCGGCGAGGGCGCCGACATCGTGATCAACTTCTTTCGTAATCGCTCCGCGGCCGAAGATGTGGCTGCGTCGATACGCCAGATGGGTCGCAACTGCCTGGTAGTGAAGGCCAACGTGGGCGAGCTATCGGACATCGATCGGCTGTATGAGGCCATCGAGCAAGAGTTCGGCGGCCTGGACATCCTGATCCACAATGCAGCCTCTGGATACAACCGCCCGGCGCTGCAGCAAAAGGCGCGCGGCTGGGACTGGACCATGAATATCAATGCACGCTCGTTGCTCTTTGGCGCGCAGCGGGCCACGGCGCTGATGGAGAAAAAGGGCGGTGGCGCTATCGTCGCCATTTCTAGCCTTGGCGCCACGCGCGTGCTCACCGATTACGTGGTCGTCGGCGCTTCTAAAGCGGCTCTAGAGGCCCTCGTGCGTTATCTCGGCGTCGAGCTGGCGTCACACAACATCCGCGTGAACGGCGTTTCGCCGGGCATCGTGCTCACCGGCGCACTCGAACACTTCGACAGCTTCCGCGAAGGCGGTCAGGCGCTCATCGCCGAGGTAGCCGCGGCAACGCCAGCCCGCCGGCTGTGCACGTCCGACGACATCGCCGGCCTGGCCATGTTCCTCTGTTCGCCCGACGCAGCCATGGTTTGCGGCCAGACAATCGTGCTCGACGGAGGCTACTCTTTGCTGGCGCGTTAACAGCGCAGCTATGGTTGTCATCAAGCCGCCTGTCATGCTTTTCGGGTGATATTTGTCTATTGCCCTCGTCCGATTCCCTCAGTAAAATGCAGATTGAGGCACCACGTTTACCCACGATCTGAGAACGCGCCCATGAACTTCTTCAAGAGTCGGCAGCTCCTCTACCTTCTCGCTCCACTCCTCCTGTTGATCATCTTAATTCAATTCGGCGAACGATGGCTTCGCGCTTTGCTGCTATATTTGTCACACGCAACATGGGCGCGCCGGCTGGTCACCGGCTTTCCGCCGGCCTGGTATGTCGCAAGCCGCTTCGTCGCCGGGGAAACCATTGCCGACGTCATACGTGTGACCGGCGATCTGAACCGCCAGGGGCTCCTGGCCACTCTGGACTACTTGGGCGAAAGCGTCACCGACCCGCAGGAAGCGCGCCAAGCTCGTGATGAAATTTTGCGCTTGCTCGACGCCATCCATGATAGCAAACTCTCTGCCGGCGTCTCCGTGAAACCCAGCCAGCTCGGGCTGGCCATCGATCCCGCGCTGGCCCTGGACAATATGCGCCAGATCTTGCAGCGCGCCCGGCAAGTTGGGCTCTTTGTACGCATGGACATGGAAGATAGCTCGTTGGTCGATGCCACGCTAAATGTCTATCGCACCCTGCGCCAGGAGGATGGCTTCGATAATACGGGGGTTGTCATCCAGTCTTACCTTTACCGCAGCGAAGAGGATGTGTGCCAGCTCATAGACATGGGCGCCTCGGTGCGCCTCTGCAAAGGCGCCTATATGGAGCCGCCCGAAATCGCCTTCCCCCTTAAGAAAGACACCGACGACAATTTCGTCAAGTTGATGAAACTGCTCCTGGGGCCGCAAGCGCGTCACAACAAGGCCCATGCCGCAATGGCCACCCACGATGACGCGATGATCGACGCCACCATTGCCTTTGCCCGGCAACAGGGCCTCGCGACCGACGCCTACGAGCTGCAGATGCTGCATGGCGTACGCCGCGAGCTACAGACGCGGCTCGCCGCTCAAGGCCATCGCGTGCGCGTCTATGTGCCTTATGGCACCACCTGGTATCCCTACCTCATGCGCCGCCTTGCCGAGCGGCCGGCCAACTTGTGGTTCTTCGTCAGCAACCTCGTGCGGCGCTAGATCTCCCTCGTTTCCCTCCTAGGTATATCGTCTCAATCGTCGCCGGACGCTCCATGGAACGTTGCGCCGCCTGTTAAACAAGAATTGGAAAAGGTCTAATTTTAAGTTTAGAGCTGTTTAACTGCCGCGGGTTATGCTCCTATCATGAAAGGTTTCACAAATCTCAATGAAAGGAGTATTGCCGTGCATAAGAAATCGGGTCACCTGACCGTAATCGTGATTCTATTAGCCTTTGCGCTGTTCGTTGTGGCCTGTACTGGCGCCAACCCTGATCAATCGCAATTCGAGCCGAGCGCCAATACAGACATCGCCACATCGGTGAAAGACGTCATTGCCGTCCAGAGAGCGCAAGAGAATGAGCCTCAGGCACAGTCCGTTCAAATTGTCGGGGCCGTGCAGCAGCTCGATGGCGGGCTGGCCAGAGTGAACGGCCTAACCGTCGACACGCGCAGTGCACTGGTGGATGGAGTTATCGACAGCGGCGCCACCATTCAGGTACAGGGTGTTGAGGCCACTGGCGGCACGATTCGCGCCGAGTACATCTGGGTGCTGCATGAGGCGCCGCCGGTAAGCCCCACAGCCGTAGTGATTAGCAGCACCGTTCCGTTCGTCATCGAGGGCGACGTTCAGGCCATCAGCGGCAACCGTGTGCGCATCCATGGCTACGACCTGGAGCTCGACGACGACCCGCGCTTGCGCGCCATTCAGATTGGTGACGTGCTGCGCATTGGCGGCGAAGTAGACAGCGACCGTCTTGACGACCTGTTCGACGGCTCAATTGACGACAACATCGACGATGACCGCTTCGTACATGTGCGCCAGTTGCAGGTTGGCTTCTTAAGTAACGAGGTTTACGTCAGCGACGATGGCCAGCAGCTCTGGCGCGATTCAGGCCTGTGCGCCGACGCACCGCCTACCTGGGCCGCAGCGCGCTCCTGGCGCAACCGTTGTAGCGGCGAGTTCGGTGGCGGACCGGCCGCAACCGGCGCAAGCACGAGCGATAGTGCATCGGACAGCAGCAGCGCCAGCTTTAACCCGCCTGCTCCTCCGCCTCCTCCTCCCCCGCCCCCGACCGGTGGCTTCGGAGATAGCAGCAGTGGTAGCTTTAGCAGCAGTGGTAGCTTTAGCAGCAGCGGCAGCGGCAGTTAACTAATTGTGGTAATGGAGATCGGGCCCAGGCGGCCCGATCTCTTTCACCCGCGAGGGGCGCCCCAGATTAGGAGAATGTCATGAACAAGATTAGGATTCAGCTTCCCGCACAGAGAATCGCCATGGTGCTGACAATTATCGCCACCATTCTGGCTATCCAGAGTATTGCGTTGCGCGCCCTCCTATACCGGGCAGGAACCCAGACCAACTACTGGATTTACCAGTACGGCGAACTGATGAATATAAACCGAGAAGCTAATGTGCCCACCTGGTTCAGCTCTGCAATTCTTCTGCTGGCAGCTCTGCTCCTTCTTGTGGTCGCGCTCGTTCGCCGCGGCCAGGGCAAACCCGCCCTGGCATGGGCCGGGCTAAGCGCCATATTTACGTACATCTCTATGGATGAGGCCGGCACAATCCACGAGAAGCTGACGCCCTTTATACAGGAACAGTTGAATGTTACGGGCTACTTTTACTTTGGCTGGGTGGTTGTAGGCCTTGCCCTGGTTCTCATTTTGGCCATTACTTATCTCCCCTTTGTCCTGCATCTGCCGTCTGGCACCAGGAATTGGTTCATTTTAGCCGGCGCGTTATACGTGGGCGGCGCGCTTGTCGTCGAATCCGTCAGCGCCAATCTCTGGTACACTGCCGGCGGCACCAGCCTGCGTTTTTCAGCCGTGGGTACGCTCGAGGAGTGGATGGAGATGGTGGGCATCATTGCCCTTATCTACGCCATTCTGCAATACATTCGTAACGAAATAGGTGTCGTGTCATTTGCCGTGCACCAACCGCTTACGGTGCAAGAGCGGGCGCCAGACAGTGCAGCAGCGGCCGCCGGCGCCTAAGCCGCAGACGCTCTCCACAACGCCTCGCAAGGCTAGCTGCGCCATCGGCATCGGCTGATTGTCCGCTTCACAACTCATCTGCCGGTGGCCCAGCCGGCAGATGAGTTATCTTATTTATATCGAGCAGCGGCAGGGTGAAGCGCATGGCGGTTCCTTCACCCCACGTGCTTTCAACCAGGATGTGCCCCTTGTGCCCTTCGACGATGCTCTTGGCGATTGGAAGGCCCAGGCCTGTTCCCCCCATATCGCGCGAGCGCGCCTTATCCACACGATAAAAACGCTCGAATACCAGGTCAACGTCCTGCGGTGGAATGCCCGGCCCGCGGTCTATCACCTCCACGACAAGCTCCTGGCCCATGGTCGCCGTGCGTAGCGTGATCGGATTCACACCGGCATATTTTATAGCATTGTCTATCAGGATCATCACAACCTGCTCGATCCGGATGCGGTCGACCAAGATAGTCCCGCTGGCCCCCAGGCTCTGCCGCAGCTCGACCCCACGCTCCTGGGCCAGCACCTGGCTGCGCAGGGCCAGGTCGCTGAACAAAGCGCGCGCGTCGACCATCTCCAGTTCCAACGGCACCGTGTCGGCGTCGGAACGCGCCAGGAAGAGCAGATCTTCGATCAGCCGGGTCATTCTAACAGCTTCGGCAACGATCTCTTCCAGAATTTCTCTATGCACACAATTCCGTTCCAGATCTAGCCCAACTTCGGCATTAGCGCGCAAGACGGTTAGGGGCGTTCGCAGCTCGTGGCTGGCGTCGGCGATAAACGCATTACGCAGCAGCAGCGCGTGCGCCAGCTCGCCGGCCGCCTTGCGTTTTTCCTGGTTATTCCTGTTGATCACGTAGACAAGGCCTACGCCCACAAAGCCCAGGCCAATGAGGACCGTCAGCAGCACAAGCCTGGCGCTGCGTTCAGCGGCTTCGACGCGGCGCAGGGCGTTGGCCGCCCGCTGCTCGCCGATCTGTTCAATCTCGCGCGCGGCTCCTTCTAGCTCGGCGATTTTCACCAGGCCGGCGTCGCTGGCCAAGGCAAAGGCGCGTGGATCGCTCTCGTATAACTCGATGGCCGGGCGAAAGTCAGTGTAATACACTTCGGCCCACTGTCGCAGCTCGGCCGGCGTCGCCGCCGTGGGATCGACGATACCCAGCTCTTCCAGGCGCCCGATCTGCGCCAGAAGCTGCCGGTATGCCGATTCAAAATCCACCATGCCGCGCCGCGTGGGGCCCACAAAGGCGATGTTACGATGGTAATGGCGCATGTCCAGCACCGTCACGCGAAAGTCGTCGCCGCGATCTTCCAGTTCGATATCGTAGGACAACGCTTCCTCCGTAATGCGCCGCACCTGGGAGTTAATCCCTAGCCCCACGAGGCCAACCGTGGCAATCAACACAAGCAGCCCGCCCAGCGCCGCGCTTTCCAGCCAGCGCGGCTGCATCTTTTCTCTGACCGATTCTGTTATTTGCATGCCGCCATCCCGTTTCCACCCGAGTCCGCGTTCCGCTTTGGCATATCCACCCTTATGAACATATACTTTCGACAATGAGAATCTTAATCATAGAAGACGATAGTGCAATCGCCCGCGTCCTGGAGCGCGGCCTTCGCGCTCACGGGCACCAGATTCTGGTTGCAGACAGCGGTGAGGACGGCATCTTGCTTTCGTCTGACGATACCATCGACCTTGTCATTCTCGACATTGCCCTCCCCGGCTTAAATGGGCATCAGGTGCTGCAGCGTATTCGCAGCAGCCGTTCTGCGCTGCCGGTGCTGATGCTGACGGCCCGCGACGATCTGAAAAACAAGGTCGAGGCCCTCAATGCCGGCGCCGACGATTATCTAACCAAACCGTTCGCCTTCGAAGAGCTGCTGGCGCGCATTCGCGCCGTGACGCGGCGCTCCGACCAGCCAGACGCCACGCAGCTCGTGGCCGGGAAATTGCGCCTGGACATGTTGTCACAACGTGTCTGGCGTGAGGAGCAGATGATCGAGCTCTCGAAACGCGAGTATGCCCTGCTGGAATATTTCATGCGCCACCCCAACCAGGTTCTCTCGCGGCAGCAGATCCTCTCCGCGGTATGGGAGTACGATTTCGACCCGGAGTCGAACGTGGTCGATGTGTATGTGCTCTACCTGCGCAACAAGATCGATCGGCCTGGTGAGCCATCCCATATTTCGACCGTGCGCGGCGTTGGCTATCGCTTCGAGCCGCCCGTTTAAGAGTGCGCGCGCAAAGCGTGCCCCTTTAGTCGCGTATCGGCTCCATCACCTCAATTTCCACCTCGACCAGAGATTGGCGCGCTTCCAGCTCGACCACGGCCTCGCGCTCGCCAGATACCACGAAGAAGGTCCACTCGCCCTGGAATATACCCAGGTCGGCGACGATCCAGCCTTCCTCGTCGAACACATTGCGGTAGAAGTCGTGCACGTCGTCTAGCTCTGCTGCAGCCACATACTCGACTTCCATTTCCTCAAGATCGCCCAGGATCACGTGGCGGTATTCCACGCGAACGGAGCCGGGGAAGCGGGGCAGCCCTTCTACATCGGCTCCCGTCACATCGCGCGTCGGCATCTCCGCCTCTTCCGGCAAGATGATGGGTTCTGGCGTGGCCGCCAGCGCTCGTTCAATCTCTGCCAGCCGCCCGTACAGCGAGAGCCGACCAGAGGCAAAACCCACCGCAAATAAGGCAGCGGCAATGACAAGCATGAGTGGGAGTAAGTTTCGGTTCAAGGGATGTATGCCTCTCAATTTAGATTCTAAGCTCGACCACGACCACGTCACGGGCCGCCCCTTCATTATCCCTCCTCACAGTTAAATGTCGCTAAAAGCAAAATTGGAAAATTCCTAATTTTTGGGTTATAAGTCGTGCTGCGGGACAATAGAAATTCAGCCAATTCTGTGGAGGAAAAAGTGAACAATAACAATCAGAGCCAGGATGATGGCAACATTATTGCCGAAACGGAATCGTACTTCGTGTGGCAGAGCGATGATGAAGGTGAAATCGTCTTTCATCTGGAGCTGGGCGGTGTAACGTTGCATATGACCTCTGAAGAGTGGGATGAGCTGGTCGAGCTGATGAAGGCTGTGCCTTAGGCCGCCTTGCTCTGAAAGCAGTTGAACCCATTTCTTTAACCTGAGCGAACACGGGACCTGCGCAATGAAAACTGAAGACAGCACCGCACCTTACGCGCCCATGATCCGCGACTTACCACAAGACGAGCGCCCACGTGAAAGATTGATGCGCGTGGGCGCTCGCGTCATGTCTAATGCCGAGCTGCTGGCCATCATGATGCGCACCGGCGTGGGCGGCGAAAACGTGCTGCGCCTTGCCGACCGCCTGTTGGCGCGCTTCGACGGCTTGCCCGGCCTCGCCCGCGCCTCGCTGGCCGAGCTTTGTACGGTCAACGGCATTGGTCCGGCCAAGGCCGTGGAGATTAAAGCGGCCCTAGAGCTGGGACGGCGCCTGATGGCCTCAGCGCCTGAGGAGCGGCCGCGGGTCACCTCGCCGGCCGACGCCGCCAACTTGCTCATGTCCGAGATGATGCTGTTGGAACAAGAAGACCTCCGGGTTATCTTGCTGGACACGCGCAACCACGTGTTGCGCGTGCAAACGGTCTATCGTGGCAGCCTGAATACGTCGGTGGTGCGCGTGGGCGAGCTGTTCCGCGCCGCGATCAAAGACAACGCTGCGGCGATCATCGTCGCCCATAATCACCCCTCTGGCGATCCCTCACCGTCCCCTGAAGATATTCACGTCACCCGCCAGATACGGCAGGCCGGCAAACTGCTGGATATCGAACTCCTCGATCACATCATCATTGGCTATCAGCGGTACATCTCGCTTAAAGAGCGCGGGCTGGGCTTCGACTAGCCCATAAGTACTAATTTCAATCGGCCCTATTCTCAGCCAACAGCTAATGATAGAATAGATCTTTAGCACAGATCGGCGTTGCGCCATGCGAATTTAACGCCGGCCGCCTAGGAGGAATCCATGCTTCGTTCATTACGTGTCTTAATCATTTTCATGTTGGCTCTGGCGCTGCCGATGTTGGCTTGCGGCCTAGGTGGCGACGCCGAACCTACCGCCGAGCCGACGGCGATCCCAGAGCTGCCCACTTCAGAACCCGATCCCACGGCTACCGATCCGCCCCCCACGCCCGAACCTTCGCCGGAGCCAACCGTCGAGCCCACGGCCACGCTCGGCCTGCCAGGCGCGCCCACCCGTGAAGCTCTGCCGACCTTAGAAAGCCCAGATAATGGCCCAGTGGTGTCGGCCGACATAGATAGCACCCCGTACAACCAGCCCGATGGCTCATTCTCACTAAACCCACCGACTGGCTGGGAGATTTCCAGTGATGAAGGCTCCGCTTCCATCGAAGCGCCAGATGGGTCGGGTTTCATCTACGTGCAGATTACCAACACCGGCTACGGTCTCGATGCCGCCGGCTTCACGAACTTCGTCGTCAATCGCGACCTCAATTTCTTTAATGGGTTTAGCGATTACGCGGAAGTCTCACAGGATATCGATACGGATATCGGCGTGGCGTCGGTCACCAAGAGTATTACCTTTGACGGCGTGCCTCAGACGATCATTTCTTTTTACGACCAGTTCGATAATATTATCTACGCTTATGACTTCTGGGCGGACGATGATCTTGTCGACAGCTACTCAGACCTGTACTCGGCCGTGGTAGATAGCATTCAGGTCGATCCAGCGGCCGCGTCGGAACAAGTGGAGTACAACTGGGTCTACACATTCACCGGGCCCGGCAACCTCTTCACTATCGAAGTGCCCACGCCCTGGCGCTATGAGCGGTCAGAAGGCGAGAACGCGATCATCGACACCTTCTATGCGCCAGACGACCATGGCGTCATTCAAAATCTGACCTACGACGACGGCACAGAAACCAGCCGATCGCAGGCCGGCGCCTTCGCCCTGGAGCTGCTGCGCGACTATTACGCCACCGACATCCGCATCCATTCCGACCAGGTGCAGCCCGATGGCAGCGAGCGGCTGGTCTGGAGCTCGCCAAGCGGCGATTACAGCGGTACTTCGTTCCTGGAAACGCGCGGCACAACCTTCCTGCTCTTCACCACGATGTACGACAATCCGTATGAAGACGTGTACCTGGAAACGCTGAACTACACCATCGAAAGCTACGTCGTACCAGAAGAATAACGGCGTAAGACCCTATAGGCGGCAAAGGCAAGCCATGGGCCTTTGCCGCCTCCTCACCCGACTATGGAACAAAGCAACATCCTGTCTAATGGCGATTTCGATAGCGATTTCACGGCCTATCGCAACGACGAGCAACTGCTTGTGGCTGCTGGCTGGGCGCCCTGGTGGACGGCGGCGGCCGATAGCGACCCCAGTTGGAAAAACCTGACACCTGTGTTCAGGGCGGCGACGGTCGACGAGCACCCTGCCCAACAGGTAAGCACGCCGTTCGCCACACACCATGCCGGCCTCTGGCAGCAGTTTCCGGCGGCGCCCGGCAACCGCTATGAGCTGTCGGTGATGGGCCAGGCGTGGTCTAGCGAAGATGAGAAGCCCGGCAGCCGGCGCGACGCCAGCGACGTCAATATGCAAATTGGCGTAGATCCAACCGGCGGCCTCGACCCCGAAAGCCCGCTCATTAAGTGGAGCGACGCAGCGCAGCCATTAGGTCGCTGGGAAACCCTGCGCTTGGCCTTTGAAGCCGAGGCCAGCATCGCCACCGTTTTTCTGCGCTCTTCGCCCACGCTGCCCAAACGCCAGCAATCTATCTTCTGGCGCAACGCCGTCCTTTTGCCGGATGGGCGCTACAAGCGCAGCATGGCCATCGTCGGCCCCGGCGACACGCACATTGCCTTGGAGCCGGAGCACCCCCAGCCGCAAAAAGAGGTCGCGGTGATGGCCTCCTCGATGCGCAACCACCCTTTCGCCGAGCTCCAGATTCGCCGTCCCGATGGCCATTTGTCGATAGCGCAATTCCGCGGCAGCAGCCAGGAAGACGACCGGACCTTATGGCGCTACATCTTTACGGCGCAGCAAGAAGGCTTATATGATGTTCGCTTTGTGGGCGACAAAGGTGCCCGTTTGCTGGCGCAGCGCCTGGTGCGCGTCTCGCAGCAAACGCAGCTCGTACCAAGCGGTGAGCCGCGCCAGAATTACCGGCGCGTCTACGTACTACTGCCGCCCACGGCCACAGAGAAGTGGCTGCTGGCCGCCGCGCGCGGTAGCTATGTTGGCCGCTTCACAGTCGGCTTCTCGGCCGACGATGCCGGCATGGGTGACCTGGAAGAGCGCTTTGTTCTGGCCGTGAACCCCCACCATTGGCCCGACATACTCACCGCCACCTGGTTTAAGCAGCACTATCCCGGCGCTCGTTTCCTACCCATTGTGGCCAACTCGCCAGAAGATCTGGAGGCCTGGCTCAAACAGTGGTCGGCGGAAGACTAGCTACTCTAAGGCAATCAGCGCAGTGTCGACTACCAGCGTCTCGAAGGTGTGGCCCTCAGCCGCGAGGCTGATGCCCGTAATGAGGCGCGGCCGGATATTTTGCTGAGAAAGCTGTTCAAGCAGATTGCCCGACTCATAAAAATAGACCTGGTCGGGCGGGACGCGCAGGTGGCGGTTGATGGGCGCCGCACAAAACTGGCAGACATCCGGCGTCGAGCCAGCCTGGAACTCGCCGATAGAGAAGAACCCCTGCTGCCAGACCTGGCTGGTGCCATAGACATCTTCGTACTCCATGCGCACGAAGAGCGGGCACTCGCTGCCTTGCTCGCCACAAACGCCCAGGCTTTGCTGCACAATGCGCATTGTGACAAACAGCTCCAGTGACGTAAAGTCGGTCACATCGTGGTCGAGCACCTGGCGCACGGCGGCGTCCGCGTGCCCCAGGCCCAGCCGATGGAAGCGCAGAACGTGATCGCCGTCATCCTCCACCACGGCCACGTCGACGGTAGATTGGTCTAACAGCTCCACCGTGCCGGCAACTATGATCCAGCCATCCAGGTCGTCGCTAAAGCTGCCGTTGTGCACCAGGTCGCGTTCCGTGCTGAGCGGCCCGGTCAGGCTGCCTTCCACGGGCACCAGCGCGCGCTGATTCTCCACCAGCAGCATGGCCTGCCTCCCGGCGACGACATTGGCGCGCCCTTCGAGGACGGCGACCGAAGTGGCGGCATTTGTCGTCTCTACCGAATATTGTCCGGCGTCCTCCACACTGATCTCGCCGCCCTGCGGCGTTGCGATGCGAATACGGATGGCTCTTCCTTCACGTTCCTCTAGATTAATGCGAATGCGCCCGCTGACGAGGTTCAGGCGCATTTCAAACGTTTCATTGCTCAGGCTAAAGCGGGGCGCCGTCGCTTCGGTCACTTCCAGCACGCTGTTGCCATAAACGTGAAGCCGCGCCAGCGATTCAGGCTGATTCGCCGCGTACACACGCATCAGCGCCGTGTCTGTCAGATTGGTGAGGATATGGGCGCTGCCCTCCAGGTTACGCGCCGGCTCGCCGACGAATATGGCATCGCGCTGCCCATTGCCGTCCGATAAGCCCACCGTCCCTTCATTGGCCTGAATCGCGAGAATCAGCGGCCGGCGCGCGTTCTGCAAATAGGCGCCGGCGCCCAGCGGCAGGGCAATAATTGCTGTTAGCCAGGCGGCGAAGCTTACCAGCAACACGATCCACGCCAACCGTTCCCGGTTGCCGCTGCCACTGCTATCAGAATTACGACCGAAAGCAAAGTCCACGAATCTCACCTGCTGTCATTGTACATGCCTCCGCGCCAAGAATCCTCAATCGTAACCATAACGCATGGTTCCCGCCAACTTGCCGTCAGGCGCGCGGGCGGCCTAAGCCCCGGGCGATGCGCCCGGGCAGCCGCGGCCCACCATATACGAGCGCGGTGTACACCTGCACCAGCGCCGCACCGGCGTCGAGCCGTGCGCGCGCATCGTCCACATTCATGATGCCGCCGACGGCGATCACCGGTAGTCGCCCGGCCATTTGCGACCAGATATAGCGCACGACTTCCAGGCTGCGTGGCCCGAGCGGCGCGCCGCTCAGGCCGCCAACCTGGTCGCCGCGCCCTGGCGCCAATCCGGGGCGCTCGGTCGTCGTGTTGGTGGCGATGATGCCGCTAACGCCGGTGTCCTCGGCCGCCTGCAACACCTGGTCGAGCTCCGCCCACGATAGTTCAGGCGCAATCTTTACAAGCAAGGGCCGCGCACCGGCCTCGCCGCCCAGGCGCCCGTTCTCGGCCTGCAGCTCTGCCAATAGCTGCTGCAGATAATCGCGACCCTGAAGCTGCCGCAGGCCCGGTGTATTGGGCGAACTGACGTTCAACGCCAGATAGTCGGCATAGGGATAAACGGCGCGCATCACCCACACATAATCGCTGGCGGCTTGCGCCAGCGGCGTCTCCTTTTGTTTGCCGAGGCTCACGCCGAGCACAAATCCCTCCGGCCAGCGCGCCGTATCTGAGCGCAGCCGGCGCAGGCGGGCGCTCACTCGGGCCATGCCCTCATTGGGAAAACCCATGCGGTTGATCAGGGCCTGTTCCGGCGGCAAACGAAAGATACGCGGCCGCGCGTTGCCTGCCTGGGTCCAGGGCGTCACCGTGCCCACTTCCACATGGCCGAAGCCTAACCCGGCCAGGCCGAGCGGCGCCAGGCCGTTCTTGTCGTATCCAGCGGCGATGCCCAGCTCATTGCGAAACTGTAGGCCGAAGGCGCGCACCGGCCGCTGCGGAATGCGCCCTGCCAGCAGCTTTAAGCCGGCCCGGCCGGTGCTGTTAGCCGCGGTGCGCGCCAGTAGCCGCAACGTCAGGTCATGCGCTCGCTCCGCATCAATCCGCGCCACGAGCGGAAAGAGGATCCGCCGGTAAACTGACATGGGTTACAGTCCAGGCTCCTCGCCATGCACGATCAAGCAGCAGCTCGCGCTACGAACGATTACTCATCCCCCAATCGGAGCACGGCAAGAAAGGCCTCTTGCGGCACTTCCACGTTGCCGATCATCTTCATACGCTTCTTACCTTTCTTCTGGCGTTCCAGCAGCTTACGCTTGCGTGTCACATCGCCGCCATAACACTTGGCCAGCACGTCCTTACGCAGCGCCTTCACCGTTGCCCGGCTGATTACGCGCTTGCCCACAGCTGCCTGAATGGGCACTTCGAACATCTGCCGCGGAATCTCTTTTTTGAGTTGGGTAACCAGGCGCTGGCCGCGGTGGTAGGCGTCGTCGCTGTGCACAATCATCGCCAGCGCGTCCACGGGTGTTTTGTTTACCAACACCTCCAATTTCACCAGGTCCGAAGCGCGGTAACCCAGAAATTCGTAATCCATCGAAGCGTACCCTCGCGTGCCGCTCTTCAGCTTATCGTAAAAGTCGACGATAATCTCGGCCAGCGGCAGCTCGAATTTCAGCACCACGCGCCCCGGCGCAGGGTGCTCCTGGCCCACAAATTCGCCGCGACGGCCCATCACCAGCTCCATCACGGCGCCATAATACTCTTCCGGTGTGAAGATCTGCACTTCCATCCACGGCTCGCGGATCTCGGCGACTTCGCTCGGATCGGGCAGCTCTGCGGGGCTGTCGATCAGGATCACTTCATAGGTGTTTGCGCGCACAATTTCGTATTCCACACTGGGCGCAGTGGCCACGATGTCCAGGTCATACTCTCGCTCAAGCCGCTCTTGCACGATCTCCATGTGAAAAAGACCCAGAAAGCCACAGCGAAAGCCAAAGTTCAGCGCGTTCGACGTTTCCGGCTGAAAGACAAGGGCGGCGTCATTGAGCTGCAGCTTTTCCAGCGCCTCTTTCAGCAGCTCGTAATCTTCGCCCTCGGTAGGGTAAATGCCGGCGAAAACCATGGGCTTTGCAGGCCGGTAGCCGGGCAGCGGCACGCTGGCTTGTCTGTCCCGCAGCGTAATGGTGTCGCCCACGCGGCACTCGCGCACGGTCTTCAACCCGGTGGC
>CAYLJW010000038.1:0-17991 GCA_964384155.1 uncultured Ardenticatenaceae bacterium
CAGGCACGCTGTTAACGTACATAATGCTTGACTTTTAACACGATATCTACGAGCCGGGCCCGCGCGCTTTTCGAGAGTTTCGGTAAAAGGGACCTTGTATGATCACCCACTTCACCAACGGCATGCTCATCGACGGCAGCGGCGCGGAGCCGCTGCATGGGGCCGCGGTGCTCGTCGAAGGCCGGCAGATAACGGCCGCCGGGCCCGGCGAGGCCATCCAGGCGCCGCCAGAGGCTCGTGTCTTCGACCTGGCGGGCAAAACGATCATGCCCGGCATCATCGACGCCCACGCGCACATGATCGCCCATGAATACGACCTGGAGACGCGCATCACTACCCCGGCTTCGCTCACCGTGCTCAAAACCCTCGAAAACCTGCGCAGCACGCTGGCCGCCGGCGTGACCACCGTGCGCGATGCCGGCGGCTGCGATCTGGGCATCAAGCTGGGCGTGGAACAGGGCCTCGTGCCCGGGCCGCGCCTGCTGATCTGCATTGCGCCGCTCACACAAACCGGCGGCCTGTTCGACATCCATCCCGCTTCCGGCGCCACCCTGGACCTGAACAGCATGTTTGGCCGCGTGCGCCACTTTGCCGGCGGCGTGGAAAACCTGCGCCAGATCACGCGCCACTTTCTGCTGGCCGGCGCCGACGTCATCAAGATCTCGGTCACCGGCAGCGTCTTCCGCAAGCCGCCCGGCGCGCGTCCCCCGGCGCAGTTCACCCCAGAAGAGATCCGCGCCGTCGTCTACGAGGCCCAGGCCGCCGGCAAGCGCACCATGAGCCACTGCGAAGGCGGCCCCGGCCTGCGTCACGCCGTCGAAGCAGGCATCGACTCCATCGACCACGGCTTCTTTCTGAGCGACCACGACGTCGAGCTGCTGCTGCAGCGCGGTACCTACCTGGTGCCCACGCTGGCCGCCGTGCATGGCATCCTGAAAATCGCGGATCGCGATCCTAACGCCGCCATCAACCCCCAGTCCGTCCGCACGGCGCGCGAGCTTATCGAGCGGCACAACGAGAGCATCGGCAAGGCCATCCGCGCCGGTGTCAAAATCGCCATGGGATCCGACGCCTTTGGCCACGACCAGGGCGAGAATCTGTTCGAGCTAGAGCTGCTGGTGCGCGCGGGCATGAGCCCCATGCAAGCCATCGTCGCCGCCACCAGCAGCGCCGCCGAGCTGCTGGGCCTCGGCGACAGCCTGGGCCACGTAGCGCCCGGCAAAATCGCGGACCTGCTGGTGGTCGACGGCAACCCACTGCACGACATCACCGTGCTGCAAAACCGCAGCAAGCTGCGCCTGATTATGAAGGAGGGCACGGCATTTAAAAATGAGCTGCTTTCCGATTAAGAGTGAACAAGGATACGAGACCATGTCCAAGCACACAACCACCCAGTCCGCCGCAATGTTCGCGCGCGCGCAGCAGACCATCGCCGGCGGCGTGGGCAGCATTGCGCGCAGCCCGCTGGCCGGCTTCGCGCCCTACCCGCCCTTCATCGAGCGCGGCGACGGCTCGCGCCTGTGGGACGTCGACGGCAACGAGTATATCGACTACGCCCTGGGCTTCGGCCCCCTGCTGCTGGGCCACTGCCCGCCGCAGCTCACCAGCGCCGTGGTCAGCGCCATCAGCAACCGCGGCACGATTTTTGCCATGAGCCACGATCTGGAGTACGAGGCCGCCGAAAAGGTGGTGGCCCATCTGCCGGCCGTAGACATGGTGCGCTTCTGCAACTCGGGCACCGAGGCGGTGATGGCCGCCATTCGCCTGGCGCGCGGCTACACGGGCAAAGATAAGATCGTGCGCTTTGAAGGACACTACCACGGCTGGTCGGACATCATCCATTGGAACGTGCGCTCGCCGCTGGGCGCCATTGGCCTGCGCCACAACCCGCGCCCCGTGCCCGGCACCGCCGGCATCCCCGCCGCCTATGGCCAGAGCCTGATCATCCAGCCCTGGAACGACCCGCAGACGCTAGAAAAGACGGTGAAGCGCCACGCCCACGAGATTGCAGCGATCATCACCGAGCCCATCATGTGCAACCTGGGCGCCACAGAGCCGCAAGAGGGCTACCTGGCCTTCCTGCGCCAGCTTTGCGACGAACACGACATCCTGCTGATTTTCGACGAGGTGATCACCGCCTTCCGCCTGGGCCTGGGCGGCGCGCAGGCGCACTACGGCGTGATGCCCGACCTCACCACCATCGCCAAGGCCCTGGGCGGCGGCTACCCCGTGGCGGCCCTCGGCGGCCGGCGCGAGGTGATGGCGCTGATGGCACGGCATGAGGTGTCGCACGCCGGCACCTACAACCAGAATGTGCTGGCCATGGCCGCGGTCAAAGCGACCATCGCCATCCTGGAACAGCCGGGCGTGTACGAGCATCTGTACGCCCTCAGCGCGCGCCTGGCGCAGGGCCTGCAAGCCGTCAGCCGCGAAGCGGGTTTACCCGCCGTGGTGCAGGGCGTGGGCCCCGCCCTGCAGGTCTGGTTCGAAGAAGAAGCCATCGTCGACTATCGCGACGCCATGCGCCGCGGCAGCTTCGGCCTGCACGCCCGCTTCCGCGACGCCATGTACCGCCGCGGCGTGCTGTTCAACGGGCAGGTCGGCGTCTGGTACCTTTCCACAGCGCACAGCGCCGAAGACATCGACGCCACCCTCGAAGCGGCCCGCGAGGCCCTTCGCCAAGCCAAAGGGTAAGCGTACAGGGAGACATCATGCAACAAGTACGCAACAACATTCTCGAAGCCGTCGGCGGAACGCCGGTCATCCGCCTCAACCGCCTGCCGGGCCCTGAAGATGCCGAGGTGCTGGTGAAGTTCGAGGCGCTCAACGCCGGCGGTAGCGTCAAGAGCCGCACGGCGCTCAGCCTCATCGAATCCGCCGAGCGCCAGGGGCTCATCCGCCCCGGCTACTCCATGCTCACCGAGTGCACCACGGGCAACCAGGGCGTGGGCATCGCCTTTGTGGCCGCGGTGAAGGGCTACAAAGCCGTGCTGGCCGTGCCCGCCTATTACAGCGGCGCGCATGTGAAGATTATGAAGGCTTACGGCGCCAAGGTCATCGCCACGCCCACGGGCAGCGACCAGACGGAAACCATCTTGCGCTGCCGCGAGGCCTGCGCCGCCCTGAAGGAACGGTATGGCGACCGCGTGCTCTGGCTGCAGCAGTTCAAGAACAGGGCCAACCCCCAGGTCCACCGCCAGCGCACCGCCGCCGAGATCCTGGTCCAAACCGGCGGCCGGCTCGACGCCTTTGTGCACGCCATCGGCACCTCCGGCACCGTCGCCGGCGTCTCCGTGGCCCTTAAGGCGGCCATCCCTGAGATCCAGATTTACACGGCCGAGCCTTACGCCGCGGCCCTGGAAGCCGCCGGGCGGCGCGGCCTGCACAAGCAGCAGGGCATCGGCGACGGCCAGCCGGTGCGCTTTCTGGATCGCGCGCTCGTCGACGGCTTTCTCACCGTGACCGACGAAGAAGCCTACGAGATCACCCGCCGCCTGGCCCGTGAAGAAGGCATCCTCGCCGGCATCTCCAGCGGCTGCTCGGTGCACGCCGCCCTGCAAGTGGCGCGCATGCTGGGCCCCGGCAAGCGCGTGCTCACCATCTGCGCCGACTCCGGCGAGCGCTACCTGGAAACCGATCTGTGGGACGTCGACGACGGCTGGGAGCTGGACCTCGACTTCTGAGCGCCCCCCTACCGCACGCGTGTGGCGCCTCCCCTGTAGCCGCGGCTACCTTGCCGCGCTCGCCAGGCGCGTCGTTGCCTACCGCGCCAGCGTAATGATCCCCCGCTCCAGGGCCACGGTCACCGCCGCGGTGCGGTCCGCCACGTCCAGCTTGCTGTAAATGTGGATGAGGTGCGTCTTTACCGTCGCCGTGCTGATGTGCAGGCTGTGGCCGATTTCCTTGTTGCCCGCGCCCGTGGCTACCAACTGCAGCACTTCAATCTCGCGGGCGCTCAGCCTGTCTTCGGCGGGGGCGCGCATGTGTGTCATGAGCCGCGCCGCCACGGCCGGGGCCAGCACCGCGTCGCCCCTGGCCGCGGCGCGTATGGCGCGGAACAGCTCGTCACGCGGCGCGTCTTTCAGCAAATAGCCTGTGGCCCCGGCCTCGATAGCCGGCAGAATATCGGCGTCGGAATCGTAGGTGGTCAGCACAATAATGCGCGAGGAAGGCTGGCGGGCCTTAATGGCCTCAATGGCCCCCACGCCATCTAGGCCGGGCATGCGCAGGTCCATCAGCGTGACGTCGGGGGCCAGAGAGCTGTGCAGGGCAACAGCCGTGTCGCCGTCGGCGGCCAGGCCGATGACCTCAAAGTCGGACTGGCCGGCTAACATGCCCGACAACCCCTCGCGCACCACGGGGTGATCATCTGCAATCAAAATACGAATATTGTCCATAGCGCGAAGCCTCCTCCTTAGTCGGCGATCGGGATAGAAACCACAACCGTCGTGCCCAGCCCGGCTTCGCTCTCCACGGTAACCGAGCCGCCGCACTGCTCGGCCCGCTCGCGCATGCCCTGCAGGCCGTAGCCGCCGGAGAGCGGCGACGCCGCGGCGCCGGCAAAGGCCACGCCATTATCGTGCACGTCCAGAACAACCCTATCGGCCATATAAGAGAGCGTGAGCTGCACGGCCGTGGCCTGGGCATGTTTGCGAACATTGGCCAGCGCTTCCTGGGCCGCCCGCAGCAGGGTCACTTCTATCTCAGGATGCAGGGGGATGGGCTCGCCAGTGACGGTCGTGGTCAGGGCGATGCCGCTCTCTTCTTGCCAGCGGGCGGCCGTGCGTTCGATGGCATCGGCCAGCGAACGCTGGTCCAGCGACTGCGGCCGCAAAGCGTATACCACGCGGCGCGCCTGTTCCAGGCTGCTGCGGGCTGTAGCGCGGGCAAGGTCGAGGTGCCTTTGCAGCGTCGCCGCATCGCCGGGCAGCGCCTGTTCCGCCGCCTCCAGGTGCATCACGATGCTAGTAAATCCCTGGGCCAGCGTGTCGTGGATGTCGCGCGCCAGCCGCTGCCGTTCTTCCAGCATGCCGGCGCGCCGTTCCGCGGCGGCCAGCTCTGCCTGCGTGGCTTCCAACTGTTCGATAAGCTGCCGGCGGCGCCGGCTCTGCCCAATAATGGCGCTGATCCACATGCCCAGCAGGATGGCCCCCAACGCCGAGAGCAGGAACATCCAGACGATGGGGTTGGCCGGCGAGACCGGCGCGCCGGCCGCCGCCAACTGCGCGTAGAGGATAGCGCCTGTTAGAAGCAGCACGGCTATCACGCCAAGGCGCAGGGGTAGATGGCCAAAAAGCTGGCCGAAGAGGCCGAAAAGGGTGAAGTAATAGGCCGGCGACACCGTGACCAACGCCAGCCAGAGCGCGATCACGCCGATGATCACGATGAAGCGCAGGCCGGCTGCTTTGCCCGATGCAGCCGCTTGGCGGTAGGCCAGCGTCAAGCCGCCCCCATGCCACAGCAGCAAGATACCGGTCAGCAGCAGGGCCGCGCCGGCTGGAGCTTTGCGGCTATCATCCTGCAGCATGAGCCAGGTGGAAACCATGACCGCGGCGTAGAAGAGTGCGTTCCACAGCCAGTGCCAGCTCAGCCAGACGTCTTTCTGCCATTCCTGCTTCGCGTTCATGCTGTTTGCCAGTGTACCCTACTCCCAGCGGAAGGTGAAACGAGAGAGCAGCAGGCCCAGGACGAGCACGGCCACCACCACCGCCGCGGAGCCGAGGTTCCAGCTTCCCTTCAGCCACAGATCTTCCAGCAGGATGACCACGTGCGTCAGCGGCAACCAGGCGGCGATTTGCTGCACGAAGTCGGGCATGATGTGGCGTGGCATGGCCGCGCCAGACAGGAAGAGCATGGGATAGAAAAGGGCCATGCCCACGGCCTGCGCCGTGCGCGCCGAGGGCATCACGCCGGCCAGCACGAAGCCCACGGCGAAGAAGCTGAAGGCGCCCAGCACCAAGGCCGGCACAACGGCCACGTTGCCGCTGGGCGGGCGCAGGTCGAAGATCAACCGGCCGGCGAGGAACAGCAAGATGATGCCCGCGGCGGCCATCACCACCTGCGCCGCCACCTGCGACCACAGCACCAGGCTGGAATCCAGCGGCGTTGCGCGCAGCCGCCGCAGAATGCCCTGGTCCCGATAGTTGGCCAGCGTGGTGGGAATGCTCAGCATGCCAATGGTGCCCACGACCATGCCCACGTAACCGGGCACGGACAGATCCACCTGGCCGTAGCCGCCCAGCATCTCCTGGGCTTCGTTGCCGAAAATGAAGCCAAACAGAGTCATGACCATCACCGGAAAAGCCAGGGTGAAGAAGAGGGCCAGCGGCTCGCGGAGCTGTAGCTTCAGCTCCATGAGGGTGAGCTTGAGAAAGGTCTTCATCATAGTCTCCTTTTGCATCATGCGGGGCCAGGGCGGCCAGCGCCCGGTTGCCCCTTCAATTAGTTCCTGATCGGTCGCCCGGTCAATGCCAGAAAGACATCTTCCAGGTTGGCCTGCTGCACACGCAGGTCGGCCGGGGCGATGTTGTGTTGGGCCAGCGCGGCGGCTACATTGGCCAACAATGGCCCTTTGCCGCTGACGGTGATCTGGCTCTCGTCCTGCTGCACGGTGCTAACGCCGCTCACCTGTTCCAGCCGCGCCGCCTGAAAGCCGTTAGCAACAGAGAAGAGCACCTTTGTCTCTACTTGCAGGCCGGCGACCAGCCTGGCCGGCGTGTCGAGGGCGATCAGCCGGCCATGGTCGACGATGGCCACGCGATCCACGAGCGCTTCAACCTCATCCATAAAATGGGTGATCAACACCACGGTCTTGCACCGCTCGCGGATCGCGCGCACCAGGTCCCAGGTGGCGCGGCGAGCCTGCGGGTCCAGGCCCGTGGTCAGCTCATCCAGAAAGACGATCTGCGGGTCGTTCAACAGCGCCAGGGCAATGAACAGGCGCTGCTTCTGCCCGCCGGAAAGTGTTCCGAACTGGCTGTTGCGCTTCTCGGCCAGGCCCCACTGCTCCAACAGCGGCAGCCAGGGCACGCTCCTTTTGTAGAAGGAAGCGTATAAATCCAGCGCTTCCCACACTTTCATGCGATCCGGCAGCGCCGCATCTTGAAGCTGAGCGCCAATGCGCTGGCCTAATTTGCGCGCCTCGCGCTGCGGATCCAGGCCCAGCACCGACACGCGCCCGCCATCTGGCTTGCGCAGCCCGAGCACCGACTCAATCGTTGTGGTCTTACCGGCGCCGTTAGGCCCGATCAGGCCAAAGATCTCGCCTTCGTCGACGGCGAAGGACACATCATGCACCACCGGCACGCCGTCGTAGGCCTTGTGTAAATTCTGTACTTCGATTACTTGTGTCATCCTAACCTCCTGAAGACCAGACAGGTTTCGGAAACCTGTCTGGTCTGGCGTATGCCGCCCTAAGAAACGTCGTCGCAGCACTAGCGACCGGCGCCCAGTAAGATAAAGGAAAGGCCCACGACAATGATGCCCAGAGGCCACAGGCCAGAGATGCTGTAGCCCAGGGCCATCACCGCCAGATAGGCCAGGGGCAGCAGGGCAAACACGGCAATGCTGAGAACGCGGCGCGTGAGCCGGCCCTCTTGCTGGTAGCGCCGGTAAGCGGCCGCGCCGATTAAAAAGATGGGTACCAAGGCTATCAGCATCGATGGGCTGTACCCGCCGATGGTGATCCCGGCCGTGCCCATGAGGAAGATGGCGCCGATGGCGATCATGAATGCGCCCATCCACTTTCCGGGGCCGTGCTGCCCACCCACCTGCTCTGAATTGACTACTGGTTGCTGTTTCATCACATTCTCCTATCTGCTTCTGTTGGTTAACTGTTCAATGACAACAGCATAGCAGCCGGCCCACTGCGTGTAACCGGCCGAGCGATGGACTTTTGGGCTGACGAGAGGTGGATTAAACAGTCAACCGATCGGTTGATGCCCCGTCCCGTGCACGCCCCAGCCGGGACTCGCACCGTGAGCAGACCGCGGCCCGCGGGCGCGTGAGTATAGCGCACGGCAATTTGATTTTCTTAGAACACATGTGCTATTCTGTCCCCGAGCGCAACCCTACCAACCAGGATAAAACGATGCACGCACAGGCAGAATTGCAGGCCACTGACCCTAACTTGCTCGCACGGCTCAGAGGCGCGCCCCTGTCCGTTCTTCTGGCGCTCGCGTCCGGGCCCAAGAGCCGTGAACAGCTCGTGCAGCTCACCGGCTGGAGCCAAAACTCCGTCAGCGGCGCGCTGGAGCTGCTGCACGGCCTGGGCCTCGCCGTGCGGCCGCACTACCGCTGCTGGGCCCTGGCGCCCGGCGTGGACATCTTTGCCCGGCTCGACGCGGCCCCGGCGCCCCCTTGCGACCACGGCACGCCCCATGAGCACGACGCGCCAGCCGCCGAAGCGCCGCCGGTTGTCCTGCCGCCCGAACGGTCGCCTGCTGATTCGTCAAGCGCCGAACAGTCAGCTAATGACCGTTCGCCTGGACAGTCAGTCCGTGACGTTTCAACCGCTGAACGGTCAGCCAATGACCGTTCACCTGAACAATCAACCCCCGACGTTTCAGCCTCTGAACCGTCAACCAGTGACCGTTCGGCCCACCAACAGTCAGCCACTGACCTTTCGCCTGAACGGTCATCTGCTCACTTTTCAGCCTCTGAACAGTCAACCAGTGACCGTTCAGCCCATCATGGTGTTCATGGTGTTCATGATGTTGATGATGATCCACATAAACATCATAAAGATGAATATCATCACCAACATCAACACCAACACCATGAGGGCGAAGCGCAAATTTCGCGCCTGGCGCGCGAGCTGCTGGCCCTCGACCCGCCCTTTTCCAACCCTGAAAGCTGGCTGCGCCACGTTTCGCTGCCCCTTGTGCAGGGCTGGCTGGATTATCTGGACAGCCTCGACCGCGACGGCCGGCGCGCCATCCGCAGCCAGTCGGGCTTCTTGCGCGCCAAAGTGTCCGCCGGCGCGCCGCCGCCCCGGGCCAGCGGCGGCCGCCGGCCCTGCCCCCAATGCGGCCACCCCTACTTCGACGCCGACCGCCGCTGCCTCGTCTGTGCCGGCGTCATCCACCGCTGACCCCGAAACGTGCGCTCGTTTACTCGCCCAAGTCACGGTATCATACGCCTGTGCGCCGAGGACGGCGCACGGGAGGGCAGATTGACCTTCACCGTCATCGCCATATCGGGCGAGGTGGCCTCAGGCAAGAGCGCCATTGCCGGCGAGCTGCTGAAGCTGTTGCCCGATTGGGAATATATCAACACCGGCCGGCGCTTCCGCGAGTATTGCGACGCCAGAGGCGTGAGCATCCAGGAAGTGAGCCACATCGAAGACAATGTGCACATCGTCTTCGACGACTACCAGGCCAGGCTCATGCGCAGCGGGCAAAATCTCATCGTCGAGGGCCGGCTGGCCGGCTGGCTGGCGCGCAACCTGGCGCACACCTTCCGCGTCTTTTGCCAGGCGCCGCTCGACGTGCGCGTGCAGCGCTACCAGGCGCGCCAGAAGGTCAGCCGCGCCCAGGCCCTGGCCGATATCCGCTACCGCGATGCCGGAGACGTGCAGAAATTTCGCGCCGTCTACGGCATCGAGGATTACCGCACGCCGCAGCTCTATCACCTTCTGCTGGACACCGCGGATCGCCCGCCCGAAGAGCTGGCGCGGGAGATTCTGAGGGCAGCAGGAATTGCGCCGGCGTCACAGGCAGACCAGACAGGTTTTTGAAACCTGTCTGGTCTGGTACATGACCGAGGAAAACGATGAACCAACCCCACGCCTATCCCCCCGCGCGCAAGAGCGCCGTGCAGGACAATTATCATGGCACGCTGGTGCCCGACCCCTACCGCTGGCTGGAAGAGCCCGGCTCCGAGGAAACGATGGCCTGGGTGGCGGCGCAAAACGCGCTGACGCGCGGCGAGCTAGAGGCCATTCCGGCGCGCGCGGTTCTGGAAGCGCGCTATAAGGAGCTGTGGAACTTTCCGCGCTACACGGCGCCCCGCCGCCGCGGCGGCCGCCTCTTCTACCAGGAGAACTCCGGGCTGCAAAACCAGCCCGTGCTCTATTACCGTGACGACGACGCTGGGCCCGCAACCGCCCTGCTGGACCCCAACGAGCTGAGCGCCGACGGCACCATCGCCCTGATTAACTACGCCCCTTCCCCCGACGGCTCGCTGCTGGCCTATTCGCTCGCCGCCAGCGGCAGCGACTGGCAAGAGATTCACATCCTAGACATCGACAGCGGCCAAAAGGCCAAGGAAGTGATCCATTGGGTCAAATTCACGCGCATTGCCTGGAAGCACGATAACAGCGGTTTTTACTACAGCCGTTATCCACAGCCCGGCAGCATGCCCGGCGCGCCGCCCAGCACGCACCAGCGCCTCTACTGGCACACGCTGGGCACGCCGCAGTCTGACGACGTGCTGGTCTACGCGCGCCCCGACAACCCCGACCTGGGCTTCGATCCGCAAATCACCGACGACGGTCAATACCTGGTGCTGCATGTGTGGCAGGGCACCGATGTGCGCAACCGCCTCTACTACAAAGCACTCACCGCCGAACCCGGCGCAGACACGGCCGCCGACGAACAGGGCTTCGTGCGCCTGCTGGACGAGGGCGACGCGCTCTATGAGTTCGCCGGCTCCATCGGCCGCCGCTTTTACCTGCTTACCGACCGCGACGCGCCGCGCGGGCGTATCGTGGCCATCGACCTGGCATCGCCCGCCGCCGAAGCATGGCAAGAAATCTTACCCCAGGGCGACCAGGTGCTCGACGCCGTGCGCCTGATAAACAACCGCCTGGTGGTCCTATCGATGCAGCACGCCGTCCACGGCATCACCGTGCTGGATAGCGATGGGCGCAACGCAACTACCGTGGCTCTGCCCGACCTGGGCGCCGTAATCGAGCTGAGCGGCCGGCAGAGCGACGACGACTTCTTCGTCCACTTTCAATCCTTCCTCATGCCGCCGGGCATCTGGCGCTACGACTTCGCCGCCGTCGAGCTGCAGGCCTTCTTCACGCCGCGGTTGGCCTTCGACGCCGCCAAATACGAGACGCAGCAGGTCTTCTACGCTTCCGCCGACGGCACGCGCGTGCCCATGTTCCTGGTGCATCAGAAAGGCTTGCCGCGCGACGGCGACCGCCCCACCCTGCTCTATGGCTATGGCGGCTTTGCCATTAACCTCACGCCCATCTTCTCGGTGCCCTGGCTCGTCTGGCTAGAACAGGGCGGCGTGGTGGCCGTGGCCAACATGCGCGGCGGCAATGAATATGGCGAGGCATGGCACCAGGCGGGCATGCTGCACAACAAGCAAAACGTCTTCGACGACTTCATCGCCGCCGCCGAGTGGCTGATAGCCAACGATGTCACGCGCAGCCCGCGGCTGGCGATCATGGGCCGCAGCAACGGCGGGCTGCTGGTCGCCGCCTGCATGCTGCAGCGCCCCGACCTATACGGCGCGGTGGCCTGCATCGTGCCCGTGGCCGACATGCTGCGCTACCACCGCTTCACCGCCGGCCGCTACTGGACGCCAGAGTATGGCAACGGCGAAGAAAACGCCGAGCACTTCCGCTTTCTCTACGCCTACTCGCCGCTGCATAACGTGCGCCAGGGCGTGGCCTACCCGCCCGTGCTCATCTCCACGGCCGACACCGACGACCGCGTGGTGCCCATGCACGCCAAGAAGTTCGCCGCCACGCTGCAAGCCGCCGGCGGCCCCAACCCCGTGCTGCTGCGTGTGGAGACAAAAGCCGGCCACGGCCTGGGCAAACCCATGAGCAAAGTCATCGAAGAAAGCGCCGACATCTACGCCTTCCTCTGCCGCGAGCTGGGCGTGGAAGTGAGCGAAGGATAAAACGTCTTTCTCTGAGTCCACGCCGCGCGGCCACTTGATCCAAATCAAGGCCATCGCCCCGGGCGGCGGCTATCATGATCACGAATCTGATAGCCAATAGTACCTGCCCTTCAGGAGCACCTACATGGAACTTCCCTTGATTACCGCCCGGCCGGAGGTCAGGCAAACGCAGCTTCTCGATAAATATGTGCTGCCTAAGGTGGCGCTGACCGTCATCACCATCGCCTCGTTTGTTGGCACATGGCTGACGATGGCCACGCACGGCGCCGGCGCCTGGCCGCAGGTAGCCTCGCGCTGGCTGCACCTGGTTTCTTTTGGCCTGCTGGCCGGCGGCTATATGTGGAAGGTGCTGTTCACCAAACCGGCCCGGCGGGCCCAGCAGCAGGCAGCGTTCCGCGAGCTGGCCGCGCGTCAGTTCCACCTTTTCCGCCGCCTGACGCGCCTGGCGCTGCCGCTGTTCGTGCTGGCCGCGCTGTGGGACGCCGTGCGCTTCGCCCGCTGGGGCGTGGGTTGGCTGGTGTGGCTCGACATGCTGCTGGCGACCTGCATCGCCATCGTCGTGGGCCGCGACGCCTTTCGGCAGAGCGACAGGCATGCGCCCTTTGCCGAGCAGCGGGCGGCGGCCCTGGCGCTAACCCTGTTGCTGGCCAGCGCCCTGGTGCAGGCGGCCTACGACGTAGCCCTGCAGGGCGCGCAGCCGCTGGCCTTTCTGGTGCGCTGGCTGCACATCGGCGCTTTCGGCCTGTGGCTGGGCGGCGCGGTGTGGAACATCTTCCTCGCCGTGCCCGCGGCCCGCGACATCGTCTCCATGGACGTGGTGATCGCCGCCGGGCAGCAGCTAGAGCGCTTTCGCGT
Source organism: uncultured Ardenticatenaceae bacterium (assembly GCA_964384155.1). GTDB lineage: Bacteria > Chloroflexota > Anaerolineae > Promineifilales > Promineifilaceae > JAAYYY01. The sequence continues at coordinate 12,718 of CAYLJW010000038.1, forward strand.
GGCCGTGCGCCTCATTCTGCCCACCCTGGTGCTCACCGGCCTGATCCAGGCCTATCGCTATATCGGCTTCAACCTGGCGGCGCTGTGGAGCTCCAGCTTCGGCCTGCTCATCCTGGCCAAAATAGGCCTGATCGTGGGCCTCATCGTCATCTTCCTCACCTGCCCCATGTGGCGCGCCTGTTCACCCATTGCCGGCATGTGCAAGCTAGACGATTTACGTCACACGAAAAAGCTCGTAGACCGCGCGGCGCAGCCATCCGCCTGACGGCGCGCCGGCGTTAAGCGCAAAGGAGTAACCCATGATTGAGAAGATCTTAGCCGAAGTAAAGGTCGCCCAGACGCTGGACAATCGCGGCAGCGATTGCGCCTCCGGTTTTGTCAAACTGCTAGACGCCATGGACGACCTGCTTCCGGGCAAAGTGCTGCAGGTGCTCAGCACCGACCGCGCCTCGCAGCGCGAGCTGCGCGACTGGGCCGCCCGCTCGGGCAACATGCTGCTAGAAAGCAGCAGCCGCGGCCCCCTATGGGCCCGCGAATATCACTACCTGATCCGCAAAACGTAAGGGGCGGCCAGCAGCATCACGCCCCATCCGCCGCACGGTCCAGGGCGGCCACGTCGATTTTCTGCATTTGCAGCATGGCCTCCACGGCGCGGCGGGTGCGCTGCGGATCGGAGTCCGACAGCAGCGCCATCAGCCGCTCGGGGATAATCTGCCACGACACACCAAAGCGGTCCTTCAGCCAGCCGCACATGCTCTCCTCGCCGCCATCGGCGATGAGCTTATACCAGAAATGGTCCACTTCCTGCTGATCGGCGCACTGCACAAAGAGCGAGGTAGCCTCGGTAAAGGTAAACGCATGGTCCAGGCCGCTGTCCATGGCCACAAACTGCTGTCCGGCCAGGGTAAAAGAGGCATAGGCAACGGCGTCTTCGCGGTCGGGAGCATCGGGGCCGTAGCGCGACACGTGGCCCACGGCGGCGTCTTCAAAAATCGAGATCCAGAAATTCATCGCTTCCTCGGCCCGGCCATACTGCTCACCCACAAAGAGAAAGCTGGGGCAGATCTTGTCGTCCACGGCCCGCTCAATGAGCTGCCACGAGACGCCATACTTATCATTAATCCAGGCGTAGCGTTCGCTGAAGGGATAGGCGTCAAGGGGCATCAGCACCTGCCCGCCCTCGGCTAGCTGCTCATACAGCGCATCCACTTCTTCCGCGCTGTCACAGGCCACAAAGAAAGAGACAGCCGGTGTGAACTTGAAGTCCGGCCCGCCGTTGAGGCCCACGAACTCGTGCTCGCCAAGGCGAAACTGCACGGTCATCGCCTCGCCCTCCTCCGCGCCGGGCGCTTCCTCAAACCCATCGCTAAAGCGTGCGACGTGGCCCACGGCCGACGGTGTGCCGCTGCTGGAGAAAGCGCGCACATAGAAATTAGCCGCCTCTTCTGCCACGCCGTCAAACCAAAGGTAGGGTGTGATTTTCTGGCTCCCACTATTCTGCTCAAGCATGACTTTATCCTTTCCTAACTTAACTTCCACTTACGGTTTCATCGTCCTCAGTGGCGAACGATAGCCCGTATTCTTGAAGGGCCTGGCGCAACATACCCTAGCCCGCCTCATTCAGCGCGACGGCCGCGCGAACCAGCTCCTGCAGCGCTGCTTCGTCCACGTCGTCGCCCTCGCGAAAGTCGATCGAGCGCGTGGCTTTGGCATCCTCTCCGGCGTTAAAGAGATGATGCGTATCGGCCAGCGCAGCCCCCTGGAAGAAGTTGAGCTTGACATGGTTCTTGAACACGCCGGCCGAGAGCACGTTGCCTTGGTGCACCCAAGTTGCCGAGCTCCATTTCCAGGCTTCCTGCAGTTCGGGCGCCGCCTGCAGGATGATGCGCCGCAGCCGCGCCAGCATCTCGCCGCGCCAATCACCCAGCTCGCTAATTCGTTTGTCGATCTGTTCAGATGCTTCCATGAGACCCTCCTCTATTCGCCCTGCACACTTACCTTATGCCCAACCTGCGGGTCGCCGGCCGCCGCTTCCGCCTGCAAGAAAGGTAGCACGACAGGCAGCAGCAGGTCGGCGCGCATGAAGCTATCAAAATGGCTGACCCCCGGCAGCACCGCCAGTTGCGCCGCGGGCATGGGTCCCTGCACATAAGGCGCGCCGCCGCCGAGCAGCTTAAACATCTCCAGCGCGTGTTCCAGCCGCACAAAATCATTATCACCCACGACAATCAGCGTGGGCGCTTGCAGCGCCGCAGCCTGCGCCTTCCAATCAAAATCGCGGCCCACGCTTTGGCCCACTTTTCGCACCAGGCGCGGCCAATCCTCAACGCGCGGCGCGCTGTTTACATAAGCTTCGTACATCGGGGTGTCGTGCATGGCCTCCGCCCATTGCTCATCCATCGCGCTGCTGCCGCTCACGGCGATGGGGTCCCAGCCGTCGTAGCTGAAAGGCGCCGATACAACCACCAGCTTGCGCACCAGCTCAGGGTGGCGCAAGGCCACCTGGATGGCCACCTTCCCGCCCATGCTGTAGCCAAGCAGGTCCGCGCCGGGGATACCCAGGTGCGCCAGCAAGGCCGCGACGTCGTCGGCCATCTGCTCCGGCTCAATGGGCCGTTCAATGTCCGCCGTGTGCCCATGCCCCTGCAGCTCCACGCCAATCACCTGGCGCGCCTGCGCCAACCCCGGAATAATGGCCCGGAACATGGCCACCACGCCAAAACCGCCATGCAGCAGCACCAGTGGTTCTCCTTGGCCGTGGATCTCATAATACATCTGCAAACCGTTTACCGGCGCATAGCCCGTGGTTGCTGCCATCGGCTTACCTCCTTAACAGGTCGCTCTTAGCACAATTGTTCTATTAGAAACAGTATAATAGAGGCGCGACCAAATGTCAATTTTCGACGGAAAGACCCGAAAGGTTTTAGAAACCTGTCAGGTCCTCTTCCAGGCCCACCAGCCAGCGCGTCAGGCTGAAGGCCAGGGCGGCCAGCGCCAGCAGGATCAGGGCGGTGATGAACGTCACGCGCAGGTCGCGCTCCAGCGCGCCATAAACCAGCAGGGGCATGGTCTGCGTTCGGCCCTGCAGGTTGCCGGCAAACAAAATCGTGGCCCCAAACTCGCCCAAAGCGCGCGCCCAACTGAGTATCAGGCCGCTGAGCAGGGCCGGCATGCTTTGCGGCAGCATCACGTGCCAGAATGTTCGCCAGCGGCCGGCTCCGTCCACGGCGGCGGCGTCTTCATACTCGCGCGGCAGCGATTCAAAGCGGCTCTGCGCCGCGCGGATGTAAAACGGCGAGGAGACGAACACCTGCGCCAGCACCACGGCCGCCACAGTAAAAGGGATCGTAATGCCGTGCTCCGCCAGGTGCATACCGATCAAGCCGCGCCGCCCAAAGGCCGAGAGCAAGGCCAGGCCGGCCACCACCGGCGGCATGACGATAGGTAGCTCCACGAACACCGTCAGCAGCCGCTTCAAGCGAAAGCGGTAGCGCGCCATGAAGTAAGCCAGCGGCGTGCCGAAGAGCACAGTGACGATGATCGCCAGGGCCGTGGTGCCCAGGCTGACAGTGATGGCCGAAACGATGGAGAACTCAGTGGCCGGCGTACTGCCCTGTAGGGTCAGCGCGCGCCAGACCAGGGCAATGAAGGGAATAATGAAGAAGGCCGCCAGGGTCACGGCCAGGATGACGGCCAGCAGGACGGGCAGGCGATCTGCCTGCGGCGCAGCGCGCAGCCAGGTGGATCGAGCCCTGCCCTCAGGCTTTACATGATTCATCTCGCTAGTTGCCCGGCGGCGGGCCAAACCCCCACTTGGACAGAATAACCTGCCCGTCAGCCCCAAGCACAAAGTCGATAAAGCGCTGTGCCAGCTCCGGATTTGGTGCATCGACGATGGGCGCGATGGGATACGTCGCCACCACATTCTGCTCATCAGGAATGGCAATCTGCTGCACCTGTCCGGCAATGTCCGGAGTCACATCGGAAGTGTAAACGACGCCGGCGTCGGCCTCGCCCAGGGCGATTTTCGCCGAAACCTGGCGCACATTGTCTTCCTCCGAAGCCAGGTTGCCGTAAAACTGCTCTTGAAACCCGGCGGGCATGGCCGCCACAATCTCATCCGTGTAATCACGAACCGGCACGCCGCCAACCGCCAGGATTAATTGGACGCCCGGTTGGGCCAGGTCTTCGAAGGCGTTAATGGCGGCAGGGTTGTCTGCCGGAACGACCACGGTGAGCCGGTTGGAGACGAATAGTTGTTCCGTCCCTGCTGCAACGCGGCCGGCGTCAACCGCGTTTGCCATTTGCGCTTCATTAGCTGAGGCAAAGACATCGGCATCCGCTCCCTCACCCAATTGTGCAGCTAATTGAGAAGAGCCGCCAAAATTGAAGATGACCTGTGCTCCTTCATTTTGAGCCTGGAACGCCTCAGCAATATCGTTAAAGGCGTCGTTAAGCGATGCAGCGGCGAAGACGGTCACCTCCCCACCCGCTGTCTGACGGGCGTTGCAGCCTGCCAATCCTAATACCAATACAAACAGAAAGACCAACCATTTCATTCTCATCTACTCATTTCCTCCTGACAGGAATCAATCCAGCTCAACATGGCCTCAAGCTGGCCGGCGCGAAACTGGTGTACGAGCCGGCCATAGCGCCGGCCGCTTACCGTTTCGTCATCAATGATCTGCCGCTCCACGGCCAGCCATTCGCGGCATTGTGCGCGCTGTGCCGCCAGCAAGCGCGCCGCCGCTCCTTCCCCTTCCAGGCGTGCGAAGTACAGCTTAATCAGAAACTCCAGGCGCAGCGCGCGCCCGTGCGGTACCGGCGCCTGGATCCACCGCAGAAACAGCGCTTCACCCTCGGCGGTGAGCTGGAACAGCTTGCGCGGCGGCCGGCTGCCCTGCGATTCCGTGGTCGACGCCAGGTAGCCGGCTTCCTCCAGCTTATTCAGCAGCGCATACAGCCGGCCCAGCTTGATGCGCCACACCGGCCCCAACCCGGCCGGGTCGGATAGCGCCTGATGGATAGCATAACCATGCCTGGCGCCCCCGCGCAGAAAACCCAGCAAGCCGATTTCGATGGAGAGAGGATGGGTCATAAGCTACTCAAAACGCGACTATTCACAGTGTGAATAAAAAGTTCATTATAACCGCCCCCGGCGCGCGTGCAACGACGCGAAAACCTTCCGCCAGACCCTTCGTTTCACTCAGCATGACCCGTGGCGAGAGCATCCGGCTGCGAAACGAACGCACCTCGACGCAACGAATAACCTTC
>CAYLJW010000038.1:18091-48808 GCA_964384155.1 uncultured Ardenticatenaceae bacterium
CTCGTAGAGCATCCGGCTGCGAAACGAACGCACCTCGACGCAACGAATAACCTTCGTCCACCGCGCACCAAAGGCTCGTAGAGCATCCGGCTGCGAAACGAACGCACCTCGACGCAACGAATAACCTTCATCCACCGCGCACCAAAGGCTCGTAATAGGGCAATTCATTGCCCGTCCCCACCCCCGGCGCGATGAATCGCGCCACTACAAACCACCCCCGGCTTGCGGCAGGCGTCCGGCGCGCCTACGCCGCCAGCGGCAACCTGATGCCGAACACGCTGCCCTGCCCCACGCCGCTGCTCTGGGCCCACGCTGTGCCGCCGTGGGCCTCCACGATAGCGCGCACGATGGCCAGGCCCAGGCCGGCACCGCCGCTGTGGCGGCTGCGCGAGCGGTCGGCGCGGTAAAAGCGGTCGAACACCCGCGGCAGGTGTTCTGGCTCGATGCCCGCGCCGTCGTCGCGCACCTGCACCTCCGCCGCTGGGCCCGTCATCGCCGCCTGCACGGCGATCACGCCGCCGGGAGCCGTGTGGCGCAGGGCGTTGGCCAACAGGTTCTGCAGCACCTGCGTCAGGCGCGCGGGGTCGCCGTGCACGGTCAGCGGCGCGTCGGGGAAGCGCGCCTCCAGGCGCACGCCATCTTCTTCGGCCAGCGGCGCAAACGACTGCACCGCGGCGCGCACCAGGGCCGCCAGGTCCACATCGCTGCTGTTCAGCGGCAGGGCTTGCGCCTCGGCCTGCGCCAGGTCGTGCAGGTCGTGCACCAGGCGGCTCAGGTGGCGCGTCTGATCGTAGAGCCGCGCCACTTCCGCCTTTTCCAGCGGGTACACGTCGTCGATGATCGCGCGCAGGTTGCCCTGCAGCACGCTCAGCGGCGTGCGCAGCTCGTGAGCCACGTCGGCCATCAGGCCGCGGCGCAGGGCTTCACTTTGCTCCAGCTCGCCGGCCATCTGGTTAAAGGCGCGGCCAAGGGCCAGCATCTCGCGGCTGCCGTCCACGTTCACGCGCCGGCCCAACTGCCGCCGGCCGATGGCCTGCGCCGCGTCTTCCAGCTCCTGCAGCGGCGCCGTCAGGCTGCGGCTGATCCACGCCCCCGCGCCGATGCCCACCAGGCCAATCACGCCGGCCATGGCCAACACCACGCCCGGCAGCCGCTGACGCAGCTCCGCGGCGCTGATGTTCTGGCTGCTGCGCGGCTCCAGCCTGCCCTGCGGATCTACCAGCCAGCCCGTTAAGATCATCAGGCCGATGGCCAGAATGATCACGCCGCTAAAAGCCACGCTCAGGCGCACCCAGAGGCGATCCATAGTTAAGCCTCCGCTTCCTCGGCCAGGCGGTAGCCCACGCCGTAAATCGTCTGGATATAAGTAGGCTCGCGCGGGTCGGGCTCGATCTTATAGCGCAGGTTCTTGATGTGCGTGTCCAGCGTGCGCCCCATGCCGCTGTAGGCGTAGCCCAGCCCCTTCTCCAGCAGCTCGTCGCGCGTGAACACGTAGCCCGGGTTTTCCATCAGCGTCCGCAGCAAATCGAACTCCGTGGGCGTCAGCTCCACCTCCTCGCGGTTCACCAGCACTTCGCGCCGGCCCACATCTAACTGCAGCGCGCCCACCTGCAGCACGTGCGCCGTGCGCGGCGCGCCCGTCGCGCGGCGCAGCAGGGCGCGCACGCGCGCCACCAGCTCGCGCGGATTGAACGGCTTGGTCACATAATCGTCGGCGCCCAGCTCCAGGCCCAAAATCTTATCCACGTCGTCCACGCGCGCCGTGAGCATAATTATTGGCAGTTGCGCCGTGGCCGGCTCGGCGCGCAGCGCCCGCGTAATGTCCCAGCCATCGCGGTCCGGCAGCATCAGGTCCAGCACCAGCAGGTCGGGCCGCTGCGCGCGGATGCGCTGCATGGCCGTCTGCCCATCGTGCGCCAGCAGCACGTCATAGCCGGCCTGCTGCAGATAGCCGCTCAGCAGGCGCGTAATCTCCAGATCGTCGTCGACCACCAGAATCGTCTTCTTGCTCATAGGCGCCGCCTCGCAACCTCGCTACTCATAACGCAAAGCCTCAATCGGCCGCAAGCGCGCAGCGCGCCAGGCGGGGTAAATGCCAAAAACCAGGCCCACGGCCCCGGCAAAGCCGGTGGCCAGCAGCACCGTGCCCATGTCGATCACCGGGCTGAAATCGTTCTGGATCTGGTCGATCACAAAGGCCAGCAGAGCCCCCAGGGCGATGCCCAGCAGACCGCCCACCAGGCTCAACACCAGCGATTCAATCAGAAATTGCACCAGAATATCGCGTCGCAGCGCGCCCACGGCCTTGCGGATACCAATCTCGCGCGTGCGCTCGGTCACGCTAACCAGCATGATATTCATAATGCCAATGCCGCCCACCAGCAGCGAGATGCCGGCAATGGCCCCCAGAAAGAGGGTAAAGCTGGCCGTGATCGTCGTAAACGTCTGCAGCAGGTCGGTCTGGCTGATGATCTGAAAATCGTCGTCCTCGGCATAGATGATGCCGTGCTGCTCGCGCAAAATCAGCGTGATCTGCTCCACGGCGGCGTCCACGTCATTCTCGCTCACCGCCTGGGCGATGATCGAGCTTACGGCGCGCTCGCCGTGGCGCGTGCGCAGCGCGTACAGGCGGCTGTGCGCCGTGCTCATCGGCAGGAAAATGGCGCTGTCCCCGCCCGTAAAGCCGCCCTTCTCTTCCAGCACACCCACCACCTCGTACGACACGCCACCAATGCGCACATCGCGGCCGACGGGAAACTCATCCTCAAAAAGCCGCGCCGCGGCGTCCCAGCCCAACACCGCCACGCGGGCGCGCGTGTCCACATCGTTCTCCGTGAGCACATCGCCGTAGATCGGGCTCAGCGTATTGAGTGCAAAATAAGTGGGCGTCACGCCGGAGACCGTGGTGCGATACGTGCGCCCGCCATAGAGTACTTCCTGGTTGCCCTGTACCGTGGCCGACACGCCGGCCAGCGCCGGCGCTCGCAGCGGGTCGCGCAGCGCCTCGTAATCCGCCAGGCTCAAAGCCGGCGTGCCGCCCGTGGCCTGGTTATCGGTGGCGATGCTGATCAGGTTGGTGCCGATGGCCTGGATCTCTCCTGTAATCAGTTCGTTCACGCCGTTGCCCACGGACAGCAGGGCAATCACCGCGCCCACGCCGATAATCACGCCCAGCATGGTCAGCGTGGCGCGCAGCTTGTTGGCGCGCAGGCTATCGAGGGCCGTCAAGAAACTTTCTAGCAGGTTCATAAGCTATCCAATAGGACCGCGAGCGGCGCCGCAAGGCGGCGCGCCGTCCGCTAGCCACTCGTTCCGTTCATCTCCTCGCGCTCCACCAGTCCGTCGCGAATGTGCACTGTGCGCCGCGCCTTGCTGCCCACCAGCGGGTCGTGCGTCACGGTGACGATGGTGATGCCCCGCTGGTTCAGCTCCGAAAACAGCTCCAGCAGCTCGCGGCCCGTTTCCGAATCGAGCGCGCCCGTGGGCTCGTCGGCCAGGATCAGGCTGGGCTCCGTCACCAGCGCCCGCGCAATGGCCACGCGCTGCTGCTGGCCGCCCGAAAGCTCGTCGGGCCGGTGGTCCATGCGGTCGCCCAGGCCCACAGTCTGCAGCGCGCGCGCCGCGCGCTCGTTGCGCTCTTTGGCGTTGAAGCCGCCGTACATCAGGGGCAGGGCCACTTGCTTCAGCGCCCGCGTGCGCGGCAGCAAGTTAAACTGCTGGAACACAAAGCCGATGCGCTGGTTGCGGATGCGCGCCTGCTCGTCGTCGCTCATGTCGCTGACGTCCGTATCATCCAGAATATAGACGCCTTCCGTGGGCACATCCAGGCAGCCGATAATGTTCATCAGCGTGCTCTTGCCCGAGCCCGACGGGCCCATGATCGCCACGTACTCGCCGTCTTCAATCGTCAGGTCCACGCCTCGCAGCGCGTGCACTTCTTGCGTGCCCATCTGGTACACCTTGGTAATGCCCCTGAGCTGCATCATTGGCCGGGACCTCCACCGAAAGGCCCGCCGCCTTCTGGCGGCCCTTGTGGCCCGCCCGGCTGCATCAGGTCCACGGGCTGCACCACCGGCCCCACGCGCACGCGGTCGCCCTCGCTCAGCCCCGACGTTATCTCCGTGTGGCTGCCGTCGCGCAGGCCGATCGTCACCTCCACCTGGCGCGTCGCTTCCGCGCCGGCGGCGTCCGTTTCCACCAGCGTCACAAAGTAGCGGCCCGTGCTGCGGTCCACGCTGATGGCGCGGTTGGGCGCCAGCAGCACATCGTCGCGGCTGGCCGTCTGCAGGCTGGCGTCCGCCGTCATGCCTTCGCGCACTGCCAGGCCCGTTTCGGGCAGCGCCAGGCGCACGCGAAACGAGGCGATGGCGCTGTTCAGCATCAGGTTATTGGCCGCCGGCGCCACGGCCAGCACGCGGCTGGCGATCTCCTCGTCGGGCCACGGCTGCAGCGTCAGCGTGGCCTCCTGGCCCACGGCCAGGTCGCCGATGTCAATTTCATCCACGTCGAGCACCACCTGCAGGCTGGCCATATCCAGCAGCTCCACGGCCACGCCGCTGGCCAGCTCGCCCTCGCCGGCGTACACGGCCGTCACCAGGCCGTCGAACGGCGCGCGCAGCGTGGCCTTCTCCAGGTTAACCTGCGCCCGCTGCAGGGCAATTTCCGCCTGCGCCAGCTGCGCCTCGGCGCGCGCCAGTTCCACGGCGCTGGCCCCCGCCTGCATGCGCGCCAGGTTGGCCTGCGCCTCGGCCAGCGAGCTGCGCGCCGCGGTAATCTCGGCCTCCGTGGCCCCTGCTAGCAGCAGGTCCAGGTTGGCCTGCGCTGCGTCGCGCTGCGCGGCGGCCTGCGCCACGCTGGCCTGCGAGGCGCCCACCACATTCTCGCCGGCGCCGCCCTGCAGGCGCGCCAGCTCGGCTTGCGCCGCGTCGCGGTTCTGGCGCGCCTGCACCACGGCCAGCTCCGCCTGGCGCAGCAGCTCCGCGGCGTCTTCCGCGCTCACAAAGGGCAGTTCGCGCGGCGCACACGACCATTCGCCGTTCTCTAGCTGCTCGCATTCCAGCAAGCTCTGGTGGTTGCGCTCGGCCTGCAGCACGGCCTCTTCGGCGTCGGCCAGCGCGCTTTGCGCCTGCAAGATGGCGCTCTCGTCGGCCGGCGCTTGCGTGTCGCCCAACTGCTGCGAGGCGCGCGCCACGTTGGCCTGCGCCGCGCGCACGTTGGCCTCGGCCGCGGCAATCTCCTGCGCGCTGGGCCCATCCAGCAGGTCGTCGAGCTGCGTCTGCGCGCTGTTCACCGCGGCCTCGGCCGCCGCCAATTGCGCCGCCGTGGGCCCCGCCTGCACCTGCTCCAGGTTGGCGCGCTGGATGGCCACCGCCTGTTCCGCGCTTTGCACGGCGCGCTGCAAGCCCTCTAACTCCTGCTGCACCAGCGCGTCGCCGGCGCGCACTTCGTCGCCTTCCTGCACAAAAACCGTTTGCACGGTCCCTGCGCCGGCCAGGGCCAGCGCCGCCTTGCGCTGCGCCGTCACGCGCCCGGCGGCCGTGGCGCTGGCCTCCAAATCACCGCGCACAATGGTCACCGTCTCGCCGGTCTGCGCCGTGCTGCCCGCCGGCGCGCTGCTGCGGCCCAGCAAAGCGCGCCCGCCGAGCCACAGCAGGGCGCCAAGGGCCACCACGCCCAGGCCCAGCCACAGCCACTTGCCACTTATCTTGCTCATTGCTCACTCCTCATGGCGTCTCGCGGCCTCAGTCGGGGCCAAAGGGCAGGCCGCGCGGCGCGCCGCTGTTCACGCGCACGCGGTCGCCGGCCTGCAGCCCTTCTAATATCTGCGTGTTCTGGTCGTCGCGCAGACCGATGGTCACTTCCACGCGCTCTACACTCACGCCGGCCGGCGCAGCGTCGCCCTCCGCCGGCGCCGGGCCCTCGCCCACCACCAGGTCCACATAAAAACGGCCTGCGGCGCGGTCGGCGATGATCGCCTGGCTGGGCAGCAGCAGCACGTCGTTGCGCTGCGCCGTCAGCAGGCTGGCGTTGGCCGTCATGCCCGCGCGCACCTCGCGTGTCGCTTCGTCCAGCGACAGAGTCACCGCGTAGCTCACCAGCGCGCTCTCGGCTGCGGCCGCCGACGGCGCGATGCGCACGATCTGGCTATCAAATGATTCGTCGGGCCACGTTTCCAGAGTCACCGTCGCCGCCTGCCCCACTTCCAGAGCGCCAATATCCGTCTCGTCCACCATCAGCGCCACTTCCAGGCTATCCATGCTTAGCAGCTCCAGGGCCACGCCGCCGGCAAATTCGCCCACTTGCACATGCACGGTCGACACCACGCCGTCGAACGGCGCGCGCAGCGCGGCGTCTTCTAGCGCCGCTTCGGCGTCGGCCAGGGCCAGGCGCGCGCGCTCCACTTGCGCCTCGGCCACGCGCAGCGCTTCGTCCGTTGGCCCGGCCAGCAAAGCGTCGAGCGCGGCCTCAGCCTGCGCCAGCGTGGCCTCTGCAGCCGCGATTTGCGTGGCGCTGGCGCCCGCCAGCAGCCTGTCCAGCTCCGCCTGCCGCGCGTCGCGCTGCGCCGCCGAGGCGCCCACGCCCGCCTGCGCCGCGCCCACGCTGCCGGCGCTGGGCCCGGCCAGCAGCGCGTCGAGCTGCGCCTGGGCAATGTCCGCCGCCTCTTGCGCCTCGAGCAGCGCCTGGTGCGTCTCAAACACCGGGTTGGCTTCGTTGGCCTGCTGCGCGCGCGACAGCGCAAGCTGCGCCCCGGCCACCTGCGCCCGCGCCCGCGCGATCTCGGCTTCGCCCGCGCCGGCCTGCGCCTGTTCAAACTGCTCCGAAGAGGCCCACACGCCGGCCTGCGCCGCCGCCAGGTTAGCCTCGGCCGCGGCAATCTCTTGCGGCCGCGGCCCGTCTTGTAGCGCCTGCAGGCGCGCCTCGGCGCTGGCTACGGCCAGCTCTGCCGCAGCCAGCTCCGCCGGCAGCGGCTCGGCCGCCAGGTCCGCCAGTGTGGCCTCTTGCAGCGCCAGCTCTTGCCGCGCGCTTTCCACGGCCGCCAGCAGCTCGTCGCGCTCCAGCAGCAGCAGCACCTCACCCTGCTGCACGGCGTCGCCTTCCTGCACCATCACCGCCTGCACGCGGCCCGGCGCCTGCACCGCCAGCGCCGCAGAGCGCTGCGGCAGCACCTTGCCGCTGGCGCTGGCCGTCGCTGCCAGGTCGCCAATAAAGGCCGTCACAATCTGTTCGCTATCTATGTCCGTGCTCCGTCGCCCCCCGGCGCACGACGCCAGCAGCAGGGCCAGCGCCGCCACAATCCACACTCGTTGCATCGGCGATACTCCTCGTTTGCTTCACAAAACATGCTCTGTCGCCCCATGGGCGGTAGGCATGCAAGGCCACTTATTATACGACCACATTGTGGAGAAGTGGTGAAGAAAGTGTGGCAGACTGTTTGAATGTACCACGGGCGCCCGACAGGTTTCCAAAACCGGTCGGGTATGAACGGCGCCCCCGCCAAAAGATAGGGGTCGCCCCCCGCCATTTGCCCGGTCAAAGCCCCCCAGATGCCGGCTGTGGCCGCGGCGGCAATGGCTTATGCTGCAAGGCGGAAACCTGCGCAGGGCTCGCGCCCCGCGCGCCCACCGTCTTTCAAGGAGTTCGACGTGAAAAAGAGCAATCTGTTCCATTTCATCGTTTTGCTAAGCCTGGCCCTCGCCGCTTGCGGCCGCGAGCCCGCTGCGCCGCCTGCGCCCACCACGGCGGAGCCTGCACCCACGGTAGAAAGTGTCGCGCCCACTGCAGCACCGCAGGCGACGGCCACAGCGGAGCACGACCACAGCGCCGCGGCCACAGCCCCGGCCACCGTGGCCGACGCCGCGCCCACGGCCGGCGCGATCGCCGCGCCGGCAGCCGAACGCATCGCCCTGCTGCGCTTTCGCGACGCGCCGCCCGGCGACAACGGCGCTGTGGTGCGCGCCGGCAGCTACCAGCTCCTGCTGCAAAACGCCGCCGCACCGCCCGCCGGCAGCCGCTACGAGCTGTGGCTAGTCGACGACAGCTTCAACACGCTCAGTCTGGGCGCCTTCGACCCTGCCGGCGGCGACGTCAGCGGCGTGGCCGCCGAAGAGCTGCTGGCCAATTACAGCGGTGCACTGATCAGCGTCGAGCCCGAGGGCGACGACGACGGCAACATCGGGCCGCTGGCCTTCCGCGGCCTCATTCCCGCCGGCTCGCTGTTGCACATCCGCCACGTGGTCACCGCCTTCGAGGCCAACCCCCAGGGCAAAGCGTTCCTGCTGGGCGCCGAAGAGCAGTTACTGCTGGCCCTGGAGCATACCGGCTTCATGCAGCAGGAGCTGGCCGGCGACGACTTGCGCGAAGCGCAGCGCCACGCCGAGCACGTGGTCAATATTATCGACGGCCAGAACGGCGCCAGCTTTGGCGACCTCGACGGCGACTCCGTGACCCAGAATCCGGGCGACGGCTTTGGCGTGGCCGCTTATATCCAGGGTGCGCAGCAGCACGCGCAGTTGGCCATGGACGCCGAAGGCGCCACAGTGGAAGTGCTGCTGCACGGCGGCCACGTGCTCATCAGCGGCGACAACATGCTGGGCTGGCTGCAAGAGGCCATCGCCGAAGCCCTGCGCGTCATTTCTTCCGATTCATCCGCCGAGGCGCAGCCCGCCGCCGATGCCCTGGCCCAGATCTTGCAGCGGGCCTACGAAGGCCAGGACGTAGACGGCGACGGCGCAGTGGCCCCCATCGCCGAGGAAGGCGGCTGGCAGACGGCCTACGAGCACGCGCTCAACATGGGCTCCTTTGAGTTCTTCGACGCCAACCCCGCCGCCGGCTCGCAGCAAGGCGAAGCGCCGCCTGCGCCGCCGGCCGGCGCCACAGAGGCCGCCCCAGAAGCCACCCCCGAGGCAACGGAAGAGAGCAGCGCGCCGGGCGCCGCGGTCACCATCGACATGGCCAACTTTGCCTACCAGCCCGGCGACATCACCGTGGCCGCGGGCACGGCCGTCACCTGGGTCAACAAAGACAGCGGCATGCGCCATTCGGCCACGGCGGCCGACGGCAGCTTCGACACCGGCCTGCTGGACGGCGGGCAAGAGGCCACCATCGTGCTCAACACGCCCGGCACGTACATCTACTACTGCACCCTGCACGGCTCGCCCGATGGCAGCGGCATGGCCGCTACCATCACGGTCACAGACTGACTAAACGCCTGCAAAAGCGAGCGCGCCGGCTCACGCCTCACGCCGGCGCGCTCCGCCAGAGGAAAAGATGGACATTCGCACCAGGTATTACGACGACGTCGCCATTCTAGCGCCATGCGGCCGCCTCGATGCCCTCTCCGCGCCATCGCTGGCCGCGGCCATCTCGCAGCAGATTACCACGGGCTACAGCCGCCTGGTCATCGACCTGAAACAGGTCGATTTCCTCAGCACGTCGGGCATCAAGGCGCTCGTCGACGGCCTGCAAGAAGCGCGGCGGCACGGTGGCGACCTGCGCCTGGCCAATGCCCAGGCGCGTATCAAACAGGTCCTGGCCCTGGCCGGCATCGACCGTCTGGTCAGGCTCTACACCAACGTCGTCAGCGCCACCGCCAGCTACTTCCCCGGCCCGCTGGCCGAAGAAACCACCTCGAACGAAAAGACCTGACTGGTTTCCAAAACCAGTCAGGTCTCCTAGCCGCCGTTGACGACGCCCCCCGAACTGGCTACCATGAAAGCACAACGCCGGGAATGAAAGCCGCTATGCCTACAGACACGCCGTCCAGCCTGCGTCAGCCCAGCCAGCGTCAGCAGGCCTTACGCCAGCAGGAAAGCCTGCGCGCCATTATCGAATCAATCAGCAGCGAGCTAGACTTGCGCCCGCTGCTCACGCGCATTGTGCAGCACGCCTGCGAGCTGCTGCAAGCAGATCGCGGCACCATTGGCCTGGTAGACCACGCCACGCACCTCGTGCGCACGGAAGCCATCTACAAAATGCCGCCCGACGAGCTGGGCCGCGAGATGGCCGCCGGCGTGGGCCTGGCCGGCCGCGTGCTCGCCTCGCAGCAACCGCTCATCCTCAACCAGTACGGCGAGCTCGACGATCCCCTGTTGCCCGAGCTGCTGCAAGACGCCGTCATCGGCATCCCCATCATGTGGCACGAGCGCATGATTGGCTTCTTCGGCATTGGCGCCGAGCCGCCCCGTCGCTTCGGCCAGCAAGACATCGACCTGCTCAACCAGCTTGCGCGCCACGCGGCCATTGCCATCGAAAATGCGCGCCTCTTTGCCGCCGAAAAGCGGCGTGCCGCGCGGCAGGCCACTCTCAACCGCATCGGCAAGCTCATCGCCGCCACCCTGGACCTCGACGAGCTGCTGCAAACGGCCGTGGCGGCTATCGACGAAGAGCTTTGCTACAGCAACACGGCCGTGCTGCTCGTAGATCCCGCCGCACCCGACGAGCTGGCCCTCGCGGCGCGCAGCGGCCTCTACGCCGATCACGTGCCCGGCCCCTACCGCCAATCGCTGCACGAAGGCGTCATCGGCGCCGCCGCCCACAGCCGCAAGCCCGTCTTCGTGCCCGACGTGCGCCGCGACCCGCGCTACATCCCCATCCCCGACGCACCCCCCATCCGCTCCGAGCTGGCGCTGCCCATCATCGCCGGCGACCGCCTGTTGGGCGTGCTCAACGTGGAAACCACGCAGCCCATCGACCGCCAGGAAGCGTCTGACCTGGAGCTGGTCGCCGACCAGCTCGGCGTGGCCATTTCCAACGCCCGCTACTTCGAGCAGATGCAGCGCAACCTGGCCGAAACGCAGTTACTCTACGAAACAAGCCGCCGTATGAGCAACGCGTTCGACGTCGACGACGTCATCGAAGCCTACCTACAGCACGTCGCCGTGCGCGGCCGCTACGTCTGCACCGTCGCGCTCTACGAATTCGACGAATTTGACGATCGTTGCGCCGTCACCGTGCGCGGCGTCTGGTCGCCCGACGAAGGCCTGCGCTTGCTGCGCCAGCAACTGCCGCACACGCGCGACGCGCTCGACGCACCCCTCGACCAGGGCCAGACCGTGCTGATCGCCGATGTACAGGCCGACCCGCGCGCCAGCGCGGCCTTGCGCCGGCTGCAAGCCGCTTCTGGCCGCCCCGCCCTGGCCTTCATCCCGCTCATCGTGCGCCGTCGCCGCATCGGCGTGGTCATCCTCTCCTTCGAAAGCCCCTACCGCTGGCGCGAGAGCGACCTATGGCCCTACCAGGTGACCGCCGCGCAGTTGGCCACAGCCATCGACACCCGCCGCCAACAGCTCTTATTGGTACAGAGCAGCCAGGAAGTGGCCGTGCTGCACGAGCGCCAGCGCCTGGCGCGCGACCTGCACGACTCCGTGACGCAGCTCATCTTCAGCATCACCCTGGTGGCCCAGTCGCTGGCCCCCGCCTGGCAGCGCGACCCCGCCGAAGGCCAGAGTCGCATCCAGCGCCTGCTGGAGCTGAGCCAGAGCGCCCTGGCCGAAATGCGCGCCCTGCTCTTCGAGCTGCGCAGCTCCGACCCGCCGCCGCTGCCCACTGCGTCGGGCGTCACCCTCGCCGGCGTCACGCGCCTGCAGCGCGATGGCCTCATTGCCGCGCTCACGCGCCACGTCGAGTCCCTGCGCCTGGAGCGCCCGGCCATCAGCCTCGATAGCCACGGCTACCGGCCGCAGCCCCTCGAAGTAGAAATTGCCCTCTTTCGCATCGCCCAGGAGGCGCTGAACAACGCCGTGAAACACGCTGCCGCCGCGCACGTGCGCCTGCGGTTGCGCCTGGACGGTGGCAGCGTCGAGCTGACCATCGCCGACGATGGTGCGGGCTTCACCTTGCCCACCGGCCGCGAGCCGCAGGCCGGCGGCCTGGGCCTGCACACCATGCGCGAACGGGCCGAAGCGCTAGGCGGCCGCCTGGAAATTAGCGCCGCCGCCGGCCAGGGCGCCACCGTGCGCGCTCGTCTGCCCACAGCTACCGTACAAAGCCCCTAGTCAGGTTCGTAGGTAGGCAATTTATTGCCGCAATCGCGCACTCAACTACTCTACTACGAACCCATAACTGGAGAAAAAACGTGACGACACCGGTTAAAGTAATGATTGTCGACGACCACCCCATCGTGCGCGAGGGTCTCAGCATGCTCCTGGGCGAAGAACGCGCCATCCACGTCGTAGGCAAGGCGCGCAACGGCGCCGAAGCCCTCAGCCGCCTGCCGCACCTGCAGCCCGACGTCGTGCTCATGGACCTGATGATGCCCGAAATGGACGGTATTAGCGCCACGGCGCAAATCCGCCAACAGTTCCCCGCCTGCCAGGTGCTGGTGCTCACCAGCTTCGCCGAAGATCGTCGCGTGCCCGACGCCATCCAGGCCGGCGCCGTGGGCTACCTGCTCAAAGACGTGCTCAAAGACGACCTGCTGCGCGCCATCTTCGCCGCCGCCCGCGGCGAGCCCACCCTGCACCCCGAAGCCCAGCGCCAGCTTATGCAGCAGGTCGCCGCGCCGCCCAAGACCACGCTGCTAGACACGCTCACCGCGCGCGAGGTGGACGTGCTGCGCCTCATCAGCCGCGGCTACAGCAACAAAGAGATCGGCGCCGCCCTGCACCTGGCCGAAGGCACGGTGAAAGGCTACGTCAGTGCCATTTTGGGCAAGCTGCAGGTCGCCGACCGCACCCAGGCAGCGCTCTATGCCGTGAAACATGGCCTGGAATGAGCCGCGGCGGGGAGCCTGACGACGTTCAAGCCAAGGAACACAGCCCATGTCCCCGCCCGCCATCGAAAAGCGCCAGCAGCTCTCAGACCCCGTAGCCGCCGCCGCCAACCGCACCTACCTCATCTGCAGCCAGAACGGCCTGTTCCCCGACCCCTGGGCCGGCCATCTGCCGCACGAAATGTGGGGTCTCTGGAGCCACCCCATCAAGCTGCTCGACGGCTTCTGGTTTGCCCTGCGCCCTGCGGGCAGCGCCGCCAACAGTTGGCTCGTGGAAGCCGACGTCTGCCGCGTGCACCCCACGCACACCGAGTTTGAATACCGCCTGGGAACCCTACACATCGTGCGCCGCGACTTCGCGCCCGAAGATATCGAAGGCCTCATCGTGGAGCTGCTGTTCAGTCGCAGCCGCCGCTTCCCCCAGGCCCTGCAGCTCGACGCCGTGCTGCGCAGCGACCTGCGCCCGGCCTGGCTGGGCCAGCAGGCCGGCCTGCACGACGCCCCCGACCAGGTCCGCTTCGGCCCCGGCCCCAGCCTCATCTTCGAGGACGGCGACAACCCCTGGGTCGCACTGGTCGCCGCCAGCCCGCAGCCTGAGCGCGCCTTCCCCCTGCGCCCCGGCGACGACGGCCTGGCGCCCCTGCACCAGACCGCCGGGCAGGGCGCCACAGCCGCCCTGCGCTTCACCCTGCCCTTTCACGACGGCGACGAGGCGCGCCTGCGCCTGTTCATCGCCGGCTCGGCCGCCGGGCCTGACGCCGCCGCAGCCGCCCTGCAGCAGCTCGAAACACAGCACGAGGCCTTATGGGCGCACAAGCAGGCGCTTTACCAGGGCATCGACAGCCGCGCCCGCCTGCAATGCCCCGACCCCCTGCTGCAAGACGCCTTTCGCTGGAGCAAGTTCAACTGCCGCATGCTGCAGCGCGAAATGCCCGGCCTGGCTTCCGGCGCGGGTGCCGGGCTGCCCACCTACCCCTGGTGGTTTGGCATCGACACCGAGTACACGGTGCCGGCCCTGCTGCATGGCGGCCTCTTCGAGCTGGCCCAGCAATCCCTGCGCCTGCTGCACCAGGCCAGCCTGCAGGCCAACCCCGGCCAGCCCGGCCGCGTCATCCATGAGCTCACCACCACCGGCGTGGTCTACAACAAAGGCAACCTCGTAGAGACCCCCGCCTTCACCCGCGCCGTCTACCAATGCTGGCTGTGGACCGGCGACCAGGCCTTCCTGCAGGAGATGTACCCCTTCTGCAAGCAGGGCATCCTGGACTACGTGCTGGGCCAGATGGACCCCGACGGCGACCTCTGCGCCTCCGGCCGCAGCATTATCGAATCGCACGAGATGCACGCCGGCTTTGAAACCGTCGACGTCGCCGCCTACACCTGGCAGGCCCTGCACGGCCTGGCGCACATGGCCCCCGCCGCCGGCGACGAAGCGGCCGCGCCCCGCTACTTAGAAATGGCCGCTAAGCTGGGCGCCTGCATCCGCGAGGAATGGTGGATGGAAGAAGAAGGCCTCTTTGCCGACATTCGCGCCCCGCTTTCCGAAGTGCACGAAGTGATCCGCCGCATTCAAAACCACATTCTGCCGCGCGACAGCCATCGCGTCCCCGCCGAATTCATGGCCTACCTCGACGCCCTCTTCGGCCAGGCCCTGGCGCAGCGCGCTTCCGGGCCGCACGACGTCGATCTGCCCTGGCTGCTGCGCCACTGGGTCACCATCTGCCCCCTGGAAGCCGGCCTCGCCACCCCCGAGCAGGCGCGCAAAGCCTTCGCACGCCTCGAATCGCCCGAGTTCAGCAGTGAGCACGGCATGGTCCTGCACCCCCTGCGCCGCGACGTGATGAGCATCAACACCGCCATCCTCGCCGGCGCCCAAGCGCTGTACGGCCGCGCCGACCAGGCGCGCGACACCCTGCAGGCCATCGCCCGCACGCTGCCCCTGCACATGCCCGGCGCCATCAGCGAAGCGCTGCCCGACCAATGGTGTTTTCTGCAGCTCTGGTCCGCCCTGGGCCCCATCGCCACCGTCGTCGAAGGCTTCTTCGGCCTGCGGCCCTGCGCCGCCGAAAAACGCCTGCGCGTGGCGCCCCACTTCCCCGCCGCCTGGGACCACGCCGCCCTACACGACCTGCGCGTGGGCCCCAGCGCCGTCACCGTCGACGTCCAGCGCACGGCGCAAGCCTACACCCTGGAGCTGACCGCCAGCGAAACCCTGCATCTCGAAGCCGGCTGCATCATCCCCCCGCACACGCACGTACAATCGGTTCTGCTCAACGGCGCCCCCACCCCCTGGCAAGAACAAGCCACCCCGACCGGCCGCTGCCTGCTCTTACAAACCCAAACCCCCGCCACGCTGCATATCACCTGGGAAGAGTGTTGACATCCCCCCACCCCCTATGCTAGACTAATTCCAACTTAGGCGAACGTTCTACTAAAGCAGCCCCGCAGCCCTCGTCTCGAATTGCTTTGCATCGTCATCCGCTCCGTTTACAAGCTCAGCCGGAGGTGCGACGCATAATGTCTTCCCAGCCAACGCTCAAAGATGTGGCTGAACGTGCCGGCGTTAGCTACCAGACCGTGTCCAAGGTCCTGCGCAAGGAGATTCGCGTTTCTCCCGACACCTTGCGCCGCATCGAACAGGCCGTCGCCGATCTGGAATACCGCCCCAACGTGGCCGCCCGCACCCTGCGCACGCGCACTACGCGCCTCATTGGCTACTCCTGGAACCCCACCCGCCTCAACGAAATCAACCCCATCTTAGAGCAGTTCCTCAACAGCGTGGTCAACGCCGCCGCCGCGCGCGACTACCGCCTGCTGCTCTTCCCCTACGATTCAGGCCACGACTGGCTCTCGGCCTACGAGGAGCTGATCCTCAGCAACCACGTCGATGCCTTTATCCTCTCCGAAGTCGAATACAGCGACCCCCGCGTGAGCCACCTGCAAGAGATGGGCGCTAAATTCGTGGCCTTCGGCCACTGCGACACGGCCAAACCCTTCCCCTACGTCGAGGTCGACAACCGCCTTGGCGGGCGCATGGTCACCGAGCATCTGCTGGCCCAGGGCCACCGCAAGATCGCCGCGCTCTCCTGGCCCGAACCGTCGCGCATTGGCGCCGAGCGCCTGGCCGGCTATCAAGAGGCCCTGGTCGGCGCCGGCATCGAACAAAACCCGGCCTACATCCAGCGCGGCGCGGGCGCTTACCGCGCCGGTTACGACTGCGCCATGCGCCTGCTCGACTTGCCGCCCGCCGAACGGCCCACGGCCCTCGTGGCCATGGTCGATACCATGGCCATCGGCGCCCTGCACGCCGTCCAGCAACGCGGCCTGCGCATCGGCGCCGATTTCGGCATCACCGGCTGGGACGACACCCCCACCATCCAATACCTGCGCCCCGGCCTCACCTCCGTGCGCCAGCCCATCGGCCGCGTCGGCGAAGCCATCGTCGAGCTGCTCTCCGCCATCTTGCAGGGCGGCAAACGCCCCGACCAGGCCATCTTGCTGCCCCCTTCGCTCAGCGTGCGCGAGTCTTCCTTACGAGTGCCACTGGAGAACGATGCCAAACCATGACGCCTATGCGCCCATAAGGGCCATCATCTTCGACCTCGACGGCGTGATCACCGACACCGCCGAGTATCACTACCTCAGTTGGAAACGGCTGGCCGACGAAGAGGGCCTGCCCTTCTCCCGCGCCATAAACGAGCAGCTGCGCGGGGTGTCGCGCGCCGAATCGCTCAACATCATCCTGGCGCAGGCCCCCCGCCAGCTGCACGAAGCAGCGCGGCAAGAGCTCATGGCGCGCAAAAACGCCTATTACAACGAGATGATCGCCGCCGTCTCCGCCGCCGACTTGCTGCCCGGTGTGCAGGCGCTTCTAGAGGAGATTCAGGCAGCCGGCCTCAAAATCGCCATCGCCTCCGCCAGCCGCAACGCGCCCGCCGTCGTTGAGCGCCTGGGCATTGGCCGCCTGCTCAGCGCCCTGGCGCACGGCGGCACCGTGCAGCGCCAAAAGCCCGCGCCCGACCTCTTCCTGGCCACCGCGCAGCAGCTCGGCCTGCCCCCCACGGCCTGCCTCGTCGTCGAAGACGCCGCCGCCGGCATCGCCGCGGCCCACGCCGCGGGCATGGTCGCCGTGGGCCTGGGCCCCGCCGCGCGCGTGGGCGCTGCCGACCTGGTCCTGCCCAGCCTCGAAGGCGTCAGCCTGGCGCAGCTCAGCCATGCCGCCACATGGCGCGTGGCCGAGCCCCTGTTCGACGAAACCCGTCAGCATCACCGCGAGACCATCTTCACCACCGGCAACGGCTACCTCGCCACCCGCGGCGCGCTGGAAGAAGGCTACCCCGGCGACCGGCCCGCCACCCTGGTGCACGGCCTGTGGGACGACGTGCCCCTGGCTCTTACCGAGCTAGCCAACGCGCCGCGCTGGACAGACCTCCAAATCTGGGTCAACGGCCAGCGCTTCGACATGGCCCAGAGCGGCGTGGCGCACTATGCCCGCTATCTCGACATGCGCGATAGTTGCCTGCGCCGCCGCCTGCGCTGGACTGCGCCCGATGGCGCCGAAGTCGAGCTTGCCTTCCAACGCTTCGCAAGCCTCGCGGATCAGCACGCCCTGGTGCTGCAGGCAGAAATCACCCCCCTGAACCGCGACGCGACCATCCGCGTGCGCGCCATGCTCGACGGCCACGTGGAAAACGAAAGCTATCTGCACTGGCGCGTGCTGCAGCAAGAGAGCGCGCCGCACGAAGCCGGCCTGCTGCTGCAAACGCGCAGCTCCGGCAAGCGGCTGGCCATGAGCGCGACCCTGGAAAGCAGTGGCGACCTCTCGGCAGCGCAGGCCGTCGACTGCCCGGGCAGCCCCGGCCTAGCCATCGAGGCGCGGCGCGCAGCCGGCCAGCCGCTCAGCGTGGCCAAGCTGGTGGCCGTGTATACCTCCCGCGACGTCGAAGACCCCCTGGCCGCCGCGCGCCACAAGCTGCAAGCCATGCGCCGCGCTGGCGCAAGCGAGCTGTTGGCCGCCAACGTGGCCGCCTGGCGCCGCTTCTGGCAGGCCGGCGACGTGCTCGTCGAGGGCGACGACGAGGCCCAGACCGCCCTGCGCCATGCCCTGTTCCAGTTGCGCATTGCCGCGCCCACCCACGACGAGCGCGTGAGCATCGGCGCCAAGACGCTCAGCGGCTTTGGCTATCGCGGCCACGTCTTCTGGGACACCGAGATATTTGTGCTGCCCTATTTCAGCTACACCCAGCCGCAGCTCGCGCGCAACATGCTCATGTACCGCTACCACACCCTGCCCGGCGCGCGGCGCAAGGCCGCGGCCAACGGCTTCCGCGGCGCGCAATTTGCTTGGGAATCAGCCGAGACCGGCGATGAGGTCACCCCCACCTGGCTGCCGCACTTTGAAGATCCCACGCGCCTGGTGCGCATCTGGACCGGTGACATCGAGCTGCATATCTCCGCCGACATCGCCTATGCCGCGCGCCAATACTGGCGCATCAGCGGCGACGACGACTTCTGGCGTGACTTCGGCGCCCAAATGGTGCTGGAAACGGCCCTCTTCTGGGGCGACTGCGTGCAGCGCGAGGGCCAACGCTTCGTGCTGCGCGACGTGATTGGCCCCGACGAATATCACGACCACGTCGACAACAACATCTTCACCAACACCATCGCGCGCTGGCACCTGCAAACGGCCCTGCAGACGCTCGCCTGGCTGCAAGAGCGCGCCCCCAAAAAAGCCGCAGAGTTGGCGCACAACCTGGCCCTGGGCGACGAGGTGTTGGCCCATTGGCGCGACGTCATCGACAACATCGTCATCTTGCAAGACCCGCACAGCGGCCTGATGGAGCAGTTCGAAGGCTTCTTTGACCTGGAAGATGTGGATTGGGCGGCCTACGCCGGCCGCACGCGGTCCATGCAGGCCATCCTGGGCATCGAAGGCGCCAACCGCGCCAAAGTGCTAAAACAGCCCGACGCCATCGCCCTGCTGGCGCTCTTCGGCGAGCAGTTCGACGAAGCAGTGTGGCACACCAACTGGGACTACTACGCGCCGATCACCGATCATAGCTATGGTTCCTCCCTGGGCCCGGCCATGCACGCCTGGGTCGCCGCGCGCCTGGGCAAAATCGACGAGGCCTACGACCACTTCATGCGCGCCGCGCGGGCCGACCTGCTCGACGTGCGCGGCAACGCCGGCGACGGCATCCATGCCGCTTCCGCCGGCGGCTTGTGGCAGGCCGCGGTCTTTGGTTTTGCCGGCCTGCACTTTGGCGATGGCCGGCCGGGCCTGCGGCCAAACCTGCCGCGCCACTGGCGGCGGCTGGCCTTCCGCTGCCACCACCATGGCCGCGCGCTGACGGCAGAGATTACCCAAGAAGGAGGTGAGATAAAAGCAGATAACGACGGTTCGGCGCCGCTCGCCGCTCAGCACACCGCGCCCCGCGGCGGCCGGCACCAAAGGCATACAAACTGACCGCTTAACTGAATGAAACAGTGTATGGTAAACACAAAAGTGAGGAGAACAATCATGAAAACGAAAAGGATTTGGTGGTTCATCACCCTCCTGCTGGTCGCCAGCCTTAGCCTCTTTCTGGCGGCCTGCGGCGGCGATGGCGCCACGCCCACATCTGAGCCCGCCGCCGGCGACGGTGACGGCGAAGTAGTCGACCAGCCCGGCGACGGCGACGGCGAAGTGGTCGAAGAGCCCGATGACGGCGGCCAGGAGCTCAGCGGCACGCTGCGCGTGGGCACCTGGGAATCGGTAGACCAGCTCAGCCCCTGGAACGACGTCATCGCCAACTTCCAGGCCGAGAACCCCGGCATCACCATCCAGCTAGAAGCCGTGCCGCAAGATTACGGCACCCGGCTGCTGGCCCAGTTCGCCGCCGGTACAGCCCCCGACATCTTCCAGGTAGGCGACGGCGACGTGGCCACCTTCGTCTCGCAGGGCGTTGTCGAGCCCCTTGACCCCTACATCAACAGCGAGCGCGGCATCGACACCAGCATCTACTACCCGGCCATCGCCGAGTTTGGCGAGCTGGAAGGCGAGATGATGCTGCTGACCAAGGATTACAGCCCGCTGGTGCTCTATTACAACAAGGATCACTTCGACGAGGCCGGCCTCGAATATCCCACGCCCGATTGGACCTGGGACGACATGCTCAGCGCGGCGCAGGCGCTGACCGTCGACGAGAGCGGCGCCAACGCCACATCGGCCGACTTCGACGCCAACAATATCGCCCGCTGGGGCATCCAGATTCCCAACACCTGGGGCGACGTCGTCTGGCTGCGCGGCCTCCTGCCGCTCATCTACCAGGCCGGCGGCCATGTCATCGCCGAGGACGGCAGCGCCACTCAGGGCTACATGAACAGCCCCGAAACCGTCAGCGCCGTGCAATACTATGTCGATCTGTTCAACGAGCACCACGTGGCGCCCACATCCGTCGATGTCGATGCCTTCTCCGGAGTAGACATGTTCGCCAACGGCCTGGTGTCAATGGCCTGGAGCGGGCGCTGGCCGATCGCCGACTGGGTCGACGTGCCCGACTTCAACTTCGGCACCATGGGCCTGCCCTCCGGCCCGGCCGGTGAAGGCAACGCCCTCTGTTGGGCCGGCTTCGCCATGTACTCTGGTGGCCAGAACAAAGACGCCGCCTGGGAGTTCATGAAGTACATCGGCGCTGGCGACGGCGCGCTGGCCTTTACGGCCAATGGTCTGCCCGCCGTAGCAGCCTACTCCGACGACCTGGGCCTGGCCGAAGACGAGCACATGGGCCCCATCCTCGAAGATCTGGCTAACGTGCAGCAGATCCCCGAGTTCTACCATCCGCGCTGGCTGGCCTGCGGCGAGACCAACTTCAAGGAGCAGCTAGAGCGCGTCTTCCTTGAAGGCATTTCCGTGCAAGAAGCCATGGACACCGCCGCCGAGCGGGCCGACGCCTGCCTGGCCGAAGACGCATAGCCTGGCCAGACTGACCGTTTAACCACGTGCGGGGCTGGGCCGGACGCCTGGCGTGTTCCGGCCCGCCCCGCCGCTGAATGAAGGAGGGAATCGTGGCCACAACAGTTCCTGAACAAGTAACGGCGCCGCCGCGCCCGCCGCGCCGGCCGCGCATGACGCCCTCAGCACGGCGCGAGGCGCGCACCTTTTATATGGTCGTGTCGCCCTGGGTCATCGGCTTGCTGGTCTTCACCCTCGGCCCACTCTTGTTTTCCTTATATATCAGCTTCACCCGCTGGAACATCCTCACGCCGCCCACGTTTATCGGCTTCGACAACTACGTGCGCATGTTCACCTCCGATCCCGATTTCTGGCAGGCCATCAGAGTCACCACCATTTATGCCGTCACCAGCGTGCCCCTGCGCCTGGGCGTGGCCCTCATGCTGGCCGTCATCCTCAACCAGGCCACGCGCCTCGTGGGCTTTTATCGCACCGCCTTCTACCTGCCCGCCGTGGTCGCCAGCACTGCCGCCGCCGTCATCTGGCAGTGGCTCTTCAACCCGCGCTTTGGCCCCATCAACAAAGCCCTGGGCTTCTTTGGCATCGACGGCCCGGCCTGGTTCAACGACCCCAATTGGGCCTTGTGGGGCCTGGTCATCATGAGCGCCTGGGGTGTCGGCGGCGAGATGCTCATCTTCTTTGCCGGCCTCAAAGGCATTCCCGACACGCTCTACGAAGCCGCCGAAGTCGATGGCGCCAGCCGCCTGCAGCGCTTCATGCATGTCACCATCCCCATGCTCACACCCACCATCTTCTTTAACCTCGTCCTCTCCATCATTGGCGCCTTCCAGACCTTCGACGCCGCCTTTGTCATTTCCACCGCGCGCGCTGGCTCCATTGGCTCGCCGGCTAAATCCACCCTCTTTGTCATGCTCAAGCTGTATCAAGAGGCGTTCAGCTTCCTGAACATGGGCTACGCCACGGCCATCGCCTGGGTGCTCTTCCTGATCATCTTCGTCATTACCATGATCGTAAACTCGTCGTCGCGGCGCTGGGTTTACTCCGAATCGGCCGCTGAGTGAGGTGTCATTATGGCAGCACAAACTCCTGTAATCATTGATCGTAGCCGGCCCTGGGATCGCTTTACCTCCGGCCAGCTCCTGTGGGACATCTTGATCTACGCCCTGCTCACGCTGCTCAGCATCATCTTCCTCTTTCCCTTCTTCTGGATGCTCTCCACGGCCCTCAAGCCAGAGCACCAGATTTTCCAATGGCCGCCGCAATGGATTCCCAATCCCGTGCAATGGTCCAACTTTGTCGCCGCCTTTGGCAATCCCCAGCTACCCTTTGGCCGCTTCATCGCCAACACCCTCTTCCTAGAAGTCACCATGATCACCGGCCGCCTGCTCTCCACCACCCTGGTGGCCTACGGCTTTGCCCGCCTGCGCGCGCCGGGTAAGAACGCGCTGTTTGCCCTTTTGCTGGCCACCCTGCTGCTGCCCGACGCCGCCGTGCTCATCCCCCGTTACCTGCTCTTCACCGAGCTGGGCTGGGTGGGCACCTACCTGCCGCTCATCGTGCCCGCCTGGTTTGGCAACGCCTACGCCATCTTCCTCTTCCGCCAATTCTTCCAAACCATTCCGCGCGACCTGGAAGAGTCGGCGATCATCGACGGCGCCAACACCTGGCAAATCATCCGCAACATCATCATCCCTCTCAGCATCCCCGTCTACGTGGTCATCATCATCTTCAGCTTCAAAGACATCTGGAACTGGCTGATGGAGCCGCTGATCTACCTCAACCAGACGCACCAATACACCGTCGCTGTAGGCCTGGCCTACTTCAACGGCCAGAACACCGTGGCCATGGGCCCGCTCATGGCCGCATCCGTGGCCCTGGTGCTGCCCATCATCATCCTCTTCTTCTTCACACAGCGCGCCTTCGTCGAAGGCATCCAGATGACAGGGCTCAAAGGCTAACCGTGCCCTACGCCGCATCACGCATCACGCATCACGTTTCACGCATCACGCTTCACGGCGCGCACAGCACAGGACAACAGCAATAATGCCGCGCCCTCGCGCCGCTGCTGCCGCCATCTTCCTGCTAGCGGCCACCGGCCTCAGCCTGGAGATCGCCCTCACGCGCCTCTTCTCCCTGCTGTTCCACTACCACTTTGCCTTTCTGGCCATCTCCCTGGCCGTCCTGGGCCTCAGCCTAGGCGCCGCGCTGGCCACCTTTTTGCCCGCCTCGCCCGCGCCCGGCAGCCGCGTCGCGGCCCGCCTGCTGCAAGGCCTGTCGCTCTCGCTGCTGCTCTTCATCAGCGCCACCGCCCTGCTCACCGACACAAGCTCCATCGCCTTGCCCGCCGCCCTGGCGCTCATCCCCTTCGTCTTTATCGGCCTGTTCCTGGCCGTCGCCTTCCGCCATCACGCCGCGCACAGCGGCGCGCTCTATGCCGCCGACCTGGCCGGCGCGGCCCTGGGCGTGCTGGCCGTGCTCTTGCTGCTGACCGTGGCCGGCCCTTACACCATCGTGCTGCTGCTCGCCCTGCTCGTTGCCCTGGCCGCCCTGGCCCTGCTGCTCGCCGCACCCGCCGCCCACCGCCCGCGCCGCGCCCTGCCCGGCGGCGCGCTCGTCCTGCTGGCCGCGGCCTTGCTGCTGGGCCTGAACCTCAGCGGCCGCGCCGTCGGCTACCAGCCGCAGCGCATGGCCAACGCGCCGCGCGACAAGACCATGCTCGCCGTGCTGCACGATCCCCGCCAGAACGCGCGTATTGTGGCCACGCAGTGGAGCCCCTTCGCCCGCGTCGACGTCGTCGAGAGCAACGACCCCAATGCCCTCTACGTCTTCACCGACGCCGGCGCCGGCAGCTTCATGCTGCGCGGCGACCCGCGCAGCGACCAGATAGCGCAGCGCTCCAGCCTGCAGCGCACCGTCGACTATCTGCCCTTCACCCTCGCCCCGCCCGGCGCGCACGTGCTGGTCCTGGGCGCCGGCGGCGGGCGCGATGTAGCCCTGGCCCTGGCCGCGGAGGCCGCTTCGATCACCGCCGTGGAGGTCAACCCCGCGGTGGTCGATCTCACGCGTCGCTTCGCCGCCTACAACGGCAATATTCTCGACCGCGACGGCGTGGAGCTCGTGGTGGCCGATGCGCGCAACTTTGTCCAGCGCAGCGCGCAGCAGGCCGACCTGATCTACCTCAACCTCGTCTATACCCAATCGTTCGAGCCCGCCAGCCAAGCCCTGGTGGAGAATTACATCTACACCGTCGAAGCCTTCGAGAGCTACTACCAACACCTGGCCCCGTCCGGCGCGCTGGCCCTGGTCACGCACAATGCCCTCGAAGGCAGCCGCGCCGCGGTCACCGCGCTGCAGGCGCTGGAAAACCTGGGCATGCCCGCCGCGCAGGGCATGGACCACCTCATGGTCTGGATGCTGCCGCACAACGACCCCACCCTGCGCACCACGGTCATGCTGCTGAGCAAAAGCCCTTTCGCCGAGCAGGCCATCGCGCAGGTCACGGCCGAAGCCCGCGCCCGCGGCATGCAAGAGCTATATGTGCCCGGCGCTTTCGAGCTCTTTTTCGCCCCCCTGCGCCGCGGCGGGCCGGTCTCCGGCTTCATCGACGCCGACGCCGATTTCGACCTCACCCCCACCAACGACGACAGCCCCTACTTCTTCCACCTCAACTTCGGCCTGCCACCGCCCGTGCGCTCGGCGCTCATCTGGGCCCTGGCCCTGTGCGCCCTGCTGGTCCTCGCCGCCCTGGCGGCCGGCGCGGGACAGCGGCGGGCCTCTTCCGCCGGCCGCGGCCCGTGGCTGGCCCTGATACTTTACGCCGTGCTCATCGGCGCCGGCTTTATGCTCGTGGAGATCCCGCTCATCCAGCGCTTCCAGCTCCTGTTCGGCTATCCCATCCTGTCGCTGGCCCTGGTGTTAGGCGTCTTGCTGCTGGCCGGCGGCCTGGGCAGCCTGTTCAGCCAGCGCGTGTCCGCGCCGCGCCTGCCGCGCCTCGTGGCCCTCGCGGCCCTGGCCGTCGCCGCCCTGGCGGCCCTCTACTGGCTGCTGTTGCCGCCGATCATCGCCGCCCTGCTGCCCGCGCCCCTAGCCCTGCGCCTGCTGGCCGCCGTCGCGCTCACCGCGCCCCTGGGCCTGGCCCTGGGCATGCCCTTCCCCAGCCTGCTGCGCCTTGCCCGCCAGCGTTCTGCCGCAGGCATCCCGCTGCTGTGGGCCCTCAACGGCGCTTTTTCCGTGCTCGGCTCCACCCTGGCCGTGGTCATCTCCATGCGCTGGGGCTTCAGCTGGGCCTTGCTCGCCGGCGGCTCGCTCTACCTGCTGCTCACGCTGCTGGCCCTCGGCCCCATCCGCGGCGCGCTGCCGGCGGCATGATGCGTCACGGGCTAGTCGCCGCCAGCTGAGACGACCCTGCGAACGTTTGGAGGCCACTCGATGAAAATTGGTGTGATTTCTCCCCAGGACTGGGGCTTGAAGGTTAGAGAGGAGGCCACAGAGAGCATGATCGAAGGCATTGGCGCGCCCGCAGCCGAGCTAGAAGAGCGCGCGCGGCGCTGCACCTATCACTGGGCGTCGCACAACTTCGACGACGAGATAGGCGCCTTTTATGGCTTTTACAGGGCACGCGAACAAACTTTTGAGCCGCCGCAAACGGTCAACCTGATCGCCCCCTGGCAGCTATTGGCTGCCTACGACCGTTATGGCGATGAGTCCCTGCTGATCAACGCTCGGCGCGCCGCCGACTGGTTCTACGGTCGCTTCGTCATGAGCCATCCCATGAGCGTCGTGATTGGCGGCGTGTTCGAGAGCCTGGGATCGGGCGAACTGTGGACCAAGTTCACTGCCGAGTTCGTCATACTCAACCTGGGGCTATTCCAGCGCACAGGCGACGCGCTCTTCCTGCACCGCGCCCGTCAGAGCGCAGGCTTTCTGCTGCAATCGGGGCGCTACAATTACGCGCCCCGTTACGACATGCGCCGCGGCCGCTGGCTGCAAGGCGGTTGGCAATCTTTCGGGCGGGTCGTGGAAGCGCTTCTGCTGCTGCAAGAAGCAACAGGCGAGCCGCAGTGGCGCACCGAGGCCGTCAAATGGTCTGAGTTCGGGCTTACCTTGCTCGCCGAGGATGGCGGCCTGTATTTGATCGACGACGACTACTTTAATACCGATATCGCCGCCGACGAGCTGCGAGCGTTTTCCTTCATGTACGAGCTGCAAGAGCGCCGCGACTTCCTGGATGCAGCCGAAGCCTTCGGCGGCTGGCTGATCCGCCGCCAGCGAGCCGATGGCGCCTGGCCACTCACCATCGACCGCGACGGCAATATCGTCGTGCCCACAGTAGGTCCCGGCGATATGCCCAATATCGCCATCGCCTTCTTGCGCCTGCACGCCGTCACCCGTCGCAAGAGGTACTTGCAGGCGGCCCATAGAGCGTTCGCCTACAGCTTGCGCATGCAGGCGCTGCCCACCGGTCATCACCCCTATGTCCAGGATCCCGTCGTACAATGGGGTTTCTGGTCCTGGGACCCTTACTACGATTACACGCTGTCCGGCGATCAGGTCACGCACCATCTACGCGGCATGCTGTTCGCCCTCGATTACCTGCCGAGGTCAGGCTGAACCCCCTATGTCTGCTGGCGCACAGAAACCCGGTCCCTGGCGAGATCGCCTCCTCGACGCCTACCTCACGTCCATTCCCCTCATTTCCGCCAACGTCGTCTGGTTCTTGCTCTCCCTGCCGCTCATCACCTTCTTCCCCGCGCTGGCCGGCCTCTATCATTCAACGCAGCTCATCGCCGCCGACCGCGACGGCGGCGGCCAGGCCGTGTGGCGCGGCTTTCGCGCCCACTTCTGGCTCGCCTGGCGCTGGGGCCTGCTGCTGGCGGCCGGCGTCGCCGTCCTCGGCGCCAACGTGCTCTTTTATGGCCGCCTGCAGGTCGCCTGGGCCTGGCTGCCGCGCGCCTTCTTCTTTGCCCTACTCATGCTCTGGCTGGCGCTCAACGTCTACACCTTCCCCCTGCTGCTGCTGCAAGAAGACCGGCGCCTGCGCACCGCCCTGCGCAACAGCCTAGTGCTCTGGATGCAGCGCCCCCTGTATAGCTTGATGCTGCTCTTCACCTGCGCCCTGCTGGCCTGGGCCAGCGCCGTCTACTTCCCCTTCGCCTGGCCCCTGCTCACGGGCGCGCTCTGCGCCTACCTGGCCAACCGCGTCGTCCTGGAAAGCGTCGCGCGCCCCGGCGACGGCGCAAAAGGAGCCTGACCATGCTGCCCCAACACCAACTGCGCCTCGCCAACGCCCAGGCCTTCCTCTTCGACTTCCACGGCACCCTGGCCCTGTTCGACCACGCCCCCAAACCGCTGTGGCAGCTCCTAAACGACATGGGCTACCGCAGCAGCCATCACCTGCAGGCCATCTGGGATTCCGACGCCTTCGACGGCTTACTCACCCCCGGCGGCGCCACCGACCCCAACTACGAAGCCTGGCGGCTGGACAACCTGAAACAGTTTGCGCGCCTCAGCGGCGTGCCCCAGCCGCTGCTCGATCAGACCGTCGCCGCCATGCTGCAGCACGTGCAGACGGCCACCTTTAAGCCCATCGCCGGCGCCGGCGCCCTGCTGCGCTTCCTGGAGCAAAAGGGCCGCAGGCTGGCCATCTGCTCCAACTGGGACTACCACCTGCACGACATCCTGGCGCGCTTCGGCTTCCCGCCCTTCGACGCCGTCGCCATCTCCTGGGAAGTCGGCGCGCGCAAGCCCAACGCCGCCATCTTTCAGCACGCCTGCGCCGAGCTGCAGGTCTCGCCCGCCTCCGCCGTGCACGTCGGCGACAGTTGGTCCGCCGACATCATCGGCGCCCTACGCGCCGGCCTACTACCCATCTGGATCCACCCCGACGCCCCAACCAACCCCCTCCCCCACCACGTCCCCGCCTTCACCACCCTCCAACAACTCACCAGCGCCGCCAAACAGTTGCTATGAGCCACAACCCCAAACCCTCGCCCACCCCCCACCAAAGGCTCGTAGGTGGGCAATGCATTGCCCCTCCCCCGCCGCGATCAATCGCGCCACTACAAACCTGAAACCTCGCCCTACGACGACGGGTAACAACACCCCCTCATCATTGCGACAGTTGCGGCCCCCGGCCCTACAGCTTCAACCGCTTTAAGCGCAGCGCGTTGCTCACCACGCTGATGCTCGAAAAAGCCATCGCCGCCGCCGCCAGCATCGGGTGCAGCTCGCGCAGCCACGCCGGCGCCCAGGCAAACGGCGCCAGCACGCCCGCAGCGATGGGAATCAGCGCCGTGTTATAACCAAAGGCCCACACCAGGTTCTCTTTAATATTGCGCATGGTCGCTTTCGACAGGTGAATGGCCTTCGACACGCTGCGCAAATCGCCGCGCATCAGCGTCACGTCCGCCGTCTCCATGGCCACGTCGGTGCCCGTGCCAATGGCCATGCCCACATCGGCCATCGCCAGCGCCGGCGCGTCGTTAATGCCGTCGCCCACCATGCCCACCACGTAGCCCTCTTCTTGCAGCCGCCGCACATAGCCGGCCTTATCTTCCGGCAGCACCTCGGCAAACACGCGGTCGATGCCCACCTCCGCGGCAATGGCCTGCGCCGTAGCCTCGTTGTCGCCGGTCATCATCACCACCGTCAGACCCAGCTCGTGCAGCCGCGCCACGGCTTCCTTCGAGCCTTCCTTAATCACATCGGCCACGGCAATCAGCGCGCTGGCCTGGCCGTCCACGGCCAGCCACATCGCCGAGCGCGCCTGCTGCTGCAGCGCCTCGGCCTTGGCTTCCAGGCCGTTCAAGTTCACCGCCTCGCGCTGCATCAGGCGCAGGTTGCCCAGCAACACCTCGCGCCCCTCCACCGTGGCGCGGATGCCGTGCCCGGCAATGCCTTCAAAGTTGGCCGGCTCGGCCAGCCCCAGCCCCTGCTCTTGCGCCGCGCGCACAATGGCCTCGCCCAACGGGTGTTCCGATCCCCTTTCGGCCGACGCCGCCAGCCGCAGCGTATACGCCTGTGCATCTAACCCTGGGCCGGCCGCGGCCAGGGCCGCCAGGGCAAGCCCTTCGCCCAGCACAATATCCGTCACCGCCGGCTCACCCTTCGTGATCGTGCCCGTTTTGTCCAGCACCACGGCCGTCAGCCGGTGCGCCTGCTCCAGGGCCGCGCTGTTCTTGAACAAGATGCCGTTCTCCGCCCCCTTGCCCACGCCTACCATGATGCTCGTCGGCGTCGCCAGCCCCATGGCGCAGGGGCAGGCAATCACCAGCACGGCAATCAGCCGCAGCAGCGCCGGCACAAACTCGCCGCCCGCGATCCACCACACGGCAAACACCGCCAGCGCAATGGCCACCACCGCCGGCACGAAATAAGCCGATACACGGTCCACCACGCGCTGGATAGGCGCCTTACTGCCCTGCGCCTGCTCCACCAGGCGGATAATCTGCGCCAGCGCCGTCTCGCGCCCCACCTTCGTCGCTTCAAACTTCAGCAGGCCCTGGCGGTTCATCGTCGCGCCCACCACCTTGTCGCCCGGCCCCTTCTCCACGGGCAGGCTTTCGCCCGTCAGCATGCTCTCGTCCACCGCGCTGTGGCCGCTCAGCACCACGCCGTCCACGGGGATCTTCTCGCCGGGCCGCACAACCACCGTATCGCCATGCGTCACGTCGGCGATGGCGATATCCAGCTCCTCGCCGCCGCGCACCACGCGCGCCGTGCGCGCCTGCAGGCCCATCAGCTTCTTAATGGCCTCGCTCGTCTGCCCCTTGGCCCGCGCTTCCAACAGCTTGCCCAGCACGATGAGCACGATGATCACCGCCGCCGTCTCAAAATAAACGTGCATGCCCAGGGCCATGCTGTCAAAGAAAGTGTGCGCCACCGTCACGGCCACGCTGTACACATAGGCCACCGTGGTACCCATCGCCACCAGCACATCCATGTTCGCCGCGCCATTGCGCAGCGCCTTGTAAGCGCCGACGTAATAATCGCGGCCCACGCCAAACTGCACCGGCGTGGCCAGCGCCAGCATCAGCCAGTTCACCCAGCCGGCGTGCGCCCACATGCCAAACAGGCCCAGATCGCGACCCATGCTCAATACAAACAGCGGCAGGGTGAAGATCAGGCCAAAGATGAAACGCCGCCGCTGATGCGCTAGCTCCGCCTGGCGCGCCTGCGCCTCGGCGTCTGGCAGCTCGTCGTCCGTCTCCGCCTGCACCACGTCGTAGCCCGCCTTGCGCACCGCAGCCGCCAGATCCGCCTGCGTCACCGCGCCCGGCGCGTAGCTCACGTGCGCCTTCTCGCTGGCCAGGTTCACATTGGCTTCCAGCACGCCGTCCACGCGCTTCAGGGCGCGCTCAATGCTCAGGGCGCAGTTGGCGCAGGTCATGCCCACCAGCGGCAGCTCCACGCTCGCCGTCGGAATCTCATAACCGGCGCGCTGCACACGGGCCATCACCTCCGCCGTCACCTCGTTGCCGCTCACCTGCGCCGGGTCATACCACACCGTCACCTTTTCGCTGGCAAAGTTCACGTTGGCCTCTGTCACGCCCTTGGCCTTCTTCGAATTGCGCTCCACCGACGCCACGCAGTTCGCGCACGTCATGCCCACTACCGGTAATGTCACCTGCTTCTGTTCGCTCATATCCTCGTTGCTCCAGGGGCTCCCCCGCCCATCTCACGCTACCCTATCTGAATCAGTCCTTCAGGCGGGTAGTTAATCTCCACCAACGTCTCGCGAATCTGCTCCCAGGTGGCCGGCGCATCCCAGACAACGGTCACCTGCTTGCTGTTCTGGTCTGCTTCCACGCGCTGTACCCCGGCAATGTCGCCAATTTCCATCTTCACGGTGTTCACGCAGTGGCCACAGCTAATATTGGGCACGATAAAGCTCTTTTCATTCATGGGATACGGTCTCCTATAATTTACTACTGACAGTAAAAACACTCGTCACTTCTCTCAACACCCGCTCCCGCTCATCCGCATCGTCGCCGTTCACCGCGGCGCTCACGCAGCTATGCAGGTGCGCGTCCAGCACCAGCGTATTAATCTTATG
>CAYLJW010000039.1:0-45726 GCA_964384155.1 uncultured Ardenticatenaceae bacterium
CCCTTCATCTGTTCGCACCGTTCCATCTTCTCCCATGAGAATGTACTCCCCATCGAAGATATATTGATTAACATAGTCCATGATTGAAGCTGCACCGTAATACGGGTACAGTTTACCGTCCTTCATTTTGTCACGTTCCATCTTTGACAGAGGGATTCTTTGACTATCATATATCTCAATTGCATCACCCAAGCACCCATCCTCCCAATCCCCGGCCGCTCCATCCACAAACCAATGCCGGAACAGCGCCTGCGCCAGGCTCTCCAGCGTCCCATTCTGCCGCCGCAGCAAATCTATCTTGTCATCCAGCGACGAGAGCACGGCCGCGATTGCCTCCTGCTCTGGTAATGGTGGCAGGGTGATTTCCTGTGAATACGCAGTATTCCTGTTTAAGCCTGGAACTGCACTATCTTCATTTAACTCGTCTAGTCCTATACCAGATAGAAGATAGTAGAGAAAATCGAAATGGTATACATGGTCATTTGGTAGAATATAGTATGTAGTGTCAATGGGGAAAAATGGTGTCAGTGACTTATATACTTTCCCGATTGTCCCTTTTCTCCCGACTATCAAACCCTTCGTGCTAACAAGAGCTGTATCATGCCATCCCGTGATTCCCGCAGAACTATAAACCGGGATGCTGCCCCCGTTCCTTTCTCTAGCTGGAAGCGACTTACCGTAGTTTAGGACCACAAGGTCGCCTAAGGTTAAGTCTCGCCACTCACGCATCATCAACCACCACCCTCGCCAAATTCTCCCGAATTAACGCATTCAGCCGGCTTTCCTCAGCCAACTGCTCCGCCAACTCCCCCTGCAACTGCCCGAAGCGCTCCGCAAAGTCGAAGTCCTCCTCTTCCTCCGGCAGTCCCACATACCGGCCGGGTGTCAGCACATAGTCCAACTCCCGCACCCGCGCCAGCGGCGCCGCCTTGCAAAAGCCCGGCACATCCTCATAGTTCCCATTCTGGTTGCGCCAGTTGTGATACGTCCCCGCAATCCGTGCAATATCCTCATCCGCAAACGCCCGCGTCCGCCGGTTAATCAGGTGCCCCAGGTTCCGCGCATCAATAAACAAGACCTCATCCCGCCGGTTGCGAAACTTGCCATTCGCCCGGTTGCGGCTCAAGAACCACAACGAGGCCGGAATCTGCGTATTCAAAAACAGCTTGGCCGGCAGGTTCACAATACAATCCACCAACCGCGCCTCCACCAATGTCTTCCGGATATCCCCCTCCCCGCTCGTCTTCGAAGTCAGCGCCCCCTTCGCCAACACAAACCCCGCCTGCCCGGCCGGCCCCAGGTGATACAGAAAATGCTGAATCCAGGCAAAGTTCGCGCTCCCGGCCGGTGGTTCCCCATACTGCCACCTGGCATCCCCGCGCAGCAGCGCCCCGCTCCAGTCGCTATCATTAAACGGCGGATTGGCCATCACATAATCCGCCTTCAAATCCTTGTGCGCATCATGCAGGAACGAGCCTTCGTTGTTCCACTTCACCTGCGAGCTGTCAATCCCCCGAATCGCCAGGTTCATCTTGCACAGCCGCCACGTCGTCAGGTTGCTCTCCTGCCCATAAATCGAAATATCGTTAATCCGCCCCCGGTGCCGGGTCACAAACTCCTCCGACTGCACAAACATGCCCCCCGACCCGCAGCAAGGGTCAAACACCCGGCCGTTATACGGTTCCAGCATCTCCACCAGCAGCCTCACCACACTCTTCGGCGTATAGAACTGCCCCCCCTTCTTCCCCTCCGCCAGCGCAAACTCACCCAGGAAATACTCAAACACATGCCCCAACACATCCGCGCTGCGCTGCTTCGCTTCCCCCAGAGCAATATTACTGAACAAATCAATCAGGCCGCCCAGGCTGGTGGGGTCCAGGTTCCCCCGCGCAAACACCTTCGGCAACACCCCCCGCAGGCTCGGATTGTCCCGCTCGATGGCATCCATCGCCGCGTCCACATCCTTACCAATCTCCGGCGTCTTCGCCCGCGTCTGCAAGTAGCTCCAGCGGGCAGAAGGCGGCACAAAGAAAACATTCTCCGCCCGGTACTCATCCCTATCTTCCGGGTCAGCCCATTTTTCGGCCGCCAGCTTCTCATGCAACGCCTCAAACGCACTCGAGATATAGCGCAGAAAGATGAGGCCCAACACCACGTGCTTATATTCGGCGGCGTCGATGTTTTTGCGCAGCTTATCGGCCGCTTTCCACAGTTGCGTTTCCAGCAGTTCTAAATTGTCGTGTCTCATTCGCCTTTTTCCCCAGGGCTTGGTCACGCCTCGCCGCATGATAGCACAGCAGCAGGCAGGCGTAAAATGGGGCAAGTTGCCCTACTAATCCTGGCTCTCCAAATAATCCTGCAGCGGGTCCCCGTCGTCGTCGTCCACATACGTGCGCCGCGTGCGGCCGCCCTCTTTGGGGTCGTCCACCAGGCCCATTTCGTAGAGCACTTCCATCAGCCGCGCGGCGCGGGGGAAGCCCACGCGCAGCCGGCGCTGGATCAGCGAGGTGGAGATCGTATCCACCTTCTGCGCCAGGGCGATGGCCTGCTCCACCATGTCGTCCTTCTCGTCGATGAAATTCATGCGCGCCAGCAGCCCTTCCCACGGCGCTTCCGGCGGCTCGAAGTCGGGCATGGCCCGCTGCCAGTGGCTCACCAGCCGCTCAATCTCATTGTCGCTCACAAAGCAGCCCTGCACGCGCACCGGCTCGCCCGCCTCCGGCGATAGAAACAGCATGTCGCCCTGCCCCAGCAGCTGCTCCGCGCCCGTCGTGTCCAGGATCACCCGCGAATCTGTATTCGAAGTGACCGAAAATGAGATGCGCGCCGGGAAGTTGGCCTTAATCAGGCCCGTGATCACATCCGTCGAAGGCCGCTGCGTAGCCACCACCAGGTGGATGCCCGTGGCCCGCGCCATTTGTGCCAGGCGGCACAGCGCGCGCTCCACCTCTTCGCCGTACATGGCCATCAGGTCCGCCAGCTCGTCGATAAACACGCCGATCACCGGCAGCGGCTGCACATCGTCGCGCCGCGCTACTTTCTGGTTATAGGCCTGCAAATGCTTGGCGCCCACCAGCGCGAACATCTCGTAGCGCCGCTCCATCTCCGCAATCAACCAGCGCAGCACGCCCGACACGCGCTCGTGGCCTGTCTCCACCTTGCCCAGCAAATGGGGCAGCCCGTTGAAGC
Organism: uncultured Ardenticatenaceae bacterium; assembly: GCA_964384155.1. GTDB lineage: Bacteria > Chloroflexota > Anaerolineae > Promineifilales > Promineifilaceae > JAAYYY01. Next base: position 3,190 of record CAYLJW010000039.1, read on the forward strand.
GGATCAGCTCCACCTTTTTGGGGTCGATCATCACCAGCTGCAGGCGTTCCGGCGTGTTGTGGTATACCAGGCAGGCGATAAAGGCGTTGAGCATCACCGACTTGCCCGACCCCGTCGTGCCCGCAATCAGCAAGTGCGGCATGCGCGCAATGTCGATGGCCAGCGGCGCGCCGGACACGCCCTGCCCCAGGGCCACGGCCAGCGGCGAGCTGAGCATGGTGAAGGCCGTCGATTCGATCACCGTCTTCAGGCGCACGATGTTGGCGCTGGCGTTGGGTACCTCGATGCCCACGATTCCGCGCCCCGGCACCGGCGCTTCGATGCGCAGGCGCGCCACGGCCAGGGCCAGAGCCAGATCCTTCTGCAGCGCGGCGATGGCGCTGATCCGCACCTTCTTTTGCAGCGGCTCGCCGTCGGGGCCTGTGCCGTCCAGGTAGCCGGGCGTCACGCCAAACTGCGTCACCGACGGCCCGCGCCGGATCTCGGTCACCTCGCCGCTCAGGCCAAAGTCCAGCAGCGTCTGCTCGATGATCTGGCGCTTGCGCTCGATCTCCTCGTCGCTCATGCTCAGCGCCACGGCCTCTTCCAGCAGCTCCGGCCCCGGCAGGCGCGGGTCGCGCTGCCCGGCGGGCGCCGGCGGGCGGCGGCTGAGCGGCGGCGCGTGGTCGATGATCGCCGGCGCGGCGGGCGCCGCGCTTTGCCCCTGCCGCCGCGGCCGCGGCGCTCTGGGCGGCGGCTGCAGCTCCTGCCCCCAACGCTGCAGCTGCTGCGCCAACCGCTCCAGGCCGGCCAGCGCTCGCTGCCAGTTGAAGCCGGTCGCCAGGGCCACGCCCCACAGCAGCAGCGCCGCATAAAAAGCGCCGGTGAGCAGCGGACCAAAGAAGCTGAGCGCCGGGGCCGCCAGCGCCCAGCCGGCCAGCCCGCCGCCCAGGCCGCGATAAGCGCCCGACAGGTCCTGGCCCGACACAAAATGGCTCAGCGCCAGCAGCGCCAGAAATATCAGCTCCACGCCCACCACCCGCGCCGGCCGGATGGTGAACGGCCGTGGCACGCGCCGCAGCAGCAGGTGCAGGCCCACCAGCAGCAGGCCTAAAAACAGCACACCTGCGCCCCAACCCAACAACTGCCGCCACCAGCCCGTCCACCAGTCCAGCAGCGCCGAGCCCGTCAGGCCCAGCAAGCCCAGCAGCGACACGCTGGCCAGGATCATCAGCAGCAGGCCCGCCATTTCCACGCGCAGCGGTATCAGGCCGCGGATGACTGCTTCGTCCCACGTGCCCGGCGCCTGCGCTTCCGGTTTAGACGCGCTCCGGGCGACCCTGCTCTTGGCGCCCCCGCTCTTAGCGGACCCGCTCTTAGCGGACCTGCTCTTAGCGGACCTGCTCTTAGCCATGCCTTAAGCGTATCACAGAACAAAGATTCTATCGACCATCACCCGCATCGCGCCGGCTCTCGTCTACCAGCCACACCGACACAAAGCTCGGCTGCACCGTCTGCTGGATGAGCTGCGACAGCTCGCCGTTGATCGCGTTCAAATCCACTTCGCTTTGCGCGGTCTCGGCAAAGCGCGCCACCGTGGCGCGCGCGTCGTACTTGCTGCGATAGAAGCGGCGGTCGATGGCCGCCTGTATCCAGCGCCGCAGCGGCGAAAACAGCGTGGCAATGGCCAGCGTAGAAAGCGCTATCACCAGGTTGGAAAGCTCGCCCTCCGCGCCGCCCAAGACGAGCTGCAGCAGCACCACGCTGCCGGCATAGGTCAGCGCCAGGGCCGCGGTGAGCAACGTGTAGATCAGCGTGCGGCGAATGATGACGTCGATGTCGAACAGGCGATGGCGCACAATGGCCACGGCCATGGCCAGGGGCATAGGCACCAACAGCAGGCCGACGATGTTCGTCGAGAGAAGCGGCTGCCCTAAAAGCACCGTGGCCACGTTCCACGACAGGAGCGCCAGCCCACCGCACGCAATGGACGTGAACAAGAACAGGCGCGCCCGCTGCCGCGCGTCGGCGTCGTAGTAGCGGCGGTAGCCCCACACAAAGTTAAAAATCATCAAGCCGCCGCAAATCGGCGCGATCAGGTCCACGGCGCGCAGGTGCGCCGAAAACCAGGCCGACTGGCTCCCCTGTGCCCCATAAAACAGGGCAATGAGCAGCGTCGCCGCCAGGCCGATGCCGTGCACGCCCCAGGCCCACCATTCGCGCCCGCGCAGGGCCGGGTGCGGCGACGGAAACACCAGGCTCAAGTGCAGAGCGCTGGTGCCGAAAGTTAGGAAAGCGGCGTAAGCCGTCGCCGAATAGAGCCAGGCGACCGGGCTCAGCAGCATGTGCGCCAGGTCCAGCCCCTGGGCCCACGTCATGGCCCCCAGCAGCGCTGCGCCAAAGAGGAATACCACCTGCGCTGCTTGCATGTTCGGCCGCTGCCACAACACGAAAGCGCCCACGCCAAACGTCACCAGCGCCGAAACTACCATGCCCCACGTCTGCGCCAGGGCCGCCGCCTGCGGATAGTCGCCCAAAGGCTGTTGCAGGGTCAGGATCTCGCCCCCCCGGCGCACGGTCACGTGTAGGCTATCGACCTGCGCCAGGCGCAGGTCGCTGCGGCCTAGGGCCACCAGCGGCCCCCACTCGGCCAGCGGCCGCCCCTCGACGGCCAGAGCCACATCGCCGCTGGCCATGGCCCCGCCGTCGTGCAGCACAAGCACCCTGACGCCGTCGACGTGCCACGTTTCGGGCATGTTGGGGATGATCGCCGCGCCCAGCGCCGGCAGCCGCGCCTGCAGCACGAAATAAAGCCCCGCCAGCAGGAACAAGCCGCCGGCGAGCGCCACGACAAAGCCGCAGCCCCGATTTACCGTCAGGCGAAACCGAGCAACACCTTCTCCGTCAGGCTTCGTTTGGTTCATCGATCAGGCGCAGGGCCAACCGTCGTTTTCGTTCACTGACGTATACTACCTTATGCCTATCACAGAACAAAGATTCTATCGACCATCACCCGCATCGCGCCGGCTCTCGTCTACCAGCCACACCGACACAAAGCTCGGCTGCACCGTCTGCTGGATGAGCTGCGACAGCTCGCCGTTGATCGCGTTCAAATCCACTTCGCTTTGCGCGGTCTCGGCAAAGCGCGCCACCGTGGCGCGCGCGTCGTACTTGCTGCGATAGAAGCGGCGGTCGATGGCCGCCTGTATCCAGCGCCGCAGCGGCGAAAACAGCGTGGCAATGGCCAGCGTAGAAAGCGCTATCACCAGGTTGGAAAGCTCGCCCTCCGCGCCGCCCAAGACGAGCTGCAGCAGCACCACGCTGCCGGCATAGGTCAGCGCCAGGGCCGCGGTGAGCAACGTGTAGATCAGCGTGCGGCGAATGATGACGTCGATGTCGAACAGGCGATGGCGCACAATGGCCACGGCCATGGCCAGGGGCATAGGCACCAACAGCAGGCCGACGATGTTCGTCGAGAGAAGCGGCTGCCCTAAAAGCACCGTGGCCACGTTCCACGACAGGAGCGCCAGCCCACCGCACGCAATGGACGTGAACAAGAACAGGCGCGCCCGCTGCCGCGCGTCGGCGTCGTAGTAGCGGCGGTAGCCCCACACAAAGTTAAAAATCATCAAGCCGCCGCAAATCGGCGCGATCAGGTCCACGGCGCGCAGGTGCGCCGAAAACCAGGCCGACTGGCTCCCCTGTGCCCCATAAAACAGGGCAATGAGCAGCGTCGCCGCCAGGCCGATGCCGTGCACGCCCCAGGCCCACCATTCGCGCCCGCGCAGGGCCGGGTGCGGCGACGGAAACACCAGGCTCAAGTGCAGAGCGCTGGTGCCGAAAGTTAGGAAAGCGGCGTAAGCCGTCGCCGAATAGAGCCAGGCGACCGGGCTCAGCAGCATGTGCGCCAGGTCCAGCCCCTGGGCCCACGTCATGGCCCCCAGCAGCGCTGCGCCAAAGAGGAATACCACCTGCGCTGCTTGCATGTTCGGCCGCTGCCACAACACGAAAGCGCCCACGCCAAACGTCACCAGCGCCGAAACTACCATGCCCCACGTCTGCGCCAGGGCCGCCGCCTGCGGATAGTCGCCCAAAGGCTGTTGCAGGGTCAGGATCTCGCCCCCCCGGCGCACGGTCACGTGTAGGCTATCGACCTGCGCCAGGCGCAGGTCGCTGCGGCCCAGGGCCACCAGCCGCCCCCACTGGGCCAGCGACCGGCCTTCGACGGCTATGACCATATCGCCGGAGGCGATGGCCCCGCCGTCGTCAAGGGCCGCCACGATCACGCCGTCGACATGCCAGGTCTCGGTGACGTTGGGGATGATCGCCGCGCCCAGCGCCGGCAGCCGCGCCTGCAGCACAACATAAGCCAGCCCCGCCAACAGAAACAGGCTGCTGGCCAATGCCGCGACAAAGCCACAGCCCTGATTGGCCGTCAGTCGAATACGAGCAACACTCTCTCCGTCAGGCTTCGTTTGGCTCATCGATCAGGCGCAAGGCCAACCGTCGTTTTCGTTCACTGACGTATATTACCTCAGCCTCGACGTGCGCGCCTTTGCCAATCGCTAGCGCCGGCGCGCGCTCCTTAACGCCTTCCAGCTCTGAAACGTGCACCAGGCCCTCCAGCCCTTCCTCCAACAGCACGAACAGGCCAAACTCCACCACGTTACTCACCTCGCCGGCCACGCGCTGCCCTGCCTGGTAACGCTGCTCCACCCCCAGCCAGGGGTCCTGGCGCAGCTTTTTGCGGCTTAAGGCCACCCGCCCGCGCCGCGCGTCTACCTCCATCACCAGCACGTTGATCTTCTGGCCAGGCCGCACCACATCGCCGGGATGGGTCAGCCGCCGCCACGACAGCTCCGAAATGTGCACCAGGCCCTCCACGCCGCCCAGATCGACGAAGGCGCCAAAGTCGGCCATGTTGGTCACCACGCCCACGCGCACCTGCCCCGGCGCCAGCTCCCTGAGCAGATCTTCACGCGCCGAGGCCGTTACCTCCGTGGCGCGCTCGGAGAAGATGAGGCGGTTGGTGCTGCGCTGCACCTCAATCATCTTAAGCTGCAGCAGCTCGCCATTCCGCGCTTCCAACGCCTCGCGCCGCTCTTCCTCCACGTGCAGGCCGGCCAGGCCCACGAGCTGCGATGCCGGCACAAAACCCTGCAGCTCCTGCCAGCGCACCAGCAGGCCGCCCTTGTTGTACCCTGTCACCAGGGCTTCCACAATCTCGTCTTCAGCCATTAATGCCGCTGCCTGCCGCCAGGCGATTTCCACGGCCTGCCGCGGCCTGACGGTGGCGGTGACGGCGCCGGGCGCTTCAGGGACGCTGGAGCTGACGGACGGCGCTTTAGGCCGCGCTTCTTCGATGAATGCTTCGACAGATTCAGATGGGGACAGTGATGAATGCGGAGTGGATGCGACCATGATAATACTCTTGTACAATAAGCGGCTCAAAGGTCACGGAGGACCTGGCGGTGCGGCTGCGACTGGCAAACGTTGGGAAAACGCCTCCGCGCCTCCTTAGATTATAGATCCATGAGAGAAGCTGTCAAACATCTGCGCACCGCCTGGCTGGGCCAATCCTACACCTTCTTTGAAGAGCTGGATTCGACCAACAGTTACCTGGCCGCTCTGGCGGCAAATGGCTCGGCGCACAGCGCCCCCCATGGCGCCGTGGTGGCCGCCGGCTACCAGTCGCAGGGCCGCGGCCGCGGCCGGCGCCGCTGGCTGGCGCCGCCGCACAGCTCCCTGCTCTTCTCCATGCTGCTCTACCCCAATTGGCCCGCGGCCCGCGCGCCGTGGCTCACCATGATCGCCGCGCTGGCCGTGGTCGAAACCATCGAACGCGCCGCGCCGCTCACCGCGGCGCTCAAATGGCCCAACGACATCATGCTGCGCCCCACGCCGCAGGCGCCCTGGCATAAGGTGGGCGGCATTTTGTTGGAGACAGGCCTCGACGGCGAACGCTTGCAGCAGGCCATCGTGGGCATTGGCCTCAACGTAAACATCCCCGCCGCCGAGCTGCCCCCTGCGACCACGCCCGCTGCCAGCCTGCTGCTGGCCGCCGGCCAACGGTTCGACCTGGGGCCGCTGTTCGCCGCCATCTTGCAGCGGCTCGAGGCGCACTACGAGCGCGCCGCCGCCGGGCAGTCGCCGCAGCCTGCCTGGGACGCGCGCCTCATCACGCGCGATCAGACGGTGCGCGTGAGCGCCAGCGGCCAGACGCTGCAAGGGCTGGCTCTGGGCAGCGACGCCTGGGGCCGGCTGCTGGTGCGCGACGCGCAGGGCGTCACGCACGCCTTCGCCGCCGCCGACGTCAGCCTGATTTAGCCTTCAGCCGGCCGCCGGCCAAATTTGGGCCGCTCCCGCTTGCGCAGCGCCTCCACGCCGGCCATCATATCCTCCGAGAAAAAGCCCAGCATCTCCAGCGCCAGCGAATGGTCGAATACGGGCCCCGCCTGGAACAGCCACTGGTTCAGCGCCCGCTTCGTAAAGCGCAGGGCATGCTGCGGGCCTTGTGCCAGGTCTCGCGCCACCGCCTCGGCCTTCTCCAACAGCTCCTCGTCGGGCACGCACAGGCTCACAAGGCCCATGCGCTCCGCCTCGCGTCCGTCCACAAAGGCGCTGGTCATCAGGTAATATTTGGCTTTGGCCATGCCCACCAGCAGGGGCCACACGATGGCCGCGTGGTCGCCGGCGGCCACGCCCATGCGCAGATGGCCATCTGCCAGCCGCGCGCTCTCGCCGGCAATGCTGATATCCGCCAGCAGGGCCACCACCAGCCCCGCGCCCACCGCCGGGCCGTTGATCGCCGAGACGATGGGCGTCTGGCAGCGCAGAATGTTGTAAACCAGGTCGCGCGCCTCATCCAAGATGCGCACGATTTCCTCGTAATTGCGATAGGCGTCGGCCACCATCTGCAGGTCGCCGCCGGCCGAGAAGGCGCGCCCCGCGCCCGTCACCACCGCCACGCGCGCCTCGGGGTCAGCGTCGATGGTCTGCCACAGGGCCACCAGCTCGGTATGCAGCCGCGCATCGGCCGCGTTCAGCACGTCAGGACGGTTCAGGGTGATCCATAACACGCCGTCCGGCCGCTTTTCAAAGAGAATGTGCTGGTAATCGGAGTAATCCATGTTCGTTCGCTCGCTTTTTCTTCGCTCAAATCCTATTCATTGCTATCATATCGCCCAATCATAACGCAATCATAGCTCAAACGAAGGAGCGCGTCTTGCCCCTCGCCATACTCCAGACCATGCGGCCGCGCCAGTGGCCGAAGAACGGCTTTGTCTTTGTGGCCCTGCTCTTCGACCGCCAGCTTTTCGAGCCGCAAAGCGTGCTGCGCGCGCTGATCGCCTTTGTCTTGCTCTGCCTCATGTCCAGCGCCGTGTACATGATGAACGACCTAGTAGACATCGAGGCCGACCGCCAGCACCCGCGCAAGCGCCATCGCCCGCTGGCTTCGGGGCGCCTTAACCCCACCCTCGCCGCCGTCGTGGCTTTCGTCCTGGCCGCCGGCAGCCTGGCCGCCGGGCTGGCGCTCTCCACGCTCTTTGGCCTCATCTTGCTGGCCTATCTGCTCACGCAGATCGCCTACACCCTCTGGCTCAAGCACGTCGTGCTGGTCGACGTCTCCATCATTGCCACCGGCTTCATCTTACGCATCGCCGCCGGCGTGGCCGTGATCACGCCCGTGCAGCGCTTTTCGCCCTGGCTCTACATTTTTGGCGGCTTCCTGGCCCTTTTCATGGCCCTGGGCAAGCGCCGCCACGAGCTGGCGCTGCTGGGCGAAGAGGCCGGCAACCACCGCGCCATTCTGCAGGAATACAACCTGGAGCTGCTCGATAGGCTGATCGGCATCGTCACCACCAGCGCCATCGTGGCCTACAGCCTGTACACCTTCCTGGCCGAAGGCCTGCCTGAAAACCATCTGATGATGCTCACCATCCCCTTCGTGATCTACGGCATGTTCCGCTACCTCTACCTCATTCACGTGCGCCACGAAGGCGGCGCGCCGGAAGACATCCTCTTGCGCGACCGGCCGATGCAGATGGCCCTACTGCTGTGCGCCGCGCTGATCATCGCCGCGCTGTACGTCGCGCGCTAGTGCTGCATGGCTGCCACCGAATGTAGCGCCCCCGGCAAGATCATCCTCTTCGGCGAGCACGCCGTGGTCTACGGCCAGCCGGCCATTGCCGCGCCGCTCGCCGGCCTGCGCGCCTGGGCCCGCGTCTCCGACGCCACGCAGCCTGGCGTCTTTATCGCGGCGCCCGACCTGGGCGAAGAGCAGTGGCTGAGCGACGGCGGTGAAGACGACGCCCTGGCCCGGGCCATTCGCCTAGTGCAGCGCGCCGCCGGGCTGGCAGCTCTGCCACCGCTGCACATCCACGTGCGCAGCGACATCCCCATCGCCGGCGGGCTGGGCAGCGGCGCGGCCACCGCCGCGGCCCTCATCCGCGCCCTGGCCCTGCACTTGCAGCGGCCCGACCTAGCGCGCGACGAAAGCGTCGCCGCGCTGACCTACGATGTGGAGAAGATCCATCATGGCACGCCCAGCGGCATCGACAACACTGTGGTGGCCCTGGAAAAGCCGGTCTACTTTGTGCGCGGCGAGCCGCACAACCGCATCGAGCCTTTCACCGTGGGCCGCCCCGTCACCTTGCTGGTGGCCGACACCGGCCAGCGCAGCAGCACGCGCCTGGTCGTCGGCGACGTGCGCCGCCAATGGCAAGAGCTGCCCGCGCGCTTCGAGGCCCTCTTCGCCGCCTGCGGCCAGATTGCGCGCGAGGCGCGCGATGCACTGCAGGCGGGCGACCTGCCGCGCGCCGGCGCGCTGATGGACCAAAACCACCGGCTGCTGCAACAGATGACCGTCTCCAATTCGCGCCTCGATGCGCTGGCGCAGGCCGCGCTGGCCGCCGGCGCGCTGGGCGCCAAGCTCAGCGGCGCGGGGCGCGGCGGCAACATGATCGCCCTCGTGCAGCCCGCGCAGCAGCAGCGCGTGCAAGAGGCCCTGCTGGCCGCCGGCGCACGCCGCGCCCTGCCCACGCAGCTCTCCCCGGCTTAAGCGCCCCGCCCCGCCTAGCCCCCATTTATACCCCAGTCTATATCCCTGCTTGTGTCACTGGTACACGATTCGCGGCCGCTCTTGATCTATGCTTACAGATGGCTTTACCCGCCGCCGGCGTCGCCCTGCGCCTGGCAGAGCCATTGGAATACAAGGTGTTCATTCAAACAGGAGGATTGTGAAGTGGATTTCTTTGACCAGCTCTTTTCACCGCTCGTGCCCATCTTAGGCGTCGGCGTCGTCAACTTCATCATCGCCCTGATCATCTTAATATTCGGTTATGTGCTGGCCAAGCTCGTCGAGCGCGCCGTGCTGGCCATCCTGACGCGCACCAACCTGGACAACCGCCTGGCGCGGGCCATGGACAGCGACCCCGCTACCGAACCCAGCGTCGAGCGCGCCATCGCCCGCTTCATCTTTTACCTGCTCATGCTCTTCGTGCTCATCGCCTTCTTCCGGCGGCTGGGCCTCGACTTCATCACCGATCCGCTCAACCGGCTCATCGTCTCATTTGCCGACTTCTTGCCCCAGCTCATCGCCGCCGTCATCATCCTGGCCGTCGGCTATCTGCTGGCGCGCATCGTGCGCGGCCTGGTGACGCAGCTGGCCCGCGGCCTGGGCGCAGACCGTCTGGCGCAGCGCGTGGGCCTGGGCCTCTCGCTGTCGCAGCTTCTCGGCGCGCTGGTTTACGCGCTCATCCTCATTCCGGCGATCATCGCCGCGCTGAATGCTCTGGAAATCGAAGCCATTTCGGGGCCCGCCACGCGCATGTTGGAAACGTTCCTCACCGCGCTGCCGGCCCTCTTTGGCGCGGCCGTGCTGCTGCTGATAGCCTACTTTGTGGGCCGCGTGATCGCCGACATCATCGCCGATCTGCTCGCGGGCATGGGTTTCGACCGCCTGGCCGCGCGCCTGGGCTTCGTGCGTCTGGCGGCGCAAACGCAAACCAGCCAGAGCCCCTCGCGCCTGGTCGCCGGCCTGGCGCTGCTGGCCATCATGCTCTTTGCGGCCATGGAAGCCGCGCGCCTGCTCGGCTTTATCTTCCTGGCCAACATCATCGCCGACTTCCTGGCCTTTGGCGGCCGGCTCATCCTGGCCATGGTCATCTTTGGCATTGGCCTCTACCTCGCCAACCTAGCCTACGACCTGATCCGTGGCAGCGGCGGGCGCAACGCCACGCTGATGGGCCAGCTTGCGCGCTGGGCCTTGCTCATCTTCAGCGGCGCCATCGCCCTGCAGCAGCTCGGCGTGGCCGACGAAATCATTAACCTGGCTTTCGGCCTCACCCTGGGCGCCATCGCCCTGGCTTTTGCCCTGGCCTTTGGCCTGGGCGCTCGCGATGTGGCCGGGCGCGAAGCGGAACGGCTGGCCGACGACCTGCGCAGCAACCCTCCTGAGCCGCCGCGGCCCACGGCCCCAACCGTCCCTCCCGCGCCGGGCATCGATCCGCGCCGCGCTCCCGATCCTGACCCAGACGACGATCTCGCCGCGCCGCCCAACGTACCCCCCGACCTGCCGCCCGACGAGATGCCTTAGCGCGCTGCTATGACTCTTGTTCCACGACCTGCCGCACCGTCTCCACCAGCCGCTGGGGGTTTAGCTCCCGCTTCGGAATGTAGGCGTCGGCGCCCTCGTCCAGGGCCCGCTGCACGAGCTGCGGCGAGGCGTACAACGAAATGGCCACCACTTTGGGCCGCTGCGCCAGCTGCTTTAGCTCCGCCAGCAGTTGCAGGCCATTCATATCGCCCATCATCATGTCTAACGTAATGACGTCTGGAGAATGGAGCTGCACGTGTTCCAGCGCTTCCTGTCCACTGCCCGCCTCGGCGACAACGTTGATTTCCTGGCTGTGCGCCAACAGTTGCCGGAGCAGCCGGCGGATGGCCGGGTGATCGTCGACAATGACAAGCTTGATCATCGATGATTCAGTCGCTCGTTGAGTACAGCGTAACGCCAGACCACACAAGTTTCAGAAATCCGTCAGGTTTCCAAAAGTCGCCCGACCGGGCCGGTTTTGGAAACCTGATTGGTCTCCAAGTTGATTGTAACAATGGCCGCGGCAGCCGATAATGGGTATTAACCCTACCTTTGGCCCGCCTTGGCCAAAGCGTGCTGCAACGTGTTATACTCTTTCAGACTCAGCATCGACAGAGTCATGCAGCCGTCAACAGAACGAATATCGCCGCCCGGCAAGCCAGTTGTTTTGGCGAGCAGCAGAGGAGTATCCTCATCATGATAAACGTGCTGGTCGTCGACGACCACGCACGCATGCGCAAGTCGATTCGCATGCTGCTAGAACGAAGCGGGGAAGTAAAGGTCGTCGGGGAGGCAGAAGAGGGCCGCGAGGCGCTGGAGAAAGTTGATCGCCTGAACCCCGACCTGGTCGTTCTGGACATCTCTATGCCCGGTATGAACGGTTTCGAGGTGTTGAACGCCATCACCCTGCTGGGCGATGGGCCGCCCGTGATCATGCTCTCGATGAATGACTCCAGCGAGCTGGTTCAGTTTGCCCTGCGCAACGGCGCCGCCGACTTCGTGGCCAAGAACGAAGCCACGGCGCGCTTGCTGCCCGCCGTGCGCCGCGTGGCCGGCGAAGACGGCCTGGCCGGCGGCAGCGCAATGGGCGGCCGCGCTGCTTTCTTGTACTACCTGTAAAGCGAGCGCCGGCGCGCCCGCGCCGCCCAACAAAAAAGCCGGCTCTTGCAAGCCGGCCTTGTTGCCACATTTCGCTTCATATTGTCACGTCCCCGCAGGTCATGCCTGCGGCAGAGCCTACACCTTGCTCAGCGTGCGGATGCAGCGCGTGCAAAGATTCTTGCGTACTTTCTTGCCGTCTTCGTAAATCGAAATGCGCTGAATATTGGGCTTAAACTGCCGCTTGGTCTTCTTCTGCGAAAAGCTAACATTCTGCCCAAACTGGGGACCCTTGCCGCAATTCTCACATTTGGCCATAATCTCACCTCATAATGTCATACAAACCAAAAGCGACCGTGCGGGTCGCTCGAACCATGAATTATAAAGTCTCACTCACTTTTGCGCAACAAATCTTAGGAGCTTTCTATGGCGACCAATGACGAATCATTGGGGCAAATCGATATTTCGCCGTCCACCATTGCGACCATTGCCACCCGCTCCGTACACCAATGCTACGGCGTCGTCGGCATGTCCAGCAAGAACCTGGTCGACGGCATCGCCTACCTGCTCACGCGCGACGCCAACCGCGGCATCGACGTGAGCTTTGACGACGACGGCGCGATCGTCATCGACGTTTATGTCATCGTGGCCTATGGCGTTCGTATCCTCACCGTCGCCCACAGCATCCAGAATACGGTTAAGTTCCATGTAGAAAAGGCGCTCGGCAGGCCAGTTCGCGCCGTCAATGTCACTGTCCAGGGTTTGCGCATCAACAGCGAATCCTGATAGCTCTCAGGCGCATGCCGGTATCACTCCAGTAGGGAGGAGGTTTATCGTGAATAGTGCACAAACGGGCCACGCAGCGGGTCCCACGGAGAAATGGCTGTCATGTAACGGGCGCCAACTGCGCAAACTGTTTCGAGCGGGCCTGATCTGGCTCGAAAACAACCACGCGCACGTCAACGCCCTTAACGTGTTTCCCGTGCCCGACGGCGACACCGGCACCAACATGCTGCTGACTATGCGCGCTGCCTACCGCCGCACCGAAGATCTGGACGATGCGCATGCCGGCCGCGTGGCCCAGGAGCTGGCCCACGGCGCGCTCATGGGCGCGCGCGGCAATTCGGGTGTGATCCTCAGCCAGATCTGGCGCGGCTTTGCGCGCAGCCTGGCCAACAAAGAAGTGGCTACCGCCGCCGACATCGCCGCCGCGCTGAAGGAAGCCTCGGCCACGGCCTACAAAGGCGTCATGCGCCCGGTAGAGGGCACCATTCTCACCGTGGTGCGCGAAGGCAGCGAAGAAGCGCAAGATGCACTGGCCAAAAGCGCCGACCTGCGCTTCTTGCTGGAGCGCGTTTTGGAACGCTGCCAGCAAACCCTGGAGCGCACCACCGAGATGCTCGACGCTCTCAAGCAGGCTGGCGTGGTCGACTCCGGCGGGCAGGGCTTTGTGTATATCCTGGAAGGCATGCTGCGCTATGTCAACGGCGAGCTGATTAAAGAGACCGCCCAACCGGCGCCGGCCGCCGCCCCCGCCGAACGCCCGCACGTGGAGCACACCCACAGCCACCTGTCGGCCCAGGCCCTGGCCCTGCCCCAAGGCGGCGAGCTGGAGTTTCCCTACGACGTCCAGTTCATCCTGCTAGGCACGGCGCTCGACGTGCCTACCATCCGCGACGCCATCTCGGCCATGGGCGACTCCGCGCTCATCGTCGGCGACCGCCAGACGGTCAAAGTGCACGTGCACGTGGTCGACCCCGGCCAGCCGCTCAGTTACGCCATCTCCCAGGGCCGCGTCACCGACGTGGTCGTGGAGAATATGCAGGAGCAGATGGAAGCCATCGTCAATCGGCCGACGGAGGCTGGCCACAGCCACGCACCGCCGGGCAACGGCGCGCCGGCGCAGGGGCTTGGCGTGGTCGCCGTGGCCGCCGGGCCCGGCCTTTCCGACATTTTCCACAGCCTGGGCGCCGCCGCCGTGGTCAACGGCGGCCAGGGCCACAACCCCAGCACCGAAGAGATCTTTCAGGCGATTGAAGCCGCGCCCAACCAACGCCTGGTGGTGCTGCCCAACAACAAAAATATCATCCTGGCGGCCGAAGCCGCCAGCGAGCTGAGCCCCAAAGAAGTGGCCGTGGTGCCCACGCGCACCGCACCGCAGGGCATCAGCGCCATGCTGGCGCACAACCCCGACGGCGAGCTGCACGAAGTGCGCGCTGCCATGTTTGAAGCAGGCAAACAGGTCGCCAGCGGCGAGATTACCATCGCCTCGCGCTCAGTGATCATGGACGGCATAAAGGTGACCGCCGGCGAGGTGATCGGCCTGGTCGATGGCCGCATCTGCAGTTGCGGCGCCACCTTCGACGAGGTGCTGGAGCAGACCCTGCACACCATGACCGTGGCCGAGCGCGAGCTGGTGAGCGTGTACTACGGCGAGGATGTCAACGTCGAAGAGGCCCAGGCGCTCGTCGAACGCATTGAAGCCCTGCACCCCCATGTAGAAGTCGAGCTATTGCCCGGCGGGCAGCCTTTCTACATGTACATTCTCGGCGCAGAATAAGCGCGCGGCCCATGACTATCCGCATCGTCACCGACAGCACCTGCGATATCCCCCCAGACCTGGCCCGCGCGCTGGGCATCACCGTCATCCCCACTTATGTCAACGTGGGGAATGATAGCTACCTCGACGGCGTCGACCTGACGCGCGCCGAGTTCTACGAAAGGCTGCCGCACTACCGCAGCCCCATCACCACCGCGGCCCCGGCCATCGGCGTCTTCAGCGCGGCCTACGAACAGCTCGCGAGCGAGGGCGCCACGGAAATCCTCTCTATCCACCTGGCCTCCGACCTCAGCGCCCTGCTCAACGTGGCGCGCCTGGGCGCCGAAGCCGCGCCCGGAATCCCCGTCACGCTCTACGACTCGCGGCAGATCTCCATGGGCCTGGGTTTGCTGGCCCTGGACGCCGCCCGCGCCGCGCGCGATGGCGCCACCATGCCGCAGATCACCGCGCTGCTCGACGGCGCCGCGCCGCGCACGCACGTCTTCGCCATGCTCGACACCCTCGAATATCTGCGCCGCAGCGGTCGCGTTAGCTGGCCCGAGTTTGGCCTGGGCTCGCTGCTGCGCATTAAGCCCCTGGTGCACGTGCATCAGGGCGCCGTGCAGTCTCTGGCCAAAATCCGCACGCACAGCCGCGCCCTGGCGCACATGCTGCAGCATATCGCCGGCCTGGGCCCCTTGCGCGAGCTGGCCTTGCTGCACACGGCCAACCCCGATGGCGCGCAGGACCTGCGCCGCCAGGCGTCGCAGCTCATCCCCGCCGGCTACCAGCCTGTCTCCGTCGAAGTGACGCCCACCATCGGCGCGCACGTGGGCCCCGGCGGCCTCGGCTTCGCCTGTATCGTAGACTGATTAAAAAGCCCAACTCTGCTATAATCGGCCCCGTACCTTTGCCACCTGCCTATCATTTCGCGGGCAACATCGGACCGCAGTTGTCCAATACTGGAGCGCCTTCACATGGTTAAAGCATTTACCCAACTGGAACGAGTCTTGCGCCTCGAAGCCCAGCAGGGTTATAAGAACAAGGCCGTCGTCGGCGGCATCCGGCAGTTTGCCGCTTTCTGGGTGGGCCGCGCTCGCGAAGAAGCCGTGGACGACCTGGACCACGCCCTGATCGAGCAAATTGCCGACTCGCTGCAAGATTATGGCCGGCTGCCGGGCATGGAAGCGCGCGCCCGCCTGCTGGATAACCTCCAGGAGCGCCTGCAGCGCCGCAAAGAGCGCGTCACGCACCTGCCCGCCGCTGAGCCGGCAGCGCCCGCCGCCGCACAGCCGGCGCAGGAGCCGGCCACCGCCGCAGCCGTGGCCCAGGAGGCGCCGCCGGTGGTCGAGCTGCCCGTGGCTCCCGGCCGCGTAGAAGAGCTGGAGCCCGACCCTCGCGGCCTGCAGCAGCCGGTCACGGTGATCCCCGGCGTGGGGCCGGCCCTGGCCCGCCGCCTGGCTGCCCTGGGCGCCGTAACTCTTTGGGAGCTGCTGTACGTCTTCCCGCGGCGCTACGACGACTATAGCCTGCTCAAACCCATCAACCGTTTGCAGGTAGGCGAGCAGGTGACCATTATCGGCACCATCTGGGAGACGCGCGCGCGCCGCTCGCGTAACAACCAGCCCATCGTGCAGGCCATCATTAGCGACGGCGCCGGCAAGATTCAGGCCACCTGGTTCAACCAGCCCTGGCTGGCCAACCAGCTCCCCGCCGGCTCACAAATTGTGCTCAGCGGCGTGGTGGACCAATATCTGGGCCGCCTGGTCTTTAACTCGCCCGAATGGGAGCCGCTTTCTGAGGAGCTGCTGCGCACGGGCCGCATTGTGCCCGTCTACCCGCTCACCAAGGGGCTGGCGGCCAACAAAATGCGCCAGATCATGAAAGACGTGGTCGATAACTGGGCCGCGCGCGTGCCCGACCCTCTGCCGGCAGCCATCCGCGAGCGCCAGAAGCTGCCTTCGCTGCCGCAGGCGCTGTTTAACGTGCACTTCCCCACCGGCCAAGACGCCCTGCACCGCGCCCACCGCCGCCTGGCCTTCGACGAGCTTTTCCTGCTGCAGCTAGGCATGCTGGGCCAACGCCGCGACTGGCAGGCGCACCCGGCGCAGCCGCTGCAAAACGCCGCCGAAATCCTGCCGCGCTTCACAGCGGCCCTGCCCTTCCAGCTCACCAGCGCCCAGCAGCGCGTGATCGAAGAAATCCGCGCCGACCTGTCACGCGACAGGCCCATGAACCGCCTGCTGCAGGGCGACGTGGGCGCCGGTAAGACGGTCATCGCCGCCGCGGCCATGGTTATCGCCGTGGCCAGCGGCGCGCAGGCGGCGCTGATGGCGCCCACCGAGATCCTCGCCGAGCAGCATTACCAGAGCCTGAGCCGCATGTTGGCGGACCTGGGCCTCGCCGTGCGCCTGCTCACCGGCAGCACGCCCGCCGCCGAGCGCGACGACCTCTACCGCGGGCTGGCCGCGGGCGACGTCGACATTATCGTCGGCACGCACGCCCTCATTCAGGACGTGGTGCAGTTCAAGAACCTGGGCCTCGCCGTGATCGACGAGCAGCACCGCTTCGGCGTCGACCAGCGCGCCGCCCTGCGCGACAAAGGCGCTTCGACCAACGGCGCGCAGGCCGGCCCACAGCTCAACCCGCACCTGCTGGTGATGAGCGCCACGCCCATCCCGCGCACCCTGGCGCTGTCGATGTACGGTGACCTGGACCTTTCTATCCTCGACGAAATGCCGCCCGGCCGCCAGGAGATCACCACGCGCTGGATCCGCCCCAGCGAGCGCGAGCGGGCCTACGCCTTCGTGCGCGGCCAGGTGCAGAAAGGCCGCCAGGCCTACATCATCTGCCCCCTGGTGGAAGAAACGGACAACGTGGAAGCCAAAGCGGCCGTGGCAGAGCACGCCCGCCTGCAAAAAGAGGTCTTCCCCGACCTCAAGCTGGGCCTGCTGCACGGCCGCATGAAGGGCGACGAAAAAGAGGCCGTGATGCGCGATTTCCACGGCGGCCAGAGCCACGTGCTGGTCTCAACCTCGGTCATCGAGGTCGGTGTGGACGTGCCCAACAGCACCGTGATGGTCGTGGAAGGCGCCAACCGCTTTGGCCTGGCGCAGCTCCACCAGTTCCGCGGCCGCGTGGGCCGCGGCGAGCACAAATCGTATTGCCTGCTCATCTCCGACGCCGCCAGCGCCGACGCCGAAGAGCGCCTGCGCGCCCTGGAGCAGAGCAACGACGGCTTCCTGCTGGCAGAGAAAGATTTAGAGCTGCGCGGGCCAGGCGAGTTCTTTGGCCGCCGCCAGAGCGGCATGCCCGAGCTGCGCATGGCCTCGCTGCTCGACGTGAAGCTGCTGGAAGTGGCGCGCCAAGAGGCGCAGGGCCTCTTTGCCACCGACCCGCACCTGGAAGACGAACAACATGGCCTGCTGCGCCGCCGCGTGCAGCAATTCTGGCAAGACGCCGCCGATGTGAGCTAGAGCGAGATCAGTCACCAGCAGTCAGAGGACCCGTCCATGCCTATCCGCGCCATCTATCCCGGCACTTTCGACCCCGTGCACTTTGGCCATCTCAACATTATGGACCGCGCCGCGGCCATCTTCGACGAGCTGATCGTCGGCGTCTTCGACCACGGCGTGCCCACCAAGTCGCTGCTCTTTTCCGTCGAAGAGCGGGTGCAGATGATCTTGCAGTCGCTCGACGGCCGGCAAAATATCCTCATCCGGCCCTATGGCGGGCTCACCGTCGACTTTGCGCAGTCTGTGGGCGCCCAGGTCATCGTGCGCGGCCTGCGCGTCTTCTCCGACTTCGAGTTCGAGTTTCGCATGGCCCTGGCCAACCAGCGCCTGGCGCCCGAAATCGAAGTGGTCACGCTGATTACGCGCGAGGAACACACCTTTCTCAGCGGCACCACCGTGCGCGAAATCGCTTCTTACGGCGGCGACGTGAGCAGCATGGTTCCCGCGCCCGTGGCCCACGCCCTCTACGAGCGCCTCAGCCGCGAAAACCCAAACTTTCATCCGCCCGTCTCATTGCGTGACTGACGGCATAACAGGTATAATGCCCCCATCAGAGACACGGGGTATAAGGCAGCATGGACATCCAGCACCTGGTAGATCGACTTGAACAGATACTCGGCGACAGCCGCCGCGTGCCCATGACCGCCACGCTGCTGGTCGACGAAGAGCAGGTTTTTAATGTCATCGACCAGCTTCGCGTCGCCATCCCCGACGAAGTACGCCGTGCCAACCGTGTGGAGTCAGAAAAAGATCGCATCATGGCCCAGGCCCAGGAAGAAGCGGCGCGCATCCGGCAGCTTGCCAAGCAAGAGGCCGAAGAGCTGATCCGCCGCGATTCCATCGTCGTCTCGGCGCACCAGCGCGCCGAAAACATCCTGGAGCGCGCCCGCCGCGACGCCGAAACGATGCGCCACGAAGCCGACGTCTACGTCGTCGACGTCCTCGCCAAGCTCGAAGAAGACCTTCTGCGCTCCCTCTCCGTCGTCCGCAACGGCCTGCGCAAAGTCCAGGCCGAACAAGCCGCCGCCGAAGCGATGCACGAAGCGCAGGCCGAAGCCGCCCAGGCCGGCCCCACTCCCTAACCGCCGCCAATGGACCGCCGCCAACGGAGCACGGGCATCTTGCCCGCGCTACACCTCTAATCTGCGCTTGACAGCCACCCCTCAGCAGCTATAATTACTCCTCGCGGCGCACCCCATTGGGCTGCCCGCTGCTTGCGGCCAAAGCGCCGCTTATTTTTTGTCAAGAATCCACGGCTTCAAGGTGGCTCCGGACGCTCACGTTTCACGCATCACGTCCCGATCCCACCACCCGTTTACAAGAAGAAGGGTTACCATCATGGGTGCAGTACCAAAGAGAAAAATCTCCAAAGCGCGCCGCGACCGCCGTCGCTCGCACC
The DNA here is from genome assembly GCA_964384155.1 of uncultured Ardenticatenaceae bacterium. Classification (GTDB taxonomy): domain Bacteria; phylum Chloroflexota; class Anaerolineae; order Promineifilales; family Promineifilaceae; genus JAAYYY01. The sequence continues at coordinate 22,317 of CAYLJW010000039.1, forward strand.
ACAACCTCACCATCCCCAGGCTCGTTGCCTGTGAGGAGTGCGGCGAGATGAAGCTGCCGCACTATATGTGCCCCGTTTGTGGCACCTATAAGGGCATCCAGGTGCGCGAGCGCAAAGTAGAGTAACAGTGTGTTCAACAGATCAGGCCGTGCATGCGTACGGCCTTTTTTGTGCCGTACCACCTTCCAGTCGCAGTCGCCCGTTCGTCTCGTTTAACAAGTGAGCATTGTCACCCTTTTTCCCGGGCAGGGATCGCAGCACGTGGGCATGGGCCAGGCTCTTTACGAGCAGGAACCCGCCGCGCGTGCTGTTTTTGATCAGGCCGACGAGCTGCTGGGCTTCTCGCTCTCCAGGCTCTGCTTCGAGGGCCCCCAAGAGACGCTCACCGACACCGTCAACCAGCAGCCGGCGCTCTACGTCACCTCCATGGCCGCCTGGGCCGTCTGGCAGCGCCACGAGCAAACCCCGCCGCTGTTCATGGCCGGCCACAGCCTGGGCGAGCTCACGGCGCTGGCCGCCGCCGGCGCCTACTCCTTCGAGGCCGGCCTGGCCCTGGTCCGCCGCCGCGGCGAGCTGATGAAGCGGGCCGGCGAGCAGACGCCCGGCGCCATGGCTGCTGTGCTGGGCCTGGAAGGGCCGCAGGTCGATGAAATTTGCGCGCAGGCCCGCGAGCAAAGCGGCGCGCCGCTGCAGGTGGCCAACGACAACTGCCCCGGCCAGACTGTCATCTCCGGCGACGCCCGCGCCCTGGAAGCAGCCCTCGCTCTGGCCGAAGCGGCCGGCGCGCGCAAACTGGTGCGCCTGCCGATCACCATCGCCGCCCACTCGCCGCTCATGGCTCCCGCCGCCGAGGCCTTTGCCGGCGCCGTGGCCCATACGGCCATTATGCCCGCCCAGGCGCCGATCATCGCCAACACCACGGCCACGCCCATCAGCGCCCCAGACGACATTCGCCGCGAGCTGGCGGCCCAGCTCACCGGCAGCGTACAATGGGCCGCCTCGATGCGCTACGCCCGCGACCGCGGCGGTGAGCGCTTTGTGGAACTAGGGCCGGGCGATGTGCTCACCAGCCTCATGAAACGCATCGACCGCAAAGCACAACGATCCGCCTTCTTAGCCGCTTATGACACCCAAGCCTAGCACGCCGGCGGCCTTTTCCGTCCAGAACTTCGCCAAAAGGAACAACCCATGAGTACGCCCCTGCTCTCCGAAAAAGTCGCCATCGTCACCGGCGCCGGGCGCGGCATTGGCCGCGCCATCGCCCTCGACCTGGCGGCCAACGGCGCCGCCGTCGTGGCCAACTACCACAGCAGCGCCGCCGAGGCCCAGGACCTGGTGCAGCAAATCGAAGCCGGCGGCGGCCGCGCCATGGCCCTGCAGGCCGACGTGGGCCAGTTCGCCCAGGCTCAGGATCTGGTTAAAGCCGCCCGCGAACACTTTGGCCAGATCGACATTTTGGTCAATAATGCAGGCACAACGCGCGACATGTTGCTGATGATGATGACCGAAGAGGATTGGGACGTCGTGCTCAACACCAACCTGAAGAGCATCTTCAACTGCTGCAAAGCCGTGCTGCGCCCCATGGTGCGCCAGAAGCGCGGCGGGCGTATCATCAACATCTCCAGCATCGTGGGCCTCGCCGGCCAGGGCGGCCAGGCGAACTACGCCGCCTCCAAGGCGGGCATCATCGGCTTCACCAAAGCCCTGGCCAAAGAGATGGGCCCGCGCCAGATTACGGTCAACGCCGTCGCGCCGGGCTACTTTCCTACGGCGCTCACCGCCGGCCTGCCCGCAGAGCTCATGGAGCGCGCCATGCAGCTTATTCCCCTGGGCCGCCTGGGCCGCCTGGAAGAAGTGGCCCACCTGGTCACCTTCCTGGCCTCCGACCGCGCCGCCTATATCACCGGCGAGGTCATTAAAGTAGACGGCGGCCTGGCCATGTAGAGAACGAGCCGGAGCCTGGTGCAGCCTGAAGCTGCCCGGCTTCTGCGCCAGCGAAGAGGAACGATTATGAGCACACCGCAAACTGAGCAGCGCGCCGAATCCATTGGCCGTATCGAAGTAGCCCCTGAAGTGCTATTAACCATCGTGCGCAAAGTGGTCCTTGACATCCGCGGCGTGCGCGAGATGGCCGCCATCCCGCCCGACGTGGCCAGCATCTTTCGCCGCTCGTCGCGCCACGACGGCATTGTGCTGCGCTACAAAGGAGGCCGCCTCACCTTCGACATTTATCTCAACATGGACCCCAACGTTAATTTGCGCGAAACAAGCCGCGCGGTTCAGGTGGCAGTTGTCGAAGCGCTTGATAAAATGGTAGGGATTCCGGTGGATGCCGTCAACGTCCACGTCGAAGATGTCGTTTACACGCACGGACAGACAGCCTGATGTTGAGTCACTGTTTGACGTCGCAATGTGGGTAGCCAGATGAAGACGAGAAGGCGCGCGCGACGTGTAACTTTAGAAACGCTATACGAATACGACCTCGCCAACCACCCCGCCTTCGAAGTATTCACGCGCCGGCTCGACGATCATCCCTTAGAAACGGCCGGCATCGAGTTTGCCCGCCGCCTCATCGACGGCGTCTTGCGCCACCAGGATCAGATGGACGAATTAATCGCGCGTTACGCGCCGGAATGGCCCCTGGACCAGATGGCCGTCATCGACCGCAACATCTTGCGCATGGCTATCTATGAATTCCTCGTCGACCAGGAAACGCCGGTGAAAGTGGCCATTAACGAAGCCGTAGAGCTGGCTAAAATCTACGGCTCCGACAGCGCGCCGCGCTTCATCAACGGCGTGCTCGGCACCCTGGCCGACCACGCCGCAGAGCTGAGAGAGGCGCTCATTGGGGCAGAGCCATCGCCGCAGGAGCAGCCCGCCGCATAAACGAATGGATAGCTTTTTTGGTATTGGATTTCCCGAGCTCGTTTTCATCCTCATCATCGCTACCCTGGTCATGGGCCCCCAGCGCATGCGCCAGGTGGCCCGTACCCTTGGTCGCTTTACCGTGCAGATGCAGGCCCTCGCCCGACAGGTCATGAGCCAGCTAAACTCCGAGCTGGACACGCTCGATTCGCCCGAGCTAAAAGCCGCCATCCAGGAGATGAAGACCCTGCGTGACGAAGTGGATACGCTGCGCAGCCAGGTGCGCGATATTCCGCGGCAGCTCGCCGCCGAAGAGGCCAGCCTGCGCCAGGCCGTCGACGATGGCAAGCGCGCCGTGAGCAGCGCGCAGGCCGGCGCCCTCTTAAACAAACCGGTCACGCGTCAGAGTCCGGCCCAGGATGAGGCGGAAGAAACGGATGGCGCCCCCGTGCGCCCGGCCGTTCCCCAGCCTGGCTCCTTGCCCACGCCCATCGAAGTCGCGGATGACCCTGAGTGGTAATGGCTGAAAAAACAAGTCGCTTCGGCGATAAAACGCTGCTGGAGCACATCTACGAGCTCCGCAAACGGCTCACCTGGGTGGTGGTCGCCCTCGTGGCCGGCACCATCGTCAGCTTTGTGTTCACCGAACAGTTGCTGCTGTTCCTCATCGCACCTTATGGCGATGCGGTGCAGGCCATCAGCCCCACCGAGCCTATCGAAACCTACTTCAAAGTAGCCCTGGTCTCTGGCGCGGCGCTGGCCATGCCCGTCATCCTCTACCAGGTCTGGGCCTTTGTGCGGCCCGGCCTGGAAAAAAACGAGCAGCGCTTTGTCTACATCTTCGTGCCCGCCGCCTTCTTCATGTTCATCTTAGGCATCATTTTCTCCTGGACTGTGCTGCTTCCCGCGGCCATCAGCTTCCTATCCGGCTTTATGCCCAGCATCTTCATGACCGAGTGGACCGCCCGCGAATACATCAGCTTCACCACCACCTTCCTCTTCTGGATTGGCGTCAGCTTCGAGATGCCCCTGGTCATCTACATCTTTGCCCGCGTCGGCGTCGTCGAAGCCCACACCCTGCGCGAGCAGTGGCGCATTGCCGTGGTGGCCATCGCCGTGCTGGCCGCGGCCATCACGCCCTCCATCGACCCCGTGACCATGCTGCTGACCATGGCGCCGCTGCTGGTGCTGTACGGCCTCAGCATCTTCCTCGCCCGCCTTGGCCAGCGCCAATTCGCGCGCTCTATGGCCATCGACTAAAGCGAGATATTGCCATGTTTACCCTGAGCGCCATTCGACAACGGCTTTCACGCGAATCCCCCGGCTGGTCTACGGGCAGCCTCATCTTCCTCGTGGTCAGCTTCGCCATCCTCGCCGCCGTCGGCGGCTACCTGCTGCGCTCGGCGCAAGTTCCCGGCGCCAGCTCCGCCGACGTCGGCTTCGCGCGCGATATGAGCGAACACCATCACCAGGCCGTGGAGATGTCCCGCCTGCTCTACGACCGCAGCGACGACGAAATCATGCGCTCGCTGGCCTACGACATCCTCGTCACGCAGCAGGGCCAGATCGGCATCATGACCGGCTACCTCAACGCCTGGGGCCACCCGCTCACCGACCTGGGGCCGCGCATGCGCTGGATGGGCATGCCCGTCGAAGGTCTGATGCCCGGCATGGCCACCCGCGAGCAGCTCAATGCCCTGGCCGCCGCCGACGGCGTCGAGGCCGAAATACTCTTTCTGGAGCTGATGATTGCGCACCACGTCGGCGGCGTGCACATGGCCGAATATGCCGCCGAGCACGCGCGCAGCGACGTCGTGCGCCGCCTCGCCGCCGGCATGGCCGAAGCACAAGAGGCCGAGATCCGCTTCATGGAGCAGCTCTTGCAGGAAAGAGGCCACTCCCCCTCCCCCACCACCCACGACGACCACTAAGCGGCAACCGGCTCGTAGCAGGCCAGGTTCGTAGTAGGGCAATTCATTGTCCGTCCGCCGCCAGCGCGATAAATCGCGCAACGACAAACCCAAAACCCTCGCCCACCACCCGCTCCCCCACCCGTCATCCTGAGGCCACCGAAGGATCTATGCTATAATTTGCGCCATCACACACCGTCGCTACAATGACGCCAGCGCCGTGCTGCCGCCAATCGTCAACAGTCACTGGAGGAAAAGATGAAAGAGTTCAACGCCGTTCGTGCACGCTTGTCGCTCCTTACAAGCCTGTTGCTCGCTCTGCTGCTCCTGGCAGCATGCGGCGGACAAGAAGCCGCGCCCACCCAGACGCCGGCCGAGCAAGAACAACCGCCGGCTGAGGGGCAGCCGCCTGCCGCAGAAGAACAGCCGGATACGCCCACCGAAGGCAGCCTGGTGCTGCTGAGCTGGGCCGGCTACGAAATCCCCGAATTCTGGGGCGAATTCGCCGCCGAATATCCCGACATCGAAGTCGATTTCGCCTTCCTCACCGAGAGCGCCGAGGTCTACTCCCGCCTGCAAACCGGCTTTGAAGCCGACCTGGTGCATCCCTGCTCCAACCTGTGGGGCCTGCTGGTGGAAGAAGGCCTCATGCAGCCCATCGACACCTCCCGGCTCGAAAACTGGAGCGGTGTGACGCCTTCCCTGGCGGCCGAAGGCCAGTTCGGCGGCCAGCAATATTTCGTGCCCTGGGACTGGGGCTTTGAATCGATCCTCGTGCGCACCGACCTGGTCGACGACGTGCCCACCTCCTGGGCCGATGTCTGGGATGAGCAGTACGCCGGCCATATCGCCATCAACGACTCCGGCGAGGCGGCGCACGTCTTTACCTCGTTGGCCCTCGGCTTCGACCCCTGGGAAACCACGCCGGAGCAGGAAGAAGAAGTGCGCCAGAAGCTGCTGGATCTGGCGCCCAACGTGCTGGCCTACTGGAGCGGCCAGACCGAGCTGGACCAGATGCTGGCCTCCGGCGACGCCTGGCTGGGCGTCGGCGCCTGGAACGCCTCCTACATCGGCCTGCTCAACGAAGGCTACGAAGTGGAATACATCGTGCCTGACGAAGGCCGCACCGGCTTCCTTTGTGGCCTGGGCATTCCCGCCAGCTCCACCAACGTCGAGCTGGCTCACGAGATGATAGACGCCTACCTGGCCGTCGATTCCATGGCCTACCTGGCCAACGAGTACGGCTATGGCGTCTCCAACGCCGAGGCCATCCCCGCCATCGATGCCGAAATGGCCGAGCTACTGGGCCTCACCGACGTGTCCACCCTCGACGAAACCGTCTTTTATGAATACATGACCGAAGAGCAGCGCGAGCTGTGGACCAACGTCTGGTCTGAGGTCAAGACGTCGCAATAATCGTTCGCTCAGGCATGCAGCGTGGGGCTCGTTCGCCGGCGGGCCCCTCGCTGCCGCCCGCCTGACAAAGGCAGCCATGCAAACCAGTAGACGCGCCGCCACCCTTGCCGGCCTACCGGGCCTCTACCTGCTGCTGCTCTTCCTGCTGCCTCTGCTCATCATGGTCGTCTTCAGCTTTCGCGATGGCATTTCCGGGGCGGCCTACCACACCTTCACCCTCGACAACTACCGCGAGTTTCTGCAACGGCCCGGCTTCTTCCGCCTGCTGTGGAATTCGGGCCTCATCGCCCTCGCTGTGGCCGCCGTCTCCACCATTCTGGCCTATCCGCTGGCTTACTTCCTAGTCTACAACGCCGGCCGCCGCCGCATCATGCTGCTCACCTTGCTCATTGTGCCCACCTGGACCAGCTACCTGCTGCGCGTCTTTGCTTGGCGGCTCATTCTCGGCTCCAGCGGCTTGCTAAACTCCTTCCTGCTATTCACCGGCCTCGTCGAAGAGGCCGCGCCCATCCTGCTCTACAGCCGCAGGGCCGTGGTCATCACCCTCGTCTACGTCTGGGTGCCCTTTGTGGCCTTGCCCATCTTCGCCGCCCTCGACCGCATCGACCGCAGCCTGCACGAAGCCGCCGCCGACCTGGGCTGCCGCCCCTGGCAAACCTTCCTGCGCGTCACCCTGCCCCTCAGCATGCCCGGCGTCGTAGCCGGCTTCTTCTTTGCCCTCATCCCCACCTTTGGCGAATACGTGACGCCGCTGCTGGTGGGCGGCGGGCGCGGCGCAATGTATGGCAACCTCATCCAGGACCAGTTCCTGCGCGCGCTCAACTGGCCCATGGGCTCGGTGATGAGCATCGCCATGCTCATCGCCGTCATTCCGCTGATCATCCTCTTTGCCCGCTTCACCGCGGGCTCCAACCTGCTGGAGGTGTAGATGCGCCGCGCCGCCCTGCCCTCCATTGGCCTGCTTTACTACCTCGTCATCCTGGCCATCCTCTTCTTGCCCATCGCCCTGCTGGTCATCTTTGCCTTCAACGACGCCACGCGCCTGGCCTTTCCCCTCGCCGGCTTCACCACGCGCCACTTCGCCGAGCTGCTGCGCAACCGCGAGCTGCTGCAGGCCGTGCGCACCAGCATCTTGCTGGGGCTGGCCTCATCCTTTGTCGCCACTGTATTGGGCGCCATGGGCGCGCTGGCCATCGCGCGCTACGACTTTCGCGGCAAGGGCCTGTTCACCAGCCTGGCTGCGCTGCCCCTGGTCATCCCCTACGTCATCCTCGGCGTGGCCCTGCTGCTGCTGTTTAATGCGCTCAACATCCGCCTTTCGGCCTGGGCCGCCGGCCTGGCCCACGTCGTGGTCAGCATCCCCTACGCCATTCTGGTGATCAGCGCGCGCCTGGCCGGCTTCCCGCGCAACCTGGAAGAAGCGGCCATGGACCTGGGCTGCACCTATTGGGGCGCGCTCTTCCGCGTCACCCTGCCCATCATCTTGCCCGCGCTGATCGCCTCCTTCCTCATCTGCTTTACCATCTCCTTCGACGAATTCGCCATCTCCTCCTTCCTCGTCGGCTCGCAGCCGACCCTGCCCGTCTACCTCTACTCCCAGCTCCGCTTCCCCACGCGCCTGCCCCTGGTCATCGCCCTCTCCGCCGTGCTCATGGTCGGCTCCATGCTCGTCATCTTCTTCTCCGAATGGCTGCGCCGTCTGGGCCAGAACGATACACCCTGACAAAGGTCTCCTATGAGCGACTATTCCGTCGAATTAACCGCCGTCACCAAAACCTATCCCGCCAGCAGCGCCTCCCGTCCCCACGTCCAGGCCCTGCGCGGCATCGATCTTGCCATCGCCTCCGGCGAATTCTTCACCCTCCTCGGACCCAGCGGCTGTGGCAAAACCACCACCCTGCGCATCATTGCCGGCTTCGAATCGGCCGACAGCGGCGAGCTTAAGATTCAGGACCAACCGATGAGCGGTGTGCCCCCATATCATCGCCCCGTAAACACCGTCTTCCAGAACTACGCCCTCTTCCCCCACCTCACCGTCGCCCAAAACGTCGCCTTTGGCCTGCGTATCAGCCGTGTGCCGCGCGACGAACGCGAGCGGCGCGTGCAGCAGGCGCTATCGCTCGTCCAGCTCAAAGACCTCGGCGACCGTCGCCCCTCCCAGCTTTCCGGCGGGCAACAACAACGCGTCGCCCTGGCCCGCGCCCTGGTCAATCGCCCCACCGTGCTACTGCTGGACGAACCACTTGGCGCCCTGGATCTCAAACTACGCAAAGCCATGCAGCTGGAGCTAAAACAGCTTCAAGAACAGGTTGGCATCACCTTCATCTATGTCACCCACGACCAGGAAGAAGCGCTCACCATGTCCGACCGCATCGCCGTCATGAACGAAGGGCGCGTACTGCAGATCGGCGATCCTGTCACCCTCTACGAACACCCCGCCGGCGCCTTCGTTGCCGGTTTCATCGGCGAAAGCAATTTTCTGCCCGCCGCCGTCGAATCTGTCGCAGGCGACCTCGTCCACCTGCGCACCGCGCAAGCCCATTTTCGCGCCCCCAAAGGTCGCCTCGACGTGCGCCCCGACCAATCCATCACCTTCAGCATTCGCCCCGAAAAACTCCACATCTCGCCCCAGGGCGACCCGCCCCCCGCAGCCGGCGCCACCGAATCGATTCAAGGCGTCGTCAAAGAAGTCGTCTACATCGGCACCGACACCCGCTACATCGTCGAACTCCCCCGCGGCAACGAACTGGTCGTGCGTGAACAAAACAGCACCGCCCGCCCCGCCACCCAACTACACAAAGGCGACCCCGTCCGCATCCACTGGCAGCCGGACGACGGTCGTATTCTCCTCGAGTAATCTCTCCCCCCCACTGTACCCACCCCGACCAGGGGACGTGACTTCGCCATAAAAGCCATTGACATTTACTTTGCCACCTCTTATCCTACGATAAGTCGTTAACCGCCATATCGTGAACGGTCGTAAGATCGAAGGGTTTCCCTATTTTCGTTCATTATGAGGCTGCTTATGACGCCCTTGATTAAAAACCCCACCCTCTGGCGCACCGTCACCGCAATTCTCCTCTTCATCGCCCTCTTGGGCCCCTGGATATACGAGGGCGTCTACATGCCGCCCGACGCCCCCTGCACCTGGCCCAATTCCCAACCGCAGGACCATCCCTACTGCGGCCTGGCCATTCCCGGGATCCTCGAACTTATTATGACCATCCCCCTCGTCGGCTCCCTCTTCGTCGACAGCGCCAACCGCGCGCAATGGGCCGTCGACGCCACCCTGCACCTTCTCCTCCTCGTCTCCATCCTCTTCCCCGCCCTTCTGCTGCTTACCCGCCACAACCACCATCCCCTCCTCTTCATCCTCGCCTGGAGCCTGGCGGCAACCGCCGCCATTGCCTTCCTCGCTCGCGGCTACCACAGACCCTACGCTCCGCCCTGGGGCAACTTGCTCTTCCTTGCCGTGGCCTTCGTTGCCCTGATCCTCGAGATCTTCCACTTTCTGCGCCGTAAACGCGCCACCCCTACCCTCACACACGGCGCATCCCATCCCACCTAGCGGCGCCGCGGCCGTCAGCACAATCGTCGCCGGTTCGTTAGTATTGAAGAAGCTGGCGCTGCGCAAGTTAACAGAAATGCGCAGAAAAGCGACAAGTTTCCGCAGCCCCCCAATGTTATTCGGTAGACGAGGGAGGTGGTGTCTATAACGATCATGGTGGTAACGCTGAAGTAACCGTGAGCGATAGTACCTTCTCCGCGAATAGCGCCGGCAGCGGCGGGGGCATCGTAAATAATGCGCAACTGTCAATCAATCGTAGCGCCTTCATTTCCAACAGTGCGGGCGGGGCCGGCGCCATCGTCAATTATGAAACGCTCGGTGTCAGCAACAGCACCTTCTCATCCAACAACGCCACGTTAAATGGCGGTGCTATCATCAATGCTCGCACAGGTACTTTCTATGCCACAGGGCCTGGTTGAACCATTCGTACTCATAGGCGGCAGTCTTGTTCTGGCCCTTGTCACGGGGGTTATTCATTTCTGGCACTTCGAGCATAGAAAGACTGCCCCTGATCCGCGCGACGTGTGGCACTTACGAACGCGGGGAATATTCATTGATCTCGTTACGGGGGGGCTAACCGTTGCCTTAATGGCCCTTGTCGGCGAGTTGGCGCTCGCATTGTCCTGGGGTCTGGCGAGCAGCTTCATGTACGCCATGTTCTCGCGCTATCTTGTGGGAACCGATTACCGCCATGACATTCAGCCCGTCGAAGCCCTGGGCTGGTCTTGGCGCCAGGCAGGTACAGGGCTCTTGATCGGTCTGGCGCTTGCCGCCGCCACTGAAATCCTGGAAACGGTTCTCTTCGGCTACAACGGTGTATCACGTAGCTTACTCTTCTTTGGCTTCGCCGGCTTCCTGGTCGGTAGCCTTACCGGTCGGCGCATCGTGGAAAAGACCGCGGTAAATCAGGGGGTTCGCCTTTCGCTGCGTAGCGCAATCATAAGCTCACTGCTCACTGCGTTCGCTCTCGGGGCCCTCACCTGGATCATATGCACGCCACAGGCAGCATTCATCACTGCCATCTTAACCTTGTTAGTCATCTTTCCCTTTTTCGGTGGCGGAACCGTCATCAAACACCTACTTGTGCGTCTCTTTCTCTGGCGCCGCGGTCACATACCCCTGCAGTACGCCCACTTTCTGGAACACGCCTGCCGCTTCGGTCAGCTGCGGCGCGTGGGTGGCGGCTTCACCTTCATCCATCACCTGGTGCAAGAACACTTTGCCCGAAAGCATCCATAGACGTCAAACACGTTTTGTTGACACACCTCCCACCCCCTGCTATCATCATCTCTATCATGACACACCAACCTTTTGCTTTTGTCTTCTTCTTTACGGGCTCACCCCACGCCGCGCGCGCAGGAGGTTCGTTGGCCCTGTAAATCAGGAGCAAGGCAGACGAAAGACGGCGAAGACGCGGCGCAGGCCGCGTTTTTTTGTTTTAAGCCTATGGCGTAGAATTGACAAATCTCAAAGATTTGTCAATTCTAAACCGGACAAGCAGGAAATAACGATGCTCGAAGCCCTCGAACAACTCTACCAACAGGCCCTGGAGCGCCTGGACGGCATCCACACCGCCGCCGAGCTCGAAGCCTGGCGCCTCGCCACGCTCGGCCGCAAAGGCAGCGTACAGTTGCAAACGCGCCGCCTCGGCGAGCTGCCGCCCGAAGAGCGCCCTCGCTTCGGCCGCCGCGTCAACGAAATCAAGCAAGAGCTAGAAGCGGCCTACGAAGAGCGCGCCGCCGCCCTGCGCGCCGCCGAGCTGCAAGCACAGATGGCCGCGCAGGCCATCGACGTCACCCTGCCCGGCCGCCAGCCCTGGCGCGGTCGCCTGCACCCCGCCACCCAGACCCTGCGCCAGATCTACCGCATCTGGGGCGACATGGGCTTCCAGGTCTACCGCAGCCGCGACGTAGAGACCGACGAGCTGAACTTCGAGCTGCTCAACATTCCCCAGCACCACCCCGCGCGCGACATGTGGGACACCTTCCACACCACCGAGCCCGGCATCCTGCTGCGCACGCACACCAGCCCCGGCCAGATCCACGCCATGCGCCAATACTACCCCCAACCCATCCGCGTCATCTTGCCCGGCATGTGCTACCGCTACGAGCAGCAGACCGCGCGCAGCGAGTTCCAGTTCCATCAGGTCGAAGGCCTTGCCGTAGGGTCCAACATCACCCTCGCCGACCTCAAAGGCACCCTCGCCGAGTTCGCCAGCCGCATGTACGGCGCCGACCGCCCCATTCGCTTCCGCGCCAACTACTTTCCCTTCACCGAGCCCAGCGCCGAAATGGACGTCTATGTCGGCCTGCAGACGGAATACGACTACCGCCTAACCAAAGGCACCGGCTGGATGGAAATCCTGGGCTGCGGCATGGTGCACCCCACCGTGCTGCGCAACGGCGGCTACGATCCCGCCGTCTACTCCGGTTTCGCCTTCGGCATGGGCCCTGAGCGCATCGCTATGGCCAAATACGGCATCGAAGACATTCGTTACTTCTGGGGCAACGACCTTAGATTCCTGGAGCAGTTCTAACCATGCGCGTACCCCTCTCCTGGCTCAAAGAATACGTAGACATCGACCTCCCCGTCGTCGAGTTGGCCGAGCTGCTGACCATCGCCGGCCTGGAAGTCGAGAAAATCGATTACGTCGGCATCCCCGGCGGCGACGACGACGCCCGCCTCGTCTGGGACCGCGAAAAAATCGTCCTGGGTCACATTCTCCAGGTCGAGGCGCACCCCGACGCCGACCGCCTGGTGCTGGCCACCGTAAACTATGGCGGCGAGCAGCCCGAAGTGGTGGTCACCGGCGCGCCCAACCTGTTCGACTACGTGGGCGCCGGCGACATTGCGCCGCTTCAGCTCTACTCGCCCTTCGCCCTCGAAGGCGCGCGCCTCTACGACGGGCATCAGGACGGCCAGGTGATCATGACGCTCAAAGGGCGCAAGCTGCGCGGCGTCTACAACCGCTGCATGCTTTGTTCTGAAAAAGAGTTGGGCCTCAGCGAGGAGCACGAAGGCATCCTCATCCTGCCCGGCCACGAGCTGCCGGACGGCGCCGGGCCTGGCACAGCCATGCAAGACCTCCTGGGCGACGCCGTGCTCGACATCGCCATCATCCCCAACATCGCCCGCGCCGCCTCCATCATCGGCGTGGCCCGCGAAGTCGCCGCGCTCACCGGCAAAACCGTTTGCTATCCGCAGTATGAAGTGCTGCAAGAGGGCCCGCCCCTGGATGGCCGCGTGCTGATCCGCACCGAGAACCCCGAGCTAAACCCCCGTTTCGTGGCCCTGGTGATTGAAGGTGTAGCCCAAAAGCCCAGCCCCTTCTGGATGCAGCAGCGCCTGCGCCTGGCCGGGCAGCGGCCCATCGACGTCGTCGTCGATATCAGCAACTACGTGATGCTGGAAATGGGCCAGCCCAACCACACCTTCGACTACGATTTCCTGCGCCGCCGCGCCGACCAAGTCGCGCCCGACGGCCCTATCGAAATCATCACCCGCCTGCCGCACCCCGGCGAGACGCTCACCACCCTCGACGACGTCAGGCGCGAGCTGCCCGACCACACTATTCTGGTCACCGATGCTGCCGGCGCGCTCAGCCTGGGCGGCGTCATGGGCGGCGCAGAGAGCGAAATCTCCGCCAGCACCAGCAGCGTCTTGCTCGAAGCAGCCGCCTGGGACTTCATCAACATCCGCCGCACCATGCAGGCGCTCAAGATTAACTCCGAAGCCGGCTTCCGCTTCAGCCGCGGCGTGCATCCCTCGCAGGCCCTGCTCGGCGCGCTGCGCGCCGCCGAGCTGCTGCGCCGCCTCGCCGGCGGCAAGGTATGGCAGGGCATCGTCGATACCTATCCCAACCCGCCCGATGAACTGACCATAGCGCTCACCGCCGCCGAAGTAGCGCGCATTGGCGGCATCAACCCCTCGCAAGACGAAATCGCCGCCATGCTGCGCGCCCTCGAATTCCACGTCGAAGACGCCGGCGACCATTTGCTGGTCACCGCGCCCGACCATCGCCTGGACATCGAAGGGTCGCACGACCTGGTCGAAGAAGTCTGCCGCATCTACGGCTACGACCGCATCCCGCAGACCGCCATGAGCGACGTGCTGCCGCCGCAGCGCAACAACCCCGACCTCGAAGTCGAAGAGCAGATCCGCGACATTCTGGTGCAGCTCGAGCTGCAAGAAATCATCACCTATCGCCTCACCACGCCCCAAAACGAAGCGCGCCTGCTGCCCAACGGCCGCGCCGCGCCCGATGACCGCCCCTACGTCACCCTGGCCAACCCCATCACCGTCGATCGCCTCGTCATGCGCCACAGCCTGCTGGCCTCGGCCCTGGAAGTGCTGGCGCAGAACAGCCGCTTCCGCGAGCGCATCGCCCTCTTTGAAATCGGCCATATCTACCTGGGCTCCGAAGAAGGCCTGCTGCCCGACGAGCTGCGCCGCCTGGCCATCGTGCTCACCGGCCCGCGCCGCCCCGCCCACTGGCAAAGCAACGAGCCGCCGGCCTACGACTTCTACGACATCAAAGGCCTGGTCAGCGCCCTACTCGACGCCCTGCACATCGCCCCCCAGCAGTGCCGCGTCGAAGCCGGCAGCCATCCCACCTACCGCCCCGGCCGCTGCGCGCGCCTGATCATCGGCGAGCGGCAGCTAGGCTACTTCGGCGAGCTGCACCCGCTGGTCGTCGAAAAGCTGGATGCGCGCCTCGATGCGCCCATCCTCGCCGCCGAGTTCGACCTAGAAGCGCTGCAGGCGCACATCCCGCCCGGCCACAGCGTGCAGCCCCTGGCGCAATACCCTGCCGTGCGCGAAGACCTGGCGCTCATCGTCGACGCCGCCGTGCCCGCCGCCGCCGTCGCCGAAGCCATCCGCCAGGCCGGCGGCTTTTTGCTGCAGCAGGTACAGCTCTTCGACCTTTACAGCGGCAAACCTATTCCCGCGGGCAAGAAAAGCCTGGCCTACCACCTTACCTTCCAGGCGCCCGACAAGACGCTCACCGACAAACAAGTCTCCCGCCTGCGCCAGCGCATCCTGCAGCAGCTCGACAAGCAGCTCGGCGCCCGCCTGCGCGAGTAGGCGCCTACTCGCGTAGGCGTCATAACAAAAGGACCCTGCCATGACCGAGCCACGATCTGACGACCAAGGCACATTTGCCGACCTAGGCCTCGTCGAGCCCTTGCTGCGGGCCGTCGACGACGCCGGCTACGAATCGCCCTCGCCCATTCAACAGCGCGTGATCCCCCTGCTGCTAGAGGGGCGCGACGTCATCGGCCAGGCGCAGACCGGCACGGGTAAGACCGCTGCTTTCATCCTACCCATCCTGCAGCAAATCGACCTCAGCCGCGCCCAGGTGCAGGCCCTGGTGCTCGCGCCCACGCGCGAGCTTGCCATCCAGGTTTCCGAGGCCACCTACACCTACGCCCGCCACCTGGGCGGCCTGCGCGTCGCGCCCATCTACGGCGGCCAATCGATCGAAAAGCAGATTGGCCGCTTGCGCAAAGGCCTGCACATCGTCGTCGGCACCCCCGGCCGCGTCATGGACCACTTGCGCCGCGGCGCGCTCGACCTCAGCGCGTTGCGCTTTGTGGTGCTCGACGAAGCCGACGAAATGCTGCGCATGGGCTTCCTGGAAGACGTCACCTGGATCCTCAGCCAGGCGCCGCAGCAGGTGCAAAAGGCGCTCTTTTCGGCCACCATGCCCCAGCCCATCCGCCGCGTCGCCGACCAGCATCTGCGCGACCCCATCACCGTGGAGACGGCGCACAAGACGCTCACCGTGCCCGCCGCCGAGCAGCGCTTCATGGTCGTCGCCGAATCGCAAAAGCTAGACGCGCTCACGCGCATCCTGGAGACCGAGGTCATTGAAGGCGCGCTCGTATTTGTGCGCACGCGCCTGGGCGCCGCCGACCTGGCCGAAAAGCTCGACGCCCGCGGCTACGCCGTGCGCGCCCTGCACGGCGACATGAACCAGGCGCAGCGCGAGGCCGTGATGCGCCAGATGCGCCAGCGCCAGATAGAAACCGTCGTGGCCACCGACGTCGCCGCCCGCGGCCTCGACGTCGAGCACATCAGCCACGTGATCAACTACGACATCCCCTACGACAGCGAAGCCTACGTGCACCGCATCGGCCGCACGGCGCGCGCCGGCCGTTCCGGCGCAGCCATCCTCTTCGTCACCCCGCGCCAAAAGCGCCTGCTGCACGAAATCGAGCGCTACACCGGCCAGCGCATGCAGCCCATGAAGCTGCCCACCGAGGCCGACGTCGCCGCCCGCCGCGTGGCCCTGTTCAAAGAGTCTATCCTCAACACGCTGCAAGAGCGCGCTGGCGAGCTGCCGCTCTATTTGGAGCTGGTCGAGGCCCTAGTAGAAGAAAGCGGCTGCGACGTGGCCGAAGTGGCCGCCGCCAGCGCCTACCTGGCCCACGAAGGCAAACCCCTGGTGGTGCCCGTGGAGCCTGAGCCCGACGCCGTGCCGCAGCCGGAAGAAGGCATGGTGCGCCTCTTCATCGACGCCGGCCGCGAAAACGGCGTGCGCCCCGCCGACATCGTGGGCGCCATCGCCAACGAAGCGGGCATCCCCGGCAAAGCCATCGGCGCTATCGACATCTTCGACCGCTTCACCTACGTCGAGCTGCCCGCCCAATACCGCGACCAGGTGCTGCAGCGCATGAGCGACGCCATGATCCGCAGCCGCCCGGCCAACATCCGCCCCGCCACCGCCGCCGACCGCCCGCCCACCGCCTCCCGCAAAGGCCCAGGGCCGCGCCCCACCTCCAAAAGGAGAGGAAGGAAAAAACCCCCCAAGCGCCGCACCTGATTTCCGCCAAAATCATTGCAGTAACTTACAAAAAAGTGTAACTTACCGGAACGCGACCTATTAACCAGGGATAATTTCCGCCAGTTCCTGTTCGGCCAGTAACACCACCGTCAGCCAGCCACCCAAACAGGCGCGGGCGCGCACCGCGGCCCGCCCTTACAAAACTGCAATCCGCCAGTCGGAGGTCACCTATGCTCAGAGGCGATGGCTTTCTCGGTACCGGCGCTTCATTGGGATCCGATCTCTCCCTCGTCGTCCAGGTCATCTTCTTCCTGGCGCTCACCGTGGGCGTCTTCATGCAGCGCCGCGGCCGCTATCGCGCCCACGACCTTATCCAGACGCCCGTGGTCATCCTCAACTTCTTCTTCATCATCTTCATCATGCTGGCCTCCTTCCGCCAGCAAGAAGTGGCGCGCACCCTGCCGCAGCGCCCCACCGACCCCTACTACCTGTCGGCCGCGGCGCACGGCCTGCTGGGCTTCGTCGCCCAGGCCCTGGCCACCTACTGCCTGCTGGCCGGGCACAACATCCTGCCGCGCAATATCGGCCGCCTGCGCTATGTCATGTGGACCACCTACCTCACCTGGACCGCCGCCTTTCTCTTTGGCGTCGCCACCTACTACGTCTGGTACGTGCGCGACGGCGGCCAGACCGCCGCCCTGAACGGAGCAGCCCCCGGCCAGGTCGGCGAGCTCGCACCCATCCAGGCCGTGCCCGGCGGCCCCACCATCCACCGCGTGCTGCTGCAGCAATTCGCCTTCTCGCCCCAGGAAATTACCATCGTCGAAGGCGACAGCATCGTCTGGATTAACCAGGATGGCGCGCCGCATAACATCGCCTTCGACGACGGCCGCAGCGTCAGCGACAACTTCTTCCAGGGCCAGACCTTCGAGCGCACCTTCGACGCGCCCGGAACCTACGAGGTGTTCTGCAGCCTGCACGGCAACGCCGGCAGCGGCATGCACGGCCTGGTGCGCGTGCTTCCCAGAACCGACGAAAACGTGGCCCTCGCCGCCGCCCAGCCCCTGCCGCCGCCCCAGCCGCCGCGCCCCACGCCCGCGCCCCAAGCGCCGCCCGCTCCCCTGGCGCTCATCGACCCGCGGCAAGAAGACGACGTGGTCGCCGGCCTGCTGGCCTTTCGCGACCAGTTGGCCCCCGCCGACGCCGCCGTCCTGCTGCTCAACGGCGTCGCCGCGCCGCCCAGCGGCTTCGAGCTGCACGCCTGGCTCACCGCCGCCAGCGGCCCCGTCCTCGACATGGGCCCCATCGCGCCCGACGCCTCCGGCGCAGTCAGCTTCTTCTACCAAGACCCCAACGCCCAGAATCTGATGGCCCTCTTCGACGGGGTACAGGTCTCCCTGGAACCCTTCGGCGACGACGACCCCACGCCTGGCGAGATCCTCTACAGCGGCGCCCTGCCTGCCGCGCCCATCGAGCACATACGGCGTATCACGGCCCAGGCCACAACGCCCAATGGCCTGGGCTACGGCGTCGCCGCGCGCCTGCAGGCCGAAGAGCTCGTGCGCCACGCGCAATACGTGCGCCTCTCGCTAGACCTGGCCGCCTTCGCCGACGTGCAGCGCCACGCCGAGCACCTAGTCAACATCCTCTCCGGCGAAGACGGCCAACACTTCGGTGACCTGGACAACGCCTTCGGCCTGCAGAACCCTGGCGATGGCTTTGGACTCATTCCCTACCTGCAGGCCATGAAAGAGAGCGCCGCGCAGGCCGCCGCCGCTGCCGCGGCCACGCGCGCCATCCAGACCCACGCCGAGCATGTAGCCATCGCCTCCGATAGCGCCCTCCTCTCCGCTCAGGCCACCCTCGACGCCGCCCTGGCCTTGCTGCAGGCCACCAACCTCGACGCCATGCGCCCCCACGTGGAAACCATCGAGCGCCACACGCAGCGCCTGCTGGTGGGCGAGGATGAAAACGGCGACGGAACCGTGGCCCTGGCCGAAGGCGGCATCTTCCTGGCCTACCAGCACGCGCAATATATGGGCGCCGTGGGCCTGATGCAGGGCGCCGGCGCAGCCATTGTCGATCCCCTCGTGGGCGGCGCCTTTGGCGGCGAGACGCAGTTGTCCGGCGGTGGCTACATCGTGCACATGATCGACTTCGAGTTCAGCCCGGCCACGCTCACCATCCCCGCCGGCGCCACCGTGGTCTTCATCAACCACGGCAGCGGCCAGCACTCGGCCACCGCCGATGACCTCAGCTTCGACACCGGCCTCCTGGCCCCCGGCGCCAGCATGGCCATCACCTTCAACGAGCCCGGCTTCTACCCCTACTACTGCCTGCTGCACGGCACGCGCGGCAACACGGGCATGGCCGGCAGCATCACCGTGGCGCCCGCCGCCGAGCTACAACCCGCCACGCCATAGCCAACCGCTGCCCACCCCTGACATTCATCACCTTTTCACCCATGACGCGCCATTTGGCGCTCCTTTAGGCTGCGACAATCGCGTATCCTCATGGTAGTAACCTTGACCATTGTGAGGATCGTACCTATGAACAGCGTCGCTTACCGCAAACGACAAATCGACAGCCGCCGGCAACGCCGGCCCATCAGCCCCATCACCCTCATCGCCGCCGCCCTGGGCCTGTTGTTATTGGCCGCCGGCCTCTACCCCTCTCTGGCCCGTCGCGCCGCAGCCGTGCCCTCCAACGAGGCGGTGATTGCCACCCAGGCGCCCTTCATCGCCACGCACGACATGGGTCAGGGCCCGGCCATCCCCTTCTTGCCCGCCTCCGAGCCGCAACCGCGCATCGCCATCTCCGAGGCGCGCTACGACTTCGGCCGCATTGGGGCGCGCGACGTCGTCGAGCGCACCTTCCTGCTGCGCAACGACGGCCAGTCGCCGCTCACCATCAGCCGCGCCTATACCACCTGCGCCTGCACCACGGCCCACTTCTCCGCCAGCGTCATACCGCCCGGCCAGGCGGCCACCGTGAAAGTTATCTTCGACGCCGGCTATCACAATAGCGCTGGCCAGACCGTGCAGCGCGGCATCATTATCGAAAACAATGACCCCAGCCGGCCCCAGGTTGAATTCTGGTTCCAGGCTGTCGTCAACAACTTTTAAGGGCGCCAACCAGCCTAGCGCTTCAGGATAACCCGCCATGCGAAAACTCAACACCACGCTCCTTCTCCTGCTCGCCCTCGCCCTCCTCGCCGCTTGCGCGCCCAGTGCGCCCCGCATTAGCCCCGCCGTCACCGAGCTAGATCTGGGCGACGTGCCCAACGGCCAGATCATCAGCCGCGACATTACCCTGCGCAACGATGGCGAAGCGCCACTCATCGTCGACAGTTTATCGACCTCCTGCGGCTGCACCACGGCCGCCCTCGATGCCATGCAAATCGCGCCGGGCGAATCGGCCGAGCTGCACATCACCTTCGATTCCGGAGCTCACGGCCCCGATCTCGTCGGGCCCCTGCTGCGCCATGTCTACATCGACAGCAACGATCCGCAGCAGCCCGAAACCGTCATCGCCCTCTCCGTGAACATCACCCCCCCTGCCGCTGGAGCAAGCGAACCATGAAAACGATCCTCATGCTCATCCTTCTCATCCTGCTCGTGACGCCCATCGCCGCAGCCTGCCGCCCAGACGCCACCGAGGCCCACGCCTACCACCTGGCGCCCATCTCGCAGCTTCCCCCGGACGTGCAGCAGGCCCCCTCCGACGTGCGCCAGGCCTACCAGTTCGCCTTCTACAACCCCGACCTGCTCAAGCAGCTGCCCTGCACCTGCGGCTGCGTTTCCATGGGCCACACCTCCAACTATAGCTGCTACGTGGCCGGCCTCGACGAAAAACGGCTGCCGATCTACGACAACCACGCCATCACCTGCCGCATCTGCGTCGACATCACCCACGACGCCATGCGCCTGCTCGACGAAGGCCACACCGTGGCCCAAATCCAGGCCCACGTCGACGCCACCTACCTGCCCATGGGCCCCAGCACCGGCCACGATTAAACCCGTGTAATCCGCGCCCCATTCTGCTATCATGGCCCCATGACAGCGCCTATCCGCGTCCTACTTGCCGATGACCACGCCGTCGTCCGCGCCGGCATACGCCAGTTCCTGGAACACGCCCCCGACATCGAGGTCGTCGCCGAAGCCGGCGACGGCGCCGCAGCGCGCCAGCTCATCGCCGCGCACCAGCCACACGTGGCCGTCCTCGACATCCAGATGCCCCACGCCAGCGGCATCGAGGTCACGCGCTGGATTCGCGAAAACCATCCGGCCGTCGGCGTGCTGGTGCTCACGGCCTACGACGACGATCCCTACGTCAGAGCCGTGCTGCAGGCCGGCGCCAACGGTTATGTGCTCAAAACGGCCGCGCCCGTCGACATCATCCAGGCCGTGCGCGACGTGCACCAAGGTAAATCAGCCCTCGATCCCTCCATCACGCGCAAACTGATGAGCCACGCCGTGGCCCGCCACCATGCGCCCCAGCAAGAGCCGCTTACCGACCGCGAAATGGACGTGCTGCGCCTGGCCGCGCGTGGCGACACCAACAAAGCCATCGGCCTGCACCTGGGCATCAGCGACCGCACCGTACAGGGCCACCTGGCCAAAATCTACGGCAAGCTCGAAGTGAGCACGCGCACCGAAGCCGTCATGCGCGCCGTCTCCCTCGGCTTCCTAAACCCCGACGCCCGGCACAACTCTGAACCTTAACACGTGCTGCCATTCACTGCCCCAATCAGGTTCGTAATGGGCCAGTTCACTGCGCCAATCAGGTTCGTAATGGGGCAGTTCACTGCCCCAAATCAGGTTCGTAGTGGGGCAGTTCACTGCCCCAAATCAGGTTCGTAATGGGCCAGTTCACTGCCCCAATCAGGTTCGTAATGGGCCAGTTCACTGCCCCAAATCAGGTTCGTAGTGGGCCAGTTCACTGCCCCAAATCAGGTTCGTAGTGGGCCAGTTCACTGCCCCAAATCAGGTTCGTAGTGGGGCAGTTCACTGCCCCACACCGGCGCCAATCACAAACAATAAATGATGACCCTTCCACCCGGCGACCCCAACAACCCACAGGGCCCCCCCAGCCCTGGCTCAGCCACCACCCTATTACGCCGCCGCTGGAGCGGCCTCTCCCTGCAGCTCTCCCTCTTCGTCCTGCTGCCGCTCACCCTCCTGTTGCTGCTCGTGGCCATCGGCGGCTCCCTGCTGCACCAACAAGCCATGCGCCGCCTCGTCGGCGAGCGTGACCTGCGCGCCGCGCGCGCCGCCGCCGCAGCCATCGAAGACCAGCTACAACAGCGCGCCGCCGCCCTCGAAAACCTGGCCCACGCCGCCGCATCCCAGGCCACCGACCCCCCTACCACCCTCGGGCTCATGTCCCCGCTGCTGTCCGACTTTGACGCCGGTCTCGCACTCTTCGACGCCGCCGGCAACCAGCTCGCCGCCACAGCCTTCGCCGCCGGTGTGCCGGCCACCGCTGTGCCCCTCGCCTGGCCCGCGCCCAGCCATGCCCCCGGCCAACAGCCCACCTTCCACACCGTTGCCACGGGCGGCGAGACCATCGTGCTCATCAGCGCTCGCGCCGGCGACATCATCGCCGCCGGCGCCTTCTCCGCCGCCGCCCAGGCGCGCAGCGCCCTTAGCCGCATCTACCCCACTTCGGCCCTGGGCTCCGCCTTCGTCGTCACCCCCGCCGGCGAGATCATCTACCAGGCCGGCGCGCCAGCCAGCCCAGCGCAAACCATCCTCCAGCATCCCGGCGTCGTCAGCGGCCTGCGCGGCGAGAGCGGCGCTGCCACCTTCTCCGCCGGCGACGACGACTACATCGTCGCCTTCAGCCCCATCGCGCCCCTGGGCTGGGCCCTGGTGGTCGAAGAATCATGGCACGCCGTGGCCGGCCCCCTGCTGCACACCACCGAATACGCGCCGCTCATCCTCGTGCCCCTGCTGCTGATCACCCTCGCCGCCCTGGCCTTCGGCGCGCGCCAGGTCGTGCAGCCGCTCCAAACCCTCGCCGAGCGCGCCTCCGCCCTCGCCTGGGGCGACTTCAGCGCCATCGAACAGCCCGTCGGCGGCATCGCCGAGATTGAACGCCTGCAAACCGACCTCATCCACATGGCCCGCAAAGTGCGCCACGCTCAGGAAAGCCTGCGCGGTTATCTGAGCGCCGTGACCCACGGCCAGGAAGAAGAGCGCCGCCGCCTGGCCCGCGAGCTGCACGACGACGCCATCCAATCGTTGATCGCCCTCAACCAGCGCATCCAGCTCACGCGGCTCGCCGCCGGCAGCCATGCCAGCGCCGCCGCCTCCGCGCCGCAGTTAGACGAAATGCAGCAGATGGTCGCCGGCCTCATCGCCGCCCTGCGCCGCCACATTCACGCCCTGCGCCCCATCTACCTCGAAGACCTCGGCCTGCTGCCCGCCCTGCAAATGCTCGCCGCCGAAGTGCAAAAGGCCCATGGCCTTCCGGTCGCCTTCCACAGGGAAGGCGCCGAGCGCCGCCTCCCCAGCGCCGTCGAGCTGGCCCTCTACCGCATCGCCCAGGAAGCGCTAAATAACGTCGTGCGGCACGCCCAGGCCGCCGCGGCGCAGCTCAGCCTCAGCTTCAACGCCCACGAGGTCACGCTCACCGTGCGCGACGACGGCGCCGGCTTCCACCCCCCACAAAGCCCCGCCCAGCTCGCGCCGCAAGGCCACTACGGCCTGCTAGGCATCCACGAGCGCGCCCAGCTCATCGGCGCCCAGCTCACCCTCCAATCCCAGCCCGGCGCCGGAACCGACCTCCAAGTCACCGTCCCCCCCCCCCCCCCCCCCCCCCCAGACCCCCCCCCCCCCACCCCCCCCCCCCCCACCCACG
>CAYLJW010000040.1:0-45486 GCA_964384155.1 uncultured Ardenticatenaceae bacterium
GCTCTCGTCACTGCGGCCGCCAAACAATACGTGCACAAAGTCTGGCTGGATGTGGTTCAGAATGCGCTGATAATGCGTAATCACCAGCAAGCCAAGGTCGAACTGCTGGCGCATTGTGCTGGCGCCTTCGGCCACAATGCGTAGCGCATCGATATCCAGGCCCGAATCGGTCTCATCCATCACCGCAATCTTGGGCTCAAGCGTTGCCATCTGCAGAATCTCGGCCCGCTTCTTCTCGCCGCCCGAAAAGCCTTCGTTCAGGTAACGGCCCGCGAATTTATGATCCATGCTCAGCACATCCATCTTCTCTGTTAAGAGACGGCGGAAGGCCGGGATAGAAATGCCCTTGTCCTCTTCATCTTCCGCGCGGCGCCGGGCGTTAATCGCCTGGCGCAGGAAGTTGGCGACGGTCACGCCGGGCACAGCCACGGGGTACTGGAAAGCCAGGAAAAGGCCCGCGCGGGACCGCTCGTCTGGCCCCATCTCCAGAAGATCCATACCGTCGAAAATCACCTGCCCGGCCGTCGGCTCATAATTCGGATGGCCGGCAAGGCAGTAAGCCAGCGTGCTCTTTCCAGAGCCGTTTGGCCCCATCAGGGCATGAATTTCGCCCTGCTTAACTGTAAGGTCGATACCTTTGAGGATTTCTTGATCAGCAACGCTTACATGCAGGTTCCTGATTTCTAAAACTGCGGTCATTCATAAACTCCTGTTTTACTATCGTCTGCGGTGAACGCCGGACAGGCGCACAGTGCCGCCTCTCATCCAGGCGGAGTATACCATAGCGCCAGATGTCCGTCAATAATTATAATAAAAATGATAAAAATAGATGAAATTGACAAAGTCCAGTGGGCATGCTAAAATTTCCTCGATTGAGGACGGTGAGTGCTGAAGTAACTGCATGGTGACCGGCTGGGTCTTGAACCAGGTGTGTCTACGTCAGGTACATCCACGTCACTGAAGGAATTGTACCGTGAAATCTCCCATCGACAACCAGAAGAAAAGCACGCGCGAAGTGATCCTGCGAACCATTAAGCTGCGTCATCAGGCGACGGTTGACGAGCTGGCCGAGGCTGCTGGCGTGTCGCCTGTTACCGTGCGCCACCACCTCAACGCGCTGCAGGCGGAGTCGCTGCTGGTGTCTGACAGCGTCCGGCGCAAGGTCGGCCGTCCCTATCACATTTACAGCCTCAGCGAAAAGGGCCACGAGCTTTTCCCCAAGCGCTATGCGCGCTTAAGTACGCGGCTCTTAGAAGAACTCAAGCGCCGTTTCCCCTCAGAAGTTGTCAGGGAACTGTTCCAGAACGTAGTTGACGACATCGTCGCCGAGCAGCGCGGCGAATTTGAAGACCTCGATTTTGAAGAGCGGCTCTGCTTCTTGATTGAGCTGCTGGCCGAGGAGGGCTTCCTCGCTCGCTGGGAGAAGCGCGACGGCCATTATCGCCTCATCGAGTATAGCTGCCCTTACATTTCGCTGGGTAAGGAACACACCGAGATCTGCACCTTCGACAGGGAGTTGATCATTTCCGTGATGGGCGCAGAGGTGGAACAGCACAGTTGTATGCTCACCGGCGCTCACTGCTGCGAGTTTTCCATCACCCCGCCCCAGGTGGCCGATAGTATGCTCATTGGCGACGCTGCGCTGCAGTTTAGTGAAGGGTAACCAATTAGAGGAACAACAGATGATTGGTAGTAGAGAAGATGAAATCAAGGAAGCGTTGCGAGAGGTCATCGACCCCGAGATCGGGCTCAATGTCGTCGAGCTAGGGCTGATCCGCAAAATCGAGTTGGATGAGGTCAACAACGCTCACCTGACGATGATCATGACAACCCCATTTTGCCCATACGCCCCCCAGCTTATCGAGCAGGTCCGCCTAGCTGCCAACAGCGTAACGGGCGGCGGTTCGACGGTTGAGATCGGCACCGAGCTTTGGGATCCATCGCTCATGGAAGAGGGCGCCGGCGGCGACTGGGGCCTATTCTAGGCCGGTCGCCGGCGGCGACTGGCCACTGCAAGATAACTAGACCCTCCGGCGAGGGTCTTTTGTTTACAGAGGCATGATGCTGGCGTCTGAGATGACAACCGGGTCCATCAACTTATACGATCTGGATCGCGCTGCGCTCGGCGAGCTGCTGGCCGGCTGGGGTTATAGCGACTATTATGCCGACCGGTTGTGGCGCTACCTATACCAGGCGCACGCGCGCAGCTTCGACCAGATGGACGACCTGCGCCCGGAGCTGCGCGCCCTGCTCGCTGCCCGCGCGCGCCTGGAGTGGCCGCTCTGCGCCACCACACAGCGCAGCTCAGACGGCACGCTAAAGCTGCTGCTGGAGCTGCACGATGGGGAGCAGGTTGAAACGGTGCTCATGCCTTACCGCCAGCGCTACACGGTGTGCATCAGCACCCAGGCGGGCTGCGCCATGGGCTGCGTCTTTTGCGCCACTGGACAGATGGGTTTCCGCCGGCAGTTAAGCGCCGGCGAGATCGTGAGCCAGGTCCTTTTTGCGCGCGAGACGGCGCAGCATGCCGGAAGCGAGCGCCAGCTACGCAACATCGTGATGATGGGTATGGGCGAGCCGCTGCATAACTACCGGGCGTTGATGACTGCCATCCGCATTCTCACGAGTGATACCGGGCTGGCCATCGGACCTCGCCACATCACAGTCAGTACCGTTGGCCTCGTGCCCGGCATCCGCCGCCTGGCCCAAGAGAATTGCGGTGTAAACCTTGCCGTCAGCCTGCACGGCGCCAGCGATGAAGAGCGCAATGAGCTGGTGCCCATCGGGCGTCGCTGGTCTCTCGATGAATTAATGGCTTCCTGTCGCAGCTTCGTGGCGCAAACAGGCCGTCACATCTTCTTCGAATGGACCCTAATCGCCGGTAAGAACGATAGCGAAGAACAGGCGCATAAGCTGGGCAAGCTGTTGTCTGGGCTCGACGGCCACGTCAACCTTATTCCCCTCAACCCCACAGGGGACTACCAGGGTTCGCCCAGCGAGCGCCAGGCCATCGCTAGGTTTAAGGCGATCCTAGATGGCTATGGGCTGCCCAATACGGTGCGCCAGCGGCGCGGAATCGACATCGACGCTGGTTGTGGGCAGCTCCGCCGCCGCAGCCTACAAAGCAATCTGCCGCTGATTTAAGCAATTGCACACCAACGCGCATTAGCGCAACACAACTTCCGTCCAAGCCTCAATCCACCGTTCGCGGTTCTCTTCAATGTCTTGCGGGCTGACAGAACCCGTCGTTTCTGGGATCTGCGTGTGTTCCACGAAGGCCTGCGGCAGCTCCGCATCCTCGTTCACGGGAAATACGAACATGCGCAGTGGAATATCTTCCTGAAACGGCTCACTTAACAAAAAGTCGACCAGCGCTTCAGCCTCTTCACGGTGTTCAGCGCCGCGCAAAATACCCACAAACTCAACCTGCCGAAAGCAGGACCCCGGCGCGGTAATCACGCCGCTGGGCGCTTCGTCAACTGGTGGGTCGGCGAAGATCACCTCGGCCGGCGGGCTGCTGGCATATGACACCACCAGCGGCCGGTCGCCGTCGCTGGCAACGCTAAATTGGCCATAATAGGCGTCGTTCCAGTCATTCGTAATCATAACGCCGTTGGCGCGCAGGTCTGCCCAGTAGTCGAGATAGGTGTAGTCGCCGTCTTCGCCATACTGGGCGATTGTGGCCAGCAAGAAGGCCAGGCCGGGGCTCGACGTCGCCGGATTTTGCGCCACGAGCAGGCCGGCGTAACGATCGTCTGTCAGGGCGTCCAGGCCGGCCGGCGGCTCCAGGTTGTTCTGTTCAAAATAGGCCCGATCATAGTTCATGCACACGTCGCCATAATCCACCGGCAGCAAGCGATTCTCGCTATCTAATTGGTACGTCTCGGGGATTTTTGCCAGCAGCGGCGAGTCGTACACTTCGAATATGCCGGCCTGCAGCGCCCGGCTGAGGAAGGTGTTGTCCACGCCAAAAAAGACGTCGGCCAGCGGGTTATCGCGCGCCAGAATCGCCTGGTTCAGCGCCGTGCCGGCGTCGCCGGCTGGCAGCAGCTCCAGGCGCACGTTGTGCTGCTCCTCAAACGCCGCCAGCACCTCTTCGCTGGCGTCAAAGCTATCGTGGGTCATCAGGGTCAAGGTCACAGGCGCAGATGGGTCTGCTTGCCCGCCATCCTGGCAAGAAACGACTGCCACCAGTAGAAATAAGAGCGATAAACGCCTGGCTATCTGTCTCAACATGATCCTGCTCTCCTAGCGCGTCCACTCCTGTTCGGTGTGCACGCACAGCAAATGGCCCTGCGCAATTGACACATAGGCCACATCACCTGTCATTTCGTTGCTAACCCCGCGCGCCGGCCCGAACAGCAGCCGTTCGTTTTCCAGCGGCCAGCGCAATCCGCTGGTCGACTTCACGTACACATCGCCGCCAAGCGGAATGAGCGAAACCTTGTCGCCGGGCGAACCGCTGATGGCGCACGCCTGTTCAATGATCCAGGTGCGCTGGTGCTCCGTCATGAAGCTGATATCGCGGCCCATCAGGCGCGGGTGCATCAACAACAAGAGATTCGCAAACATCTGATCCAGGCGACCGCCCAGGCCGGCCAGTACCGTAATCGGCAGATCATAATGCTCGATGGCATATAGCAGCGCCAGCTCCAGGTCGGTCTCGTCTTTAGCCGCAGGCGCCTGCACAATCTCTATCTCGTGCCGCCCGAGATGCTGCCGCACGTCTTCGGTGATCGAGTCAAAGTCCCCGATCACCACGTCGGGAAAGCGCGAGAGGCCCACCACGTGGCGGGCGCCGCCGTCCGCGGCGATGATCACGGTGGCTCTTTCTAAGATTGGTTGCAGCCACTCGCCCGGCTGCAGATCGCCGTTGGCGAAAATCAGAACCTGCATAGCACACCTCTTCAAACGAGCTCCTGCCACATCATGCTTGGCATAGCCGGCAAAAGGGCCGAACGCAAGACGGCTACCTGGTAGGGTAGCCGCTTCACATGGGTTGCCATCCCTACGCCGGCATTATCCGGATCAGGTTCGCAGGTCGACGACAGAGCGGTCGCCCTCTCAGCCAGGCGCTTCCTGGCTCCCTGTGGATCTTCAGATTGTCATTTTCATTATAGCCGCCTCCACCGATTGGGCAACTAGCGCACTTGCCGCCCGGTCGAAAGTGATAATCTTGACCACGCGCCGCGACAGCTTTATGATCCCTCTTATGAAGCCCGCACCAGAAACAACAAAGCATCATACCGATTCGCCCGGTCCCGCAGCGCGCCGCCTGGCTCGCCTGATCTGGGAAGGCTGGCGCGCGGATCTCGTCGCGCTGCGCAACTGGTGGCGCAAACGGCGCCGCAGCCATATCGACTATATCGTCATGGAGCTGGGCGGTCCTTTACCCGAACGCGCGCCAGGGCGGCGCAGCTTCATACAGCGACTGTTGCCTTTGCCGCCACGACCGCTCAGCGTGCAGACGCTGAACGCACGTTTGCAGCGCATCGCAGACGACGAGGGCGTGCGCGGCGTCGTGCTCATACTGCGCGATTTCAGCGCGCCGGGCCTGGCGCGTCTGCAGAACATACGCCGCTCCCTGCTGCGCTTCAAAGAAAGCGACAAGCAGCTAGTCATCTACACGCCCTATCTTGACCTGGCCCATTACTACGTTGCTGGCGTCGCGGATCACATCGTCGCGCCGTCTGGCGCGAACTTTGACGTACTGGGCATGCATAGCGAAGCCCTCTTTCTACGCGACGCCTTGCACAAAATCGGCCTGGAAGCCGAAGTGCTGCAAGTCTCACCCTATAAAACGGCCGGAAATGCCGTGGGCGAATCGCAGATCACGCCGGAGCAGCGGCAGCAAATGGAGTGGCTGATCGACGACGCTTACGACGCGCTCACCGCGGATCTCGCCGCCGACCGCGGCATCTCCCAAGAGACGTTACAACGCTACATCGACGAAGCGCCTTACTCCGTGCAAGCGGCACGAGAAAGAGGACTGCTCGACAGCGTGGCCTATGAAGACGAGCTGCCGGTGCTGCTGGCACAATGGGGCGATGCGGCTTCGTCCAGTGAGCAAGCATCGGGCAGCGAAGACGCCGCTCAGCGCGCCGCGCGGCTAGCGCCCTGGGACGAAGCAGCGCCCCAGCTCCTGGAAAAGGTGCGCCACCCTGCAGCGAAAGCTGTTGGTGTGATCGCCATCGAAGGCGCCATTGTCATGGGTCCGAGCCGCCAGCCGCCGGTTAATCTGCCCATCCCCTTCATTGGAGGGGCCATGGCCGGCGAAGAGAGTCTGATACAGCAGTTGCGCAAAGCGGCTCAGGATAACTCCCTCGGCGCCCTGGTTGTTCACGTGGATTCCGGCGGCGGCTCTGCGCTGGCCTCCGAGCTGATCCGGCGCGAAATGGCGCAGGTCACCAAGCGAAAACCGGTCGTTGCCTACATGGGCAACGTCGCCGCTTCAGGCGGTTACTTCGTGAGCGCCGGCGCCAACCGCATCATGAGCCAGCGCAGCACCATCACGGGCTCCATCGGCGTCTTAACCGTGCACATGAGCACCTCGGAGTTGCTGAAAAAAGCACATATTAATCGAACGGGCATTAAACGTGGCAAGCATGCAGACCTGTATACGGACCCGCGCCCCCTGACAGTGGACGAGCGCGCCGTTCTATGGTCCCTAGTGCAAGACACATATGAGCAGTTCAAGAACGTTGTGGCCGATGCGCGTGGCCTGGACGTGCAGCAAGTAGAGCAGATCTCCGGAGGCCGCGTGTGGACGGGACGTCAGGCGCTGGAGCGCCGCCTGGTAGACAGCCACGGCGACTTTCAGGATGCCGTGCAGCTTGCAGCCGAGCTAGCCGGCATACCCTTTGGCGATGGGCGCCGCCTGCGGGTGAAGAACGTGGGCGGCGTCGAGCGCTACGCACCGCCGCACCCCGCCGCGACCGTGGCTGAGATTGCAGAGGCGCTATCCCTGCGCCAGTTGCACGCACTCAACGGCAAGGTGCTTGCCCTGACGCCCCTGGAGCTGCGTATCCGATAGCGCCCCGGCCAATCGGGAACCTTCCGGCTGCGTTATACGTCTATCATTTACGGCTATGGAGCGCCCTACAGTGGGCGCCCGTGGCATGAATATCGCGGCGTATCAGAGCCTGGTTGGAATAATGATAAATACCAGGCTTCGCGCCACGGCTGAGCTATAATTAGACAGAAAGAAGAGCTTCGTATCAAAG
This sequence comes from uncultured Ardenticatenaceae bacterium, assembly GCA_964384155.1. Classification (GTDB taxonomy): domain Bacteria; phylum Chloroflexota; class Anaerolineae; order Promineifilales; family Promineifilaceae; genus JAAYYY01. Next base: position 7,224 of record CAYLJW010000040.1, read on the forward strand.
GATGGCGTTCTGCGCTGAGCGCCACAAAGCAAATGACAGAGCGACGGACGCCAATTAGAGAACAGCAGACGGCCATCTACCGCCAAAATCGTGCGCGACGACAGGCGCCGCCCCCGCCACTGCATATACCGGCTAGGGCAGCAGAGCCGCCGCAGCGGCGGCGAATTTGGCCCGCCGTGCTCTTATTCTTCCTGCTACTGGCGCTGTGCGGCGGACTGGCTACGGCCACAGCGGCATGGGCTTACCAGCGCGAGAAGATCATGCCCGGCGTATCCACGCTGGATCTGTCGCTGGGCGGCCTGACGGTAGAGGATGCTGCCCGGCGCCTGGAATCGAGCTGGGGCGCACGCCGTGCCCGCCTGCTGGCGGACGGCGCGCCGGCTCTGGCGCTGCCCCTGACCGAGCTAGGTATTATCCTGGACGCCGAGGCCACCGCTCGCGCCGCTTATCGCGAGGGCCGCGACCTGCAGCGCCCAGAGCAACTCATTCAAGCAACGTTGGGCGTTGTAGCTGTACAGCCCATCTGGTATTTCGATCCGGCAGCGGCACGCGCCAGCCTGAGCACGCTCGCGCCGCGTTTCGAGATTCCGCCGCTCAATGCCGGCGTCGAGCTGCGAGATGGCCGGGTGCATGCCACCGCACCGCAAGCCGGGCAGCGCCTGAACGTGGAAGCAACGGTGGCCTGGCTACAGCAAAACGCCGTTCAGGTGGCCACCGGCGAACCGCTGCCGTTGTCGATCACGACCGTGGAGCCACAGATCACCGATGTTAGCCGCCTCGTAGAAGAATTAAACCAGCGCATCAGCGCACCGCTGGTGATCCATGCCTTTGATCCGCTTACGGGCGAGACCGAAGCCCTCACCATTGCGGCGGCCGATTGGGCGAGCTGGATGAAGCTGGAGCCGGGGCCGGAGTCGGATCCGGCGGCGGTGAGCTGGAGCGTTGACTCCGGCCGCGTTGCCCAGTTTGTGACGCAGCAAAATGAAGGCCTCGGCGCACGCTACCTACAGGTCGACGCCGCCGGCAGCGCGCTGGCCCAGGCCGTGCAAACCGGGCAGCATGAGGTGCGCCTGCGGCTGTATCACAACGATCGACAACACACGGTGCAGTCGGGCGAAACGCTGTCCAGCATCGCCTTTAACTATGGCATTCCCTACCCCTGGATCCAGCAGGCCAATCCCCAGCTTGGCGACACCCTGGCGGTGGGCCAGGTGATCACCGTGCCCTCACCAGACGTCTTGCTGCCGCTGCCCATCGTCGAGAACAAGCGCGTCGTGGTCAGTATCTCACAGCAGCGAATGTGGGCCTACGAAGATGGCGCGCTCAAGTGGGAGTGGCTGGTGAGCACAGGCATCGACTCCAGCCCCACGGCCCCCGGCGTCTTCCAAATTCAGTCGCATGAGCCTAACGCCTACGCCAGCATATGGGATCTGTGGATGCCCCAGTTCATGGGTATCTATCGTCCGGTGCCTACCAGCGATTTCATGAATGGCTTCCATGGCTTCCCCACGCGCAACGGTGTCAACCTGTTGTGGACCAATAGCCTCGGCCGCAAAGTAACTTACGGCTGCATCCTTCTCAGCAACGAGAACATCGACCTCCTATACGCTTGGGCGGATCGCGGCGTGATTGTGGATGTTCGGCCCTAGCCAGAAAAGCGGGCGCTCCGCCCGTGGCGGGGCTTATCCGTTGCGCCGCTTTGCACAGACCGTTACAATTCGCGCGTCGCTGTTAATGCACGTCGCCGGACTCTCCAACCGGCCCTGAGGATCGATGGAAGCGCGCTCGGAGTTCACCAGACTGGCCCTACCCCAGAGCATCCGCAAGAAGTTGCATATCGACGCCAACCTGGCCGTAGATGTGCTCGCCATGTTCATCAGCAACGAGCTGACGAAGGTGGGCTTCAACCGCGCCGTTCTTGGCCTGTCGGGGGGCGTCGATTCTGCGGTATCCTGCTATCTAGCGGCGCATGCTCTGGGGCCAGAGAACGTGCTCGCCCTGCGCCTGCCCTACACTGCATCCTCGCCCGCAAGCCTGGAACACGCGCAGTTGATTATCGACGACCTGGGCATCGAAAGTGAAACCATCGACATCACACCGCTGGTAGAACCGCTGTTTGCGGCGTCGCCAGACATCACAGCCAACCGCAAAGGAAACATCATGGCGCGGGCGCGTATGATGGCCATCTTCGATCGTTCGGCGGCCTGGAACGCGCTGGTGATCGGCACCAGCAACAAGACCGAGATTCTGCTAGGTTACGGCACCATATACGGCGATCTGGCGTCGGCCGTCAATCCCATCGGCGACCTGTACAAGACCCAGCTCCGCCAAGTAGCGCGCCGCCTGGGCGTGCCCGATGTCATTGTGGAGAAAGCGCCCAGCGCCGACCTTATTCCGGGGGAGACAGACGAGGGCGACTTTGGCTTCACCTACGATGACGTCGACCCCCTGCTTTATGCCCTGATTGACGAGCGATATTCGCCGGACGAGGCCATCGAGGCCGGTTTTCCGGGGCCGTTTGTGCACAAAGTCTTAAGAATGGTGCGCCTGAGCCAGTTCAAGCGCACGTTGCCGGTTATCCCCAAGCTCAGCGGGCGTACGGTGGGCCATGACTTTCGTTACTTGCGTGACTGGGGCGCCTGATGGGTGATTAGGACTTCCGCCCGGCCGCGGAGCCGGCGCTCCCTGCTTGTGCTTCTTTTGCTGGCGATGGCGACGATAGCGCTGCCCATTCGGAGAGCTAACAGCGGTACGGCCGGCGTAAACCACCCGAAGATCGCGCCCGAATTATTGCAGGCTTTGGAAAGCGCAGAAACGACCGAGTTCATCATCTACCTGGCACAGCAGGCGGACCTTTCGGCCGCGGCGGCGCTGAGCGATAAAGCAGCAAAGGGCCAGCTCGTCCACCGTCTGCTCACAGAGACGGCGCACCAGACACAGGCACCGCTGCTGAGGCAGTTAGACGAGCGCGGCCTGACCTACCGGCCGTACTGGATTGCCAATATGATCTGGGTGCGAGGCGATGAAAGCGCGCTGCTCTCGCTGGCAGCTCAGCCTACCGTAGCCTATCTCTATGCCAATACGTACCGCCGTTTCCAGGAGCCGCTGTCATCTTATGCTGCACAACCGGCAACGCCGCACGGCGAACGGACCAATATCGAGCACATCAACGCGCCGCTGCTTTGGGCTGAAGGCTATTTTGGCCAGGGCGCGGTTATCGGCGGCCAGGACACAGGCTACGATTGGGACCACCCGGCGTTGATCAACCAGTATCGCGGCTGGGATGGATCGGTCGCGACGCATGACTTCAACTGGCACGACGCCGTACATAGCGGCGGCGGTGTATGCGGCGCCGATGCAACCGAACCTTGCGACGACCACGGCCACGGCACTCACACCATGGGCACTATGGTAGGCGATGGCGGCAGCGGCAATCAGATTGGCGCTGCACCTGGCGCGCGCTGGATTGGCTGCCGTAATATGGATCGCGGCGATGGCTCGCCCATAACTTACAGCGAATGTTTCCAATGGTTCGTCGCGCCAACCGACAGCAGCGGTAACAATGCCAACCCCGATATGGCGCCGCACATAATCAACAACTCCTGGGCTTGCCCTCCAGGGGAAGGTTGTAACGAAGCAACCATGCTGCAGACGGTGGTCGAAAACGTGCGCGCGGCGGGCATCCTGGTCGTGGCATCGGCCGGCAACAGCGGCAGCATTGGCTGCGGCAGCGTGCTTTATGCGCCGGCTATTTACGATGCAACTCTGAGTGTCGGCGCCACCTGGGTCAATAACGACGCCATTGCATCGTTTAGCAGCCGCGGACCCGTTCAGGCAGACGGCAGCAATCGTCTGAAGCCAGATGCAGTCGCTCCGGGCGTCGCCATTCGCTCGTCGATACCCGGCGGCCATTATGGCCTCAGCAGCGGCACCAGCATGGCCGCGCCCCATGTTGCAGGGCTCGCAGCGCTGTTGATCAGCGTCCAGCCCTCACTTGCCGGCAATGTCGACGCTTTGCAGCAGGCAATCCTTTTCGGCGCGTTGCCGCTGGTTACAGACGAGACGTGCGGCGGCCTGCCCCCAGGCGCCGTGCCCAACCATACGTTCGGTTACGGTCGCATCGATGCCTGGCGATCACTTCAGACGTTGCAGGTGAGTTACCATTATTACATTCCGACTTCCATGAATGCCGCTGCACAATGAATAGACCCTGGTTAAGGTCAATGGCGAGAAAGCAACATGACGCTCGAAAAGAAAGCCGTCAGCATAAGTTTGGGCAGCGCCTCGCGCGATAAGCGCATCGACGTCGCCCTGTTAGGTCACAAAGTGACCATGGAACGCATTGGCACAAACGGCGACGCGCAAAAGGCGGCGACGCTCTTCACCGCGCTCGACGGGCGCGTGGATGCCCTGGGCGTCGGCGGCATCGACCTGTGGGTGGAGCTCGCAGGAGCGCGCTATCCGCTGCACGCCGCGCACAAAATGGTCACCGGCGTCAGGCAGACCCCGGTGGTCGACGGCACGGGGCTGAAGAACACGCTGGAGCGCCACGTCGTGCGCAATCTGGTGCGCGAGCTAGGGGATGAGTATGCAACCGGGCGCGTCCTGCTGACAGCCGCCGTGGACCGCTACGGCATGACCCTGTCCTTTTTCGAAGCCGGCTATGAGGTTGTATGTGGCGACTTCATGTTCTCGCTGGGCATACCCGTGCCGATTCGCAGCCTGGACGGACTGAAGCGCCTGGGCCGATTGGCCTTACCAATCGTCGGGCGCCTACCCCTCAGTTTCATTTACCCGACCGGCGAAAAACAAGAAGCCATCGTGCCTCGCCATGAGCGCTGGTACGACTGGGCCAATGTCATTGCCGGCGATTGTCACTACATTAAGCGCCACATGCCCGATCGCCTCGACGGAAAAGTCATCGTAACCAACACGACCACGGATGAGGATATGGAGGCTTTTCGCCAGCGAGGCGTGCGCTACGTCATGACCACGACCCCGCGCATGGACGGCCGCTCATTCGGCACCAACATGCTGGAGGCAGCCATGACCGCGGTCGCCGAAAAGGGGCGTGCCCTGACGTACGACGAGCTGCAGGAAATGTTGGAACAATTGACCATACAGCCTTCTGTAAATCGACTGCAATAAGGAGATCGTTGGTTATGCACTGCATCGTCACGGCCGGCGGCGCCATCTCAGAAAATGACCCGCTGTTCACCTATACACACGGTAAACCGAAGTCACTCATCGAAATCAACGGCCAGACGATGCTCGAGCGTGTGCTGCGTGCCTTGCGCGGCTCTTCGTACCTGGAGCAGATATATGTCGTGGGCCTGGAAGAAACCGATGTGGCCGAATTAGAGCTGCCGTCTGGCGTCACGTATCTGCCCGATAGCGGCGGCCTTGTGTCCAACGTCTCAAACGCCCTGCAGCGCCTGCTCCACGATCATGGCGATGCACAGGTGGTCTTTTTTTGCAGCGCAGACCTCCCCCTACTGACGCCGGCAATCGTGGACGCCTATATCGACGACTGTCGCCCGTTCGATCATATCGCTTACTACAATCTGGTGACCAAAGAGACGATGGAGCGCCGCTTTCCTGGCTCGGGCCGCACGTTCGTTAAGCTGAAAGGTATTTCGGTGGCCGGCGGCGATGTGACTCTGGCGCAAACGCGTATTCTGAACACCAACGAAGAGCTCTGGCAAGCCATTGTGCGTGGGCGTAAAGAGGCCTGGCGACTGGTGCGCATTGTCGGCATTCGCCCGCTGATCAAGTTCCTTATACGACAGTTAACGCTGGCAGATATCGAGCAAATGGCCTCTCGCCTTCTAAACGCGCCCGTGCGCGTCATCAACAGCCCATATCCAGAGTTGGCCATGGACATTGACAAACCGGGGCAAGTTGAGCTATTACGGCGCGAGTTAGCCGGTGACAGCGCTTAGGCGCAGGGCGGTGGACGCCACGTCATTTAGCCTGTGGCCCTTGTGTTTCTATTGAAGATGCGTGCGGCACGGACTACAATACGTAACCTATGACCGCGCACGGTAGTGAAGCGATGGCAACCGACATCCGTCAAGAGAGCCGCCTCCAGACCTTATACGTCGTGAACGACGTGCTGCAGCAGGCGGCTGCCGCACGCAGCGACATCGACGTAGTGCTGCCGCGCATATTGCGGCTCGTTTATGAGGAGCTGCGCGCTCATTCCAGCGCGATTGTGCTGGTGGACGATGAGCTGCAGCCCCAGCACGCCTGGAGCTTGCGCGATGGCGCCATGAAACCAAGACGGGAAACGCAGCTTCAGGCCCTTGAAGAGGATGGGCTCTTTGCCTGGACGCTACGCAACTGCACCTCGGCGCTGATCGCCGATACATCTCAGGACAAACGCTGCGTGGCCGATCAGGGCGACATCCCGAGTAGCGCCCCTGCTTCGGTTATTTGCTCGCCCCTTATCATCCGCGCCCGGGCCGTTGGGGCCATCACCATCAGCCGGCGCGGTGTGGCGCAATTTGATCAGGAAGATGTCGATTTGTTCAACACCATCGCCGGTCTCACGGCCGGCGTGGTTGAAGGCGCACGCCTGTATCGCGAGAACCAGCGCTGGGCCGAGAGGCTAAGCGCGTTGTCCGGCGCGACGGCCGTAGTTTCGAGCAGCCTTGAGCTCGAGGAGGTGCTCGCCGGAGTTGCCCGCCAGATGACGCAGTTGATGAGCGTCGACGGCTGTATGCTGCTCCACGGCGCAAAAGAGGACCTGCAATTGTTGCAGCGCATGCTCTATGCCCCGGCGGCCATTCTCGAGCGGCTGGGCACCGATGCCCTGATAGATGTCCGCCAATTTCCGAAACTCATGGAAGTGATTCAGTCGTTGACGCCGGCGCAGTTGCACAGCGGCAGCCTGGCGCCCGAGGCTCCTGAGCGGCGTGTCATGCTGGGGGCCGGCATTCATTCGCTCTTGCTACTGCCGATGGCAGCGCACGACAATTTCGTGGGCTTGGTGATCCTGTTGGATACGCAAGAAGAGCGGCAGTTCGCCAGGCAGGAAACGGACCTGGCGCAGATGCTGGCCAATCAGGCGGCCATCGCCATCGAGAATGCGCGCCTGTACGAAGATACACAGCGCCAGCTCAAGGCGTCGGCGCTGCTAAACCAAGCCGGCAAAGTCATTAACTCCACGCTGGATACCAATGCAATCCTGCAGTCGCTCCTTGCCCAGATGAACGAGCTACTGAATGCCGAAGCCCTTTCCATCGCCCTGGTCGATAAGCAAACGAATGAGCTTGTTTATGAAATCGCCGAGGGAATTGGCAGCGACAAGATACTCGGCTTGCGGCTGCCCTCAAACCATGGCATTGGCGGCTGGGTGATGGAACACGGCGAACCGGCCTTGGTACAAGATACCAGCCAGGACCCGCGCTTCTTCCGCCAAGCTGACGAGCGCACGGGCCACGACACGCGCGCAATCATCTGCGCGCCGCTGCAGGTCAAAGGCGAAGTGCTGGGTACCATACAGGCCATTAATCCCCGGCAGGGCACCTTCACTGAAGACGATCTCAATCTGTGGGTGAACCTGGCCAACCTTGCCAGCAGCGCCCTGGCCAATGCGCAGCAATTTGCACGCACACAGGCCGCAGAAGAACGGTATTTAAGCCTGTTCGAGGACAGCGTCAACCCAATTTTGCTCACAGATCTGCATGGCGTCGTGCTGGAGGCTAACCGGCGCGCACTGGAGTTCCTCGGCTTCGAACGCCAGGAGCTGATCGGCCGAGCCATCCTCGCGCTGCACAGCGAGCGTGAAGCAGCGCCTAACGAGCGACTGCCACAACTGTCGGGCATCACCACCGATGCCGTCCATCGCTTTATCGCCAACATCAACACGCGCTCACAGCACGCCATCCCCGTTGAAGGATACGTTAAGCGCACCCTGTCTGGCGAGAGTGAGGTGCTGCAATGGATATATCGCGACATCTCGCAGCAGGTTGAGCTGGAAGAGATGCGCGGCGACCTGATGGCGATGCTGGTACACGACCTGCAAAGTCCGCTGGGCAACATTATTTCGAGCCTGGAGCTGCTGCGCTACGAGCTGCCGGCCGATGTCGACCCGGTGCTCGATTCCATCGTAGATATTGCGGCGCGAAGCAGCCGCCGGCTCCAGACGCTGATCCGCTCCCTGCTGGACATTACCCACCTGGAGGCTGGGCATCCCATTAGCGACGCCGATTACGTTGATTTGAATGGTCTCGTCGACGACGCGCGCGAAGTGGTCCTGCCGGGATTGGAGCGGCGCAAGGTGGAACTGGTAGTCGACTTCCCTGAAGAGCTGCCTCAGGTTTTCGTAGACGCGGACATGATTGGGCGTGTGCTGATTAACCTGCTGGAAAACGCCAGCAAGCACACGCCAGAGACCCGTGAAGTGCTTGTAGCCGGCCGGCGCGACACCTCCGATGACCAGGAGCGGCTGCATATTTCGGTGAGCGACCAGGGCCAGGGGATCGCGCATGAGCACCGCGAAGTGATCTTTGAGAAGTTCCGCCGCCTGCAGGCGCTAAATGCGCCAAAGGGCATGGGCCTAGGCCTGGCTTTCTGCCGCCTGGCAGTAGAGGCGCATGGCGGCAAGATTTGGGTAGACGACGCGCCGAGCGGCGGGGCTCGCTTCAACTTCACGTTGCCCACAAAACCGTTTCCCTCGCATGTTGCCAGTCGCAAATGATACGACGCCGCTACTATCACGAGGCCTATACAACCACTTTCGACGCCACGGTTGCTGAGCGCTATAAGCACGAAGGTTGTGTCGCACTGGTGCTGGACCACACATATTTTTATCCAAAGTCCGGCGGACAGCCGGCTGACCGGGGGACGATCAACGGCCAGGCAGTGGTGGATGTGTTCATCCGTGAGCAAGACGGTGCCATCGTGCACCTTGTGGACGGCGAAATCTGGACGGACGAGGTTCATGGCCAGCTCGACTGGGAGCGGCGCTTCGATCATATGCAGCAGCACAGCGGCCAGCATATCCTGTCCCAGGCCTTCATTCAGATCGCGGGCGCCGAAACGGTGGGTTTTCACCTGAGTGAGGCATCGGTAACCATCGACCTCGATCGCCCCGATCTCAAGCCAGAGACAGTCGAAGCGGTCGAGTTGCTCGCTAACCAGATCGTCTGGCAGGACCGACCTATCAAGATTCATATGGTTTCATTGCAACAGGCGCGCCAAATGAACCTGCGCAAGTTACCCGAAAAAGTCGGAAACGTCTTGCGCTTGATTGACATTGAGGAATTCGACCTGACGGCCTGCGGCGGCACACATGTGGACCGCAGCGGCGCAGTAGGCATGATTAAGATCTTGAAGCTGGAACAGGGCGCGGAACAGCTGCGAGTCGAATTCAAATGCGGCCAACGCGCTCTCGCCGACTACCGTCACAAGAACGGCATCATCATGCGGCTGGCGACCGATTTCACAACGGGTTACGGCGAGGTGCAGCAGTCCGTAGCCCGACTTCGCAGCGAGCTGAAGCAGGCGCAGCGCGCGAACAAGCAGCAAAAGGTAGAGATGATGAACTTGCTCGCCGGCCAGTTGCTCAGCGAGGCGCATGTCAAGGGCAGCACCAGGGTGGTAGCCAGGGTATTCGACGACAAAGATGCAGACGATCTGAAAGTACTGGCCGGCCAATTGCTGAAGCAACAGGGCGTGGTAGCTTTGCTCGGCCTGAGCGGGCCGCAGACGCGGCTGCTATTTGCGCGCTCCGAGCCGGCCGGCGGTGCGATGAACGAGCTGCTGAAGTCTGCGCTTCAGGTGCTCGGCGACGCCACTGGCGGCGGCTCGGGCCAGTTTGCGCAGGGCGGCGGCGGGCGTATGAGCCGCGAGCGCGTACAGCAGGCCGTCGATCGCGCTGAGAGGCTGCTCTTAGCGCAAATAGCTTAAAGGCAGCAGGTCAGAATAGAAGGAAGACCATGGGCCAGGCACAGCCGGCAACCGATGCGCTCAGGCAAGTACCCTTTTTCAGTACCCAGGGCCAGCTTGAGCTGCAGGCGCTCGCAATGCGCCTGGCGCCCCGTCGCTTTGGCCAGAGCCAGATCATTTTCCACCGCGGCGACGCCGGCGGCAGGCTGTATATTATTATGCGCGGTAAAGTGAAGATCAGTTACGGCATGCCCGATGGCCAGGAGGCTCTGTTAGCCATCCTCGGCGCGGGTGACTTCTTCGGCGAGCTGGCGCTCCTGGACGATGCACCGCGCTCGGCCACTGCCGAGGCCATGGAGGTTACGGAAACGCTTACGCTACACCGTGACGACTTCATTAACTACATCACGCGCAACCCCGAGTTCGCTTATCAGGTTCTGCGCACGCTCACGAAACGGATCCGCCACCTGAACGACCAGATCAGCGATGTCTTCTTTCTCGATCTGAATGGGCGCCTGGCGCGCACGCTGCTCACGCTGGCGGCAGATCATGGCCGGCCAATTGCCGACGGCATACTGATCGACATTGCGCTGACCCAATCCGACCTTGCCGATATGACCGGGGCGACGCGCGTCAGCATTAACAAGACGTTGGGTCGATTCCGCCGCGCGCGGTGGGTTTCATTACGCGGCAAGCGGCTTGTGTTGCTAGATATAGGGGCGCTCGAAGAGCTTATTCATCTGTCGGCAGGCTGAGTATCACTTTTCCTGTATTGCGGTTTTGCCGCACGTAATCGTGTGCCTCTTGCGCGCGCAGCATGGGGAAAATGCGATCGATGACCGGCCTGAGCGTACCATCCTCAAAAAGTGGCCAAAAACGCTCGGCGAAGGCCTGGGTAATGGCGATCTTCTCGGCGACTGGGCGGGGCCGTAAGCGCGAGCCTATGATGCGTAGGCTCTTAGCCAGGATGTAACCCAGGTTAATCTCGGCGTGGGCTCCGCTCAGCAGGCCAATGACGATCAGGCGTCCATGATTGCCGAGCAGTTGCAGGTCGCCCGGCAAATGGCTCGCGCCCACTGGGTCTAGAATAAGATCGACGCCCGCGCCATTCGTAAAAGCGCTGCCCCCCTCTACAAAGTCTGCTTCTTTGTAATTGATCGCCAGCGCCGCGCCCAATTCGCGCGCAGCCTGAAGCTTCGCTTCTGTGCCCGCGGTCGCCAACACCGTTGCCCCGGCAATATGCGCGAGCTGGATAGCGGCCGTACCTACGCCACTACCGGCGGCATGGATCAGCACAGACTCTCCGGGCTGTAGCCCACCTTCCTGAAACAAGTTGACGAAAGCCGTGAGCCACACTTCGGGAACGGCGGCGCCCTCTTCAAAGCTCCAATGATCCGGCAGCGGCAATAGAGTACCGGCCGGCACCGCCACGCGTTCGGCGTAACCGCCGCCCGGCAGCAGGCAGCAAACGCGATCGCCAACCCGCCAGCCTGTCACCCTATCGCCGGCGGCAACGATGACTCCGCTGGCCTCAAGGCCCAGAATGTCTGTTACGCCTGGCGGTGGTGGGTAATTGCCACGGGCCTGCGACAGATCCGCGCGGTTAACGGCGCTGGCCCGCACGCCAATCAAGACCTCATCCGTCGCAAACGCCACGTCCGGAACATCGCTCCACTTCAGCAGGGGACCCTGCTCATTTTGCTCTACAACAATTGCTTTCATCAGGCGGCGACCTCTTTATAAGTTTCCAATCTGACGCTCCGCCATTCTAACACCTCCACTCCGCCGGCTCAATCTGCCGAGCCCCGCTGCTCATTATTGCCCTCACAGAGCGGAGAAGCTACACTTAGCCCCAATGCCTAAGGAGGCGCAATCCATGACACAACGAGAACGATATACCGTCGAGGTTGCGGGCCTGACGCGAAACCTTCCTCTCTTCGAAGTCGCGCCGGGCGTCCGTATCGCTATCTTCAACATGCTAGGGGATACCTACGTCGTCAAAGCCGCCGCCGCGGCCCTGGCCGAGCGTCTTGAGCAGATCGAGGCCGATGTGTTGCTGACGGCTGAGGCCAAAAGCATACCGTTGGTTTACGAAATGAGCGCGCTAATGGGCCTACCATATGTCGTCTTGCGCAAGAGTTACAAGAGCTACATGGGCGATGCGTTGAGCGCCGTCACAGTTTCGATTACAACAGGCCGAGAGCAGACTCTCTACCTGGACGAGAAAGATCGCGAGCTGGTCCATACAAGACGGGTGATCATTGTGGACGACGTCATCAGCACGGGCAGCACGCTGCGAGGCATGGAAGACATCGCGCAGCAAAGCGACTCCACCGTCGCCGGCATTGTTGCCGTTTTCACCGAGGGCGATCACGACTGGAGCAGGATTACGTCATTAGGCAACCTTCCCGTATTCTTAGATTAATGCTGCCATGACCGACGCCGCCACCTTATCCGTTTTTCATCACCTGTTCGCTTCTGTAGCCGAAGAAATGGGCGGGACCCTTGAGCGGGCCGCCTATAGCCCTAATATCAAAGAACGACTGGATTTTAGCTGCGCCCTTTTCCTAGGCGACGGCCGCATGCTGGCGCAAGCAGCTCATATTCCGGTGCATCTGGGAGCGATGCCCGCGTCAGTGCGCGCCGCCGTGAAAGCCTTCCAGCAATTACGGGCGGGCGATGTAGTCATCCTGAACGATCCTTACCTGGGCGGAACGCACTTACCCGATGTCACCATGGTGTCGCCGCTGTTCATCGACGAAGCTTCCGAGAGTGGCGCGCCAGACTTCTTTGTCGCCAGCCGCGCGCACCATGCCGACATTGGCGGCATGACGCCCGGCTCGATGCCCATTTCCACCGAGCTCTATCAGGAAGGCATCATCATTCCACCCATTCGTTTGATCGAAGGCGGCATACTCAATGAGTCAGTCTGGCAGCTCATCCTGCGTAATGTGCGCACGCCGCCTGAACGTGAGGGAGATCTGGCGGCGCAGCTCGCGGCCCACGACACGGGCGCAAAGCGCATGGCTCAGATTGTGGCGCGATATGGCTTGGAGCAAGTTAAGGAACGGGCCAACGACCTCATCGCCTACGCCGCCACCATGGCGCGCATGGCCATCGGCGAGATTCCCGACGGCGAATACGAATTCGTCGATTACTTGGATGACGACGGCCAGGGCTTGCAATCCATTCCCATCTGCCTGAAGCTAACCGTAGAGGGCGGCGAGCTGACTGCCGACTTTAGCAGCACGGCCGGCGCCGTACGGGGAAACTTAAACGCGGTTCCGGCCATCGTGCGGTCGGCCGTCGTCTACTGCGTGCGCTGCGCGGCGCTGGCCTTACTGTCGCGCGATGTACCGATGAACGAAGGCCTATTTGAACCGCTTGCGTTTCACATCCCCCGCGGGTCACTCCTGGACCCGGCTCCAGGGCACGCCGTGGCCGCCGGCAATGTAGAGACCTCGCAGCGCATTGTCGACGTGGTGTTTGGCGCGCTGGCGCAGGCGCTGCCGGACATTATCCCGGCCGCAAGCCAGGGTACAATGAACAACTTCACCTTTGGCGGCAGCGTCGACGGCCGCCCGTTCGCCTACTACGAGACGGTTGGCGGCGGCGTGGGCGCTGGTCCACTGGGGCCTGGCGGGCATGGCATGCACGTCCACATGAGCAACACGCGCAACACGCCTGTGGAAGCGCTGGAGACGACCTTTCCGATTCGCGTGGTGCGCTATGGCGTTCGACACGCTTCGGGCGGCGAGGGACGCCACAACGGGGGCAACGGCGTGGTGCGCCAGGTGCGCTTCTTGACGCCCGTAACCGTGACCATTACCAGCGAGCGCCGGCTAAACGCGCCTTATGGTTTGAACGGCGGCGCAGCGGGACAGCCGGGTGTGAACCGCGTCATTCGCCACGGGAGTGAGCAGACAGTGGGCGGTAAGGCTTTTCTCCAATTAGAAGCCGGCGATGTGGTCAGCATCGAAACGCCTGGAGGCGGCGGCTGGGGTGAGCGCTAAGGGGCGCTCCAGGGCAGCGCCGACTGTAACTTTCTCGTTGCGCTGTGCGGCGCTACTCCTGATCGCCATTTTAGCCACCCTCCTGCCGGCGTGCAGCGCCGCCGAACAACCATCCAACCCGCCCACCAACATCACACGCCCGGCGATTGCCGGCGACGCTACGCCATCCTCTTCGCCGGCCGCGTCGCAGACAACACAGAGCACAGCGTCGCCTGTCATAACGGCTACCGCAAGCGCCACGGCAACTGTAGCTCAGCCCGAGCCTTCGGCGACGGCCACCACTGTAGCCACAGCGATGTCTACGCGAACTCCCCGGCCTAGCTCCACTGCGACGCCGCTAGCCTGCTCTGAGCGCATGGCAGACGATGGTTTCCTGACCCTTGTGACACGCGACTTTGGCCTGAGCCGGGAGTACGAACCGCCCGATCTCGTTCCGCTCTCTGACTATTTCGACTATGCCGTGACCGTAGGTTACCCCACTGAAGTGCGCTCTATCATCGTGCAGCCGCTGCAGGATATCATAGCGGCCATGAAAGAAGACGGACTCTCGCCGCAAATCATATCCGGGTATCGCAGCTATTCAGTGCAATCGCTGGCCTTCCAAAAGTGGCTGACCGAATATCCAGATTGGGGCAACAGGCTCAGTGCGCCCCCAGGGCACAGCGAGCACCAGCTCGGCACGACCGTGGACTTCGGCTCGCCTGAGCTGAAATACATGCTCGGCGAGGAGTATGTGCAGTTCCATCCGGCGTTTGCGCAGACGAGTGAGGGCAAGTGGTTGGCGGAGCATGCCGCCGGCTATGGTTTTATCCTGAGTTACCCCGACGAAGCCTTCAAACGCACCGCTTTTATCTATGAGCCCTGGCACTTTCGCTACGTCGGGCGAGAGCTGGCCACCATGCTGCAAGCTTCCGGGCTCACCCTAACCGAATATCTGCAGCAAGAGCAACCTCAGCCATGTCGCCCCGACTAAGCGCCCGCTCATGTTGTCTGCTGCTCCTGCTCTACCTGGGTGCCTGCCGCGTGGCCGGCGCTCCCGCCGAACCATCAGCCACTGCCCGGGCGCCAGCAGATACGCCGGCTGCCGTGGCGCAAGGCACGGCGCCGCCGGCCCTCACCGCCACGACAACGGCCAGCGCCACGAATACAGCCACCCCGGCGCCCAGCGCCACGGCAACGGTGACCGCCACGGAGCTCCCGCCGCTGCGCATCGCCGTGCCGTCCGGCTGGCGCCTGGAGGCAACGGCGGCGGCAAGCGCGCTCGCCGGGCCTCCCGGCTGGCAGGTAGTGGTCGACGACGACCCGCGGCGGCTCTTTGAGAGCCGCCAGGTTGACGCCGCTCTACTACCGGACGATGCAGGAATTCCGGCCGGGCAGCTACCCCTGGCCCTTGCTGTGCCATTCAGCAGCGACTGGGACGAGGCCACTTGGGACGAGGCGCTTGCCATCCAGAATGAGGGTCACCCATTCGTCACTGTCTTGTCCTGGCATGAGCTCGCGCCGCGCCAACGGCCGCTGCGTGTCGCGGGCAAGCACATTGCTGATGTCGATTATCCCTTGCAGCAGCCTTGGTCGATCCACACAGCGGCCGAATGGCAGGCCGCTGGCGCTGCGTTTGCCGGCGCTTTGCAGCAGCTAGCCAGGCCAGGCGACAGTCGCCTTGCCGCCGTGGGCGACATTATGCTCGATCGAGCCCTGGGAGACGCTGTGACCGCGGGCGACATTGCATTTCCTTTCGCCCGGGTCGCCGATCTGCTGCAGGAAGCCGACTACACCGTGGGCAACCTGGAGAGCGCCTTAGGAGATACGGGCGAAGCGGCTGCCAAGAGCTATACATTCAGAGCGCCGCCGGCCGCCGCACAATCGCTGGCCTGGGCCGGCTTTGACCTGGTTTCTCTGGCCAATAACCATGCGCTCGACTTTGGGCCCGCGGCGCTGTTACAAGGCATCTCCTTGTTGGCGAAAGAAGGCATCGCCACTGTGGGCGCAGGGGCCGGCGACGAGGAGGCCAGACGGCCGCATGTCACGGAAATCAACGGCATTCGCTTCGCTTTTCTGGGCTATGTTCATGTGCCCGTCGAAGGGCGCGCTCCCTATTTCGACACTGCCTCATGGCGCGCTATACCAGGTGTGCCTGGCCTGGCCTGGGCCGATCCGGATCACGTCGCCGCCGATGTGGCAACCATTCGTAATGCTGTAGACGTCGTCGTGGTTATCCTTCATAGCGGCTATGAATACGTGCCGTCGCCGAGCCCCGAGCAGGCAGCCGCGGCGCGTGCCGCCGTCGACGCCGGGGCCAGCCTGGTGATTGGGCATCATGCACACATTTTGCAGGGCGTCGAGTTCAGGGCAAGCGGAGCGATTGTGTACGGGCTTGGGAATTTTGCCTTCAACATAACGGGGCCGCCTCAGACGGTGATACTGAATGCCTGGTTCGACGAGCAGGGTTTGCGCCAGTTAGCCTTTCAGCCGGCCATCATCCAGGGCAGCGGTCAGCCGGCGCCGGTAACTGGGGCGGAAGCGGCCGCAATCCGGCGGCAAATTTATGGCCTGAGCGGCAGCTTTGATTAGGACGCTAAGATGAAGCCGGCGGCGTCGCCTCGGGGCAGCTTATGGCCACATCGCGGTAGAGCAGGAACCAGTCGTCCATGCTTGCGTAGCGGTCGCGCGGGTGATCAATGCGGCCGATGTCCACGTTCTGCACCTCAGCACTCACCGCATAGGTGTAAACGTGCTGGAACAGCGTGAGCGCGGGCGCCGCGGAGCTAAAGATCTGTTGGAACACATCGTAGTATGCCCGCCGCTGCGCCGCGTCCCAGGTCTGGCGCGCTTGTTCCAATGCCTCGCTGGCGCGCCGGTTATTCCAACCGGCGTAATTGTGGCCGCTCACAATGGGCGCCTGCCCCCAGAAATCATACACATCCGGATCGTTTTGCGCCACGATTTCCACCAGCGCTGCTTCGAACGCGCGCTCACTCAGGGCCGCGCCGTAGCGCTCTAGGGTCACCGCTTCTAGCTCCAGGCGCACGCCCACATTGGCCCACTGCGCCGCCAACGCTGCGGCAATCGCGCGCTGTACCGGCTCCTCCACCAACAGCAGCCGCACCACGAGCGGCTGCCCTTGCGACTGCCGCAAATCGCTGCCCTCGGCCAGGGTCCAGCCCGCGCCGTCGAGGAGCTGGGTGGCCGATAACGGCTGGTGGGCATAAATGGTTAGCGCTGTTGGGTTATAGGCCCATGAATCGGGCGTGTAGGGGCCATCGAGCGGCACGCCCTGGCCCTGCAAAGCGCTGTCCACGAGCGCTTTGCGATCTAAAGCAAAGCCCAGCGCCTGCCGCACTTCGCGCTGCTGCAAGGCGGGATGGCCCGTCTCACTTACGTTAAATAGCAGTTGCGTGTATCGCGCTCGCGTGGTTGTATAGAGGTGCGCTTCCGTATTGCGCGCGATCTTGAGGAACGCAGTAGCAGGAACGCTGTTCACCGCCTGAATTTCCCCCGCCTCAAAAGCCGCTACCAGCGCAGCCAGATCCGGATAAAAGCGAAGGTCGATGCTGTCGAGGCTGACACCGTGGACCCAGAGCCGCGGGTTAGGAACCAGGCTCAGCCGGCCGCTGCGCTGCCAGTTCTCGCCAGGAGCCACCATAAATGGGCCGGTGCCCACTGGCGACAGGTTGAAGCTATGCTCAGCCACCTGTGACACGGGCACATCCTCAAACAGATGGTGCGGAATAAGGCCGCGTGTCGTGGCGTCGAGGAATGGAGAGTACGGTTCAGGCAAGGTGAAGGCCACCGTACCGTCGCCGAGCTGGTTGATGGCCACAGACTGCCACAATGTGCGCAGCGGCGCCGGCGCCGGAAAGGCCTCATTTTGCAGCAGGCCGTAGCTGAAAACGACGTCCGCCGCCGTCAGCGGCTGGCCGTCGTGCCAGAAGACATCCTCGCGCAAGCGAAAGGTGACCGTCTGGCCATCTTCCGAAACTTGCCATTCTTGCGCCAGCGCAGGCGCCAGCTGGCCATCATCATCGTAACGGGTTAGGCCATCGAAGATCAGGCTGGCAATCTCCTGGTCGACAGGATTGCCATCACTGAGCAATGGATTGAGATAACGGGGCGCGCCCACCACCCCTTCGGCTAACGAGCCACCGCTTGCAGGCACTCTCGTGGTGCAGATCCCCTCGGACTGCACCTGGTAGGAGAGAAGCGAAAGGACTAGTCCCAGACAAACGATCGCCAGCATAAGCTGCCAGCGAATACTGGGCTTTGCGGTCATATCTTGACCTGAGCTACGACGCCTGTCCCCAAGCGATGAACGTCAGGAAAGTGACAATGAAGAATGCGATGCAGAAATAAATGGTCAGGCGATGCAGCGTCGCTTCCACACCGCGCTTCGTACGATAGCCGCCGGAGTCGCCTGCTCCACCCATGAAACCGCCCAGGTCGGAGCCTTTACTCTGAAGCAAAACAATAATGACAATAACGACCGCCAGAATGATCTCGATAATGCTGAGATATGGCGCTAGGGGTTGTAGATCCATTTCTATCCTCGAATAATGAAATATAGCGCGCCGCCGCTCACCGGCTGTGCGCATACAAACGCAGCATTATAACAGCCCCGCATTTCAGCGTCGAATTACGCCGCCAACCTTTAAGATCACTTTAGGCACGCTTAACTGCGTTCGCCCCTGCTCCTGGCGCGCCTCGATTGCCACTGCAATTTGCTGTGGTAAACTAACCGCCGCCATCCTCATTCATGGCCAATTGCCAGGGACACTACGTGATCACGATTGATAACGTCACGAAGCGCTACTATTCTCTCACTGCCGTCGACCGCGTTTCATTCAGCTTGCCGCGCGGGCAGGTGCTCGGCGTGCTGGGTCCAAACGGCGCTGGGAAGACCACGTTATTCCGCTTGATTGCCGGTCTATTGCGCCCCGATTCCGGTCAGATCCGCCCAACCCACGACTACTGGCCGGTTATCGGCTACAAGCCAGAACGCCTGCTGTTTCCCAACCAGATGCGCGTAGCCGATTATCTCGCGGCCGTTGCCCGGCTAACCAATCTCAACTCCGAGCTGCTTCGCCAATCGGTGAATGAAGCTCTGGCGCAGGTGAGTCTGCTTGATGCAGCGAACAAACGGATCGGGCAGTGCTCGAAAGGAATGCGCCAGCGCCTGGCCCTGGCCCAATCACTTATCGGCGCGCCCTCCCTCTTACTGCTAGACGAGCCGTCAAATGGCCTGGATCCAGAGGGGCAGGCTGGCATTCGCAAACTCATTCGCAATATCGGCGCCGGCGGACAGACAGTGATGATGAGCTCGCATCACCTCGACGAGGTAACGCAGACCTGTGATTATCTGATCATCCTCAAGCAAGGTCGCATTCATTATCGTGGCTCGATGGCCGAAGCGCTGGCGCTGCGGCCCCATGTCACAATTCAGGTCGATAGCGAGCTAAACCGCGCAGCACCATTGCTCAGCTCACTGCACCCAGAGATCGAGGTAGCGGGCGCCCAGATCGTACTGCGAGATGAGGCCATACACCTGCGGCGGCATGTATTAAGTTTGTTGGTAGGTATGGGCTTTGACATTGTAGGGGTGGCACAGAGACGCGCAACGCTTGAAGACATCTACGCCGAGGCGATGCAGTGGCACGACGAATCCTGACGTTAATTGTCTTTCTCTTGCGCCAGATGGCCATCTCCCTGCCGGGCATCATCTATACCCTGCTCGCCCTGGCCTTCTGGCGCATCTTTTTTGATCCGGGCCAGGTCACGCCGGAGCCGGCCTATTATGTGCTTGTGATTGGCCTCTTCGGCGGTGTGGCCAGCTTTCTCATCACCTTTTCCATTGCCTCCCGCGCCAACCATGCGCTCAACTATCCGCTGCTGGTGCGTTTGCCCAGCCGCGTGGAACACCTCGTCGCGGTACTTTGCGCGGGAATGAGTTTCACCCTGGCGCTGCAGTTGCTGGTCGCCATCCTGGCCACAATTAGCGGCCCAGACTTGAGCGCCGGCCTCTTGCTGGAGCTGCCGCCCATCTGGTTGGCGATCAATCTATTGGTAGCGGTGCTGGCCCTGCACGCAACAGATTTGGTGACATCGGGTTGGTCGCGCGTGTATGTCTATGGTTTGCTGGCATTTCTATTATTCGGCCGCCAGTTGAACGGCCCAGTGCTAGATTGGCTATCGAATCGCCTGTTCAGCGCCGGTTCATGGTTGGTTCGGTCCGGCTACGTGGCGCCGGCAAACGCCGCCAATTCGTTAGGCGCCTGGCTTGCCGGCGATGGCATGGCACTCGTTGTGCGCTTGTTCGATGCCGTCTTCTGGCCCTTCCGGGCCATGTCCACCGGTGTGATCAGTGGCTCGTTCACCCCCCTCCAGGCCCTGGCGCCCGCGCTGCTCATCATCTATGCCACGCTTCTATTTCTGCTGGCAGCCGAATTCTTCGCCACGAAAGACCTGTTTCTGGTGGAGTAACTCTCTTTAGTAGTCGTCGGGATCGCCTGCCCCGGGAAAGAAGCGCCGGTTCAGAAAAGCAATCAGCTCACCGGCCTCATCGCGCGGAATGGCTTCGCCGAAAAGGCCGCCACGCGAGCCATAATTAAAAGCCACGGCGCGATGTTCATCCTGATAATAGAAAGGGCTCACGTGCTGCATATCATAGGCATCGGTGACGCCTAATAAGGAGAGCGGCCGGCGAATGATCAGGATCTCCTTGTCGATATACAGGACTTCGCGCCGCGCCATGTAGTATTGCCACCAGCGCCAAACGGAGCGGCCGAGGCGATACCACACATAAGCCCAGATCAACAGGATGATCACCCATATGACAATGAACTGCGTGCTTAGCCCACGGGTAGAGGCGCCAAAGAGCAAGATAAGCATCCAGATTGTGGCGCCGATCCATGTCGCTAAAAGAACTGAGTAAACGGCAAGGTACGGGCGCTTGCGCTGTAAGGGCATCACCACTTTCAGGCGGTCTTCGATGCTGTCGAATTCTATGTTACTTAATTGCGGGTAAGTCATCGGTTTCGTCCACACGCTACACGCCCATTTTAGCGCAGCGCGGCGAAACCGTACACTTAGAGATAGCCTAGATCACAGGCAGCCGCCGTGAGCTCCTCGCGAAAACGCGGATGGGCGATAGCGATCAGCTCCTGGGCCCGCTTGCGCACTGGTTTGCCATACAACGAAGCCACGCCATACTCGGTGACCACATAATGCACGTCATTGCGCGTGGTGACAACGCCAGAGCCCGGATAAAGCGTGGGAACGATGCGG
Organism: uncultured Ardenticatenaceae bacterium; assembly: GCA_964384155.1. Classification (GTDB taxonomy): domain Bacteria; phylum Chloroflexota; class Anaerolineae; order Promineifilales; family Promineifilaceae; genus JAAYYY01. The sequence continues at coordinate 28,409 of CAYLJW010000040.1, forward strand.
CTGATGGTGTCCTCTTTGGCCGTCGACAGAAAAGCGACAATGGGCAGGCCGCCCTTAGAACGGGCCGCGCCGCGGATGAAGTCAAGCTGCCCGCCCACCCCGCTGTAGAAGCGCGTGCCGATAGAGTCTGCGTTCACCTGGCCTGTGAGATCCACCTGTAGCGCCGAATTAATGGCCACCATCTGATCATTGCGCGCGATGTTGAAGGGATCATTCACATAGTCGGTGGGGTGCAGCTCGATGATCGGGTTGTTGTGCACGAAATCGTAAAGCCTCTGGCTGCCAAACAGAAAACCGGCGACGATTTTGCCGGCGTGGAAGCTCTTACGGCTGCAAGTGATGACTCCCGATTCCACCAGATCGATGACGCCATCAGAAAATAGTTCTGTGTGTACGCCGAGGTCGCGATGATTACCAAGATGCTTCAAAACCGCGTCGGGAATACTGCCGATGCCCATCTGCAGCGTCGCGCCATGCGATATCATGCCGGCAATATGTTCGCCGACCTTAAGATGCCGTTGAGAGCTTCCGGCCTGCGGTGCGATAGGTAGCGGGTAATCGACCTCCACAATATGGTCCAGGCGGCTTATGTGGATAAAGCTGTCGCCCAGAGTACGCGGCATTCGCGGGTTGATTTCGGCGACGATTGTCCGCGCAGCCTCAGCAGCGGGTTTTGTCGTGCCGACCTCCACGCCAAAGCTGCAAAAGCCGTGCGCATCGGGCGATGAAACGGAGATCAGAGCGACGTCGACGGGCAAAACGGTGCGAAACAGGTTGGGGATCTCGGATAAGAAGATGGGGGTGAAGTCAGCGCGCCCCGCCTGCACCGCTTCGCGAACGTTGGGCCCGATAAAGAGCGCATTGACGCGAAAGGCGTCGGCAAACTGCGCATCGACATACGGCGCTTCGGCGAAGGTGAGGATATGCGTAATTTCCACGTCACGCAGCGCGCCAGCGCGCCTCGTGAGCGCCGCAGTGAGGCATTTAGGTACGCCGGCGCCGCCCCCAATGTAAATGCGATTACCTGACTGAATGGCCGCCAGCGCCGTGTCCACATCGACAACCTTGCTGCGGTAGATGCTCTCCCAATTCACGTACCGTCTCCTGTTACGAACTGTGGCTTCAGCTCTTCCCTTGCTGCCTCACCCAGGTTATCCGCGCCATGCCGGTTCACCAGCTTCCCACCGAGCAGGTTCACGCCGCGGCCAAGGGCCGGCCTTGAAAACAAGGCGTGCGATAAGTCGTCCAGTTCCAGCAAATAGGGTACGGCGGCGTTGGTGATGGCGTGGCTGGTCGTCCGCGCCACCGATGCCGTCACATTGGGCACACAGTGGTGGATCACGTCCTCTTCAACGTAGGTTGGCGCCCGTAGGCTTGTGGGGCGACTGGTCTCGGCGCAACCGCCTTGGTCAATGGAGAAGTCAATGAACACCGTACCGGCGCGCATCGCCCGCAGCATCTGGCGGTTCACGATGAGCGGCGCCCGCTGGCCGGGCTCCAACACAGCGCCCACCAACACGTCGGCGAAGCGCGTTGTGCGCCAGATGTTGTATTCATTAGCTACCATCGTCGTGACGCGCCCGCCCAATAGCTCGTCAATGCGTCGCAGAGGGCGGATGTTGTTGTCCAGCACGGTAACTTCCGCGCCAGAGCCTAGGAAAGCGCGCGCCGCATTTAGCCCCAGAACACCGGCGCCCAGAATGACCACAGCCGCCGGCGGCACGCCCGGAAGGCCAGATAGCAGCGTGCCGCGGCCTCCGTTCTCGGTCATCAAGGCCTGTCCGGCGATTAGTGGGGCCAAACGTCCTGCAATCTCGCTCATCGGCATCAGCACAGGCCGCAGGCCGTCATCTTCCTCGATCATCTCAAAGGCAATGGCCGTGATCTCTTTGTCCATTAAGGCGCTGAGCAGGTCGGGAGAAGAGACAGACAAATGAAAGAAGGCAAAAATGATCTGCCCTTGGCGGAAGGTCAGGTGCTCTTCAGCCGTAGGGCGCGTCACCTTCACCACAATATCAGAGCGGCCGTAAAGCTCGGCGGCTGAATAGACCAGTTGCCCCCCGGCCTGCACATAGGCGTCGTCGGCGAATCCGGCGCCGCTACCCGCGCCACGCTCGACGTACACCGTGTGGCCTGCCTTCACGAGTACCGTCACGCCGCCAGGCGTTAAGGCGACACGTTTCTCAAAGTCACGCGTTTCTTTGGGTACGCCGTATTCCATGGTTCGGATCTTAGGACGAGGCCTGCGCTGTGGGCTGCGGCAGCTCCGTGTCAGCGCGCCACTGCTTCACCACCATGCGGAAAATGTCCGATTCGGTGATAATGCCCACAAGCTTCTTATCGTCGTCTACAACCGGAAGTCCACTGATCTTGTTATCTAACATACACTCGGCGGCTTCCGCGACCGTGGCGTGTACCGAGATGGTAAAGGGCCGTAGCGTCATCAGCTCGTCCACCCTGAGACGGCTGATCAGATAGTTAATTTCCCAGATACTTAGGGATGTAGCGCCCGACGGTTCCGCGCCGCGCACGTCGCCGCGCGTGATCATCCCTACAACTTGACCGTTCTTTACAACCGGCAGGCGCCGGATGTTATTCTGGATCATCAGGCGGTGCGCCGTAGGAAGGGTCGTGTCAGGTGAAATTGTGACCGGATTAGGCGTCATCCAGTCCACTACGAACTGCTGCTTCATAACTTTTCGTCTCCTAGACCATAGGCTCGGCCCGGGCCACTTGCTCAATCTCGTGAACCAGGCCGGCTGTGTCGATGTCTTTCAGTAAGTAACGCTTTGCGCCGGCGTCAATGGCTGCAGCGGCTTCTACTTCGTCGAGGTAAGATGTAAGCACCACCACACTTCCTGAGCCAGATGCCAGAAGCTCCGAGACGGCAGAGAGTGGATCGAGTGCGCGCCTACAACGAATACCACCGCCGGTCTTTAGCTCTAGCAACGTCACGTCAGGACGAACAGACTGCGCCATGCACTTGCCCTCGGCGAAGTCACTGGTTGCGCCGACAACTCGAATCGAGCAGGCGGCCCCTAAGCGGGAAGCCAGCGCCCGGCAAACGGCGCTATGTTCGTCGATGATCAAAACCTGGATCTTGTCCATGGTGACCTACCGCAATCGAGGTTGCCGCCACAACGGCATTGACTTTAATAGAGGTGATTCCAAGTGCGTGCCCGCTGCACAAATTGGCCCCGATTGTGCTCCCAGTGTACGCTGCCGGGCGTAACCTGCCCCAGTAACGAATGTCACAATTCGCCCGTGAAGGTTGTCATTGCGGAACTAGCGCCCTGTTTGCGAGACAAAATGAGTTGCTTAAGCGGAGGGTTTGCGCCCGCTCAGGGCGCTCTACGAGCTGCTTGCTGAGGATGCAAAGAGCGGCACACGAAACTGTATCGTGGTCCCTGCGCCTTCGCGTGAGATCACCTCAAACCGCCCCCCTAGCTCTTCCGAACGCGCGCGCATATTAGCCAGCCCATGCCCGGTAGCCTGAGCCTTGCTGTGCACGTCAAAGCCAATTCCGTCGTCCTCGATACACAGCTCCAGCTCCTGCTGGTCGCGCGCTGCGCGGATGGTTACATTCTTGGCCTTAGCATGCCGCGCGATGTTTGCCAGCGCCTCTTGGGTGGTAAAGAAAACGGCGCGCGACACATCGGGAGGCAGGCCTTGCGTCGCCGCCGGCGGCGCGTCGACGGTAACGGGAATCATCGTGTTGGCCTGAAATTCACGCGCAAGCCGCGCCAACCCCTGCAGCAGCTCGCCTTCGTAGCGCCGCGGCCGGAGGTCCAGAATAAAGTTCCGAATGTCGCGAATGGCATCGTTGAGGCTATCAATGGCGCTGTCGATGACCGTGATGGCCTCCGTCTGCTCCTGTCCCGACTCAGATAACAGCAAGCGCACCGATTCCAGCGTGAGCCCCACGGCGTAAATGGCCTGGATGACGCCGTCGTGCAGGTCCATGCCTATGCGCGAGCGCTCTTCGACAATGGCCAGGCGGCCCACCTGCTCGTACAGCCGGGCATTTTTGATGGCGATGGCGGCGTTGGCCGCCAGAAGCTCGATGAGCTGTTGGTCTGTGCTTGAGAATTCGTCGGCGTCAATTTTCTCCGTGAGATAAAGGTTGCCCACGATCTCACCATCGACGCGTATGGGCACACCCAGGAAGCTATCCATGGGCGGATGGTTGGCGGGGAAGCCCACGGACCTCGGATCCTCGCCGATATGGGGGATGCGGATGGTACGGCCTTCGTCGAGCAGCGCGCCTAAGAGGCCCCGCCCTTCGGGAAGGTGGGGAATCGTCGCCACGATTTCCGACTCCATTCCGGAATGGATGAACCGTGCCAGCCGGCCCTTGCCGTCAGGCACGCCCAGCGCCGCATAGCGCGCGTTGGCCAGCTCGCGCGCCGACTCCACAATTTGGCGCAATACTTTTTCCAGGGAGAGGTTATTGGCAACAGAAACAGCGGCGCGATTCAGCGCCGCCAGCGCGTCGCTTGTTCCGGCTGTCTTAGCCATAGGCGCTAGAGGTAGTTCTGGAGGTGGTGCTGAACGGCATATGCCGCTGCTTCAGCACGATTGGAAACGCCCAACTTCGACAAAATACTACTGACGTAGTTACGCACGGTGCCTTCACTCAGAAACAAAGCTGAGGCAATTTCGCGATTTGTGCGGCCCTCGGCAATCAGCGCCAGAACCTGCATCTCTTGAGGGGTCAGCTCGCCAAAGGCCGCTTTTTCCTCGTTCTGAATGGCCCGCCGCACTTCGTTAAATACGCGCTGCGTCAGGCTGGGGTCCAGCGTGGCCTCGCCGCGCGCCGCAGCCTCGATAGCCTGAACCAATTCACCGCTGCCGATTTGCTTCAGCACATATCCCACCGCTCCGGCGCGAATCGCCGAAAAGAGCAGCTCATCATCGGCATACGAAGTTAGCATGACCACTTTGGTGTCTGAAAGCTGCTCGGTTATTTGCTGGCAGGCTTCGATGCCGCTGCTGCCGGCAAGGCGAATGTCCATCAAAACGATTTCAGGACGGTGCGCCAGAGCCTTCTGCACCGCTTCATCGGCGGCCGAGGCTTCAGCCACCACCTCGAAATTGGGGTGGCGCTCCAACAGGCTTTTCATACCCAGGCGCACAACTTCGTGATCGTCTACCAGCAATATGCGAATCTGTGTCATAGTGAAAGTATACCGCCATTACGCCGGCTAAACCAATTGGGGTGGACCTATACCGCTTCGCCGATAATCGTGCGGCGACGGATGGTGACCGCCTGGCTCAGCATGGCATGTGCGGGACAATATCGCGTCAGCGACAGTTCGATCGAGCGATCCAGCGCGACGGGATCCACCGCCACGCCATGCACAATATAGGTGAGTAAGACGTCGGTGAAAACTCGGGGATGGTCCTCAGTGCGCTCGGCTTCCACCGTAACCTCAAAGTACGTGACGTCCTGTCGCTTCTTACGCATGATTGAGAGCACATCCATCGCCGTGCAGCCGGCAAGGCTGATAAGCATCAGCTCCATCGGGCTACACCCATCGTCGCCAATATCAATCTTGAAACCTCGATCCGCTGTTCCGCGAAATGACGTTCCTTCTTTAAGTGTAACGCTTGCATTCATGTCAAACCCTATGTTCCGTTCTGAAGACTGGCCCCACGCTGGCGCCGGCGGGTTTCAAATGCGCCGCCTGAGGCGCCTTTGCGCTAGCGTTCTTTCAATTCTACTCGACTTTGCCAGAAACGGCGCATCGGCAATTTGCGCTGGCGCAATGTTGCCAAAAGCAGAGAGATATATGCTTTGCCCAGTCTATCATTAGCGACGAGAGTGTCTATTATGCGTTCATCGAATAGCGGATTCATCTGGTGCTGGCGGGTTGCGCTGCTTCTGTTTGTCGTCGCCGCCGCGACAGGATCCTGGCTTCGGTTTGGCATGCTTTATGGCCTACCTGAAGGCTTCTACCTGCACAATTTGCGCCACGCTCATTCCCATCTTATGTACTTCGGTTGGGCCACGCCGGCCTTTATGGCCCTCATCGCCGCTAGCCTGCCGCAGGTCTCTGGCAGGCCCCAGCCCCGCCGCGTCCGGGCTTTTTTAACGGCCCTGTTCATCCTGGCAGCGCTGGCCTATGTAGCCTTCTTGCTTTACGGTTACCAGCCTGTGCGCCTGGGCAGCGCCAGTCTGCCCCTGGCCACTATTGGCGCGGCTTTCAACGTGCTGGCCTGGTACGTCTTTATCATCATCTACCGCAACAGCACGAAAGGGGCGCCGCGCTACATGGCCCTGCGTTTCTGGGATGCCTCACTGGTGTTCATGATCCTCGCATCGTGTGGCGCGTGGGGTCTGGCGATTGCCACCGTTCTGGGCGTCAGCTCCGCCGTGCTGTCGCTGGCGCTGACTCACCTGTTTCTCGATCTGTTTGCCGACGGCTGGTTCTTACTGGCGCTGCTTGGCGCTGCCGCCCTGTCAATGCCCCAGGCAGCCAACCGGCGCTTTGCGCGCAGCGGCGAGAACTTGCTGATCGCCGGTCTGCCGTTAACCTTCCTGCTCAGCTTGCCGGCCGGCGCCTTGCCCATCACCGTACGCATCGTGGCCGGCATTAGCGCCCTGGCCGCAGCTGCCGGGCTGGTCATCGTCCTGGCATCTTTCGCCCGCGAGCTTAATACGCTGACCGATCGTGCCCAGAGATGGCTGTGGGGCGCAGCATTCTTCTTCCTATCGCTGAAAGCCGTCGCCTTTCTGATCGTTAGTCTTCCGGCCGGCGCAGCCTGGTCGGCGCGCATGGGCTTGCGGCTTTCCTACCTGCACTGGCTGCTCTTAGGCGGCGTGTCGCTGGGCCTTGTCGCCGCCGCTCGCGCCCGTTGGGGCTCCCGCGCCGTCGCTCTATGGCAGCCGCTTATTGTCACGATCATCATCCTCATAGCCAGCCTGGTTCCCCTATCCTGGTTGTGGCCGGCCGGGCTGGGTGGGCGCTGGACACTGGTTTTCGCTGCTTGGGCCACGGTCGGTCCGGTAGTTGTCGTGGTCCTCATGCTGCTGGTAACCTTAGTGGGCGAACGGAAGCTCGCCCTTCAAGCACATGCTGCGGAGATTGCAGGCGGACAAATGTAATGACCACACGACTGCAGAACAAGGCCCAGACCAGTTCGAGCCGGCCAGCTACGTGGCGGCGCTGGTTCCGTAAGGCGCTGCTCATGCCTGCCGAGCACGGCGCCTGGTCATGGCTGCTGGTACCGTTCTTGGTCGGCGCCGTGATTGCGCCGGCCTGGTCCTGGAGTTCGGCTCTAGTGTTGATAGGCGGGCTGAGCCTGTTTTTGGTGAGACAACCGGCCATCGCCTGGCTGAGAATTCGCCAGGGTCGTGGTCGACAGTCGGACGAATCGGTGGCCCTGTTCTGGACGGTCCTCTTTGCGCTGGCAGCCTTGCTTTCGTTGCTGGGCCTGCTGGCAGCCAGGCAAACAGCGCTGCTGTGGTTGGCGCCGCCCGTGTTGGCCATCCTGGCCCTGTATGTAGCCGTATCACAGATCAATCGCGCTCAGGTGCGCAACCTTTGGATGGAGCTCGCCGGCGCCGCCGGGCTGGCGATCATGGCGCCAGCGGCCTTTCTGGCCGGCGGTGGGCAGCTCGCCCCGCTGGGCTGGCTGCTCTGGTTGCTGCTGGCCATTCAAAACTGCCTGGGCGCGCACTATATACGCCAGCGCATCGCCGACAGTCACAAGCGCCCTCGAACGCGCTCGGCGCTTTTGTTCAGCCACGTGGCGGGCCTGGGCCTCGCCCTGGGCAGCCTCCTATGGGTAGGCGCACACGTTCTGGCGCTCACGCCCTTTGTCTTTCTGCTGCTGCGCGCCTTATGGGCCAGCGCCGGCCCGCGGCCGGCAGCCAATATCAAGCGCGTCGGCTTCACGGAAGTGGCGGTCGAGCTCGCGGCCGGATTGTGGTTGGCCTTCACCCTGCTTCTTCCCTAAAATAAGGTCGCTGACCTTTCCATAAGCGAACTCGACAGGGCTTTCACGCAACCATGCCGCCACTGACACGATGGTATATTCGCGCTTCATTTCTTTACCTACTCGCTTCCCTGCTGCTAGGAATTTTTCTGGCCTTGCGCTTTCAGCTCAACCTTCCGCCGCTTTTTGGCGTGCTCGCTCCCGTCTACCTTCACCTGTTCCTGGTCGGTTGGGTCACGCAGCTCATCTTCGGCGTTATCTTCTGGTTGTTCCCCAAGAATAGAGACCCCGCGACACAGTGGGACACCGTAGGATGGGCCAGTTGGACGCTGCTTAATGTAGGCCTTCTGCTAAGGGTCGTGTCGGAGCCGCCATCTACCCTAAGCCCTGGCGGCCTGTGGGGTTGGTTGCTGGTCATATCGGCGCTGTTGCAGTGGCTGGCGGGCCTGGGCCTGATATTCCTGGTATGGCCACGCGCCTACAGCCGGGAACGCAAGCAGCGCTAGGAGCGAGGCCTTATGCCCCCATTAAGCATCCTTTATGTGCGCACGGCCTTCCTGCACTTGGTCCTTGGCATGACAGTCGGCGCCCTCATGCTGGCCAACAAAGGCGTTGCCTTCGCCGCCTGGTTGTGGCGCTTGCGCAGCGCGCACGCCGAAATCTTGCTGGTGGGTTGGTTGATACAGTTTGGCTTTGGCGTCGCCTTCTGGATCGCGCCACGCTTTTGGGAGAAGCCGGTGCGCGGCAACGTGTTTGGCGCCCGTCTTGCCTTCGTCCTGTTAAATGGCGGTATCTGGTTGGTTACAATTGCCACCTTTCTGGAGCTATCTGCTATTTACGTGCTGCTCGGCCGCCTGCTCGAAATAGGCGCAGCGATTGCGTTTGCCTGGCATCTCTGGCCGCGCATCGTTTCACGTGAAGGCTAGTGCCGTAGGCCACGCTGCAAAGGAGCAATGAGAACGTTATGCCGCCACTAACCCGTTGGTTCATCAAGACCGGCCTGCTTTATCTGGTTGTCGCCCTGCTGGCCGGCGTACTGGTCGCTGCCGGCGGCGCTGTGCGGCTGCCCTATCCTTTTGGCAGCCTGAACATGCTCCATATCTATATGCTCATGATCGGCTGGCTTACTCAGCTCATCTTCGGCGTGGCCAACTGGATGTTTCCCGTCTTTTCGCGCGAGCAGCCCCGAGGCAACATCACGCTGGGTTGGGCGGCCTACGCGCTGCTCAATGCCGGGCTGCTCTTGCTTATTCTATCCGAGCTCTCGGCGGTATTGGGCCGGCCCATGCCGGCATGGCTGGCCGCCACTGCCGCGCTAAGCCTGTTCCTGGCGGCGCTATGCTTTGTGCTCAACACCTGGCGCCGGGTAAAAGGCCACTAAAGTGCCGGCACTCAGCGCAACAGCCATCAGGCTCGCCCTCCTGCATTTTGGCGGCGGGCTAACTATTGGCTTCTTGATGCTGGCCAATAAAGGCATTCCCTTCGCTCCTGAGCTGTGGCGCTTGCTGCCCGTCCATGCCGAGTTCCTCCTTGTGGGTTGGACAGTACAGCTCACTTTGGCCGTAGCCCATTGGATCGTGCCGCGCTTCCGAGGCGGCGATTTCGGCCGGCCTGAGCTGGCGCGGGCTTCGATCATCCTCTTAAACGCCGGAGTTGTTCTCGTCGCACTGACGGCGCTCCCCGGCTTGCCCGCTGCGCTCACAGCAATTGGGCGGCTAGCCGAAGGCGCTGCGCTTGTTGCCTACGTCCTTTACATCTGGCCACGCATCAGGATTGTGGGCGGCTAACCTCCTCATTCCTAACGGCTTCTAGCCAATTGAACTGGTGACGTTCATCAAGAACCTTTGTGAACTCTGTCACTATACCTGCAAAGCTGCACGGCGTACGATTCTGGTGAGTGCCAGGCGAGGATAGCCTGGCTCCGTGCAACATGTATCAGGGACGAACAGATCAAACCCACAAGTTCGCGTCGGGAGTCTTAATTCAATGGAAGAAAGTATCAAACCCGGATTCTCAGTCGATGCGCTCGTGCCCAGAGAGATGGCCGCAAAGATGGAGAATATCGGCGTGGCCAAAGTCGGTCTTGGGCCACTACGTATGTTTGCGCTCGCTGTGCTGGCGGGCGCTTTTATTGCCCTGGGCGCTATCTTTTCCACTACGGCAACCACCGGCGCTTCGGCGGCTCTGCCATTCGGCCTGACTAGGCTGCTGGGCGGCCTGGCTTTTTGCCTGGGCCTCATCCTTGTCATCGGCGCGGGCGCCGAGCTGTTCACTGGCAACAATCTGATCATGATGGCCTGGGCAAGCGGCAAGGTCACCACCGGCGCCCTGCTGCGCAACTGGTCTATCGTCTACGTGGGCAACTTCGTAGGCGCCCTGCTGACGGCGATGATCATGTTCCTGAGCGGCCAATATGCTTTTGGCGGCGGGTCCATTGGCCTGAACGCGCTGAATATCGCTAGCGGCAAGCTGCACTATGGCTTCACGCAAGCGCTTGTTCTGGGCATTCTCTGTAACGCCCTGGTGTGCCTGGCCGTGTGGCTGGCCGCCGGCGCGCGCAGCGCCACAGACAAGATCATAGCCATCATCTTCCCGATTTCGGCCTTCGTCGCCGCCGGCTTTGAACATAGCGTGGCCAATATGTACTTCGTGCCCGTTGGCCTGTTCATTAAGGCACTGGCGCCAGCTTCATTCTGGCAGAGCGCCGGAGTGACGGCCGCGGATTATTTGGGCCTGACATGGGGCGCCTTTCTACTGGGAAATCTACTACCGGTGACCATCGGCAACATCATTGGCGGCGGCGTCATGGTAGGCCTGGTCTACTGGTTCATTTACCTGCGGCCGAGCTGGACCAAACATCCGGTCGCGACCGATGCCGATGGCGCCGACCCTGTGCTGGCGTCAAGGCGATGATTGTCTTTGCAACGATAACGATAAGGAGAAATAGCCTATGGCTAAGGGAAGAGTCGTCATCGACATTGAGCGCTGTAAGGGGTGCGAGCTATGCCGCGGGGCCTGCCCGCAACACGTCTTACAATTGGCGGACGCCTTCAACAGCAAGGGGTATCGCCCAATTGTGCTCATCGACCCCGCGCATGATTGCACCGGCTGCGCCCTGTGTGCCGTCATGTGCCCCGACGCTTGTATTACAGTCTATCGCGATACACCAGTTCGTAGAGAAAAAAGGGTGAGCCATGCCAGCACAACTGCTTAAAGGAAATATAGCCCTGGCCGAAGCCGCCGTGCGCGCAGGCTGCCAGGCATACTTTGGCTATCCAATTACGCCGCAAACCGAGCTGCTGGAGCATATGTCGCTGCGCATGCCGCAGCTCGGCCGCACGTTCCTGCAAGCCGAAAGCGAAGTTGCGGCCATTAACATGGTCTATGGCGCGGCAGCCGCCGGCGTACGGACCATGACGTCTTCCAGCAGTCCGGGTATTAGCCTGATGCAAGAAGGGCTGAGTTATATCGCCGCCTCCGATATTCCCGTGGTCGTTATCGACGTCATGCGCGGCGGGCCCGGACTGGGCAACATTCAACCGAGCCAGAGCGATTACAACCAGGTGACGAAAGCGATGGGGCATGGCGACTTCCACGCCATCGTGCTCGCTCCCGCCACGGTGCAGGAGGCCATTGACCTGACCATGTTGGCCTTCGACCTTGCCGACCAGTATCGTACCGTGGTCTTTGTCGTGGCCGACGGCGCCATCGGCCAGATGATGGAACCGGCCACGCTGCCCGATATGCTCCCGCTGCCCGAAGAACGTCCAGATTGGGCGCTTACGGGCGCCGATGGGCGGGCCAAGCGCGTGGTAACCTCCCTGTACCTCGGCGCGGCCGAGTTGGAGCAGCTAAACCACAAGCTACAGAAAAAGCTGGGCCAAATAGAGGCCAATGAAGTGCGCTACGAAGAGCAGTTCATCGACGACAGCGAGCTCGTGCTGGTGGCCTTTGGCACGGCGGCGCGCGTCGCCCACAGCGCGATGAAGAAGCTGCGCAGCCAGGGCTTCGCGGTCGGCCTGCTGCGCCCCATCACCTTATGGCCCTTCCCCAGCGCTCGCATTCACGAGCTTTCGAAGAATGTCAGGCAGATGCTGGTGGTGGAAATGAACGCTGGCCAGATGCTCTACGACGTGAAAGCCGCGGTCGGCGCCGATTTTGCCACCCACTTCTACGGGCGCATGGGCGGCGCCATTCCCATGCCGCATGAAATCGAGCAAGAAGTTAAGAAGTTAATGACGCAGAAGGTTGAGCCACTGTCGCCGCCGCGTCTAAGGAGCCTTGAAACCAATGGCAACGTTTACCAGCGTTAATCTGGTCGAAGAAGAGCTACTGTATGAACGTCCTCAAGCGCTGACGGACGTGCACAGCCATTATTGTCCCGGTTGTACCCATGGCATCGCCCACCGCCTCGTCTCGGAGGTCATCGACGAGTTGGAAATCCGCGAGCGCACCATCCTGGTGGCCTCGGTCGGCTGCTCCGTGTTTGCCTACAACTACTTTGACCTCGACGCCTGCGAAGCGGCGCATGGCCGCGCTCCGGCGATGGCCACTGGCGTTAAGCGCGTCAACCCCGACAAGATCGTGTTCACGTATCAGGGCGACGGCGACCTGGCGTCGATCGGCGCCGGCGAAGTCGTTCACGCCGCAGCCCGCGGCGAGAAGATCACGATCATTTTTATCAACAACGCCATTTATGGCATGACTGGTGGGCAGATGGCCCCCACTACTCTGAGCGGGCAGCGCACCACGTCATCGCCGCTGGGCCGCGACACGGCGATAACCGGTGAGCCCATTCATATGTCCGAGCTGCTCGCCGGATTGCCGGGAACCGCTTACAGCGTCCGTCGCAGCCTGCATGATAGCCGCCACGTGCTGCAGGCCAAAAAGGCAATCAGGCTGGCGTTTGAAGCGCAGTTGCAGGGGCTGGGATTCTCGATTGTTGAGCTGCTCTCCACATGCCCGACTAACTGGGGCATGACGCCTAACGAAGCGATGGCGTGGGTTCGCGATGAGATGATTCCAGTCTATCCGCTCGGCGACTTTCGGGTTGCTCCAGAGCTGCAAAGCGGACGGCGGCGTTCTTAACCGGTGATATGTAAACCACAAAACCAGGGAGTGTTACATGGCTACACCATGGAAACAACGGTACGCCCAACGCATGCAATGGATGGGCAGTTCCATTATCCGAGAGTTGTTGAAGTTAACCGAACAGCCAGAAATCATATCGTTTGCCGGCGGGTTGCCCGCGCCTGAACTATTCCCGGTAAGTGAGTTTGCTGCTGCATCTGATCGTGTGCTTAGCAAGCTGGGCGCGCGGGCTTTGCAGTACGGCGCCACGGAAGGCTACGCGCCCCTGCGCGAAACCATCGTGGCCCAAATGCAACGCTATGGCATTCCGGCACGGCCTGAGAACGTGCTTATTACCAGCGGCTCACAGCAGGCCCTGGACCTGATCGGCAAGATATTGATCAATCCAGGCGACCTGATCCTGACTGAGAACCCGACATACATGGGCGCCTTGCAGGCCTGGCGCTCCTATCAGGCCGGCTTTGTCACGGCCCCCATTGACGACGAAGGTCTGTGCTGCGACCAGCGCCTGGAAGAAGCATTGTGCGCCGGGCCCAAATTTATGTACGTGCTGCCTAACTTTCAGAACCCGGCCGGCGTAACGCTCTCGCTCCAACGCCGCCAGCGGATCGTGGAGATTGCCGACCAGTATGGCATACCGATCATCGAGGATGATCCATACGGCCAGTTGCGCTTTGAAGGCGAGCATCTTCCGCCCTTGCTGGTGCTGGATTCGCAGCGCCTCCATGCTGCCAGGGAGCCTGCCGGCGCTAACGGTTACTTTGAGTATGGCAATGTCATCTACATGAGCACGTTCTCCAAGACGCTGGCGCCGGGCCTGCGACTCGGCTGGATCGTGGCGCCGGTCGAGGTCATTCAGCGATGCGTGATGGCCAAGCAGGGCATGGATCTGCATACCAGCACCTTTGTACAAATGGTGGCCTACGAACTGGTACGCGATGGCTTTCTCAATGAGCACGTACGCACGATACGCCAGGTGTACCGCGACAGGCGCGACCTGATGCTTGACTGCATGGCAGCGCACTTCCCGGCCGAAGTCACCTGGACACACCCACAGGGCGGCTTGTTCCTATGGGTCACCCTGCCCGACGGCCTGGACGCTGCTGAGCTTCTCAAAGAGGCTATTGAAGAAAAGGTGGCCTATGTGCCCGGCGTCGCCTTCTACCCCAACGGCGAGTCGCATAACACGCTGCGCCTGAACTTCTCGAATGCCAGCAATGAGGCTATCGAGCAGGGCATCCGTCGCCTGGGCGTGGTCTTTCATAAGGCCCTACGAACGAGCGAGGCGCGCCAACCGGCGTTCGCCTGACAGAAGCGGTCTGATGCATCTGAAGACTGCATGAGTTAGCGAAGTCAAACCTTATGAAGAGGTAATGAACATGGAAGTAGCGATCATACTGGCAGGATTTGGTGGGCAGGGCGCACTATTTGCCGGGCAATTGTTGGCCTATGCGGCCATGGATTACGGCAAACACGTTACCTGGATTCCTTCATACGGACCAGAAATGCGTGGTGGAACGGCAAACTGTACGGTCATTATCGGCGATGAGCCTATCGGGGCTCCCATCGTCTCCCGTCCCGATATCGCCGTCGTCTTCAACCTGCCCTCGTTCGAAAAATATGAGCCCCTGGTCAAGGGCGGCGGTGTGTTGGTGGCCAACAGCGCCATCGTCCATCAGCAGAGCGAGCGCAAGGACATCGAGACCATCTATGTGCCGGCTAACAGCATCGCCGAGAAACATGGAAGCATCAAGATGCTCAACATGGCCATGATCGGCGCGCTGCTGTTCTCGCGGCCGATCTTGCCACTGGCGGCCATTGAAGAAGCTTTACAGCAGCACTTACCCTCGTCAAAGGCGCATTTGCTGGAGAGTAACTTGCGCGTGCTGCGCGAGGGCCACGAAAGCGCCGCGTCTTTTGCCGTCGCCTAGGCCGACGGCAGAGGCGCACTAAGCAGCGCCGCGCCAGCTGGCGCGGCGCTGCTTGCCTCTCTCCTGGGGCGGGTTAAAATTCGCCCCTATGAACCGAGCCCGCCACCTTTTACAATCCAGCACGCTCGTCATTCTCTTTTTTGCAATTGATAAAGTCGTTGGCCTGGCGCGCACGCTGCTCATTGGTCGCGCCTTTGGGACAGGGATTGAGTATGACGCTTTCACCGCGGCCAACCAACTGCCAGAAGTCTTCGTAACGTTGATTTCCGGCGGCGCGCTGGCGGCCGCCTTTATTCCCGTCTACTCCGAATATCTCACCAGCGAGCGCGCGAAAACCGCTGCGCGCATTGCCAATTCCGCACTAACCCTGGTGCTTCTCATTCTGGGCATGGTCTCCGCCGTGGGCGCCATCTTTGCGCCGTGGCTCACGCGCGTGCTGTTGGTGCCCAATTTCGATCCCCAAATTCAGCAGCTCACGGCGCAATTAATGCGCATTATCCTGGTGCAGACGACGCTGTTCGGCATCAGCGGCGTGCTCAGCAGCATCCTCAATGCACACCAGCATTTCGCCCTGCCAGCGCTGGCGCCTATCGCCCTGCAAATCGGTTATTTCGTGGGTCTCTTTGGTTTTGTGCCGGCCATGGACGGCGCGATCCATGGCCTGGCTTGGGGCACCGTTGTCGGCGGCCTGCTGCATATCCTCATTCAGGTTCCGGCCCTCATCAGGTATGGCTTCCGCTATCGGCCGGCCCTGGGCATCGAGCTGGCAGGCGTTCGTGAGATCGTTCGCCTGATGGGACCACGCATTGTGACCCTTGGCACCATCCAGATCGCCGACCTGTTCATCATCCGGCTTACCTCCGGCCTGTCCGCGGGCAGCACGTCGGGATACTTCTACGCCTACTACCTCCAGCAGTTGCCAGAAACGTTATTTGGCACGGCCATCGGCATTGTCGTCTTTCCCACACTCGCCGAGCTTTTTAACCAGGGTGACGTCGAGCGCCTGAAACGCACGGCCATGAATGCGCTGAAAATCGTGTGGATGCTCACCATCCCGGCCGGGGCCGGCTTAATCCTACTAGGCCGGCCGGCCATTGCCCTGGTGCTGGAGCGCGGCGCATTCGACGCCGCTTCGACGGCCCTGGTTTACAGCGTGCTGGTTTTCTTTAGCGTGCGTGTGGTGAGCGAGGCCACGCTGGAGATCGTCGCGCGCCTGTTCTACGCACAGCACAATACCAGAACGCCGATGTATGCCGCGCTGTTGTGGCTGGTGGTTACAGTGACCATGCTCTACCTTTTCATCGACGATCTGGGCGTTGGTGGGCTGGCGCTGGCCACCACCGTGGGCTTTACGGTGCAATCTGGCGTGCTGCTGATTCTCAACCGGCGCGCACTCGGCAGCCTGGGCGAGCGCGACCTGCTCACCAGCTTTGGCCGCGCGCTAATTGCCACTGCCGGTATGGCCGCGGTGATCCTCATAACGCGCAGTCAGATTGAGTCGGGCGCCCTGAACCCCGTGGTAAACTTCATCATGGGCCTGGCGCGCGGCTTCCTGGACAGTGATGGCGCAGGCTCCCTGCTGTTCCTCATGTTAGGCGGGGCGTTCGGCACGATCACCTACATCGCTCTGAATCTACTGTTGGGCGGCCGCGAACTGCCTACTCTCTGGCGCTTGCTCCGTTCGCGCGCCGCCTGATCCGCTCCAGGTGCCGGCAGC
Organism: uncultured Ardenticatenaceae bacterium; assembly: GCA_964384155.1. GTDB lineage: Bacteria > Chloroflexota > Anaerolineae > Promineifilales > Promineifilaceae > JAAYYY01. The sequence continues at coordinate 45,089 of CAYLJW010000040.1, forward strand.
GAGTTGCTTAAGTCGCCAAACAGAATCTACTCTCAACAATTGAACAAGCGTTCAATTTCTCAAACTCCATCTTGACGCGCAAGAACGTTTGTGCTAAACTTTTCGTATTGTTAATCGTCCTGCAGGCGAGAGAAATGTCAGAGGCGGGAGCCCAAAACTGGTCGCCCCCTGGGGTCGCGGAGCTAAAAGCCGCGACGTCGAAACCTGATTAGGAGAATAAAGAATGGCTAGCAGCAACGGCCGTGAGGCCACCCTCGAACGTACGCTGAGCACCCTGACCAAACGGTTTGGCGAAGGCGCCATCATGCGTCTTGGTGAGGCGCAACATCTCAATGTCGAAGCAATCCCCACCGGGTCTCTGGCGCTGGACATCGCCCTGGGCGTGGGCGGTGTACCGC
>CAYLJW010000041.1:0-41510 GCA_964384155.1 uncultured Ardenticatenaceae bacterium
CAGCAGCCTGGCCTTGTTCATTTCAAAAAGGAGATCCGCCCATGCTAGGTGAATTCGTCGAAACCACCCTGCACAGCGTGCCCGCCCTGCGCCGCGACGGCCTCAAACTCTCCCGCGCCATGCACCAAGCCGTGCTCGACGGCGGCAAAGGCCTCCGCAACCTCGTCGACCTGCTCCACGGCGTCTGGCTCGGCCACCCCCTGCACCCCCTGCTCACCGACATGACCATCGGCGCCTGGACCCTCAGCGCCTTCTTCGACGCCCTCTCCCTGGCCGGCGGCTCGCGCAAATCACAGCACGCCGCCGACACCCTAGTCGGCCTGGGCAACCTCTCCGCCCTCCCCACCGCCCTCGCCGGCCTCGCCGACTTCTCCACCATCCCCCAGGGCGCAGCCCACGTCGGCTTTGCCCACGGCCTGCTCAACACCGTCGGCTACACCTGCTTCCTGGGCTCCCAGGTTGCGCGCTCCCGCAACCTGCGCCCCCTGGCCATCGCGCTCTCCCTTAGCGGCGTGCTCATCCTGCTCGCCAGCGCCTACCTTGGCGGCCACCTCACCTACCGCCACCGCGTCGGCGTCAACCATGCCCAGAAGGCGCGCGGGCCCCAGCAGTGGACCCCCGTCCTAGCGGCGGCCGAGCTCCGCAGCGGCGTGCCCGTGCGCGTCGAGCTGGCCGACAACGCCATCCTGCTCTACCGCCAGAACGACGACGCGCCCATCCTCGCCACCGGCGCCGTCTGCTCCCACGCCGGCGGCCCCCTCGAAGAGGGCCACTTCCAGGGCCACTGCGTCCAATGCCCCTGGCACGACTCCGTCTTCGACCTGCACACCGGCGCCATCGTCCACGGCCCCGCAACCTACCCCCTCACCACCTACGCCGCCCGCATCCAGTCCGGCCAAATCGAGCTCCGCCTGCCCGACTAACCCACCGCGCCGCCCCTACGTCCGCCATACGATACGATTTTCTGAGCGCTGCCTAATATGCTATGACGAAGAGATAGGCGCTGTTCTGGCCGATTTGCACACACTGTCCGCCGAAGTCAGCGCCAAATGGCCTCACGGCTTGTCGGCCCTCGACGCCATAGACGACGTCAGGCGCGAGCTATGATTGTCGTCGACGCCAGTGTGTGGATAAGTTTTCTAATCGCGCATGGCACAAATCATAGCGCGACAAAGACGTGGTTAACCCAGGTTCTGCTCGATAAGGTGGCGCTTGCTGCGCCCATTTTGCTTCTGGCCGAAATCGGCGGCGCGATGTCCAGGCGTCTTCATGATCCCGCAATAGGTGAGAAAGCCGTCAACAGCCTCCTGTCTATTCCGACCTTGCACCTGGTGGTCCTGGACCATGCTCTGGGCATCAACAGCGGTCGCATCGCCGCTCGCTACAGCTTGTGCGGCGCCGATGCCTGCTATGTTGCTGTTGCAGCGCAGTGAGAGGCGCCGCTTGTAACCTGGGACCGCCAGCATATCGAGCGCACCAAGGGCTTCATCACCGCCTACACTTCACTCGCGCATAATCAGTCGTAAGCTGCTCCTCTCTGTTGCCCACTACATCAAGCGCGCCTACCGCCTTCATTGACAAATCTTGGAGATTTGTCAATTCTTACGTAAAACTACCCCGTCTGACCCCGCTTCTTCCGCCCCTTCACATTCGGCTTCGCCTTCGGCTTGCCCTTGCCTTTGCCCTTCGGCGCTGCTTTGGGCTTGCCTTTGGGCGCCTTGTTGCCGCCCTGTTTGCGCGCCGAATTGGCGTGCATGCTGCCCCGCACGTTGCCCGCCTCGCGCCCGTTGTGCCCAAACTCCTCTTTGCCGCCATACAGGCTGCGGCTGGTGCGCAGGTGCATGTTGCTGCCGGGATGGTTGCCCGGCGCCGCCTTGTCCGAGCGCGCCTCGCTGATTTTCACGTTGCGCCCCTCATACTTTTGCCCCTTCAGCCCGGCAATGGCCGCGTCGGCCGCATCCGCTTCCATTTCCACGAAGCCGAATCCGCGAAACTGATCCGTCTCATGGTCGGTAACCATGTCCACCACGAAAATGTCGCCATACGGCGCAAATAGCTCGCGCACCTGTTTCTCCGTCGTGTGGAACGGCAAATTGCCAATATATATCTTTTTTAGCATAGTTGTGGTCTCCTGAGAACAACGCAAAGCGCAGGTGCGGGCAAGGCGCCCGACCCGGCTCATTCAACTATTGCATCAGAAGGTTCGTTCTGATGCCGTGCATACACATGTCATTCGTCTGGCGATCGATTGGTACCGTCCATGATGGAGGGGGTCATCTGCGCGTCCCTTAAAGCAATATCTCCCGTGACGCGTCTTACCCATCAGTATAACCCGAAACCGCCGAAACGCAACCCGTTCACGCTTCACGTTTCACGCCACACGCTTCACGTTTCATGCCACACGCTTCACGTCACCCCCATTCTCTGCTACCCTATACCCCAAAAAGGATCCAACCCCATGCCCATCCTCGACATCAGCCGCACGCTCACCTCCGGTATGGCCCTATGGCCCGGCGATACGCCCTTCCGCCTCGAATCCAGCCTGCGCCTGGCCGATGGCCACAGTGTTAACCTCACCCGCCTGCACCTCAGCGCGCACACCGCCAGCCACGCCGACGCCTTCTCCCACTTTGCCGAAGACGGCGCGACCCTCGAAGCCATGCCCCTGCACCTCTACTGGGGTCCGGCGCAAGTGGTCACCGTGGCCCAAGAAGACGGCCCCCTGGGCCCCGAAGCGTTCGCCGCCCACGACCTCAGCCTGGCGCCGCGCCTGCTGGTGCGCTCCGCCGCCAGCAGCCTGCCGCAGTCCGAATTCCCGGCCCAATACGTCTATCCCTCCCCCGACCTCGCCGCGCACCTGGCGCAGGCCGGCGTCATCCTCTACGGCAGCGACGCGCCCTCCATGGACGCCGTCGACAGCAAAACGCTGCCCGGCCACCACGCCCTGCACGCGCACAACATCGCCATCCTCGAATGGCTCGACCTGCAGCTCGCCGCCGACGGCCTCTACGAGCTGGTCGCCCTGCCCCTGAAAATTGCCGGCGGCGACGGCAGCCCCGTGCGCGCCGCCCTGCGCCCCCTGCAGCACGGCCAAGCGCCATGAACGCGCCTCGCCCAGCCTCGCCCGCAGCCCTCGACGCCGCCGACCCCCTGGCCGCCTTCGCCAGCCGCTTCTACGTCGAAGATCCCGACCTCATCTACCTGCTGGCCAACTCGCTTGGCCGCCTGCCCCTGGCTGCCATCGACCGCCTGCAAGAGCTGGTCACCGCCGAGTGGGGCGGCCGCCTCATCCGCGGCTGGAACGAAGGCTGGATCGATCTGCCGCAGCGCCTCGGCGACAAAGCCGCCCGCCTGCTCGGCGCGCAGCCCGGCGAGCTGCTCTTCGCCGATTCCACCTCCGTGAACCTGTTCAAAGCCGTGCGCGCCGCCCTGGCCCTGCGCCCAGGCCGCCGCAAGGTGATCAGCGACGACCTCAACTTCCCCTCCGACCTCTACATCCTGCAAGGCGCCCTTTCGCCGCAGCACACGCTGCACATTGTGCCCTCCGAAGACGGCATCCACGGCCCCGTCGCCGCCCTGCGCGCGGCCCTCGACGACGACACGGCCCTGCTGGCCCTCAGCCACACCGCCTTTAAGAGCGCCTACGTCTACGACATGGCCGCCGTCACCCGCCTGGCGCACGAGGCCGGCGCCCTGGCGCTCTGGGACCTCAGCCACAGCGCCGGCGCGCTGGAGCTAGACCTGCAAGCGGCGCAGGCCGATTTTGCCGTGGGCTGCAGCTACAAATACCTCAGCGGCGGCCCCGGCGCGCCAGCCTTTCTCTACGTGCGCCGCGAACACCAGCAGCAGGCGCACAACCCCATCCCCGGCTGGATGGGCCAGGACAACCCCTTCGCCTTCGACCTGCACTACCAGCCGGCGCCCGGCCTACGCCGCTTCCTCACAGGCACGCCGGCCATCCTCTCCCTGGCCGCCGTCGAGCCCGGCCTCGACTTGCTGCTGGAAGCCGGCATGTCGCGCCTGCGCGCCAAATCCGTGGCCCAGAGCAGTTATCTGCTCGACCTCTGGCGCGAAACCCTACAGCCGCTCGGCTTTACCCTCTGCTCGCCGCTCGAGGCCCAGCGGCGCGGCTCGCACATAGCCCTGGCGCACCCCGAAGCGCTGCGCATCGGCCAGGCCCTCAGGCAAGAAATGAACCTGCTGCCCGACTTCCGCGCCCCCGACATCCTGCGCCTGGCCATCGGCCCGCTCTACACCAGCTACGCCCAGCTACACCAAGCCGTCCAGCGCATCGCCCACGTCGTCACCGCCCGTCTCTACCTAAAATACCCCATCACCCCACCCCCCGTCACCTAAACCCCACCCAAAAACCCCCCCAAACCCCGCACCAAAGGTTCGTAGCAGGACAATTCATCGCCCGTCCCAAAGGTTCGTAGCAGGACAATTCATCGCCCGTCCCCGGCGCAAAGGCGCGATCAATCGCGCCACTACGAACCCAGAACCGTCCCCCACCCAACCCAGCTCCATCCATCTATGAAAATCCGCGTCCCACCCCCCTCACCGTATCCCGCCAGTATGCAACCAGGCAGCGGATCGTCAGGTTGACGCGCGCGATTTCCGCTATACTATGATTGCAAGCCGCCAAGCCGCGGCTTTCATGACTACTGGTTCTGTTTCACCGGCACAGCCGCGCGCAGCAAGCAGCCGGCTGTTCCACAGGAACGCCTATGAACAGCACAATCGACCACACATTCCTCACCGAATCAGGCCGCCCGCGCCGCTGGCACTTCGGCCTGCTGCTGCCGGCCCTCTTCCAGCCGCGCCAGACCTTCGCGCGCATCGTCAGCAGCGACCGCGGACTGGTCAGCACACCCCTGCTCGTGCTCGTGCTGCTGGCCGTCATCGCCGCCCTCGTGGCTGGCGCGATTAAAGAAGCCGCCGCCGCCAGCGGCCAGGTCACCCTGCCGCCGGGCTTCGAATGGTACACGCCCGAACAGCAGGCGCAGTTCATGCAGGCCATGACTGCCACCAGCGGCCCCATCTTCCTCTACGTGCTGCCGGCCATCGTCGCCGTTCTGGGCGTCATCGCCGGCTGGCTGCTCGTGGGCTGGCTGCTGCACCTGGTGCTCACGCTGATGGGCGGCCGCGCTCCCAGCAGCCAGACGCTTAATGTGGTGGCCTGGGCCAGCCTGCCCTTTGCCGTGCGCCACCTGGTGCGCATCGGCGCCATGCTGGCGCAAGACCGGCTCATCGACTATCCCGGCCTGTCCGGCTTTGTCACCGGCAGCCAGGGCAACGCCGCGGTCTTCGCCAATGCGCTGCTGGGCCTGGTGGACATCTATCTCATCTGGCACATCGCCTTGCTGATCATCGGCGTGCGCGCCGGCGACAGCCTCAGCCGGCCCAAAGTCTGGACCGCCGTGCTCTTCACCGTGGTCCTCGTGCTCATCCTGCGCGCCCTGCCGGCCCTCGTCGCCGCCCAGTTTAGCGACATCACCGTCGTGCGGCCATTCTTCTTCTAATGAGCAGCCTTCGTTGCGCCGCACAGTGCCCCACAGCCTGGGCCCAGCGAGCCACCCCATGGTGAGCAACGGTAGCAGCGACCAGGCTGATAACGACGCCTTCGTGCGGGCGCGCGGCGTCACGCGCATCTTCCAGATGGGCCAGACGCGCGTGCACGCCCTCGACGGCGTCGACCTCAACATTCAGCGCGGCTCCTTCTGGGCCATCATGGGCCCCTCCGGCTCCGGCAAGAGCACGCTGCTCTACCTGCTGGGCGGCCTCGACCGCCCGACTTCCGGCGCCATTGTGGTCGATGGCCAGAGCCTCACCAACCTCGACGAAAACGCCCTGGCCGTCTACCGCCGGCGCACGGTAGGCTTCATCTTCCAATCGTTTAACCTCATTCCCAGCCTCAGCGCGCTGGAGAACGTGGCCTTTCCCATGCGCTTTGCGCGCGTGCCGCGCCGCGAGCGCGCGCGCCGCGCCAACGACCTGCTGCAGCGCGTGGGCCTGGGCGACCGCGTCTACCACCGGCCCACCGAGCTGTCCGGCGGCCAGCAGCAGCGCGTGGCCGTGGCCCGCAGCCTGGTGAACGAGCCCAGCCTCATCCTGGCCGACGAACCCACGGGCAACCTCGACAGCCAGAGCGGCCACAGCATCATGAACCTGCTCGCCGAGCTGCACGCCGGCGGCCGCACCGTGGTCGTCGTCACCCACGACCCGCGCATGGCCAACTACGCCACCGACGTGGTACACATGCTCGACGGCCGCTGCGTCTCGCAGGCCGAATACGAAGCCGCCATCGCCGGCGAAGCCGCAGCGCCATGATCACATTTGGAGCACGCCAACTATGAAACGAACCATCCTCCCCACCCTACTCCTCCTGCTGGCCGGTGCGCTATTCTTCGCCGCCGCGCCGCCGGCCCAGGGCCAGACCTTCGGCCCCACCGCCGTGCAGCCCAACCGCGTCACCAACGCCGTCGATACCCAGCTCGTGGTCACTGGTAGCGGCTTCCAGGAAGGCGCCGCTGTCATCCTCGACGGCTTCGGCGCGCTGGACTCCGTCTTCGTCAGCGCCAGCATGCTGCGCGCCATGCTGCCCGCCGGCGTGCCCTCCGGCGTCTACGACGTGCGCGTGGTCAATCCCAATGGCGCCTCGGCGGTCCTCGAAGACGGCCTCACCGTCACCGATCCGCAGCCCACGCCCGGCCCCTCGCCCACGCCAGAAGCCAGCAACACGCCGCCGCCCACCGCCTTCGTGCGCCCCGTCATCGTCGTGCAGTCCTACGGCGCCAGCTCCGCCGAAATCACGCCCGGCTCCAACCTCGACTTTGAAATGACCCTGGTCAACGCCGGCCAGACCGCCGCCACCAACGTCATCGCCACCTTCATCACCGGCGACTTTACAGCGCGCGCCACAGGCGGCGTGCGCGCCGTGGGCGCCCTGGCGCCGGGCCAATCGTCCCGCTTCTGGCAGCCGCTCGCCGCCAGCAGCGGCCTCAGCAGCGGCGGCATCGCCACTCTGGAGGTGCAGGTGAGCTACACCGACGTCACCGGCGCAGCCTACGACGAAAGCTTCACGCTCACCTTCCCCGTGGTGCGCTTCGCCACCGGTGGCGTGGCGCCCACCGAGACGCCCACCCCCACACCCACGGCCACGCCCACCGCCGAGCCACGCCTGCGGCCGCAACTGCTGGTGGCCGCCTACACCACCGACCAGGAGCCGCTATCGCCCGGCACGCGCTTCACCCTGAGCATGGACGTGCTCAACCAGGGCACCGCCGGCGCGCGGCGCATCACGCTCATCGTCGGCGGCGGCGTCGAGAGCGCCATCCCGCCCGGCGAAGGCACCCCTCCACCCGGCGGCGTGCCCGGCGGCGGCGGCGAGTTTGGCAATTTCGCCCCCGTGGGCAGCTCCAACGTGCGCTTCCTGGGCGACCTGGCCCAGGGCGACACGCTCACGGCGCAGGTCGAGCTGATCGTCAACGCCAACACCGACCCCGGCGCCTATCCCGTCATCGTCTCCTTCGTCTACACCGACGCCCAGAGCGGCAGCTATATCGACGAGCAGGTGGTCACCCTGCTGGTCTTCGATACGCCGCAGGTAGACATCAACTTTTATATGGAGCCGCCGCCCTTTTTCGTGGGCCAGCCCGGCCCCCTGCCCCTGCAACTGGTCAATGTGGGCCGCGAATCGACCATCTTCGGCAACATGAACGTCAACGCGCCCGGCGCGCAGTTCACCAACAACAACGCCTTTGTCGGCGCCCTGGAGCCCGGCGGCTTCTTCCCGCTCGACGCCAACGTCATCCCCGAGCAGCCCGGCCCCCTAGACCTGGTCGTCAGCGTGGGCTACACCGACGACTTCAACCAGTCGCAGAGCATCACGCGCACACTGACCGTGGAGGTGATGGACGCGCCGATCTTTGAAGAGCCGCCCATCGACCCCGAAACTGGTGAGCCCATCGACCCCGGCTTCCCGCCCGAAGAGCCTTTACCCGGCAACGGCGGCGGCAGCGGCGAAACCTGGCGGCAGCGGCTGTGGCGCTTCATCCTGGGCCTGTTCGGCCTCAGCAGCGGCCCGGCCGGCAGCGACGACCCCGGCATGATGCCCGGCCCAGGCTTCCCCGGCGACGAGCCCGGCTTCCCCGGCCCCATCGGCCCCGGTGTCGGCGGCCCCGCGCAGTAACGCACAGACCTGACAGGTCTTCGAGTCTTCGAGGCAATCCTTGACAAACCGCGCCCAAACCGCCACCATACAGCATCATGACGCTATCTGATCTGCTATCGCTCATCCTCGACAACCTCTCGCGGCGCAAGGGACGCGTGGCCCTCACCGCCGTGGGCGTGATCATCGGCACCACCGCCGTGGTCATCCTGGTGTCGCTGGGCGCCGGCCTGCAGCGCGACGCGCGCGACCGCTTTGGCTCGGTGGGCGACCTCACCCTCATCCAGGTGTGGCCCGGCTTTCAAGAGCCTGGCCCTGGCGGCGGCGATTTCATGCAGACGCAGATTACCAACCGCACAGTCACGGACATTGCGGCCCTGCCCGGCGTGGCCGCCGTCATCCCCCAGGATGGCCTGCGCGGCTGGGGCTACCTCACCGCCGGCCGCCTCGAGGGCAGCGGCAACATCCTGGGCCTGCCCGCCGACGGCCTGCAGCAGTTGGCGCTGAATACGCAGGGTGGCGTGCTAGAGATGGGGCGCGGCGAGATCGTCGTCGGCTACGCCATTCCCAACAACTTCTACAACCCCAACCCGCGCCCCGGCCAGGAACAGGTCGAGCCGCCCGAGCTGCTCGACCGCCAGCTTACGCTCACCCTGGTGAAATGGGCCGAAGACGGCGTCGAAATTCGTAAAAAGGTGCGCGTGCGCGTGGTAGGCTTGCTGCAAGAGTCGCGCGGCGAGTCCGACTGGTCCATCTATATGCCCCTGGAAGACATGGACGCGCACAACACCTGGATGACGGGCCAGCGCATCAACCACGACGTCGAAGGCTACTTCTCGCTGCAAGTCAAAGCCACCGACCTGGAAGTGGTCGTCGACGTCGCCGACCAGATCATCGCCATGGGCTACAACGCCTACACGCAGCAAAGCACCGTCGAGAGCCTCACCGGCTTCTTCACCATCCTGCAGGTGGTGTTCGGCGGCGTGGGCGCCATCTCGCTGCTGGTGGCGGCCATCGGCATCGCCAACACCATGGCCATGGCCATCCTGGAGCGCACGCGCGAGATTGGCCTGATGAAAGCCGTGGGCGCCACCAACCGCCACGTGCTCACCGTCTTCCTGGGCGAAGCTGCGGGCATTGGCTTCATCGGCGGCCTGGGCGGCGTGGCCATTGGCTGGGGCCTGGGCCAGGTGCTGAACGTGCTCATCCTGGCTTACCTCGCCGGCCAGTCGGTGCAAAGCGGCGCGCCGCCGCCCACCGTGGCCGTCTACACGCCCACCTGGCTGCCCATCTTTACCCTCGTCTTCTCCACGCTCATCGGCTTCCTCTCCGGCCTCTATCCCGCGCTCAGCGCCGCCACCCTGGCCCCCGTCGCCGCCCTGAAGTACGAATAAGCCTGGCCGCCGCGCCGCCGGAAACATATCCCTCTTTGTACCCCTGGTTGTGACTGAGAAACAGGCCGCCGCCCGCCGCTTCCTTTACACTGGAAAGTGAACGTTAAGTCGTTCGGATTGGTAACAGTAACGTAACCCGTTCGGCGCAGCGGCCGCTTCATGTGGCCGGCGCGGAACCAAGTATGGAGGCGCTAAATGAACGAAGATATTTTGAAAGGTAAGTGGAAACAGTTTAAGGGCGAAGTGAAAAAGCAGTGGGCCGATCTAACCGACGACGATCTCGAGCGCGTCGAAGGCGAGTACGACCAGCTCGTCGGCCGCATTCAGGAACGCTACGGCTACTCGCGCGAGCAGGCCGAGCGCGAAGTCAACGACTTCTTCGAAAGCCGCCGCGACCGCACCTACTAATCGCTCACCCTTCAACAGAGCTTCCGGCGGCTGCCCCGGCCCACGCCAGGGCAGCCGCCTCACAGAATTGACAAATCTCCAAGCTTTGTCAATTTTATTCTCACGCCACACCTTTCACCCCACCACCGCCACCGCCTCAATCTCAATCAAAAACGCCTTATTCGCCAGCCCCGATACGCCGATCCACGTGCTGGCCGGCGCTCGCTCCGCGCCAAAAAAGGCCCGCAGCGCCTCGCTAATGACCGCGCCATTGTCCAGCTCCTGCTGCACAATATAAATGCGCAGCGAGGTCACATCTTGCAGCGTGGCCCCCGCCGCCGCCAGCGCCGTCTGCACATTGTGCAGCGCCTGCCACACCTGCGCCCGCAGGTCGCCGGGCCCCACCATCTGCTGCTGCGCGTCCCAGCCCACCTGCCCCGACAGATAAATCGTCCTGCCGCCCGTTGCCACCACGCCCTGCGAAAAGCCATACTGCAGGCTGGCAAAAAGCTGCGGCGGATTCAGATATTCATGGCTCATACGTTCCTGCTCTCCTCCAACATTGGGTTTGCACCTGCGCTGTGATACTATCGCAATTTATGAATCAGGTCGCCAAATTCCAGACGTCCGACGGCCGCTGCCTCTACACCTTCCAGGTGGAAGCCTTTCCCACGCTCATGGCCAACATCACCATCATCGACGACGGCAGCGAGCTAACCCTCGTCGACTGCGGCTCGGGCCTGGACCAGTGCAACGCCCAGCTTCTGCAAGGCTTCGACGCCCTGCGCCGCGCCTACAACACCCGCTTCGACCTGTCTGACATCCAGCGCATCGTCATCAGCCACGGCCACATCGACCACTTCGGCGGGCTGCCCTTTGTGCGCCAGTTTACCCAGGCGCCCGTGGGCGGTCACATCCTCGACCGCCGCGTCCTCTCCAGCTACGAAGAGCGCCTGGTGGTCGCCTCGCGCCGGCTAGAGACATTCCTGGAGCAAGCCGGCGTGCCCGCCAAACAGCGTCAGACGCTCATGTCCATGTATCGCTTCGCCAAAGGCGTCTACCGCTCCACGCCCGTCGACTTCCTGCTCGACGAGACCGCCGAGCCCTGGCCCGGCGTGCGCGTCTACCACGCGCCCGGCCACTGCCCCGGCCAGGTCTGCCTGCAGCTCGACGACATCTTGCTCACCGCCGATCACGTGCTGTCGCACACCACGCCGCACCAGGCGCCCGAGAGCATCACGCTGAACATGGGCCTGGGCCACTATCTGCAATCGCTGGTCAAAATCGCCCAGCTCAGCGGCGTGCGCCTGGCCCTCGGCGGCCACGAAGAGCCCATGCACGACCTGGCAGCGCGCATCGACGAAATCAAGGCCCTGCACGCCGAGCGGCTGCAGCGCGTGCTGCAAATCTGCGCCGAGCCGCTCACCATCTCCGCCATCAGCCGCCGCCTGTTCGGCGACGTCAGCAGCTACCACGTGCTGCTGGCCCTCGAAGAGACCGGCGCGCACGTCGAGTACCTCTACCAGCGCGGCGAGCTGCTCGCCGCCAACCTCGAACAAATCGAACGCCAACGCAGCGCCCCCATCCAATACCTCGCCGCATAGCCGCGCAGAACTGACAAATCTCCAACATTCGTCCATTCTATGCCGCGCCACCCACCAAAGGCTCGTAGCGCCCCCATCCAATACCTCGCCGCATAGCCGCGCAGAACTGACAAATCTCCAACATTCGTCAATTCTATGCCGCGCCACCCACCAAAGGCTCGTAGTTGGGCAATTCATTGCCCGTCCCCCGCGCGATAAACCACGCCACTACCAACCCAAAACCCTCCCCCACCCGTCATCCTAAACGCATGTGAAGCATATCTCAACACCGTCCACCACATGCGTCCTTCCACTCCGCGCTACAAATGAAACACCGGAAAAACACTCACCTTTGGCAATCTTGGCAATCTCGGCCACCTTCCCGCTACGCAGTCACAAAATTGACAAATATCCGAGTTTTGTCAATTCTCACCCCCGCGGGAACCTTCCGCACTTCCCTGACGTCAAATGATAAGCACCAGGCGTCCCGCCGGCCGTCGCTTGCCCGGCGATCGTCAGCTAAACGTCACCTTAGCGTCTATCGCCCGCCGGGCAGCGCGCTAGGCCTGTGGCTACACTTGATACCAATAACAATCGTTGCTTAAGGACACAAGATAACGATGATTGAAGAACAACCCACGCAACCGCTTGTTTATCGCGCGCCGCGCCGTTCGCGCCGGGCGCGACGCTCGCGCCGTGCGGAGCGGCCGCCGCAGCGCTCCGGCTGCGCCGGCTGCCTGGGCAACGCCTTCCTGGGCGGCCTGCTGCTGCTCTCGTTGGCCGTCTTCGCCATCGTGGGCCTCACCGCGGGCCTCGTCTACATCCAGATGACCGGCCAGCTCGACGCCGGCATCGCCGCGCTCGACGAAGCGCGCGACCGCGAGCTGTTTGAGACCACGCGCATCACCGACCGCAACGGCGAGCTGTTGTGGGAGATCTTTGGCGAAGGCAAGCGCACCGCGGTACCCCTCGACCAGATCCCCCTGCACCTGCAGCAGGCCACCATTGCCGTCGAGGACGACACCTTCTACGAAAACATCGGCCTCGACGCGCCGTCGCTGCTGGCCGCCCTCATCTACAACCTGCGCAACCCCGACGTGCGCCCCGTGGGCGGCAGCACCATCACCCAGCAAATCGTGCGCCACATCGCCTTCGACTACGAAGAGCGCACTGCGGTCAGCTACGACCGCAAGGCTCGCGAGATCTTGCTGGCCTGGCTCATGAACCGCCAATACACCAAAGACGAGATCCTGGGCCTCTACCTCAACGAAATCTACTACGGCAACCTGGCCTACGGCGTCGAGGCCGCCTCGCAGACCTACTTCGGCCAGCCAGCCGCCGGCCTGGGCCTGGCCGAGTCCAGCTTCCTGGCCGCCCTGCCGCAAAGCCCCGTGGACCTCGACCCCTTCACCAACTTGGAAGGCGCGCGCCAGCGCCAATGGCTGGTGCTCAACCTGATGGTCGACGAAGGCTTCATCAGCCGCGCGCAGGCCGAAGAAGCGTACCTGCAGGAGCTGCACTTTGCGCCGCAAGAAGTGAGCCTCAACGCGCCACACTTTGCCGTCTATGTGCGCCAACTGCTGGAAGCGCAGCTCGGCGCCGAGATGGTGGCCAACGGCGGCCTGCGCGTCACCACCAGCCTGGACCTGGACTACCAGCGCCTGGCCGAAGAGCTGGCGCGGCAGCACGTGGCCGCCGTGGGGCCGCAGCACAACCTCACCAACGCCACCCTCGTGGCCCTGCGCCCCGGCAGCGGCGAAATCCTGGCCATGCTCGGCAGCGTCGACTACCACGACGCGGCCATCGACGGCAACGTCAACGTCGCCCTCTCGCCGCAGCAGCCCGGCAGCGCCATCAAACCGCTCACCTACGCCGCGGCCCTCTCGCCCCTGCCCGATGGCGGCGCGCCGCAATGGACCCTGGGCGACATCCTGTGGGACGTGCCCGTTGACTACCCGCAGCCCAGCGGCGGTATCTACACGCCACAAAACTACAGCCGCACCTTCCACGGTCCCATGCGTGCGCGCCAGGCCCTGGCCAACAGCTACAACGTGCCCGCCGTGCTCCTGCTGCAAGAGATTGGCGTGCAGCGCCTGCTGGATTTTGCCCGCGCCCTGGGCATCGAAAGCCTGACCCCCGACCCCGCGCAATATGGCCTGTCGCTCACCCTGGGCGGCGGCGAAGTCACCCCCCTGGAGCTGACCGCGGCCTTCGGCGTGCTGGCCAACGGCGGCGGACGCGTGCCCCCGGCGGCCATCCTGCGCGTCGAGCGCAGCAACGGCGAGCTGCTCTTTGAATACACGCCCCCCGCGCCCGAAGCGGTGGTCGACCCGCGCGTGGCCTTCCTCATCAGCGACATCCTCGACGACGACGCCGCGCGCGCCGCAGCCATGGGCCTCGAAAACCCCATGAACCTGCCCTTCCCCGCCGCCGCCAAAACGGGCACCACCGACAACTTCCGCGACAACTGGACCGTGGGCTATACGCCGGCCCTGGCCGTGGGCGTGTGGACCGGCAACAGCGACAACAGCGAAATGATTAACGTCACCGGCCTCACCGGCGCTGCGCCGCTGTGGTCCGACTTCATGCAGGCCGTCTACGCCAACGACGCCCTGCGCGCCGTGCTAGGCGACAATGCCGCCGCCGGCTTCAGCGCGCCGCCCGGCCTGCAGCGCCGCCGCCTCTGCACCCTGGCCTCCGTCACCGCCGGCGCCGCCGAATGCAGCATGGGCCCCGAAGAATGGTTCCTAGTAGACGAGTCGTCTCAGCCGCCGCCCACCCCGCCGCCGGCCGAGCCCGTGGTCGTCTGGGAGCAAATCGACCCCGCCGTCTGGCGCCTACTCGCTGCGCCCGTCGACGAAGCGCTGCTGCAAGAGCTGCAGCTCATCGGCAATGGCGACCGCCTGCCGCCGCCGCGCGCCTGCGCCGTGCCCCAGGGCCTGCCCCTGGAAGAGACGCCGCCCGAAGCGCAGCCCGGCGTCTTCCTGGCACCGCCGCGCAACGAAGAAAGCATCGAAGGCGCCTATCGCTGGGCCGACGAGCGCGGCCTGGCCATCTTGCCGCGGCTCACCTGCTCTGAAGAGCTGCTGGCGCAGCCTGGCCGCGGCAGCGATCTGGCCGTCTGGCACATCCGCAGCCCGCGCAGCGGCGACACCGTCAGCGGCATGCTGCCCATCATGGGCACCGCCGATTTCGACCCGCAGCAGGTGCAGTTCTACAAAGTAGAAATCGGCCCCGGCGAAAACCCCCAAGAATGGCTCACCATCGGCCAGACGCACAACACGCCCGTCGTCGGCGACCAGCTCGAAACCCTGCTGGCCGCCGCCTTCGAGCCCGGCGTCTACTCCCTGCGCCTCGTCGTCGTGCAGTGGGACGGCAACTACGTCGGCGAGCCAGATATGGTGACAGTAACGATCGAGTGACCATGCACCGCTTTTTCTACCTCTGGCTGCTTTGCACGCTCACCATCACCCTGCTGCTGGCCTGCACGCTCTCCAGGCAAGAAGAGCCGGCCGCCGTCGTAGGTGTGGAGCTGGTAGCTGCCAACGTGACACGCAGCACGCCGGCATCAGCTGCAGAGCCGCTGGCCGCGCTGGTGCAGGGCAACAACGCCTTCGCCGCGGACCTCTACCGCCTGGCCGCGGGAGACGAGCAGAACCTCATCTTCTCGCCTTACAGCATCTCCCTGGCCTTTTCTATGGCCTATGCCGGCGCGCGCGGCGAAACCGCCGTGCAGATGCAAGACGCCCTGCACTTTCTAGACCAGGCGCGCCAGCACAACGCCTTTAACGGGCTGGAACGCCATCTGGCCGCGCTCGACGACGACCACCTGCCAGACGAGCGCACCGGCGCCGCCTTCCAGCTCGATGTGGCCAACGCGCTCTGGGGCCAGCGCGGCGCGCCGTTTGATGACGACTTCTTGCACACTCTGGCCGCGCAATACGGCGCAGGCCTGAACGTGGTCGACTTTAGCGCCGACCCCGAAGCGGCGCGGCAGGCGATTAACGCCTGGATTGCGCAGGCCACAGGCGGGCGCATCGAAGACATGCTGGCCCCCGGCGCGGTCAGCCCGCAGACGCGCCTGGCGCTGGCCAACGCCGTCTACTTCTACGGCGCCTGGCAGCAGCCGTTCGAGCCCTCCGACACGGCCGATGGCCCCTTTCGCCTGCTCGACGGCTCAGACGTGACCGTGCCCCTGATGCACAGCTCCTGGCATCGCCTGCCCTACATGGAGGGCGACGGCTTTCGCGCCCTGATGCTGCCCTTCACCGGCGGAGAGGCCGACATGCTGCTTATGCTGCCCGACGAAGGCCAGTTTGCGGCCCTGCAGCAGGCCGTGAGCGCGGATTTGTTGGCGCGCATCGCCGCCTCCGCCGAGACCCACGACGTGACGCTCACGCTGCCGCGCTTTGCCTTCGACGCCGAGCTCGATCTGGCGCAGGCCTTGCCGCGCCTGGGCCTGGCCGCGCCCTTCGGCCCCGATGCCGACTTTTCGGGCATCCTGCCCGGCGGCGGCCTGTCCATAGGCACCGCCTTGCACCAGGCCACCATCGCCGTCGACGAGCTGGGCGCCGAGGCGACTGCGGCTACGATCATTGAAATAGAGGTCAGCGAAATGCCCCGCGCCGACTTCCACGCCACACGCCCCTTCCTCTTCGCCATCGTCGAGCGCGAAACGGGAACGATTCTCTTCCTGGGCCACCTCCTGAACCCCACCCCGGCGCGATGAATCGCGCCACTACAAACCTTACCCCACGCACCAAAGGCTCGTAGTAGGCCAATTCATTGGCCGTCCCCGCCCCCACCCACGCCGCGATCGATCGCGCCACCACAAACCTAATCTACCAACCCCACCCCCGCTTCGCTCAGCCGTTCCTGCACCAGCGCCAGCAGCCGCGGCCGCAGCTCCGCGCCGTGGCCGAAGCGCGCTTTGGTCACCAGCGCCAGTTCCGTGGTCTCGCCAATGGCCCCCGTCTCGCTGAGGATCTGCCACGGCTCCAGCAAGTTGGGCAGCAGCAGCACCGCCTCGTCGCGCATCGCCTCTAACACCTCCAGGGCCCCTAACAGCTCCTCCGAGCGCACCGTCAGCGTCACCGTCACCGACGAAAAGCGGCCGCGGCTGAAGTTGCGCACCAGGCGAATATCCCCATTGGGCACCACATACAGCTCGCCCGTCGGCGCGCGCAGCAGGGTCACGCGCAGGGTCACGCGCTCGATCACCCCTTCCACGCCCATCATCTCCACCTTCTCGCCCACATCAAAAGTGTCTTCAAAGATGAAGCTGATGCCTGCCAGAAAATCATTCACCAGCGGCCGCGCGCCCAGGCCGAAGGCCGCGCTAAAGAGGCCCACCACCCACACCAGCGTATCCGTATCGACGAAGCGGCTGATGCTGAACAGGATGGCCACAATAATCGAGAGGAAGCTGATGAAGCTGCTGAATAGATCTTGCAGCGTGCGCAGACGCTCCTGGCGCAGCCGGCGCCGGCGGCGGAAGCGGTTCAGGCGCACCAGGCGCGCCGCAATGCGTCCTGACAGTAGGTGCACCACGATAGCCAGAGCAAAGGCCAGGCCAATGGCCACCAGGTCGCGCAGCCATTTTTCTTCGATCCACAGCGCTTGTAAATCAGGCATGGCCGCTGATGTTAGTGTGAATGCCCTGGCCTGGCAAGCGGCGCAGGGCCGCTAAGAAGCGGGCGCGGTCACCTGGACTTGCGCCGGGGTCACGCGCACGCGCAGCTCGGCCGGCGCCACCACCGCCGGCGTCACAAGTATCGACTCGCCCGCCTGCAGGCCCTCTAGCTGCTGCGCTTCGATCACGATGCGCAGCAGCCGCGGCTCCGCCTGCAGCTCACGCATCAGCGGCGCCGGGCCGCTCACCAGCAGCTCCACCACCACCGGGTTCAGGCTCAGGTTTAGCTCCTCCGCGCCCTCGACTTCTACGGGCCTCGTCAAAATGCGGTTCTCCTGGCGAGCTTCTACGTCCACGGTCACCAGCACTGAGCGCAGCACCTCGCCGTTGCCGTCCAGCGCTTCCGCGCCCAACGGCAGGTCCAGGGGCACCTGCAGCGTCAGGTCTTCCAGCGCCTGGCTCAGGTCCACGGGCAGCGTGCTGATGGCCGTGCCCACCTCCGCGAGCTGCGCTTCGGTGCCCAGCAGCGTGATGCGCGCCGGCGACACCACCAGGCGCGCCAACCGGTAGCCATCCGGCGCGGCGCCTTCCGTGGCCACGCGCACGCCCACGTCGCGCGCATTGGCCCGCTGCACCACGTCGAGCTGCACCATCACGCGGCCCGGCGCCATGTCCACCTCGTCGACCGGGAATCCGCTCTCGTCCACCAGCAACACCGCCTGCACGCTTTGCGACACGCCCGCCACGTCCACCTCCGGCAGCGCCACCAGCGCGCTGTCCACCTCCTGCACCAGGGGCGCAGCGCCGGAGATAACGATCTCCGTGGGCGTAATCACCGGAGCGCCGCTCAGCTCCAGCGCCGGCGAGGTGAGGATGACGTTGGCTTCGTCCAGCTCCACGGCGATAGTGCGCGAAATCACCTCCACAAGCTGCACGTCAAAGCCTGCCGGGCTCACGCCCACAATTTGCACCGGCCGTACGCTGGCTTCCACGACCACCGGCACGCGGTGCAGGCCGGGAGACAGGCCCTCCAGCGACACGCTGGCCTGGAAGCTGGCCGCGCCCAGTGAATCGATCACCGCATTGGGCGCTTTGACCACGGCCGAGACAGCATCGGGAAAGTCGCTCTGCAGGCTGGTGCGCGGCGGCATGTTACGCAACTGCAGGTCGATGTTCTCGACGCGCACTTCGCGGATGGGGTTGGTCTCCTGGTTCACAAAGCCCCACGTGGCCAGCGCCAGCACCCCCGATAGCAGCAGCACGCCCAGCGATGGCAGCAAATCCTCGCGCGGCGGCGGATGCACGGCGCGCCGCAGCCAATCGCGGAACTGCTCCCACAGCCGCCCCAGGGCCGGCTCTTCCTCCATCTGTTCACCGCGGCGGTAGAAGCTGTGAATCTGATCGCGCAGCTCCGTCTTATCCAGGCCGGGCTGCAGCGCGCCGTTGCGCGCAAAAGAGATGGCGCCCGTCTCTTCGCTCACCACCACCACCATGGCGTCGCTGGTTTCGGCCATGCCCAGGGCCGCGCGGTGGCGTGTACCCAGCCGCCGCTGCCCATCATACAGGTTGCGGTTGCTCACCGGCAGCACGCAGCCCGCGGCCATTACGCGGTCGCCGCGCACGATCACCGCGCCGTCGTGCAGCGGCGTACCGTCATGAAAGATAGTCAGCAGCAGCTCGCTGCTGACGCGGCTGCCCACGCGCACGCCAGTCTGCATCAGCTCGCCCAGGTCGTCGTTGCCTTCCAGCACAATCAGCGCGCCAATGCACCGCGCCGATAGGCTTTCAATGGTGCTGGTCAGCGGCGTCACCGCCGACTCCGCCGCCACCTGTTGCAAATTCAGGCTGCCCACGCGCCGGCCAAGGTCCTCCAGAAAGCGGCGTAGCTCCGGCTGGAAGATGATGGGGATGGTGATCAGCGTGGCCAGCAGCGCCAGCTCCAGCAAATAGTCGAAGGTCGGCAGCGGCAAAAAAATGGCCACCACAAAGAAGACCACCAGCAGGGCCATCATGCCCCGCAGCAGCACCGTGGCCCGGCTGCGCCGCAGCAAATTGAGAATGATGAAAAACACCAGGGCCACCAGCGCAATGTCCAGCAACTGCAGCACCGTAGCGTTGCTGAGGCTGAAGAAAAAGTCCGAAAAAATCGTTTCCGCGGTTGGCATTACCAGACCAGAGGTTTGGCCTCGACATTCTCCGGCGCGCCTAACTGCGCCAGCGCGCGCCGCTTAATCTCCTGCACCAGCATGTCGGGGCTGGCGCCGTTTAGCGCGATTTGCCCGCCGGCCAGCATGTTGCGCCCACCCGCCGTGCCGTCGGCGCCGATCACCTGCTGCGTCACCCTCTCCGCGTCCGCATCCTCGGCCCGCGCGCGCACCGAGAGGTAAAGCTGATCCTCAAAGACGCCCATGCTAAAAACCCAGGCCACGCCCTCCAGGCGCAGCAGAAGGTCCGCCACCTCCGCCGTCAGATCGGGATAATCGGTATCGCCCAGAAACGAAAAGACGATGCCGTCGTAGATACAGGCCGTCTGCATGGCGTGCGTCAGGCTCCGGAAATAGCCCGCGGGCACCTGCGCGTTCTCAATCTGCACCAGAGCGTCCACATCCACGAATTCAAGCAGGTAGAAATAGGCCGAAATGTCCGCGGCGCTGGTATCGCGGCTCAGCGACTTGGTGTCCGTTTTAATACCATAAAACAGAGCCGTGGCCACCGGCGTCGACGGCTCTAGCTCCGCCGCGTGCAGGTACTGCGTCAGGATCGTCGACGTCGCGCCAATCCAGGGCCGCACATCGCGGAAGCGGCCCACCTCCTCCTCGCGCAGGCCATGATGGTCCAGCACCACGTCCACCTCGAAGCCCGCCGGCGCGGGGCTGTTGCCCGCGCCCGGCTGTGTATCTAGCAACGCCACCGCCTCGCCTGGCCGTCGCCGCGCCGTCTCGCCGTCGGCGATCACCTCAAGCTGCGGCTGCAGGTAGTCTACCAGCGCCCGGTTCTCCGCCCGGCCAATCACGCCGCGGTGCGCGAGGCGCCCTTTCAGCCCCAGCCGCTCCTGCAGCAGGAAGCGCAGGGCCACGCCGCTGCCCACGGCGTCGGGGTCCGGATCGTCGTGTAACAAGATCAGGATCTCGCCATAGCCCTCAAGACATTCTCGCAGGATCTGCCAGCGCTTTTGCACAACCAACCTACTCCTGGCTAAGCCTATAATGTCTTCATTTTACGCCGCAGTAGAACCAGCGCCAAAATAAAGAGCACAAGACCCATCACCGTCACGCCAATTAGCAAGATCTGGTCCGCGGGCGTGTACAGGCCGCGCAGCATCGTGTTTTGCAAAAGCTGAGTGCCATACGTCGTGGGCAAGAGCCACGACACCACGCGCACAAACGGCTGCAGCAGGTCCAGACCCAGGAAGAACCCGCTGAAAAAGATGCTGGCCAGCAGCACGATCATCGAATATTGCACCGCCTGGCTGGTGCTTTGCGACAGCAGCGAGATCACAAAGCCCAGGCCCAGCGAGGCAAAGACCACGGCCAGCAGCGTCAGCGCGTAAATGGTCCAGTCGCCCAACATCGGCACGCGGATGCCAAACAGGCTCAGAGCCGTCAGGATGGCCAGCAGCACGCCCGTGAGCATGAAGTAGCTGATGTATTTGCCCAGCAAGCCCTCCAGCGGCGCCAGCGGCGACACCTGGAACAGCTCAATGGCCCCCGCGCTCTGCTCGCGCACAATCGACAGCGCGGCGAAGGTCAGCGCCATATGCTGCGCCAACAGAGCAATGGCCGCCGGCACGTAAAAGTCCGAGAAGTTGAGCTGCTGCTGCCCCACGATTTCTGTCTGCACGTCAAAGGGGCTGGCCAGCACCGACGGCTCAATACTGCGGAACTCGGCCAGCGTCTCTTCCAGGTCCGCCGTCTCATCTTCGATGGCCCGCACGCGCTCGATTTCCTCAGCATAGTCGTCGTTCTCGTCCTGCGGAATGGCCGCCAAATCGTCCGACTCCTGGCGCAGGGCGGCGATCTGCTCGGCTAGGCCGCCGTCTTGCTGCCCGTTGCCAAACTGCTGCTCCAGGTTGCCCACAAGCTGCGTGCTGGCGCCCAGTGTCAGCGCCAGGATGTCCAGATTGCGCGCCATGCGCGTCTGCTGCACCATGGCGTTGGCGCGGTTGCCCGCCTCCAGCGCCTGGCGCATCTCCGTGGCCGACTGCCGCGTGGCCGACACCGTCTCCTGCACCGAGGCGCTTTCGCCCTGGCTCTGCGCCGCCACGTCGGTGAGCACGCGCCGGTTTATCTGGTCGGCAAAGATGCGCGAGAAAGCGTTGATATACTCCACCTGGTAAGGGTCGATCTCGTTGTGGTACAGCACGAAAGTGGGATGCTCGCTATTGCGCACCTGCTCCACCGGATCGTCGGGCACTTCAATCACCAGGTCCACGCTGCCCTGGCGCAGCTCGCGCATGGCGTCGGCCAGCGACGCCACCACGCCG
Organism: uncultured Ardenticatenaceae bacterium; assembly: GCA_964384155.1. GTDB lineage: Bacteria > Chloroflexota > Anaerolineae > Promineifilales > Promineifilaceae > JAAYYY01. The sequence continues at coordinate 21,650 of CAYLJW010000041.1, forward strand.
CGATTATCGATCACCGGGCCCATCTGGCTGGCGTACACGTCTACGGCGTTGCGAAACTCATTCTGCTCGCCAGCCACAAACAGCGTGCGCAGAGGATCCGCCGTGGAGCGATAGCCGAGGCCGAACAGCAGCAGAATCAAGAAGGGGCCCAGCACCAGCGTCAGGACAAGCCGCGGCTGGCGTATCACGGCGAACATCTCCTTACGCCAGAAGGCCGAGATACGAATGAAGAAGCGGGCGATATTACCGAGTGCTGTTTTCATCTTGCGGTTCATCCTTCACTAGCTCGACGAACACGTCGTCAAACGGCGGCTGGTACTCCTCTACCGACTCCACGCCAAGGCCCTGCTCCTCGCACCACGACACAAGCTGCATCACGGCCGTGGCGGCTTCGTCCACAATAATGCGCAGTTGCCTGTCGTCCAGGCGCTGCGGCCTGCCATGCACATAGGGCAGCCGGCTCAACGCTTCAAGGGTCTCGTAGGTCACGCGCTCCGCGGCCATAAACTGCACAATATCGCCGCCATAGGCCCGCTGGCGCAGGCCGTCTGGCGTTTCCACCATCAGCAGCTTGCCGCGGTGCAGCACGCCCACCAGGTCGCAATAGGCCGCCTCGGAGACATACTGCGTGGTTACGAACAACGTGCGGCCATCCTCGTGCAGCTGGCCAAAGCGATCCCAGAACTTGCGCCGCAACACGGGGTCGATGCCCGCCGTCGGCTCGTCCAGGAAGAGCAAGTCTGGCCGGTGAATCAAGGTCGCCGCCAGCGTCAGCCGGCGCTGCATGCCGCCGCTGATATCGCGCGCCAGCTTATTGCGGTGTTCATCCAGCTCCACAAATTCCAGGATCTCGTGCATGCGCTTGCCGCGCCGCAGCGGCATGCCGTAAATCGACGCGGCGAAATTAAGGTTCTCCCACACCGTCAGCTCCGGATACAGCACAAACAACTGCGGCATGTAGCCAATCCGCGCGCGCATCGTCTGGCTAAACTGCGTCGGATCCTGGCCCAGCACGCGCACTTCGCCAGAGGTCGGGCGCTGAATGCCCGTTAGCAGCCGCACCGTGCTCGTTTTGCCCGAGCCGCTGGGCCCGATAAAGCCGAAAATGGCGCCGCGCGGCACCACCAGCGACACCCGGTCCACGGCCACTTCCTCGCCATATTTGCGCGTGAGCTCCTCGGTGATGATCGCCGGCTCGCCGTCCTGCGACTCGTACTCCGCAGGCAATGAACCCGGCGCTCGCTCGTAGTCAGCGCTCATAATTCTCCCTATAAAAGCTGCCTCGGTAATCTGGTTTGTTTGACGTTCTTCCGCTACGCTCGCACTCGTTAATCATCTACCGATTGAGGGCCTTTTACCAGTGGGGATAACCCTACCTTCTCCCTCCACCGCCCCCCAGACCACCAGACCAGACAGGTCTCTGAGACCTGTCTGGTTTCCTGTCCGATCTCCCATCTGGCCTCCTTTTCTTATTGACCACCGCCCCCCGGCCCCGTTACGATTACGCCATGGCGCATAAAAAGGGTCGGCAGCACAACACAACGCCCGCTGCCGCCGCGCGGCGTTCGCCGGGCGCGCGGCTGGCGCGCGGCTGCTGGCGGCTCGTAGTGCTGGCCATGCAGATGGGCCTGGTGCTGCTGCTGCTGGGCCTCATCGCCGGCGGCGTGGCTTACGCCTACCTCAGCAACCAGCTTGCCGGGGCCATCGAGCGCGTGGTGAGCTACGAGGGCAGCGGGCCGGGCGGCGTGCCGCGCTTCTTCGACCGCAACGGGCGGCTGCTGTTCGAGCTGCACACCGCCGAAAAGCGGCGCTGGATCGACTATGAAGACGTGCCCCAGGCGCTGCTCGACGCCACCATTGCCGTGGAGGACGACACCTTCTGGAGCAACCCCGGCTTCGACGCCCCGGCCATTGCCGCCGCCGCGCTGCGCAACGCGCGCAAAAGCGACGCGCGCCCCGTGGGCGCCAGCACCATCACCCAGCAGCTCGTGCGCCACATTGTGTTTAGCTACGAGGAGCGCGTGAACGTCAGTTACGAGCGCAAGCTGCGCGAAATCTTCCTGGCCTTCATCCTCACCCAGCAGCGCACCAAACGCGAAATCCTCACCATGTATCTCAACGAGATCTACTACGGCAACCTGGCCTACGGCATCGAAGCGGCCTCGCAAACCTACTTTGGCAAGCCCGCCGCCGAGCTCACCCTCGGCGAGGCGGCCTTTCTGGCCGGACTGCCGCAGTCGCCGGCCCTGCTGGACCCCTACCGCAACCTGCAAGGCGCGCGCCAGCGGCAGGCCTTTGTACTGTCGCTCATGGTCGACGAAGGCATGATCAGCGAGCTCGATGCGCGCGTGGCCCAGGGCGTCGGCCTGCGCCTGCAGCCCCTGTTGCCCGACGACCAGGCATCCGGCGCCGCCGCGCCCGACCGCCTGCAAGCGCCGCACTTTGTGCTTTACGTACAGCGCTATCTGGAAGAACGGTATGGCGCCGACGCCCTGGCGCGCGGCGGCTGGCAAATCACCACCACCCTCGACCTCGACATCCACAACCTGGCACAGCAGGCGCTGCGCGAACAGGTGGCCGCACGCACGGCGATTAACGACGTCAACAACGGCGCGGCCATCGCGCTCAAGCCAGCCACCGGCGAAATTGTGGCCATGGTCGGCAGCCTGGACTACTTTAACGCCGCCATCGACGGCCAGGTCAACGTAGCCCTCAGCCCGCGCCAGCCCGGCAGCAGCATCAAGCCCATCACCTACGCCGCGGCCCTGGAGCACGGCTGGACCACGGGCGACGTGCTCTGGGATGTGCCCATCCGCCTGGTGGCCGGCGACGGCCAGAGCTTCGTGCCCACCAACTACGATGGCCGCTTCCGCGGCCCGCTGCTGCTGCGCGACGCCCTGGCCAACAGCTACAACATCCCGCCCGTCCAGCTCATTCGCGATATTGGCGTGGGCCCTATGATCGCCACGGCGCGCAAGATGGGCGTAGAGTCCTTAACCGAGCCGCCGGGCTACTACGGCCTGGCGCTCACGCTTGGCGGCGGCGAGGTGACCCTCCTCGAGCTGAGCCAGGCCTACGCCACGCTGGCCAATATGGGCCGCCGGCCGCGGCTCAGTTCGGTGCTGCACATCGTCGATGGCCACGGCCGGCTGGTTTACGACGCGCACAACGACCGCGTGCCGCCGGGCAACGCGCTCGACCCGCGCATCGCCTACATCATCACCGACATCCTGGACGACGACGAGGCGCGCGCGCCGGCCATGGGCCTGCACAACGCCCTGCACCTGCCCTTCCCCGCAGCCGCCAAGACGGGCACCACCAACGACTTTCGCGACAATTGGACCCTGGGCTATACGCCGGGCGTGGTGGTGGGCGTCTGGCTGGGCAACAGCGACGGCCACGCCATGGTCGACGCCTCCGGCCTGCGCAACGCCGCGCCCGTCTGGCGGCGCATCGTCGAAGGCATCTACGCCGACGCCTCGATGGCCGCCAGCCTGCAGGTCAACGGCGCCGCACCGCCGCAGCAGTTCGAACAGCCGGCGGGCATCGAGCATAAAGAAGTGTGCCTGCCGCGCGCCGTGGGCGGCGAGCGCTGCGGCGCAACGCGGCCCGACCTGTTCCTGGTCAGCGCGCCACAGCGCGGCATCCCGCGCCTGGGCTACGTGCCCGACAGCCTCTCCAACCCCGGCGCCTGGACCCTGGCGGCGCTGCCCCTGCCCGCCGAGGCCGCGCAGCGCATGAGCTTTCCGCTTCTGGAAGACGGCCTCACCGCGCCAACCCCCAGCCACTGTGCCGCCGGTTCGGGCGCTGTGCTGCAGGGCGCGCCGGCGCGCCTCTATCTGCCCGTTCCACCCTACTACCCCGACGAGGTGGTGGCGCGGCAGTGGGCCCAGCGCAACGGCTACCAGATGGCCCCCTCTGTGGTCTGCCCCGCCGAGGTGCTGCGCAGCGCGCGCGCCGGCGCCGGAAATGGCCCGGCCAACGGCAGCGACGGCGGCAATGCCCTGATTATCGCCGGCAGCTACCACATCGCCTCGCCGCGCGCCGGCGATGTGGTTAGCGGCCAGGCGCCCATAGTCGGCACAGCCAACTTTGACCCCGGTTCGGTGCAGTTCTACAAAATTGAAATTGGCGCTGGGACCAACCCCAGCCAATGGACCACCCTGGGCCAGACGCACAGCACGCCGGTGCTAAACGGCACGCTGGAAGAGCTTCACGCCTACGCCCTGGCTCCCGGCCCCTACGTCATTCGCCTGGTGCTCGTACGCCACGACGGCAACTACCCGCCGCCCCACACCGTGCCCATCACCATCGCCGCACAGAATTGACAAATCTCAAAGATTTGTCAATTCTCACCCGCCCCACGTTTCACGCACCCCCCATCACATCCCTTGCATCGGCCCGCACCAGGCTGGCCTTCGCCTGGCCGCTCTCGATGGGGATAATCAGCTCCACAATGATGCCTGGCTCGCCCGGCCTGTTATACAGCCGGCAGCGGCCGCCCACACCCCAGATCAGCGAGGCCACCATCGCTAGGCCCAGGCCCATGCCCGTCACCTCGCCGGTAAAAGCCTTTTCGCCCTGGTAATAGGGCGTCCACACCTGCGCCAACTGGTCTGGCGACAGCGTGAGCCCGTTGTCGCCAATCCACACGCCCACCTCCTGCGACTTCATCAGGAAGAGGAACACCTGCACCGCGGGTTCGCCCTTAGGGTGGAACTTCTTGGCGTTCTCCAGCACTTCCCACACGATCGCTTCCACGGCTTCGGCCGGCAGCTTCATGCGCACGGGCGCGAGCTTGCTTGAGCCCGCAACTGAGAGCGTCATAATTTGCAGCTCTGCGCCAATGCGTTTCACCAGCTTTTCTAGCTCCATCACCTCCATGCCGGCGCCGGCGCGCGCGAGATTGGGCGACTTGAGATATTGCAGAATATCGTCCACTTCCGCCTGCAAACGGCGCGCGCCTTGCAGCGCGCGCTGCGCCACATCGGCGCTCTTTTCCGGCCCCAGCTTGTCGGCGTGCCGCGCCACCAGCTCCAGGCTATTCAGCATCACGGCCATCGGCGTGCGCAGCTTGTGGAAAATCATCGATTGGAAGCGCCAAACATCGCGCTGCAGCTCCATCTGCTCGGTCACATCGCGCAGCGAAATCACCTGCTGCACGTCCACGCCCGACGGCAGATTCAGGTTGCTCACCCGCAGCCAGAAGGCCTTGGCGTGCGCCGATTCGGGGCGCACCAGATAGCGCGGCGTGTCGCCCACCGGGCTGCCAGGCCAATCTTCCCAGGCCTGCTTGGGCTCAAAGTGGTAGCTCTTCTCCGCCAGCTCCATGAACGTCTCGTCTAGCTGCGCCACGTCGTCGACGGCCAGGTTCAAGAAGAGCCGCGCCCGCGGGTTGGCGTAGATGATGCGCCCTTCGTCATCGAGCATCAGATAGCCGTCGTTGGCCTGGTCCAGCACCCAATCAAATTTGGCGCGCTCCACAATCAGCCGCCGGTAGCGGTTCAGTCGCGTAATGTTTTGCACCCGCGTGCGCAGCTCCACCGTGTCGAACGGCTTAAACACGAAGTCGTCCGCGCCCGCCTCGATGCCTTCCATCCACGACTTGCGGTCGTTCAACGCCGTAACCATGATAATCGGCACCTCGGCCAGCACCGGATGCTCGCGCAGGCGGCGGCACACTTCAAAGCCGTCCATCGCCGGCATCATGATATCTAAGAGGATCACGTCGGGGATCACCTGGTCTGCTTTACGCAGAGCCTCAGGGCCGTCTCCGGCGTAAATCAGCTCATAATCTTCTTTAGCCAGAAGCATGCCGATGGTTTCACGCATGACCTTCTGGTCGTCTACGATGAGAATCGTACTCTTGTCGTTCATGATCTCTGCGAGGCGCCCTGGCGGCGCGACTTCTACTCCCTATGACACACCTAGAGCCGACGCGCCATGCAGCGACGGCCCATCCTCCTATCCATCCATCCGCGACGCGCTATCGTCGCACAAGGCGCCCATCCGCGCAACTATTACCCACGGAGCGCGGGCATCTTGCCCGCCGCGCCGCTTGCTTGCGGCCACGATGGCCGCGGTCCACTTCGCGCCCTTACAACAGCGCCACATCCCCGCTCCACGGCGCCAGGTCGAACGTCTGCCCGCCGGCGCTAAAGCGCTGCGGCCGGTCGCTGGCGTTGAGCGCCGTGGCCAGGCGCTGCTGCTCGTCGTAGCGCTCATAGACGTATAGGCCGGCCTCGTCGTCCAGCAGCAGCGTGCGCCGTTGGCCGCGCCACAGGGCGGGGTGCGCGCGGCGCAGGCGGATCAGCTCGCCGTAAAAGCGGCGCAGGTCGCCGTCTTGCGCGGCGCCCCACAGCATCGGCTGGCGCGACTCCTCCATCACGTGGCGCGCGCCCTGCACCACGTCGCGCTGCTGCGATAAGCCCACTTCGGTGCCGTAATAGACAATGGGCGGGCCGCTCAACGTAAACTGGCAGAGCGCCGCCAGCTTCAGCCGGCGCACGTCGCCATCTACCAGCCACAAGAAGCGGTTCACGTCGTGATTATCCAGAAAGCTGGGCCGGCTAAAGTGGCGCGGGAAGAACGCGTCGTGCGCCTGAATAAAGGCGTCCAGGGCCGCCACGCCGTTGCTGCGGAAGGCAAACGTATTGCGCAGCGCCTGCATCAGCAAAAAATCCAGCGCGCCGTCCAGGCGGCCGTCGTAGCTCACCTGCACTGGCGGCGTATCCACCACTTCCCCAAACATCCAGGCGTCTGCTTTGGCTGACTTCACCGCGCTGCGAAAGGCGCGCCAGAAGTCGTGGCTGGGGCCCAGGGCATAATCCAGGCGGTAGCCGTCAAAGCCCACGTCGGTCAGCCAGAAACGCGCCGCTTCCAACAGATGCTGCCGCGCCGCAGGGTGGTCCACGTTAATCTTGGGTAGCTCGCGCACGCCAAAGAACGTCTCGTAGTCGCCGGGCCATTCGCGCCAGTGGTACCAGCCGAAATAGTCGCTCCGGCGGTCGGCCTGCGCTGCGCGAAAGGTGGGATGGTGGCTGCCCCAATGGTTGGCCACAAAGTCCAGCAGCAGGCGGATGCCGCGCGCGTGCGCCTCCTGCACCAGGCGCCGCGCATCGGCCAGGTCGCCCATGCGCGGCTCCACGCTGAAATAGTCGGTGGCGTGATAGCAGTGGTGCGTGTTGTCCGGGAAAATGGGGTTCAGCCAGATACAGTTGAAGCCCAGGCCGGCGATATAATCCAGGTTGTCGATGATGCCTTGCAGCGTGCCGCCGTGAATATCGCTCAGCGAGCGGGCCTGCCGCCATGCGCGCCCAGCGCCGGGGTGGAAACGGTCGGGGAAGAGCTGATAAATAACGGCTTCCTGGGCCCAGGCGGGCGCGCCGGGCTCACCCACCAGGTAAGAAAAGCGCTCACCGTCGTCGGCGGCAATCGGCTCGCCGCCGCCCGCGGGGTAGGCCGCGATGCTGTAGCGCACGGTGGCGCCGGCCTCGTAGGCCGGCAGCGCGCCGCGCCAGGTGTGCAGGTAGCGCCAGTTCAGCAGGTCCCAGTCGATGCCTACGCGCTGCAGCTCGATTTGCCGCGCTTCGGGCGTGTGCAGCGTGCACACCACGCGCTCGATAGCCTGCTCCGTGGCCGTGGTGACGATGGCCTGCGGCGCTTCGCCGCCGCGCACGGCTTGCGGCTGCAGGCGGTAGCCGTGGCGCACGCCCTGTCGCTGCGCGCGGAGCTGCGCCACCCGCTTTTCCGTTGTCAGCAGCGTGCCAAAAATAAAGTCGTTCGCAGCCATAGCTTCGCTTCGCGCCGGCAAAGGCCTGGGCCTGGCGCAGCCTAGCCCTTCACCGCGCCCTGCGTCAGGCCGCCGATGATCTGGTCTTGCAGCAGCAGGTAGACCACCACAATAGGAATGGCGGCCATCAGCCCACCCGCGGCAAAGACGCCCCAGTTTTGCGTGAACTGGCCGCCGATAAACACCTGCAGGCCCACCATCACCGTGAGCTGGTCGTTGCTGGAGAGCATAATGCGCGCCAGCAAAAAGTCGCTGTACACGCCGATGAAGGTCAGGATGCCTACCACCACCAAAATGGGCCGCACCAGGGGGAAAATCAGCATCCAGAACGTCTGCCAGTGTGAGGCGCCGTCGACCTGCGCCGATTCGTCGATTTCGCGCGGCACAGAGTCGAAGAAGCCCTTCATCAGCCACACATTAATGCCCATCACGCCGCCCAGGTAAACCAGGATCAGCCCGCCGTGCGTGTTCAGGCCCAGCGCCGGGATGTACACGCCAAGCTGCTGCAACAGCAGAAAGAGGGCCACCATCGTCAGCATGTTGGGGAACACCTGGACGAGGAAGAGGGTCAGCAGCAGGTTGCGCCGACCGCGAAAGCGGAAGCGCGAAAAGGCGTAGGCGCTCAGCGAGGTCACCAGCACCGCCAGCACCGAGGTGATCGTGGCGATATAAAAAGAGTTGAACAGCCAGCGCGGGAACGGAAAGCGCGGATCGCCGCCCAGCAAAACCTCGTAGTTGGCCAGCGACGCGTTGCGCGGAATAAACGTCTGGCTGGTCATCGACCCCGCCGGGTTTAACGAGGCCGAAATCACCCACAATACGGGGAAAAGGGCGAAAATGATGGCGAGGACGGCCACCACATAGCGCAGGATCATCGCCACGGTGCGCTGGCGATTGATTGAAGGGCCGGTCGAGCGGGATCGTGTCACGGTTGCCATGTGCCTCTCTCCTCCTTACACGCCTTCCGACATTTCTTCCCAGACGCGGGTAAAGCGGAAGTTCACCAGCGTCAGGACCGCCAGCACGATGAAAATGATGATCGTAATCGCCGCGGCAAAAGCATAATCGGCGCCCCGCCCGCCGGCAAAGGCCAGGCGGTAGGTGTAGCTAATTAAGATATCCGAGTGTCCGGCAGGGGTGGCGGCTCCCGCAATGGGCGGCCCTCCCATGTTAAACAGATAAATTACATTGAAGTTGTTAAAATTAAAGGTGAACGACGAGATGAGGATGGGGCCCACGGACACCAGCAGCAGCGGCAGGGTAATGCCCCAGAAGCGCTGCCAGGCGCTGGCGCCGTCCACGCGCGCCACTTCGTACAAATCGTCGGGAATCGCCTGCAGCGCGCCGCTGGTGATGAGCATCATATAGGGATAGCCCAGCCACAGGTTGATGATGATAATGGCGATTTTCACCCAGGTCGGATCCGAGGTCCACGGCGGCGCCCAGCCAATCAGGTCCATCAGGGTGGTGTTGATGATGCCCAGGCGCTCGTTCATCAAGCCGCGCCAGATGAGCACGGCAATCACCGAAGGGATGGTGTAGGGGATAATTAACAGCGAGCGGATCAGTTTGCGCCCCAGCAGGTCGCGCGTGTTAAACACCAGGGCCACCAGCAGGCCCAGGGCAAAGGTGGTAAACACCGTGGTCACGGCAAAAACAAAGGTCCAGATGAAGATGCGCAGCAGCGGCCCTCTCAGCGCGCTGCTGCGGAACAGGCGCTGGAAGTTGTCGAAGCCGATGGTCACCTGGTAGCCGGGCACCAGGTTCTGGCCTTCTGCGTTCTCATAGAAGCCCGTCTCTTCATTGGCGACATAGACCTCCTGCGTCTGCTGGCTGATCAGCGCGTCGCGCTCCGCATCATAGACATAGCGCTGCTGGAGCTGCGCCACTTCACGCAAGTTGCGGATCTGCACCGTTTGCTCGTCTTCGCCAAAGCGCAGTTGGCCCAGGGCTTCGATATTGGGCACGATTTCGCGCGTGACCATGCGCCGGTACTCCCCGATACTCTCTGGAATACCCTCTTCGTCCAACGCGCCAAGGTCGGCCTCGGCCGCCGGCTGCAGCGGCTCGTCGGGCCGCGCCACAAAGCTGGCGCCGTCGGCGTCCGTGAGGAATAAGATGTAGTCACCCGGCTCGCGCTGGTAGCCGGCCCAGGAAAAGGTGCGGCCGCCTTCCGGCAGATACAAATCTCGCGTAATGCGCTGGATCACCTGTTGTTTGGAGAGCACGTGGCCGGCGCTGTAGTTGGTGAAGGCCGTATACACCGTAAACATCACGGGGTACAGGGCCATCAGGATCATCAGCGCCAGGCCCGGCGCCATCCAGCGGATGGGATTCAGCGGCTCCACCAGGAAAACCACGTTGATCATCAGCGTGACCAGGAACAAGATGGCGGCAAAAGGATACACGCCGTCGGCGATCATCTGGTAGATCAGCCACAGGGCAAAGGCGTCGATGACGATGAGGGCCAACAGGCGAAAAATGAGGCTCGGCACCGAGCCAAACCAAGCTTTGTCTCGTGATGGCGCAGCGCTCACGGCAGTCCCTCCTGCAATGGGGCTAGCAAATGGGGGCGCGATGCAACCATCGCGCCCCCACCAATTACAACGTTACAGAACCAGACAGACGATCAAGGCCGCGAGCCTTAGCCGCCCGATTCCTCGATAGTCGTGCGAATCTGCTCCGCAGCATCATCGAACGCTTCGGCAGGCTCCAGCTCTTGCGTGATCACCAGCTGCTTGGCGTTGCCCCAGGCCGTCCACACCGCGCCCATCGCCGGGATGGCAGGCATGGGCAGGCCATTCTCGCCAGCCGCGGCGAAGGCCGCGAAGTCCTCGTCGTCAATCGCATCGAAAACGGCGCGATAAGCCACTGGGCGTCGCCCGATTTCATACAGCCGGCCCATGACCTCTTCCGTGGCCACGAACTCAGACAGGAAGATTTCGGCCAGGAGCTGCTGGTCGCTGAAGGCATTGATCATGAAGCCCTGCACGCCGAGGAACGGGCGCCCGGGCTCCGTGCCCGTGGGAATGTTGGCAATGGCGTAGGGTACATCGGAAGGCGCCAGGAACTGGTCGATGGCCCACGGTCCAGTCACCATCATCGCCGCATCGCCGGCCACAAAAGCCGAGTGCATCGAATCGTAGTCTAAACCGGCGGGGGTTAAGCCATCCTCCACCATGCCATCCAGCCATTCGGCGGCGGCGACGGTGCCCTCGCTGTCAATGCCCACGTCCGACGAGTCATAGCCTTCGTCGGTGAGCCCGAAGACATAACCGCCGAAGGAGGTCATCAGCGGGAAGAAGTGATAGGGGTCGTTTTGCTGGATGACGTAGCCATAGTCGGATGCGCCAGAGGAAACCAGCTCTTCAGATATTTCACGAACTTCGTCCCAGGTCGTCGGCGCTTCGGGCACCAGGTCGGTGTTGTAGAAGAAGGCCACGTTTTCTACAGCGTAGGGCATGCAGTACAGCTCGCCGTCGTAGCTGCAGCCTTCGAGAGCCGCTTCCAGAAAGTTGTCTTCGTAGGCCGCGCGGTCCAGGGGCGCAACCAGGCCGTTGACCACCAGCTCGCCCAGCCAGTCGTGGGCCCCAATCAGCACGTCGGGCCCTTCACCGGCGGGCCCGGCGATGTTCAGCCGATCGCGGATGTTGCCAAAGTCAAGCTGCGCAACCTCCAGGCAGACGCCATACTCCTCGTAGAAGGCGTCGTTGATGTCCAGGATGAGCTGCGAGCGCGTGTCGTCGGCCCAGATGGTCAGCCGCTCGTCTTCAGGGGCGCACTCAGACAGAATCACCTCTTCTTCGGCCTCTTCTGTGGGCTCTTCTACCGGCTCTTCCGTGGCCTCTTCTTCAGGCTCTTCGGTCGGCTCGTCCATAGGCTCATCAGTGGGCACTTCCATCGGTTCGTCAGTGGGTTCCACCATCGGCTCGTCCGTGGGTTCCACCACCGGCGCGTCGGTCGGTTCCACGACCGGCGGGCTGGTAGGCTCCACCGTATCGCCGCCGCAGGCGGCGAGCAGCAGTGAACCCACCAGCAACAAGATCGTCAGCAGGTACCAATTCTTCTTTCTCATGTTTCTCCTCACTATCAGTTGCAAATCCTTTCTAATATAGAAGCATGTTCCGCCACGTAACTCGGCGGCGTTACGCTGCGAACATCCGTTGCTCGGTTAAAAACTATGCGCCCTGTACCACCTCCTTTGGGTCGGGTCCCGTGGGATAATCTGTGTTGTCGGCTAACTCATGCTGCAAGCCATCGCACACTCCCTGCAGCGTCAGCAACAGGTCTGCCTGCTGTTCTTGCTGCAGCAAGGCGCCAAAGCGAGCATGGTTATAACGATGATGGCGCGCAAGCGCATCGCGGCGTAGCTCCTCCCCTTGCGCGGTCAACGAGAGGCAGATGATGCGGCCGTCGCGCTTGTGCCGCCGCCGCTGCACCAGGTTTTCCGCTTCCAGGTTTTGCACCAGGCGCGTGACGTTGCTCTTGTCGCAGAACATGAGCGCGCTTAGCTCGCTAATCGAAAGGCCCGGATTCTGGCCCAGATGCAGCAGCGCGTAAAAGCGGGGAACGGTCAGGTTACAGGCGGACAACACGCGCCGGTCGCCATCGTCTAACAGCAAGAATATTTCCTTCAGAACATTGTAGAGGTTCGTCACCTCGTCTTCCATCGAAACATCCTTGGCCACGCAGCCTGCAAGCTTCGTTGACACGTCAACTGTAGCATAGGTCCAGAGCAAGCGTCAAGCCAACGCCACTGCTTCCACGTAGCCGCGGATCCTTCCGCGCCCGTAGCTTAACAGAGAAAAAGAAGCCACGAAATATCTCCTGGATATATTTTAATCTCCCGCGGCAACCTGCTATGCTACCCCTGTTACCTACAAACCCTTCACACAACGGAGGCCCTATGAGCCGGCAGAATATGCGTCACTTGTCTATCCTGGCTGCCTTGAGCGCCCTGATGTTACTGGCTATGTTAATCGCGCCAGGCTCCGTGGAGCCCATACAGGCCGAGCACAGCGCCGCGCCCGGCAGCGTCACCATCGCCGGCTCCCTGCAAAGCGCCCTGGGCTGCCCCGGCGACTGGGCGCCCGATTGCGCCGCCACGTTCCTCACCTACGACGCCGGCGACGACGTCTGGCAGGCGCTCTTCAATGTGCCCCAGGGCAATTGGGAGTATAAGGCCGCCCTGAACGGCGCCTGGGACGAAAACTACGGCGCCGGGGCCGTGCCAGATGGCCCCAACATCGCCCTCAACCTGGACGCCGCGCGCGATGTCAAATTCTACTACGACCACAAAAGCCACTGGGTCACCGACAACGTCAACAGCGTCATCGCCACGGTGCCCGGCGACTTCCAGAGCGAGCTAGGCTGCCCCGGCGACTGGGCCCCCGACTGCCTGCGCTCCTGGCTGCAAGACCCCGACGGCGACGGCGTCTACCGCTTCGTCACCACGGCCATTCCTGCCGGCTCTTACGAAGCCAAAGTGGCCATCAACGAAAGCTGGGATGAGAATTATGGCGCGGGCGGCGAGCGCGACGGGGCCAACATCCCCTTCACCGTGGCCGACGGCGGTACAGTAACCTTCAGCTACGACGCCGCCAGCCACATCCTGACCATCGACGTCAGCGGCGGCGCGGATCCCGGCGATGGAGACCTGGTGCGCCCGCCGGTGCGCAGCGCCTTTAGCGACGAAATCTTCTACTTCGTGCTCACCGACCGCTTCGCCGACGGCGACCCCGCCAACAACACCGCCGGCAGCGCTGGCGATGTGCTGCAGCACGGCTACCTGCCCACGGATAAAGGCTACTACCACGGCGGCGACCTGGCGGGCATGATCGCCCGCCTCGACTACCTGGACGAGCTGGGCGTCACCGCCCTCTGGCTGACGCCGCCTTTCACCAACCGCTGGGTGCAGGGCGACGGCACAATCGCCGGCTCTTCGGCCGCCTACCACGGTTACTGGCAGGTGGATTACACGCAAATCGACCCGCACTTTGGCAGCAACGCAGAGATGCTGGCGCTCATCGACGCCGCGCACGACCGCGGCATCAAGGTCTTCTTCGACGTGGTGCTCAACCACACCGCCGACCTGATCAGCTACGAAGAAGGCGTTTACAGCTATCGCAACAAGGCCGACTTCCCCTACCGCGACGCCGAGGGCAACGCCTTCGACGACCGCGACTACGCCGGAACAGGCACATTCCCCGACCTGGACCCCGCCATTAGCTTCCCCTATACGCCGCTGGTCACCGACGACACGGCCAAAAACCCGGCCTGGCTGAACAACCCCATTTACTACCACAATCGCGGTGACTCCACCTTTGCCGGCGAAAGCTCGCTTTACGGCGATTTCGTGGGCCTCGACGACCTGTTCACCGAGCATCCCGACGTGGTCAGCGGCCTGATCGACATCCACAAGAACATCATCAGCACCTTCGGCGTCGATGGCTTCCGCGTGGACACCGTAAAGCACGTCAACGACGAATTCTGGATGGAATTCGTGCCCCAAATCATGGACCACGCCGCGGGCGAAGGCATCGCGCACTTCACCCTCTTTGGCGAGGTCTTCGACGGTGACCCGGCCTACACCAGCCGCTTCACCACGCAGCTCGATTTCCCCTCGCTGCTCGACTTTGGCTTCGACGGTGCGGCCAAGAACTTTGCTGTGCACAGCAGCGCCACCGACCAGCTTGCAGGCTTCTTTGCCTCCGACGACTGGTACACCGACGCCGACAGCAACGCCATGCAGCTTGTGAAGTTCATTGGCAACCACGACCTAGGCCGCCTGGGCCGCGAAGTGGACCTGGCCAACCCCGGCGCATCGGACGCCGAGCGCGTGGCCCGCGTGCAGCTGGCCTATGCCCTGGCCAGCTTTAGCCGCGGCGTGCCCCTGATCTATTATGGCGACGAGCAGGGCTTCACCGGCGACGGCGGCGACAAAGACGCGCGCCAGGATATGTTCCCCAGCCAGGTGGCCAGCTACAACGACGACGACTTGATTGGTACAACGGCCACCACCGCCGAGGATAATTTCGACGCCACGCACCCGCTGTACCAGGCCTTTGCCGCCTTCAATAGCCTGCGCAGCGAGCACCTGGCCCTGCGCCAGGGCGCGCAGATCCACCGCTACAGCGAAGGCCAGGCCGGCATCTACGCCTTCTCACGCCTGGAGCGCGGCGAGCGCATCGAATACGTCGTGGCCCTGAACAACGCCGAAAGCGAGCAATCGGCCACCTTTGCCACCTACTCGCCCAACGCCGCCTTCGAGGCCCTCTACCCCGCCGGCGGCGCGCCGCTGCAGACGGATGGCGACGGCAACCTGACGGTCACCGTGCCCGCCCTGGGCGTGGCCGTCTACCGCGCCACGGCCGCGCTGCCCGCGGCCACCAGCGCGCCGGGCATCCAGATTACAGCGCCGGCCGCCGGCGCCGAGGTTGGCGGGCGCTTTGAGCTGGCCGCCACGCTCAACAGCGCGGCCTACGCCGAAGTGACCTTCGTCGTTTCGGTAAACGGCGGCGACTACGACACCGTGGGCACCGACGACAACGCGCCCTACCGCGTCTTCTACGACGCCAGCGGCCTGGAAGAAGGCACGAGCCTGCGCTTCAAGGCCATCGCCAGCGACCTGGACGGCAACCTGAACAGCGCGCAGGTGGACGTGACCGTGGGCGCGGCGCAAGAGCCGGGCGCCGGCGCGCTGTACGCCGTGATCCATTATTTCCGCGAGGACGGCGACTACGGCGACCACAGCAGCAGCAATTTCAACGACTATTGGGGCCTGCACCTCTGGGGCGACGGCGTGCACCCCGACTACCACACCGAGTGGACCAGCCCGCGCCCCTTCCTGGGCCAAGACGAGTATGGCCGCTTTGCCTGGGTGCGGCTGACGCCCGGCTCCACGGAAGTGAACTTTATCATCCACCGCGGCGACATAAAGGACGGCACCGAGGCCGACCGCCGCTTCAACCCTGCCGTGACTCCCGAAATCTGGACGCGCCAGGGCGACCCCAACGAGTACACCACGCAGGCCGAGGCGCAGGGCTACGTGACGATTCATTACCACCGGCCCGACGGCGACTACGGCGACCCCGGCAGCGGCAACTTTAACGACTTCTGGGGCCTGCACCTGTGGGGTGAGGCCATCGACCCCGCAGAAGGCACCACCTGGGACAACCCCAAGCCGCCCACGGGCTTTGACGACTACGGCGCTTACTGGAACATCGCCATTCAAGATGTGAGCCAGCCGGTGAACTTCATCGTGCATCGCGGCGACCTGAAGGACACCGAGCCGGACCGTTCTTTCGACCCGGCGCAGGACGCCAGCATCTGGCTGCAGGCCGGCGACGAGACCAACTACCCCAGCCGCGGCGCGGCGACCAACGTGGCCACTATCCATTACCACCGCCCTGCCGGCGATTATGGTGACAACTGCAGCCCCGACTTCAACCAGTTCTGGGGCCTGCACGTGTGGGATGGCGCGCTCAACCCCAACCCGGGCTGGACCGAGCCGGTCTGCTGGGACGACATGGACACCTTCGGCCCCATCTTTAACATCCCCCTGGTCGACGGGGCCTCACAGCTTGCCTACATTGTGCACCGCGGCGACGAAAAGGACCCCGGCCCCGACCAGTTCCTGATCCTCGACCGCTGGGGCTACGAGGTGTGGCAGCTACAGGGCGAGAACCCTGCCAACCCCGACGAGCCCCATTACGTGCTGCCCATCCTCGCCGGCGGCGGCGCCAGCGTGGGCAACATCGACCAGCAGCGCGCCTACTGGGTGAGCGAAGATACGATTGCCTGGGCCGCGGCGACGGACCCAGCCAATAGCTACTTCCTGCACAGCGCGCCGGAAGGCGGCCTGCAGGCCACGGAGACGGGCGTGACCGGCGGCAGCGCGCTGAGCCTGACCCTGGACCCGGCCGGATTGCCGCAGGACGCGCGCGATAAGTTCCCGCACCTGGCCGATCTGCCGGCGCTGAAGATTGCCGCCGATGACCTGCACCTGGTTCCCGACATCCTGCGCGGCCAGATTGCGGTCTCGGCCCTGTCGCCCGACGGTGCAGCGCAAGACGCCACGGGCTTGCAGATCCCCGGCGTGCTGGACGACCTCTATACCTACGATGGCCAGCTGGGCGTGAGCTGGGACGGCGGCGCGCCTACCCTGCGCCTGTGGGCGCCCACGGCCAAAAGCGTCACCCTGCACCTGTACGCCGACGCCGACCCGGCCACAAGCAGCACGGCGCTGCCCATGACCCTGGACCCGCAATACGGCGTCTGGAGCATCAGCGGCGACGCCTCCTGGGACCGCATGTACTACCTCTATGAAGTGGAGGTCTACGTGCACAGCACGGGCGCCGTGGAGCACAACATGGTCACCGACCCCTACTCCTTTAGCCTCTCCATGAACAGCACGCGCAGCCAGATTGTGGACCTGGCGGATGCCACGCTGGCGCCCGGCGGCTGGCAATCGCTGGCCAAGCCGCCGCTGCCTGCCCCCGAAGACATCTCGGTCTACGAGCTGCACGTGCGCGACTTTAGCGTCAACGACCCATCCGTGCCCGAAGCGCTCAAAGGCACCTACCTGGCCTTCACCCTGCCCGACAGCCACGGCGTGCAGCACCTGCAGGCGCTGCAGCAGGCGGGCCTCACACACCTGCACCTGCTGCCCACCTTCGACATCGCCACGATTAACGAAGACCGCTCGCAGTGGAACGAGCCCGACTGGGGCGAGCTGGCCAGCTACCCGCCCGATTCAGAGCAGCAGCAGGCCCTGATCTTCCCCCTGCGCGACGAGGACGGCTTCAACTGGGGCTACGACCCGCTGCATTACACCACGCCCGAAGGCAGCTACAGCACCGACCCCAACGGCGTGGCGCGCATCGTCGAGTATCGCCAGATGGTGCAGGCGCTGAACGAGATGGGCCTGCGCCTGGTGATCGATGTGGTCTACAACCACACCAACGCCGCCGGTCAGAGCGAGAAATCGGTCCTCGACCGCGTGGTGCCCGGCTACTACCATCGCCTCAACGACGCCGGCGCCGTCGAGACCAGTACCTGCTGCCAGAACACGGCCACCGAGCACAACATGATGGAAAAGCTGATGATCGACTCCGTGCTCACCTGGGCCGTCGAGTACAAGGTGGACGCCTTCCGCTTTGACCTGATGGGCCACCACATGAAGTCGAACATGCTCAAGCTGCGCGCCGCCCTAGACAGCCTGACGCTCGAAGAGCACGGCGTGGACGGCCAGAGTATCTACGTCTACGGCGAGGGCTGGGACTTTGGCGAAGTGGCCAACAACGCCCGCGGCGTCAACGCCACGCAGTTCAACATGGCCGGCACAGGCATCGGCACCTTCAGCGACCGCCTGCGCGACGCGGTGCGCGGGCCGGGCCCCTTTAACAACGGCGACTCGCTGCAGCAGCAGGGCTTCGCCAGCGGCCTGTTCTATGACCCCAACGACTGGACGAGCACGGTGGCCGCGCCCGAAGCGCAGCGCGCCCAACTGCTGCTGTTTAGCGACCAGATCCGCGTGGGCATGGCCGGCAACCTGGCCACTTACGAGTTCGTAGACCGCCACGGCGACCTGGTGACGGGCGCGCAGGTGGATTACAACGGCCAGCCCGCCGGCTACACCCTGGACCCGCAGGAGAATATCTCCTACGTCGAAAAGCACGACAACCAGACGCTCTACGACATCTACGCCTACGGCATGCCCCTCGATTCGACGATGCAAGAGCGCGTGCGCGCGCAGAACGTGGCCCTCAGCACCGTGATCCTGGGCCAGGGCGTGCCCTTCACGCACGCCGGCAGCGACCTGCTGCGCTCCAAGTCGTTCGACCGCGACAGCTACAACTCCGGCGACTGGTTCAACAAGCTGGACTTCACCTACCAGAGCAACAACTTTGGCGTGGGCCTGCCCGTGCAGAGCATCAACGGTGAAAACTGGTACCTGATGCAGCCGCGGCTGGCAGACCCCGCCCTGCAGCCAGACGAAGCCCATATCCGCCAGATGGCGGCCATGTTCCAGGAGCTGCTGCACATCCGCTACAGCTCCAGCCTCTTCCGCCTGCAGACCGCCGCCGAGGTGCAGGCGCGCCTGAGCTACCACAACACGGGGCCCGACCAGATTGCGGGCCTGATCGCCCTGCGTCTGGCCGACGACGGCGCGCTGCCCGACCTGGACCCAGCCTACGAGTCGATTGTGGTGCTGCTCAACGCCAACGACGAGCCGCAGACCATCACCATCGACGGCACGGCGGGCGTGGCCTACGTACTGCACCCCGTCCAGCAGGCGTCCGTAGACCCCGTGGTCACCACCGCCGCTTACGACAGCGGCAGCGGCGCCTTCACCGTGCCCGGCCGCACCACGGCCGTCTTCGTAGCCCAGGAGCAGGAGCCGGCAACGCCGCAGGAGCGCCTGCAAGATGTCATCGCAGACGTGCAGGCGCTGGTCGACGCCGGCGTACTCAACCGCGGCCAGGGCAACTCGCTTATCGTGAAGCTGCAGCAGGCCATCGACCGCCTGGACGCCGGCAACGAGAACGCGGCCGTCAACGTGCTCAACGCCTTTATCAACCAGGTTGAAGCCTTCCGCCGCAGCGGCCGCCTCACCCCCGCCCAGGCCAACGGCCTCATCGAACAGGTGGAGGACATCATCTGGCAGATACAGAACACCTAAGCGACGCGATGCGAGATGCGTGATACGTCTGGCGCGACGTATCACGCATCTCGCCACCCCGAGACCGGCCCGGTGAGAATTGACAAATCTCCAAGATTTGTCAATTCTCCTCCGCGCAAGAAGGTTGCCAACATTGCCAAGGTTGCCACGTGCGACACTTTTTCAGCTGTCTCGCCCGGGTAAGCCTAGCGCGGCTGGCCAACAACGCAGCGCCATCAATCACCCCACTACCAACCTTACCCCACGCACCAAAGGCTCGTAGTAGGGCAATTCATTGCCCGTCCCCGCTCGCGGCGCCATCAATCACCCCACTACCAACCTTACCCCACGCACCAAAGGCTCGTAGATATCGTGTTAAAAGTCAAGCATTATGTACGTTAACAGCG
>CAYLJW010000042.1:0-40398 GCA_964384155.1 uncultured Ardenticatenaceae bacterium
GATGACGCCGTGGCTGATGACGAAAGTCCATAACTCCAGCCCCACGCCGTAGTGCGCCGTCAGGCCGGTGAGCCCTCCAATCACGACGCCGTTCATAACCAGGATATACAGGGTGAACAGCCCCAACAAGACGCCTCCGGCGAACGACAGAAAGATGACCTGAATGTTGTTGCGCATGATAAACGCCGAAGCATAAGGCCGCTCGGCGACGGGGATCTCCGTCCAGAGCTCCTGTTCTTCAATCATGGGCATTAATTGCTGCATTTGAGGCGGCAATAACACGCGCGCCGCATGCGGATTCCAGGCCGTCGTGGCGCCCACCAATAGGCCCGGCAAGATGAAAGCAAGGGCAGCGACGACGATAAACGGCAGCAAGCGCCGAAAGGAGCCAGGAAAACCGGCTACCACGAAGCGCCGTACGCGGCCGAGGGCCAGCGGCTCGCTGCGGTAGATGACGGCATGGCCGCGCCCGATCAGTTGGTTGAGATAATGCGTCACACGGTCGTGGGGAAAGTCGCGCTGTGCCAGGGCCAGGTCGGCCGATGCAGCCCGATACAAATCTCCAAGCTCGTGTACTTGCTGCGGCGTCAAACGGCGCATATCTCGTTGGGCGATTTCCAGCAGGTTGTCTAGCTGCTGCCAATCGCCGTGGCGTCGACGATACAGTTCGCGAGCATCCATGATAGCTCGATTATAGCCTATTTGGCGCGGCTGGAACCGATGATGATTGATTTCGTTTCGCAGGAAGCATGCTACAATGACGCTGGAAGGAGACCCATTGGAGGCGTTAAACGTTCTCGCGGAGCGACCTTAGCTGCATGCAAACAAACCAGCCCCAGCAATCTTATAACACCGCCGCCTTTGAGGAGCTACTGGCCTTCGATACACCGGAAAACGTCGTGTTCGGCTATGGGATTGCCGGCATCGGCTCGCGCTTTCTGGCGGCGTTAATCGACACCGTTCTGCTCATCGCCCTGCAGCTTCTGGTGAACCTCACGCTGCTATTTGTGGTGGCCATCATCGCCGGACAATCGCTCGCCGAGTTTGGCCAGAACCGCGGTCTGTCGCTGCTGGTCGGCGTCTTTGGCCTGGTGTCCTTCGCCTTTTTGTGGGGCTATTACATCTTCTTTGAGCTGCTTTGGAATGGGCAGTCGCCAGGCAAGCGCATTATTGGGCTGCGCGTAATCCAGCGGAACGGAGCGCCTATCGACGTGGCCGCAGCCATGATCCGCAATCTGGTGCGCATTGTCGACTTCCTGCCGCTCTACTATGGCCTGGGCGTCGTGACCATGTTTATCGACCGCAAGTCGCGGCGGCTGGGCGATTTTGCGGCGGGCACGCTGGTGGTCTACGACCGCGGCGCCGTCACCCTGGACGATCTGGCGCAAGAAGAAGCGCAGCTCGATCGCTCCCTGGCCCTGCAGCCCCTCAGCGGCTATATCCGCAGCGCGCCGCGGCCCGACGGACAATACCGGGCCGGCCACGTGGCGCTGGCGCGCAGCTACCTCGCCAGGCAGCATGAGCTGGCTAACCGCGGTGCGCTGGCGCTTTACCTGGCGCAGCGCATGCTTCAGGCGCAGCAGCGCCCCGCAGAGAACCTTGACGAAGAGTCGGCAATCACCTTCCTGAAGCAAGTTGCCGGTTACGAGCAGCAGCCGCAGCCGGACGGAGCGCAGCCATAGCTGGCCCGGCGCCAGAATCATCCTGGCCACACCCTCTCTGGCAGCCTACACCGAATCGAATATACTCTCCAGGTATGATAAGGACTCTGCTACTCCTGCTGCTTCTGGCAGCCCAGTTGGCCGGCTGCGAAATGGAGCCAGAGCCGGGAGGGCCAGGCGGCCCTACGGCTACATCCGGCGCAACCAGCCCCGCGCCAGTCGAGACGCCGGCTCAGAGCAGCACGCCGGACAGCGTAGAAACGCCGCTGCCCACACCCGGCGTCACCACACTGACTATCTGGACCAGCCCCGAGATCTCGCCGAACAATGATGTGCCGGGCGGCGCTGTGCTCTTGGACCAGCTCAACCGCTTTGACAACGAACATGCTTCGCTTTCGTTGTTGGTTGAGCTGAAGACGATAGGCGACCAGGGCGGCATTCTTAGTTATCTGCGCACCGGCCGCTCAGTGGCGCCGGCTATCCTGCCTGATATCGTGCTGCTGCCTGCGTCGCAATTGCGACCTGCTGCCGCCCAGGGCCTTATCGTTCCACTCGATGGTTTGCTTGATCCCGATGCGATAGAGGACCTGTTCCCCGTGGCCCGCGAGCTGGCGCAGGTCGACGAGCAA
Source organism: uncultured Ardenticatenaceae bacterium (assembly GCA_964384155.1). Lineage (GTDB taxonomy): Bacteria > Chloroflexota > Anaerolineae > Promineifilales > Promineifilaceae > JAAYYY01. Next base: position 2,291 of record CAYLJW010000042.1, read on the forward strand.
CTTTACGGCTACCCCTTTGCGCTTACCAACTTGCAGCACGTGGTCTATAACAGCAGCGCCATCACGCGCACCCTGTCCGCCGATTGGGATGACATCTTGCAGGACCCACCAGGAGCTTTCTTGTATGCCGCCGCCGGCTCTTCGGGCGCCGAGCTGACGGCAAAGTTCTACCACGCTCTCGACGGCCAATTTGTCGACGAAAGCGGCCAGCCGCAGTTGCAAACTGAACCGCTTATCCGCGCGTTAGAGCTGGTTCGGCTGGGCGCGACGCAAGGTTTTATCGACCCGACCAGCGGCTCAATCTCCTCGCTGGACCAGGTGTGGCAGCTATTCCAGGAGAATTCGGGCCGCATCGTCTTGACCACGGCCAATCATTACCTGGCGCGCCGCAGCGACGTAGCCGGCGCCAGCCTACGCTTCGTTTCGGCGCCGGGGCCCAATGGCGCCCTGACGCCGACGGTTAGCGCCTGGACGTGGGCCATCAGCACGCCGGATCCTGAGCGTAGCGCAGCGGCTGCGGACCTGATTAACTGGCTGGCGTCCGCCGAAAATCTGGGCGCGTGGAGCCTACAAAGCGCCTCATTACCTGGCCGGCAAGCGGCCCTCGGCGTCTGGCCCGACGACTCCTATCTAACCTTCCTGCAGCGGCAAATAGGCAGCGCCACGCCAATACCGGCTGGCCTGAATAACACGGTGCTTACGGCGCTGAGCAACGCGACCTCGGCCGTATTATTGGGCTTAAGTACGCCTGCGGATGCCGCAGACCAGGCTCGCTCGGCGCTGGCGCCTTAACGCCGCCGAATGGCTCCACCTGATAAAGACGTGACCTCCAAGACAAAGAACTTCGCCCGTGACGCCGTACAGCCCATTTTCGATGCGGCATTACAGGCGGCCGATCCGGCTGGCGCCGTGCGTCGCCATCTAGCCAGGGCGGGCGAGCGCCTCCTGATTGGCCACTACAGCTACAACTTGAGTGACGGCCGTATATTCCTAGTGGCTGCGGGTAAAGCGGCCTTGAGCATGACCCGCGCCGCGCTGGAGATCATTGGCGCCGATGTTTACGGCGGCGTGGTTATCACCAAGCAAACCGCCGAGGGCGAACCGCGGCAATACGTGGCCAGCGCCGGCGGGCGGAGCGACAACATCGCCATTTTCGAAGCGGGCCATCCTGTATCTAACCAGAGTGGTGTGCGCGCCACCGGCCGGGCCATCCAGTTGCTTGAGGAGACGAAATCTGGCGATCTGCTGCTGTGCCTCCTTTCGGGAGGGGCTTCGGCGCTGCTAACCCAGCCGCAAATAGCGATCGCCGAATGGCAACTGTTAATCAAAGCGCTTCTGGAAAGCGGCTGCACCATTAACGAGCTGAACTGCGTCCGCAAGCAGCTCGACCGGGTCAAAGGCGGGGGCCTTGCCGAGCTGGCCGCTCCGGCGTCCACGATCAGCCTCATACTCAGCGACGTAGTGGGCAATCCGCTCGACGTGATCGGCAGCGGGCCCACGGCAGCGAACGCCGAATCGCCCGGCGATGCGCTGACTATCCTACACCGCTACGACATCATGCACCATGTGACGCCGGAAACGTGGGCCGTGATCTCAGAGGCGCTAACCGATCCGCGCAGCGCGACCTCTCTGGCCCGTTTTGAAGAGCTGGAAGTGAAAAATATCATTGTAGGCGATGTGCGCAGCGCGGCCACGGCTGCCGTCGAAGCAGCGCGCAAGGCCGGCTTCCAGTGCCGGCTGCTCACGGCCTATTTGCAGGGCGAAGCGCGCGAGGTTGGCGCCGTCGCAGCGGCCATTGCCCGCGAGCTGTCCCCCGGCGAGGCGCTGGTACTCGGCGGGGAAACCACCGTTACCGTCCGCGGCGCCGGCGTGGGCGGTCGCAACCAGGAGCTGGCGCTAAGCGCGGCCATTAGCCTGACCGGACATGAGGGATCCATCGTCGCCGCCTTCGCCACAGACGGCGAGGACGGCATGACAGGCGCGGCCGGCGCGGTGGTGACCGGCCAAACGGCCCTGCTGGCGCTGGACAACGAGCTGGAGCCGCGCGACTACTTGCAGCGCAACGATAGCCACACCTTCTTTTTGCGGCTCGCCGAGCAAGCGGGCCACGACTGCCTGCTCAGGACAGGCCCCACGGGTACCAATGTCAATGACCTGCTGCTCTTGCTGAGCCCGCGGCCGGCGAAGATTGAATGAGAGACGAGCTCTTTAGTATAATTCCGATGCTATGGCGTTGCCGGCGAGCACGGGTGAGCGGCACGGGGATTGGTCCCAATGATGCCAATAGTGGAGAAACAGTATGACAATCAAGTTCGGCACCGACGGCTGGCGCGCCGTCATCAGCGAAACCTTTACATTCAACAATTTGCGCCTCGTGGCGCAGGCCATTGCCGACTATGTACGTGAAGAAGAGAACCGCTCGCCTTCGGTCGTCATTGGCTTCGACACGCGCTTTCTTTCTGATCGCTATGCCGCAGAAGTAGCGCGGGTGATGGCCGCGAATGGCATCGACACCTGGCTGGCGCGGGCCGATACGCCGACCCCTACCGTCAGCTACACCATCGTCCATAAGCAGGCAACGGCGGGAGTCATGATTACGGCCAGCCACAACGCGCCGCGCTATAACGGCCTGAAACTGAAGGCCTCCTACGGCGGTAGCGCCTCGTCGGAGCATGGCCGGCGCATCGAGCAGCTACTAGAGCGCAACTTGCAGCAAGCGCTTGGGCCCAATTTGATGGACCTGGAACAAGCCATCGCCCAGGGACGCGTTCATAAGTTTGATCCGAGCTGGGCCTATTATGAACACCTGAGCACCCTTGTAGACCTGGATTGCATCTCCGCCGGCGAGCTGCGCGTAGTGGCCGACGGCATGTACGGTGCTGGCCGCGGCGTTATCAGTGAGGTGCTTGCGCGTGGTCGCAGCCGAGTGCAAAACATACGCCACGAGATGAATCCGGGCTTCGGCGGCATACATCCCGAACCGATTCAGAAGCACCTGGGCCTGCTCATGTCTACGATTCAGTCGGGGCACTGGGACGTAGGGCTGGCCACGGACGGCGACGCGGATCGCATTGGCGCCGTCGACGCGCAGGGCGCGTTCGTCGATCCCCATCGCATCTTCGCCCTGGTGTTACGCTATCTCATCGAAAAACGGGGCTGGCAGGGCAAGGTGGTGCGAACCGTCTCCACCACGCGCATGATCGATCGCATCGCCGCAGCGCACAACCTGGAGCTGGTCGAGACGCCTGTGGGTTTTAGCCACATCGCGGATCTGATGCTGGAAAATGGCGTGCTCATGGGCGGTGAAGAGTCGGGCGGCATGAGCATAAAAGGCCACATTCCTGAAGGGGATGGCGTATTAATGGGCCTGCTGCTGCTAGAAGTGATGGCCGACGCCGGCGCTCCGTTACACGAGCTCGTTGACGACTTGCTGCAACAATACGGGCCGGCACACTACCGTCGCGTCGACATGAAGCTCGTGCGGCCCGTGGCCAAAGCACAGTTGGTGCACGACCTGAGTAACAATGCACCCGGTATGATCGACGGCGTGTCCCTGGAAGATGTGCACACGACCGACGGCGTGAAATATTACCTGAATGACGGAAGCTGGTTGCTGATCCGGCCCTCTGGTACAGAGCCGGTACTGCGCGTTTATGCCGAAGCGCCAGATGAGGAGCGTGTTTCGGCCCTGCTGCGCTTCGGCGAAGGCGTGGCGCAAAAGGCCTAGCCCGGCCGTCTCGCCGAACCACCGGCAACCTACGCCTTGGCCAGGAGCCGGCACAGCCAGCGCTGCTCGCCGGGCGAATCGGTCCAGCTCTGCAAGAGGCGGAAGCCGGCTGCATGCAGCGACCGGTCGAGCTGCTCATCCAACCAATAGGTGAAGTAGCGCGGCGCATCGGCGCCGTAGGCTTCGCTGCGCTGCTCCTCGCCATGTCCCTCTTTTAAGGCCAGATAGAGCACACCCTGATCGCGCAAGAGGCGATGAAATTCGCCCAGCGTGTGCAGTGCATCGGCCCGCGAAAGGTGTAAGAGCGCGGCGTTGCACCAGATGCCGTCTATGCCGCCGGCCAGCGGCAGGCAGCGCATGTCGGCCTGGGCGTAGGCGCCGGGATAGTGGTCGCGCGCCGTGCGCAACATGCCCCATGACATATCAAAGCCATAGACCTTCAAGCCGCGATGGCGCAGGGCGGCGCTGTCGAAGCCTGGGCCACAGCCTACGTCAAGCACGGTCGCTTGCGCCGGCAGCAGTTGGCCAAAGCGCGCCAGGGCGCGCGCCATCACCGATCGATCTTGCCAGCGTGCGGCGTAATCGGCGGCGAAGCGGTCATAGGTCTCGATTGTCTCGCGGATCTTCATCAGCTTCCGGCGCCCAGGCTCGCCGCACGCCGCTGGTTCTTCTGCCGCAAGGCGTGGGCCACCTCTAAGAGGGTGGCGCCGTCGATGAGCGTAATGGGCTTGTCTTGCGCCCACGCGCGCGCGGCGTCGGAGATCTCGGCCGTGGTCACCAAAAAAGCCCACATCACGCCTTCGTGGATCATCGTGCCAAACAGCTCGCGCACCACCTCGGCGCCAATGGTATTTTGATAACGCTTACACTGCACAATGGCGCGGCGACCATGAGGGCCCGTGAGCTCCAAATCGACGCCGAGGTCGCCGCTGCTGCCACGCACCAGCACGCGATAGCCCTTCTGACGAAAGAGGCCGGCGACATAGCGCTCGAAGGCCTGCGGACTTAACGATTGCAGCTTCTCTAAGGTCATCAGCGGCGGATGAGGCTGCGCCGCTGCCGTCTGCCGGCGCCAATAGCGCCAACCAAGGGCCGCCCATAAGAAGGCAATGGTGAAAGCGCCGGCCGTCTCCACAAGAGCGATGAGCTCAGACGCCGAGGGCGGAAGCTGCGATAGCCAGGCCGGACGCAATAACCAATGCAACACTAGCCAGCCCATTAGCCAAGCAGTCAATAAGCCCACGACGATCAGACCGCGCCTGTAGCCGTAGCCTGGAAGGCGTTCTTCTAGGCCCATCTCCAATGGATCGGTGGCATGAACGCGCACTAAGCGCGGTTCTCGTGCGACACGAATGCGTAGTTCAGTTCTGGCAATCATCGTCTACCTGTCTGGCAGCGTACATTGTAGCTCAGTTGACCGGGCCGGCAAGAGCACCTTCGCCGGCAGATCGCGCCAGGCCGGCGTGCAGGAGCGGGCTGCGCCCGCTGCTAATTGGCGCCGGTGTCGGTGATGACATCGGTGGGCTGCAGATCAGGAGCATCGCCGCCTGCGGTGGCGCTGATGATCGTTTCCGGCGAGAAGAGGCCCATACGGCCACGGGCATCCAGCGCCGCCAGGCTAAGGTTATACGTCTGCCCAGGCTCCAGGCCGGCGATGGCCACATTGCCGGCTTCGGCGGCGCTCACAAAGCGCATTTCGGCTTCGTAACTGCCCACTGGCCGGGCCAACACAGCATAGCCGGCGGCGCGCTGGTCGACGGGCCAGGTCAGCAAATAGCTGCCGGCGTTGGCCATGGGTGCAATGGTAGGCGCTGCGGGGGCCGGTGGGGCGCCGGCTATGTTGGCCAGCGCAGCCACGTTCAAGCGCGTCACCTGTACCAGATATTCGTAATCAAGGCGCTCCGCGGTGTCGCGCTCGTTATGCTGAGCGCTCAGGTCTTCTACCGACTCGGTGAGGCGCACGGCCGTGATACCCGCGCTCAGAAATTCTCTGTGGTCGCCAAAACGACCCTCGCGGTCGGGCGCCGGCTGAATTTCCACGGTGAACATGGGCGAATACATGTCGGCAATCGTATCAAAGTAGCGCGCAAGTTGGATGTGCGGCGAATTCTCCGGCCCAGGCGCAAAGATGCGGATGGACTGTGGAATGCCGGCGCGACCGCCCACCACGTCGTTGTTGATCGCCCCATCAATGATAAAACCGTCGAGCAGAAGGTCCTGCAAGAAAAAGCGGCTGCCAAAGGTGCCCTGCTCCTCAGCCGCCAGAAAAGCAAAGACAATCGTTTGCTGCCAGGTGCGCGCGCTCATCAGGCGCGCGGTCTCGATTAGCGTGGCCACGCCAGAAGCGTTGTCGTTGGCCCCCGGCGCAGGGGCCTGCCCGTCGTCGGGGTTTTCGCCCCTTGAATCGTAATGGGCCATCACCACAATGATGCCCGGGTGCGACCCTTCACCGGGCAGCGTGGCGATGATGTTTTGCTGCGTAGTGGCCAAGCCGCCGTAGGTGAGCGGAAACTCGTCGATGCGCACGTCCAACCTCTCGGAGCCGACGCGATTCAGTTCGTCGAAGATCCAGCGGCGGGCGGCGCCGATGCCGAACGTCGCCGGCTCGGTGGGGCTTAAGGTGTGGCGCGTGCCAAAGCTCTCCAGGGCGCGCACATAGGCGAAAAGATTTTGCCGCGAGATATTATTCAGCAGCGCTGCAATATCGGGATCGACGGTGAAGGCCACGGCGCCGAAGTCTGGCTCGACCTGGCCCAGCGACTCGAAGTCGACGGCATCGTCGCCAGCTTCCGGCGGAATCTCCAGCGTGGGGATAACAGGCTGCTGCGGCGGCTCCAGCAATGCACAGCCAGCGCCAAGTGCCGCCAGAAAGATCAGCCCGAACCATAGCTGTATAGTTCGCACACTGGTTCCGGTAGATCGCTAGTCAGGCTTTGCGTTCGCGCCCGGCTCGCGCTCGCTCACGAAAGCGCTGAGCAGATCGATGGGGATGGGGAAAATGGTCGTCGTATTGCCGTCCACGCCGATGTCCAACAGTGTTTGTAGATAGCGCAAGGTCATGGCGCCCGGTTCGCGGGCCATGAAGCGCGCCGCGTCGGCAAGCTGTTCGGCCGCCTGCAGCTCGCCTTCGGCATGGATGATTTTCGCCCGGCGCTCACGTTCGGCTTCCGCCTGGCGCGCCATGGCGCGTACCATCTGCGAATTTAGCTCGACGTCTTTAACCTCGACGATACTGACCTTGATACCCCAGGGCTCGGTGGCCTCGTCAATGATCTGCTGTAACCGTTCATTGATCATCTCACGATCGGACAAAAGCTGATCCAGCGAAGATTGCCCGATGACGTTGCGTAGGGTGGTCTGCGCGATCTGCCAGGTCGCACGATTGTAATCCTCAATCTCGATGACGGCATCGACCGGATCCAGCACCCGATAATAGACCACGGCGTTGACGCGCACGGTCACATTATCGGCAGAAATGGCCTCTTGCGAAGGCACGTCCAGGGTGACCGTGCGCAGATCGACCTTGTGCATGCGGTCAATAAATGGAACGATGAAGAACAAACCTGGGCCCTTAGCCCCCTGCACGCGGCCCAGGCGGAAGATGACCCCCCGCTCATATTCCTGGACGATACGCACGGCGCTGCTAAGAAATCCGACTACGGCAATTAGTACGACACAAAGGGCGGGAGCAATTCCGGTAAACAAGCCATCCATCGACCTTCTCCTAAAGATAATGCTGCCTGAGGCGATTCAACGTTTCGATGCCCCTATTATAGCCGTAGTCGCCGCATCACGGTAAGCGCGTTGCACAGTGTCGTCGTCGCCCGGCCGCTGTTAATCTGGCTGGCCTTGCTCGGGTGAGCCCAATCGCCGCCAGATCTGTGGATAATGGCTGCTTTCAATCAGCTCCACGCTATTGCCCGCCGGGTCTCGAAAATAGAGCGAATACGTTCCTTGCGGCCAGCGCTGCTCATGCTCGATAGGCACGCCCTGGGCCAATAGGCGCTCGCGCCAGGCTGCCATTTCTTCGGGCAGCGCAGCGAAAGCCACGTGCCCGGGCCCGTCGGCGCCATGCGCCGGAATAACGCTCTGGCGGCCGCGCAGCTTGTGACGATCAAATAAAATCAGGGTAGAGTCGGGGCCCGCCTGTAGAAATGAGGCGTCGGCAAAGGTCGCCGTCAGCGGCAGCTCTAGCACCCGCTGATAAAATGCGGTCGTGCCTTCTAAATCGTCTGTGTAAAGCACGGCCTCGGCAATACGTTGGATGGTCGTCATGCTGATCTTCTCCTTCATGGGCAATGAATTGCCTTACAACGAACCTGGTCACGGGCAGAAAACATCCTTGCTGCGAACCGGATGACGGGCGAAAAATGGCTCGGCTACGAACCGGTGGCCGCCAGCAGCCGGCGGCGCAGTTCGGCGATGTGCTGGGGGCCGGTGCGGCAGCAGCCGCCCAGCATGGCAGCGCCCGCCTGCCGCCAGGCGGCGCCAAGCCGGCCAAACTCACGCGCATCAGACTGGCCCAGCCAGCGGCCGCTGGGCGCGTGGTATTGCTCGCCCGAATTGGGGTAAACAATGATGGGCTTATCTGTCGCACCGCGCATCTCGCGCACAAGCGGTGCAATGAAACGCGGTGCGGTGCAATTAACGCCGAGCGCAACCAGCTGCGGCGCCGCCTCTAGCTCCGCGACCAACGGCGCAAGCGGCGTACCATCGTTCAGGCGCTTCGCGTCGCGGCAGCTAAAGCTGAGCCACGCTGGCAAAGCTGGCGTTTCGCCGAACAGACGCGTCAAGGCCCGCGCTTCCGGCGCCGAGGGGATCGTCTCACAGGCCATCAGGTCGGGCCCGCTGGCCGCCAGCAAATGCCAGCGCTCACGATGGAAGCGGGCAAGCTCCGCCTCTGACAGGCCATAGTTGCCCCGATATTCGCTGCCGTCGGCCAGGAATGCCCCGTAAGGGCCGACGCTGGCAGCCACCAGCGGGCGCAAGCGGCCGTTACGGTTCGCGGCCTCGGCCCAGAAAGCATCGCGCGCCTGGCGGGCCAGGGCCACGGCAAGCTGCAGAAGCTCGGCCGCCCGCTGCCGGTCGAGCCCCCTGGCCACGAAGCCGGCTATTGTCGCCTGGTAACTGGCGCTGATGATCACATCGGCGCCGGCTCTGAGATAGTCCATGTGAACTTCGACGATAGTCTCTGGCTCATCGGCAAGTAGGCGCGCCGACCAGAGGCTGTCGCGCAGGTCGTAGCCCCGCGCTTCTAGCTCGGTCGCCAACCCGCCATCGACGATTACGGCGTCCTGTTGCCGGAGATAGGGTTCGAATAACATGGCCAACGCCTCACTCCGTCTGTCTAGTATACTACTTCAGTAAGATCTGTATTTGAAACCGCATGCGCCAGTTGACATGGCGCGCGCAAGCCTGCACAATCACATTAACAGGATAGGTCATAGACGAGTATTGGTGTAAAGGAAAAGTTTAACATGTTTAGCACACTCTTTCTGTTGACGATCTTGCCCACCTGGATGGTCGCAATGGTCTTGCTACACATCCTACGCCGCCGCCAGCGCGAGCTGGAAGAAAACAAGGCGCTAGCGTTACAGGCCGCCAAGCGGCAATAAGCCTTAAGGGGTTCGCTTCATTGCGGCAACAGGGAGAGGAAGAGGAAGAGACAAGTTAGATGTTGTACAATCCGCTTTTCTATTTGTTTGCGTTGCCCGGATTGTTGTTAGGCCTGTGGGCGCAGGCGCGGGTGAAGAGCGCTTTCCAGAAATACTCTCAGGTCCGTACCGACCGTAATCTCACGGGGGCGCAAGTCGCGCGCCTACTCCTGGACTCCCAGGGCCTGCAAGATGTGCATATTGAAGAGTCGCAGGGCGGCACGCTCAGCGACCATTACGATCCTCGCAGCAAGACCTTGCGGCTAAGCCCTGAAGTCTACCGCGTTCCCAGCGTGGCCGCCGCGGGCGTCGCGGCGCACGAAATGGGCCACGCCCTGCAGGACAGTCGCGGCTACGCGCCGCTCCAATTGCGCAGCGCCCTGGTGCCGGCGGCTTCGTTTGGCAGCAGCCTGGCGCCGCTTATTTTCTTTGCCGGGCTCATGTTGCAGCTCTTCGGCATTCCGACAATTGGCAACGGCATCGCTTGGGCCGGCGTTGCCCTTTTTGGCGCTGCCGTGGTGTTTACCCTGATCACCCTGCCCGTGGAGTTCGACGCCAGCCGGCGCGCCAAGGATCTATTGAAGACCCAGGGATTGCTTATCGGCAACGATGAAGCCACAGGCGTGGACAAGGTGCTCGACGCGGCAGCCCTGACCTACGTCGCCGCGGCTGTTGCGGCCGTGGGACAGCTCCTCTATTACGTATTTATTCTGATGGGTTCGCGGCGTCGCTAATAGTGGCGGTGTAAGGCCAGCAGACGACGGCGGGTGGGGAGCCTGTCAGGGCGTTAGCGCGCGTTCAGCAAGAGCGAACGCGCCAAGCACGCCAGACTGCTCCTCCAGCATGGGCGGAACAATATAGCGGTCAATGTGCTCTAATATGGCCGGCGCCTGCACGTAGCCCTTGAGCAGCGCCTGTACCCGTTCGCGCATCAGCGGGAATAGCGAACGGCGGCGCATTACGCCTCCGCCTAAGATCAGGCGCTGCGGCGAAATCGTCAGGATGATGTTCACCAGCGCCAGCGCCACGTAGTCGGCCTGCAGGCTCCAGGCCGGATGGTCGGCAGCGAGCTGCTCAGCAGGCATGCCCCAGCGGTCGCCGATGGCTGGGCCGGCAGCCAGGCCCTCCCAACAGTCGCCGTGATACGGGCAACGGCCAGCATAGGGATCGGCCTCACGGTCGTGCGGGATGCGCATGTGGCCCATTTCGGGGTGTAGCAAGCCGTGCATCAGAGCGCCGTTGACCATGCCGCCGCCGCCAATGCCCGTGCCGATGGTGAGGTACACGAAAGTATGCAGCCCGCCAGCAGCGCCCCAGCGCCACTCTGCCAGCGCCGCGCCGTTTACGTCCGTGTCAAAGCCAACAGGCGCCTGAAGCGCCGCACTTAGGGCCCCGGCCAGGTCTACGTTGGCCCAGCCGGGCTTGGGCGTGGAGGTGATATGGCCAAAAGTCGGGGACGCTGGATCCGGATCCAAAGGGCCAAAGGCAGCAATGCCAATGGCGTCGTAAGTCTTTTGCCGGCTGTGCGTGCGGAAAAAGTCGAGCGCGCGGCCCACGGTCTCTTCGGGATCCGTGGTGGCGAAGCGTACCTCGGCGACGATATCCTGCGGCCCGCTGCCCACGGCGCAGACGAACTTGGTGCCGCCCGCCTCAATGCCGGCGTAGGTGCGACGCGCTGTCACAGAGTTGCTCCGTCCCTATTGGCGCGGCAGCACGCGTAGCCAGTGGGCGCCGTAGGGACGCAGGTTAAAGACTGCGGGCCAGCTAGATAGCTCCACGTCGTTGCCTTCGTTGAGCAAATCGACAATGCGCCCGCTGCCAAAGTCGCGCGTGTCCAGGCTGATGGAGGCCGGCTGGTCGTCCAGGTTCATCAGGCACAGGGTGCGTTGATCGCCGAGCGTGCGCCAATAGGCCAAAATGCTGTTGCTCTCCGTCGGGTGCCAGGTCATCTCGCCTCGCTGTAGTTCGGGGCAGCTTTTGCGCGCTTTCAACAAATAGCGCGTGGCCCACAGGTAGGAGCCCGGGTCAGCTTCCTGCGCCGCCACATTCACCTTCTGATAGCCGAACTGCTCGTCGTCGATCACCGGCAGATAGGTTTCGCCGGCGTCCGAAAAACCGGCATTATTCCCGTCAGACCACTGCATGGGCGTGCGCACGCCCAGCCGATCGTCCAACCAAATGTTGTCGCCCATGCCGATCTCGTCGCCGTAATAGACGATTGGCGTGCCCGGTAGAGACAACAACAGCGCATGCAGCAGCAGCCACCGCCGCCGGTCGCCGTCGATTAACGGCGCCAGGCGGCGGCGGATGCCCAGGTTTTGGCGCATGCGCGGCTCCGGCGCGTACTGCTCCCACATCCACTGCCTCTCTTCTGGCGTCACCATTTCTAGCGTCAGCTCGTCGTGGTTGCGCAGGAATGTGACCCACTGTGCGCCGGGCGGCAGCGGCGGCGTGCGATCCAGAATATCCACGATCGGCCGCTTGTCATGTCGCCTGATGGCCATATAGAGCCGTGGCATGATAGGGAAATGGAAGCACATGTGGAACTCGTCGCCATCGCCGAAGTATTCCGCTACATCTTCCGGCCATTGGTTGGCCTCGGCAATCATAACGCGCCCCGGATACTCCTCGTCCAACAAGGCGCGCATCCGTTTGAGATACTGGTGCGTCTCAGGCAGGTTTTCGCAGTTGGTTCCTTCGCGCTCGAACAAGTAGGGCACGGCGTCGGCGCGGAAGCCGTCCACGCCCAGATCCAGCCAGAAGCGCATGATATTGAGCATTTCCTCCTGCACTGCCGGATTGTCGTAGTTCAGGTCGGGCTGGCTGCTGTAGAAGCGGTGCCAGAAATATTTGCCCGCGAGCTCGTCATACGTCCAGTTCGATACTTCGGTATCCAGGAAGATGATGCGCGCTTCCGCGTACTCCGTGCCCGTCTCGCTCCAGACATAGTAGTCGTGGTAGGGTGAATCTGGATCTTGCCTTGCCTGCTGAAACCAGTGGTGCTGGTCAGACGTATGATTGACGACCAGGTCGGTAATCACGCGCAAGCCGCGCTCGTGGGCCGCATCTAGAAACGCCTTGAAGTCGTCCAGCGTGCCGTAGTCAGCGTGTACGCCGTAGTAGTCGGCCACATCATAGCCATCGTCTTTCAGCGGCGAGGGATAAGTTGGCATGATCCAGATACAGTCGGCGCCCAGCGACTTCACATGGTCCAGCCGCTCGATGGCGCCGCGCAAATCACCGTGGCCGTCGCCATCACTATCCTGATACGCGCGCAGGTAGATCTGGTAAAAGACGGCTTCTTCATACCACCGCCGGTTCTCGTCAGACATCGATTCAACCCTTCCTTATTACGTTACGCGGCCAGATTCGTCACTAACCTTTGACAGCTCCGGCGAGCATGCCGCGGACAAAGTAGCGCTGTAGGCCGAAGAAGACAATCATGGGCAGCAGCATGGAGATGAACGCCGCCGCCGTCAACAGTTGCCACCCCGCGCCCAGCGAGGTCACCATATTGGTGATCTGGTAGGTGAGCACCGGCTGCCGGCCGCCGAGGAACACCAGCGCCACCAGCAAGTCGTTCCAGACCCATAGGAATTGGAAGATGCCCAGCGAGGCGATGGCAGGCAACGCCAGGGGCAAGGCCACTTTGGTGAAGGCCGTCCAATGCGAAGCGCCGTCGAGGTAGGCCGATTCAAACAGATCGCGCGGCAGCGCTCCCAGGAAGTTGCGCATCAGGTAGATGGCATAAGGCAGGCCGAAGCCCGTGTGGAACAACCAGACGCCCAGGAACGTGCCGTTGAGGCCGACGCTGGCATAGAAGCGGGAGATGGGCACCAGGGTCATCTGCAGCGGAACCACCTGCAGGCCCACCAGCAGGGCAAATAAGAGGTTGCGATTCTTGAAATCGAACCAGGCAAAGGAGTAGGCTGCCAGGGCGGCAACGAGGATAGGGGCAATGGTGGCGGGCAGGGTGACGATGAACGAGTTGATAAATGCCCGGCCCATACCGCGCGGGTTTAAGATGTCGCTGATATCGCAGTTCAGGTCCAGGGCCTGGGTGCCCGTGGCACAGGCGGTTACGTAATTAGAGGTACCGCGATAGCCCATCAGGGCGTCGACGTAGTTATTGAGCGTGAAGCGCGGCGGCGCTTCGATCCCCGAAATGCGGCGCATATAAATGGCAATGTCGGCCGCCTGGCGTGCATTGGGAAGCTCCAGGTCGCCCATGTGCGGATGACCGTCGATATCGTCGCGCAGCATGGCCAGCAACTGCAGCGAGCGCGGATACTGTTGCACCAGCTGCGGGTCGCTGAGATCCGCGGCGGCGATGGCGTCGCCCTCCGCGCCGTGGCACGAGCTACAGGACTGCTCGAATTCCGGCGCGCCCGTGGGCGGCGCCAGAACGGTCCACCATCCGGTAGAGTTTACGTCCTGAAAAGGGCGCAGCGACGTGACCAGAAGGCCGATCGCGGGAATCAGCCAGATAATGACCAGGCCAATAATGATGACATGCAGCGGTAATTTCGACCAAAAGGCGCTAAGTTTGTCATTCATCGCATCGACTCCTGTTCCCGGAAGCGGCGAACATTCAAAATGATGAAGGGAATGATGACCACGACGAGCACGACGGCGACGGCCGTGCCGCGGCCCGTCTGAAAGCGCACATACATTTCCTGGTACATGCGGTTGGCCATCACCTCAGTGCCAAAGTTGCCTCCGGTCATCACGTAGACGATGTCGAACACCTTGAGAACGTTGATGACCATCGTGGTGATAACGACGACTACTGTGGGCATGATGATGGGCAGCATCACGCGCCAGAATATGGCCCATTCTGAGGCGCCGTCGACGCGCGCAGCTTCTAGAATGTCGCTAGGCACCGACTTAAGCGAGGCGGACAGGATCGTCATGCAGAAGCCGGTCCACATCCAGATGCCGACGGCAATCAGGGCAAAGGTATTAATGTTGGGCGTCTGCAGCCAGGCGATGGGCTCCCCTCCAAAGCGTGTGATGATCGCATTTAGCAGCCCAATTTGGATCTGCTGCGAGCCATAATCGTACACAAAGGTCCAGATTACGCCGGCCCCGACGAAAGAGATGGCCATGGGCATAAAGATAATGGCTTTTGCCAGGGGCTCATAGCGCACCCTATCGGCCAGCACGGCAATTAACAGCCCCAGGCCCACCGTGCCCGATACCATAAAAACAATCCACTTCAGGTTATTGCCATAAGAGGAGTACCAGAAGCTGCGCAGCGTCGAACTGACCGACGAAAAGTCCATCTCGGCGGTCAGGGCGTAGCGATAGTTTTCGAAGATACCCCAACATGGTTGTCCATCACGGCACGCGGCTGCCGCAGAAGCCGAGGAGTTGGCGTTCTGGAAGCTAAGCCCAACGGTGCTGATCATGGGATAGACAATGAAGAAGCTCATGACAATTAGTGCAGGCAGCAGGTAGAGCCAGGGAATGCTCCGTCCCTGCTTCATAATTTGCGGCGCTGGTGCAGTCATCGTTCCCTCCTACTAACGGTTAACAGGATTACACCGGTGTGATCGGATCGGTTGCGCGCAATATCCGGTTACAGAATGGTGATACAGGGCGACTGGTAAAGGGAGGCAGCCCTGGCACGGCTGCCTCCCGACTAACTAAGGCCGGGCAACTATGTTAGTTGCCGCTCTGCTCTTGCTGGATCTGAGTTGCTTCCGACAGAGCCGCTTCGACATCATCGCCGCTCAGATAGGCGATAATGGCGCGCCACTCCGCACTACCAAAGCCGCCGGGGATCGAGTCGCCGATGTCCGCGGAGAAGCCTTCAGCCTGGGCCAGGATTTCGGCCCTGCTCTGCAGCGAGGGATCCTGGTAGGCGTCGCCGGCTGCCAGGTTCGGCGTCAGGTCGAAGCCGACCTCGGCCCACTGGCGGGCGCCCGCTTCGCTGGTTAGATAAGCGAAGATGGCCTGTACGGCCGGCTCATCGCTAAAGGCCATCATCCAGTCGGAGCCGCCTTGCACGCCTTGCGCGCCCGGAACGCCGAAGAAGTCGAAATCGACGCCGTACTCAAGCTCGGGGAACTGCGACTGAATCTCGCCGCCGGCGAAGCCAGACTGCTTCACCATCATCGCCTCGGGCGGGTCGGAGAAGACCTGGTAAATGGCATTGACGAAGCCGGTAGAGAGCGTGCCCTGCAGGCCGCCCACCGTGTAGGCCGGATCGGCCGCCCAGCGACGGTACAGCTCGTAGGCCTCTTGTACGCCCGCATCATTGTATGGAATCTCGCCGGCAATGACGTCATTGACGTAATCGGGGCCTTGCGTTACCAGCAGGATGTCCTGGATGAAGTCCGAACCGGTCCAGCCGGTGGCGTCGCCCGATTCAAAACCCATAGCCCAGGGCACATTGCCGTCGGCTACCATCTGTTCCACCAATGCTTCCAACTCTTCCCACGTGGTGGGAACTTCGTAGCCAAAGGCGTCGAAGTTGATGGGGCTGTACCAGATGATGGTCTTGATGTCAGCCTTGACGGGAACGCCCAGCCAGCGCCCATCGACGGTGCCCAGGTCGCGCCAGAAGTCGGCGTAGTTGGCTTCGTTTACGCCCAGCTCAGTCACCTCGATGAGCTGGTCGGAATACTGCTCGAGCTGGGTTACGTTGAAGAAGGTGATGTCAGGCGGTGTGCCAGCCTGAACGCGCGTGTCGAGCAGCGCCTGGTCGCGGCTGGCTTCTGGCGCCAGCACGATGCCACAGGCATCGATCAGCGGCTGCAAGATGCGGTTCAGGTTTTCTTCCTCGGTGCCCGACCATTGGTAGAGCATGGTGACTTCGTCGCCCGCCTGAGCGCCCATGCAGTCGATGTCGCCGCTGACTTCACTCGGCTCGTCGGTGGGCTCGTCGACCGGCTCGTCTGTCGGCTCGTCGACGGGTTCATCGGTGGGTTCGTCGACCGGCTCGTCAGTCGGTTCGTCTACAGGCTCGACCATAGCCTCAGTGGGATCTGGGGCCGGAGCCTGGGTTGGCTCAGCGTCGCCGCCGCAGGCGACGAACAGCATGGCAAGAATGACCAGCAAGCCCAAGATAGTCAGGTTCTTACGTTTCAACATGTTTCTCCTCCAAGTTCAGAAAGATTGTCAAAATCCTGGTTGATAAGCATCAGATTTGACCTGGCCGATAGCATCACCTCCTTTCATTGCACCAAGTTGTTGCGAGTCTCATTCTCGTTCGGCAGCCGGCGGCGCCGTCGTGCCGCGCCGCACCAGCTCGGTTGGTAGCAATATTTGCGCCGGCGTCTCTGGCAGCGCATCAATCTCTTCGAGCAACAGCTTCACACCCTCAGCGCCGGACTCAAATAGAGACTGGCGAATGGTCGTAAGCTGTAAATACTCGGCAATCTCGATATCGTCGTAGCCAATCACCGACAGATCCCTGGGAATGCGCAGGCCCTGGGCTCGCGCTGCTTCGAGCACGCCGATGGCCAGCGTATCGTTGCTGGCAAAAATAGCCGTGGGCCGCTGCTCCAGGGTGAGCAGCTCCTGGGCCATATCGAAAGCCGACGAACGGCTATGCTCGCCGTGCACACAGTAACGGGCGTCAAGCGGCACGCCGGCCGCCTGCAGCGCTTCTTTGTAGCCGGTAAAACGGTCGCGATTGGCCGTGAAATAAAAGGAGCTGTCCTGGTAATCGCTCAGAAAGCCAATCCGTCGGTGCCCTAGCGACAGCAAATGTTCGGTGGCCTGTCGGCCGCCGCGCACGTCGTCGACGATCACCTGGCTAAAAGCCGCATGTGAAACGTCGACCAGCACAACGGGCGTTCTCACCTGCTGCAGGCGCGCAACGTCGATGTCCGAAGGCGAAAGAGAAATCACAATCAGGCCGTCCACGCGCTCGCGGCGCGATACGTTGCGGAAATAGGCGTCGCGGCGGCTGCTGGTCTCGACATTGAAAACGATGAGGTCATATTCGCTGTCGGCAATGACATGTTCGATGCCGCGCAGTCGCTCGACAACCGAGGGGCGGGTAAAGAAGGGGGCGATGACGGCGATGGTTAACGTCTTGCCCAACGACAGGCGCCGGGCGATCGGATTGGGCGTGTAATCTAGCGCTTCAATGGCTGTGAGCACTTTATCTCGCGTTGAGGGCCTTACTTCGGGGCTGTCGTTTAGAACCCGCGATACGGTACCGACGCCGACTCCGGCGTATCTGGCGACATCACGGATCGTTGCGGTAGGCATATCTCCCTCAATAGTCGTATTACTACCGGAAGAATCTGGATCACCGAACCGGTCTTGAGGAGTTGTGCTAACTGGAACCGGTTCCAATTGGACACTGATACTATACAATAGGCAAAAGGGCGTGTCAAGCGTGAGTCTGGGGTTTTCGAGCCGGGCGCGCTGCGGCGCTTATACCCAGGTAGGCTCCTCGTACATGCCAAATACCAGGCGCAGCGCATCGGTAATCTCGCCGAGCGTGGCGTAGGCGCGGACGGCGTCGAGGATGTAGGGCATCATATTTTCGGTGCCTTCTGCGGCCTGCTGCAAGGCCGAAAGCGTCTGGCCCACGGCTTCATTGTCGCGTTCCATACGCACCTGGTTCAGCCGCGCCACCTGGCGTTCATAGCCCTGCGGATCCATCTCTAGAATGGGAATGCGCAGCTCTTCGTTGTGCTCGGCGTAGGCGTTGACGCCCACAATGACGCGCTCCTGATCGTCTATTTCGCGCTGATACTCATAGGCGGCGCCTGAAATCTCGTTCTGGTAGAAACCGTGCTCGATAGCCGGCAGAACGCCGCCCAGGGCCTCCACCTGCTCCCAATAGTCGTATACCTGCTGCTCCATCTTGTTGGTGAGATGCTCCAGGTAGAAAGAGCCCGCCAGAGGATCGACCGTGTTGCCCACCCCGCTTTCTTCGGCGATGATCTGCTGTGTGCGCATGGCGATGGTCACGGCTTCTTCGCTGGGCAGCGCCAGCGCTTCGTCCATGCTGTTGGTGTGCAGGCTCTGCGTGCCGCCCAGCACAGCCGCCAGCGCCTGGATGGCCACGCGCACGATGTTGTTCTCCGGCTGCTGCGCCGTCAGCGAGACGCCCGCGGTCTGCGTGTGGAAGCGGCAGAGCCACGATCGCGGGTTCTGCGCGCCAAAGGTATGGCGCATTTCGCGCGCCCAGATGCGTCGCGCGGCGCGAAACTTGGCGATCTCCTCGAAGAAGTCGTTGTGGCAGTTGAAAAAGAGGCTGAGGCGCGGGGCAAAATCGTCCACGTTCAGGCCGCGATCCAGACACCAGCGCACATATTCCAGGCCGTCGCCCAACGTGAAGGCCAGCTCCTGCACCGCCGTAGAGCCTGCTTCACGAATGTGGTAGCCGCTAATCGAAATCGTATTCCACAGCGGCATCTCCTTTGTGCCAAACTCCACGGTATCCACCACCAGACGCATCGACGGCTCAGGCGGGAAGATATACTCCTTCTGCGCGATATACTCTTTGAGGATGTCGTTTTGCAGTGTGCCGCGCAGCTTGGCGATGGGCACGCCTTGTTTTTCGGCCGTGGCAATATACATGGCCCAGATGATGGCCGCCGGGCTGTTAATGGTCATGCTGGTGCTGACTTCGCCCAGGGGGATGCCGTCGAACAGCAGCTCCATATCTTTCAGGCTGCTCACCGCCACGCCGCAGGTGCCAAACTCGCCCAGCGCCTGCGGCGCGTCGCTGTCATAACCCATTAATGTCGCCAGGTCGAAGGCCACGGAGAGGCCCATATTGCCCTGCTGCAGCAGATATTTGTAGCGTTGGTTGGTCTCTTCGGCGGTGCCGAACCCCGCAAACATGCGCATGGTCCAAGGCCGGCCGCGATACATGGTGGCGTGGATGCCGCGCGTGTAAGGATACTCACCCGGAAAGCCCAGGTCGGCGTCATAATCCAGGTCGGCCACGTCCAGGGGTGTATACAGGCGCCGCACCGGCTCGCTGGAGGTGGTCACAAATTGCTTGCGTTGTTCTGGAAAGCGGGCCTGGGTTTGTTGCAGCGTGGTTTCTTGCCACTGTTCCGCCCTCTGGGCGATCTCCGCCAGCTTCTTCTTATCGTACATGGCACAAAGCTCCTTATGCTCACCAGACCGTTGGACGGCTATTTAGGCTCACCAGACCTGACAGGTTTCTAAAAGCTGTCAGGTCTCCGTTGGCCGGCTAATTGGTCAAACTTCAATCGGCTGTGTTAGTGGCTATTATACGCGCTGGAAAATCGTTGGGCGAACGGCAGCATTTCGACGGCGGCGCGCTGTTGCCGGCGCATGGCCGCTCCGTTAGAATGCCCTGTCTCAGGCAATGGGCCTGTTGCGGCAATCAGGAATGCCACCTTGATCGAACCGACAGAACAAGCGGAGCTCGTGGCACCGCCCCCGCCCCCCGGTGAGAGTTCCAACATGGAGAGCGGCCTGGTGCAGGCGGCGGCCGTTCTGGCCGCCGGCAACGTGGCCAGCCGCGTGCTGGGCATGGTGCGCGAGATGACCAAGGCCAACCTCTTCGGCGCGTCGGGGCTGCTCAGCGCCTATGAAATCGCGGCCTACGTGCCCACCACGCTCTTCGACCTCATCGTCGGCGGCATGGTCAACTCCGCGCTGGTGCCGGTGTTCAGCGAATACGCGGCTAAAGAGCGGCGCGGCGAGCTGTGGGCGGCGGTCAGCACCTTTCTCAGCGTGGCCACCGTGGCCCTGCTCGTCCTGGTGGCAGCCGTCGAGCTGTTCGCACCGCAAATCGCCTGGCTGCTGGGCGCTTACAACCTGGAAGATAGCGCGCTCACGCGCACCAGCGTGGCGCTCACGCGCCTGGTCGCGCCCGCCGTGCTCTTCCTCAGCCTCTCCAGCATCCTCACTGGCGCGCTTTACGCGCTGAAGCGCTTCACACTGCCCGCCTTCACGGCGGCCGTGTTCAACGCCGCCATCGTCGTGGTGGCCCTGTTGCGCCCCCAACACATCGACAGCCTGGCTTATGGCCTGCTGCTCGGCTCCATCCTGCAAATCCTGCTTCAACTGCCGGCCCTGCGCGACGCGCGCTTGCACTGGAACCTGAACTGGCGCCACCCGGTCATCAATCGCATCTTGCGCCTGTACATGCCCATTGTGGCCGGCCTTGTGATCAACCAGGCCGGCGTATTCGTGGGCATTAACCTGGCCACGCGCGCCGGCAACGCCAGCCTGATGCCGCTGGGCATCGATTTCGCCGCGCGTACAGGCGATTCCAGCCTCACTTACATGCGCTATGCCACCACGCTGTACCAGTTTCCCCTGGGCCTGGTGGTGACCGCGCTATCGATTGCCATTTTGCCTACACTGGCGCAGCAGGCGTTGGGCCCCTTGCCGCGCTTTAAGAACACGCTGGGCCAGGGCATTCGCCTGGTGCTGGCCCTGGTCTTGCCGGCGACCGTGGGCCTTTTTGCTCTGGCCCCATTCATCGTCGCTCTGCTGTTCGAGCACGGGCAGTTTACGGGCCAGGACACGGAGATCACCGCCTGGGTCTTGCGCACCTTCCTCTTCGGCCTGCCCTTTGCTGCCCTGGACCAGATGTTGATCTTTGCTTCCTATGCGCGAAAAGATACCCTGCGCCCGGCATTGGTGGGCGTCGCCAGCATTGTGGTTTACGTGGTGGTGGCCGTTGCCCTGCTGCCGCCCCTGGGCCTGTTTAGCCTCATGGTCGCCGACGCCGTGAAGCACGCTGCGCACACAGCGCTGATGCTGCTTGTAATCCAGCGCCAAATCGGCGGTCTGCGCGGCCAGGCGATTCCTCTGGCGACGTTCAAGTCGCTGCTGGGCGGCCTGCTTGCCGGCGCGGGCGCCTACGGCGCAGCGACGGCCGTGGCCCAGGCGCTGCCGCTGGCAGGCGTGGCAGGCCACCTGCTCACCGTCGCCGCGGGCGGCCTTGCCGGCGTCGTGCTCTTCGCGCTTGCTGCTAGCCTGCTGCGCATCCAGGAAGCGCGCTCCTTGCGTCACCTGTTGCGCCGCGGAAGATAACGTCGGCGCTTTGTAATCAGATGTTAATCGGGTACAATCATTTTGATCTTGTGTCATCTCCAAAACATTGAACTAGGAGTGGTCTCGTGGCAAGCAACGAATTTAAACTATCGGTGCGCAGGGGTCCGGAAGAGGGTCAGTCTTTCACGCTGTCGGCGAGCAGCGTCACCATAGGGCGCGATCCGACGGCGGACATCGTCTTTTCCGATCCCGAAGTGTCGCGGCAACATGCGCGCTTCACGCGCACGGCGGACGGGTATGAGGTTCAGGACCTAGGCAGCACCAACGGCACCTTCGTCGACGGCCGGCGGCTTAGCGGCGAAACGGTCTCTTTGCAGCCTGGCGCTGTGATCACCATGGGCAGCAACGTGACTGTGGTGCTGGAGGCCGCGGCCGATCCAATGGCCACGGTCATTTCGCCAGACCTGGGCCGCGAGTTCAGTGCGGAGCTTGAGCAACGCGCGCAAGAAGTGGAGCAGGATGCCTTCGCCAGCTTCGACGCACCAGACCTGGACGTAGTCGGCTTCGACGACGAATCGACGTCGCTGGACTTTGGCCCGGCAAGCGATTTGCCCTCGTTTGACGATGACGATGACGGCGATGACGATGATGACTTCTCCTTCGACTTTGACGACGACGCTTACAGCGCGCCGGCTCTTGGCGGCTACGGCGAGGAGCGCACCATGCTGGACATGGATGCTTCCGACCTGCCCTCTTTCTCCAGCCCGCCGCGCGAGGATGACGACCTGCCGTCGTTCGGCCAGAGCTCAGACCTGCCATCGTTCGACGAGCCGTCTTACGAGCGGCCATCTGGCTCGCGCCAGGCGCCGCCACCGCCGCCTCCCCCACCGGTAAAAGAAACGGATCCCAACCGGCGACGCAATATGATTATTCTGGTCGTGGTGATTTTGCTGCTGTGCTGCTGTTGCGGGCTTGTCGCCAGCTACTACTGGCTGGGTGATCTCGCCCTGGAAGCAATGAACCAGTTCTAGTTCCTGGCCTAGCTTCAAGACGGGGCCCGGATATCATCTGGGCCCCGGTTGCCTTCCCCCGCCTACTCCAGCTCGTCCACTCACTTTTCGACGATTTCATGCTCGGCGTCGACGATAATCGCCGCTTCGAGCGGATTTTCTTCTGCGTCCGGCTCGCGGGTCATAGCTTCGCCCAGCCGCTGCTGATGCCGTGCCACCACATCTTGCGGCGCCATCTCTACAAACACCTTGGCGCCGACCAATAGGGCCGTCAAGTCGTCGAGCTGACCTAGAATCGGATAGATGTCCGGCGCGAAGTCGAGGGGGAAGATGACGTAGAACACGGCGGCCGCCGGCAGCAGCTTGAGATAAAAGGGCACTTCAGGATCGCGAATCAGTGCCAGCACCAGGCGGAACTGCAGCCAGATTTCGCGCCAGAACCCCGGTTCCTTGGCCCGCTCGGCGATGGCATCCGACCCATGCTGGTCCGGTTGAGATCGTTGTTCGCTCATGGATTCTCCTTTCGCATTGTAGAACCATGCTACGGCGCGCAATTGTACAGGAAAAGGGCGCCGGCAAGCCATAGCAATTGCCGACGCTGGGCGGAGTGTTACAATTCGAGCGCTATGGACCTGTTCTTTGTACTCAAGTTCGCCGTCGTTCTCTTTTTTCTGGTCATGTTCTTGCGCAACTCGCGCGTCGTGTGGGGCATCGGCCTGCTAACCGTCAGCACCGGCTTTTTGCTGGACACCATCTGGAGCACGTTTGGCCGCGAAGAGATCCTGGCGGACATTGGCTTCTTCTTTTATATTCTCACCGGTGGGCTTTTTGCCGGCGCGGCCATCTGGCTGTGGAGCATCCTGCGCCCGCAGCTAACCGGCGACGAAAGGCATGCCGTAGCCGTGGCCCCTGCGCCGGCCCCCGCGGCGCTGGCCGAGCCCGTGCTGCAGCCGGCGCGCGTGCAACAGAGCGCCGACGGCTATATTGACTCGCGGGAGCTGTATGAAGAAATTAAAGCGCGCCTGGGCCCCGAAGACGTGCAGGACCTGATTTTTGATCTGCAGCTCAATGAAAACAACATCCTCGCGCCGCAGCAGCCGTTCGTGCACACCATCACGCACATCGTCAACCACGCCCTGGCCGAAGACAAAATGGGCGCCCTGGCGCTGGCCGTGGAACGCATCCTGACGCCTGTGCCGCCGGAGAGCCTGCCGCGCCCGGAGAAGCTGTCGATCAGCTCGCCGCCCACCGTGCTGCGCCACTACCTGCTGGCGCACCACTCGCTGAGCGAGCTGGCGTCGCTGGCGCGCCGCCTGGGCGTCGATTTTGAGCATTTCGAGCACGATACCAAAGCAAAGCTGGCGCGCAATCTGCTGCGCCACCTACAACAGCGCAACCAGCTCGGCCGCCTGATTACCATGCTGCATGGCAGCGCCGAGCCGCTGGAGCAAGAGGAAGCATAAGCCAATGACCGAACAGGCTACGAGGGCGCAAGAGCAGCGCCTTTCCAACTTTGCCCACGTTGCGGGCGGCATTCTGGGCATTTCCTACCCGGTGCTGGCCCTCTCTACCGGCGCGCGCGGCGTCTACCAGCTTCTGCTCAAAGAAGGCGTCACCAACTACCTGGCGCCGTGGCTCACCGTGCTGGCGGCCCTGCTCTATCTCATCGCCACCGTGGGCTTTGCCAAACGCCAGGCGTGGACCTGGAAAGTGTCCGTTGGCGCGCTGGGCGTCGAGACCGTGTTGTCCTTCATCGTGGGCGCGCTCAGCTTTATCATCCCCGACGTCATCGGCGACACAGCCTGGCGTCACTTCGGCGCTGATTACGCCTTCTTCCCGCTGGTGCAGCCCCTTTTGGGCCTGGCCTGGCTGCTGCATCCAGATACGCGGCGCGCCTATGGCATTGGCGCCGCGGCCGCGGCGCCAGCCGGCCGTTCCTGATGGACGGCGCAGCGGCGCGCCGTCGCCGCCGGCTGGCCCTGGAGCGGCAGGCGGCGCGTCTGGAACGGCGTTTGCGGCGGCTGCGCGCGCTGGCCGGCCGCCTAAGCTGGCTGCGCTTGCTGCTTTTCGTCGGCGGCTTCATGGCCAGCGGCGTGCTCTTCTTCCTCTTTGGCCCGCCCTTTTGGCTGCCGGCGCTGGTCGTGTGGTTGGCTACGTTTGCCGTTGCCGTGGCCGTACACCGGCGCGTCGAGGCGGCCATCGCCCGGCATGCGCGCTGGCGCGACCTGAAACAGGCGCAGCTGGCGCGTATGACCCTGGACTGGTCGCGGCTGCCGCCCGCCGCCGCCCTTCCCCCGCCGCCGGCGACACACCCCTTTGCGCTGGACCTGGACCTTAGCGGCGAGCGCTCGCTGCACCATCTGCTGGACACTACGGAGAGCTACGACGGCAGCCTGCGCCTGCAGCAGCGCCTGCTGGAGCAAGCGCCCACGCTGCCGCAAATCGCTCAGCGGCAGGCCCTGGTGCGCGCCCTGCGGCCCCTTAGCCTGTTCCGCGAGCGCCTGGCGCTGCAGGCATGGCAGGCCCGCAGCGGCGATCAGCCGTGGCGCGCCGAGACCTTGCTGGCCTGGGTGCAGCAAACGGCGAACCCTCAGCGCTCCGTGCTGCGCGGCCCACTCACGGCCCTGATTGCACTGGGCCTGATCAACGCTAGCCTGCTGCTGCTGGCGCAGGCGGGCATGCTGTCTGGGCTGTGGCTCACCGGCGGCCTGCTGCTCTATGCCCTGCTCTATCTGGCCCAGGGGCGCGCTGCAAGCCGCTATTTTGGCGAGGCACTCAGCCTACGCGATGCCCTGGAACAGATGGCCGGCGTCTTCAGCTACCTGGAGCGCAAGCGCTATGGCCGCGTGGAGCCTCTGCAGCGCCACCTGGCCCCCTTCCACAGCGCCGAGCGAGCGCCGTCTGACACGCTGCGCGCCCTGACTCGCGTCGTCGCCGCCGCCGGCATTAGCCGCAATCCCGTGCTCTGGCTGCTGCTAAACGCCTTCTTTCCCTGGGATCTCTTCTTCGCTTACCGCCTGCAGCGGCAGCGCCACAAAATCGCCGATCGGCTGCCGCGCTGGCTGGACGCCTGGTTCGAGCTAGAAACGGCCTCGGCGCTGGCCAACCTGGCCTATCTCAACCCTGGCTACACCTTCCCGCAGCTTTTCGAGGTGCAGCCCGGCGCTGTGCCCTTCTCTGCCCGCGCCCTTGGCCATCCGCTCATCCCACACGAGGTGAAAGTGTGCAACGACTATATCATCGGCGCCATCGGCGACGTGCACATCATCACCGGCTCCAATATGGCCGGCAAAAGCTCCTTCCTGCGCACCGTGGGCGCTAACCTCTGCCTGGCTTACGCCGGCGGCGCCGTCGACGCCGCCTCCCTGCAGGCCGGGCTCTTCCGCCTGTACACCGCCATCCGCGTTGCCGATTCGGTGACCGACGGCATTTCCTACTTTTATGCCGAGGTAAAGCGGCTAAAGGCGCTGCTTACGGCCCTGCAGCAGGCGCATCCACGGCCGCTCATGTTCCTGATAGACGAGATTTTCCGCGGCACCAACAACCGCGAGCGTTTGCTGGGCAGCCGCGCCTACATCCGCCAACTGGTGGGCGCCAATGGCCTGGGGCTGATTGCCACGCACGATCTGGAGCTGGTGCACCTGGCTAACGAGTTCGAGCAGGTGTCTAACTTCCATTTTCGCGACAGCGTGCGCGAGGGGCGGATGGTCTTCGACTACCGGCTACGTACCGGCCCCAGCCCCACGACCAACGCGCTCAAAGTAATGGCTGCCGCCGGCCTCCCCGTTCCGCCCCCAGACGAGCAAATCTGACGCCTTAGATGAACAGGCGAAAGATGAGCATGCGCGCCAGCTCCAGCAGCAGCAGGGCAATTAGTGGGCTGAAGTCGAGCCCGCCCGTGGGCGGCAGGAAGCGGCGAATGGGTCCCAGAATCGGCTCCGTCAGGTCGAACACCGTGCGGCGCAGCGGGTGGTAGGGGTCCATTCTGGTAAAGGAGATGATCACCCGCGCCAGAATCAGCAGCCAGAAAGCCCAATAAAGCAGGTTGACAAACGTGACGACGATACCCATCGGTTCTTCTTCCTTTTAGCGACGCTCGCCAAAGATGGCGCGCCCGATGCGCACGTGCGTGGCGCCCTGGGCGATAGCTAGCTCAAAATCATCAGTCATGCCCATCGAAAGCATCTTCCAGCTTGCTTCCGGCGCCGTCTCTTCCAGCCAGCGCGCCAGGGCGTGCGTGCGGCGGAACACGCCTTTAATCAGCTCCGTCTCCGCTTCCCACGGCGCCATGGTCATCAAACCTTCTACTTGCAGCCCCGGCAGCGCCGCGATCTGCATGGCCACATCGCGCAAGGCGTTTCGCTCGGCTTGCTCGGCTTCCCAATGACGCGCTTCAAAGCCGTGCTTGCTCTCTTCGCCGGAGACGTTCACCTGCAGCAGTACGGGCAGCGTTCGCCCTAACTCCTGCATGTGCTGCGACAGACGGCGCGCGACCTTCAGGCGGTCCAGGGCGTGAAACAGGTCCGCGTGCTCGGCGGCGAGCACGGTCTTGCGGCTCTGCAGCGGCCCAATCAGGTGCCAGGTGATGGGCACATCGGAGCCCAGCTCGGCCTCAACCGCGGCCCGTTTCTGCGCCAGCTCCTCGGCGCGGTTCTCGCCAAAGTGGCGCAGGCCCGCTTCGTAAGCCGCAGTCACCACCTCGGCAGGCCAGCTCTTGGTCACGGCCACCAGAGTGATTTGCGCGGCATCCCGCTGTGCGCGTTCTGCGGCCCACGTCATCTGCTGCCGTACCTCAGCAACCCGCTCTGCAATCCTGTCGCTTAGCTCGCTCATGCTGCCCATTATATCCTCATCATGGGGCCGCCGGCACACTGCTTTCCCGGCGCCGGCCTGCCCACACCAATACGCCCGACACTGGCCTACACTCTCTACTGGCTATACGAAATCTCGAAGACGATGCCCGTAGCCCAGTCAACCACGTAGAGCGCGCCCTGCGCGTCGACGGCGACGTCGATGGGCGCGGCAAAGCCGGTGGCAAAGTCGGTCATGCCCTGCCCACCGGGACCAAGGCGCACGATCTTTTGCGCGCCGCTGAAGGCGCTCCATAACGTGAGCAAAATGTTGTCGAAATAGCCGGGGAACGCCGTATGCTGGTAGACCGTTAAGCCGGTCGGTGCGCTGCGCGGCAGCAGATCGTGCAGCGGCGGCACGATCTGCAGATCCGTCGGCGCCGGCGTGCACGTATCGCATTCGGCGAAATAGGGGAAGCCGTGGTGCGCGCCGGGCACGATGAGGTTGAACTCTTCCGGTGGGCCATAATCGGGCCCGTTGTCGGCGCCAAAGAGCCGGCCCTGGCTGTCCCAGGCAATGTCGAACGTGTTGCGCAGGCCGTAGGCGTACGGCTCGATCTGCCCCCCGTCGGGGTCAAAGCGCAGTACCGACGCTTCGAGTGGGTGCAGGGGTCCGCTTTCGCCGTGGTCGCTCAGCGCGCCTACGGCGACATAGCCGTAGCCGTCGGGCCCAAAGGCGATGCCGTTGGCCTGGTGCCAGCCGCCGTAGCAGCAGGGCAGGCCAGCGTATAGCACGCGCGGCTCGCCGTCTTCAATCACCCAGATCAACGCTTCCTCGTCGCCTTCGGCGCGGCTGGCGGCAAACATGCGATCGCTGCCGGGCTGGAAGGCAATGGCCACCAGGTAGTAAAAGCCGTCCACATAGCTCTGAACCTTGCCCTCGCCGTCGACAGTGACGATCTCCCCTTGCTGCCGCGCCACATACAGCAGGCCGTCAGGGCCAAAGGCCATGCTCGTGGGGTTAGCCTCTACCAGGGCCACGTAGCGCGCCGTGAAGCCGTCCGGCAGGCGAATGCGCGCCTCCCAGTTTGGCACATCGTCAAAGCAAGGGTAGGCGCCGCATTCAAACTCGCCCAGGCCCACGGCAGCTACGGGCGCGTTTAGCGGGCCCGCCGTGGGCCGCGCGCCGGCATAAGGCGTCGCGGTGATGATCGATGAGGTTGGCGTCGTGGTTGGCGTTGCCGGCATATCGCCCGGCTCAGCCTGTGTTGCCGCCGCAGCCTGTGTGGCAGTGGCCGGCGGCGCGCTCGCCGTGGCTGTAGCCGGCGGCGGGGTGGCCGTGGCCAGGGGCGTTGAGGCTGTCGCTTCCGCGACGGCCGTCGTGGCGGCCGGCGCTTGGGGCGTGGCGCAGGCCGTCGTCAGTAGGCTGCCCAGCAGCAGGCAGGCAGCCAACGATTTTGTCAGTTGCATGGCGATTGTTTTCACGAAGAGGTTCTCCACCTATCTGCGCCGGGCAAGCGCGCCGGCGCTCTAAGCGCCGGACCTTTCCAGCATCAGGGTCACGGGGCCGTCGTTGTGGATCGCGACGTGCATTTCCGCGCCGAAGACGCCGGTGGCCACGCGGATGCCTTCGCCGCGCAAGAAGGAGGCAAAGCGCGCGATGAGCGGTTCGGCGATTTCCGGCGGCGCGGCGTTGATGAACGACGGTCTGCGCCCGCGGCTGGCATCGCCATACAGCGTGAACTGCGACACCAGCAGCACCTCGCCCCCCACGTCGCGCAGCGACAGGTTCATTTTGCCCGCCTCGTCTTCGAAGATGCGCAGACCGGCCACCTTGTTGGCCAGCCATTTGGCTTCAACTTCGCCGTCGCCGTGGGTCACCCCCAGCAGGACGACGAAGCCACGCTTAATGGCGCCGTGCACCTCGCCCTCTACCGTGACGCTGGCGTGGCTGACACGCTGAATGAGCGCGCGCATGAGCCGCGCCTAAAGGATGCCTAGCTTGCTGTGGTCGCCCACAGTCAGCTTGAGCGCTTTGGGCTTTATGGGCGAGCGCGAGATGATCACCTCACGGCCGATGAGGCTGTCCTGAATGCGCGAGCTGATGTTCTCGATGCGGCTGTTTTCCAGCACCATGGAGTGCTCGATCTCGCTGTTTTCGACCACGACATCATGGTAGATGCTGGTGAAGGGGCCGATGTAGCTGTTGACGATGCGGCTATTCTCGCCGATGATCGACGGCCCGCGCACCACGCTATTGATGATCTCCGCGCCGCGCTGCACGGTCACGCGGCGGCCCACCTGGCTGTCGCGGTCCACATAGCCTTCAATGCGGTAATCCAGCTCTTCGAGCACCAGGTCGTTGGCTTCCAGCATATCGCCCGGCTGCCCCGTATCGATCCACCAGCCGCGATGCACGTAGGGATGCACGGCATAGCCGCCATTGACCAACCATTGAATCGCATCTGTAATTTCCAGCTCGCCGCGGAAGCTAGGCTGGATACTGTCTACGGCGTCGTGAATGTGGTGGTCGAACATATAGATGCCCACCAGAGCCAGGTCGCTTGGCGGCTCTTTGGGCTTTTCTACCAGCCGTTTTATGCGCCCCTGGTCGTCCAGCTCGGCCACGCCATATTGCTCGGGATGCGCAATGCGCGTGAGCACAATCTGGCTGTTCCAGTCGCTGCCCGCAAACTCTGAAATGAGCGGGCTGATGCCGCCCTGGATCACGTTATCGCCCAGGAACATCACAAAGCGGTCGTCGCCCAGGAAATCGCGCGCGATCTTTACGCAGTGCGCCAGGCCCAGCGGCTTTTCCTGGTGAATGTACGTAATCTCCACGCCCCAGCGCCCGCCGCGCCCCACGGCGTCTTGCACTTCGGCGGCCGTGTCGCCCACCACGATGCCGATCTCCTCGATGCCCGCGTCGCAGATCGACTCGATCACGCGGAATAGGACCGGCTTATTGGCGACGGGAATAAGCTGCTTGGCGCTGGTATAGGTCAGCGGATAAAGGCGGGTGCCTTTGCCGCCGCTCAGAATCAAACCTTTCATGAAGACTCCTCTAAACTGTGCGGTCGTTCGATGCACGGGGATTGTAGCAGAATTGTAGGGTAGGACATAGCTTCCGCAGCAAGCCAAAACCGGCTGCGTCATGGGCGGCGCTACTCGAATGTCAGGCCTTCCGGGGTACAGGCCACCACGTAGCGCGAACCGCTTTGGAAGAGCCGCTGCGCCGGCGGGACCTGGGCCAGCACGAAGGCGCTGCGCTCTGCCAGCCGCTTGGCTAGCGCGCTCTGATAAGGCTCATAAATCACGCGCCCCTGGGCCACGTGATCGGCCGTGACCGTCTGTTCATTTACCACGAGCACATCCACCCCATAGCTGCGGCAAAAGGCCAAAATGGGCGCGGCGCTTTCGGCATAGTAGGCGTCGAGGCCGGCCACGAGCGCGTCGGGATTCTCTTCGGCATTCCAACAGCTATAAAGCGCATTGCGCCGGGCATAGAACAGCACATCGTCCAGGCTGCACGGATCGCCGGCAATCACGGCGTCTGTGGGCAGCGTCCGCAGATAGTCGAACAGAGCAAGCTCGCTGTCCGCCGGTCTATAGGAGGGCGGGCCTGTAGCTACAATATACACCGGCGCCAGCAGAATCATGAAGCCGCCTAATAGAGGCCACAAGCGGCCGTGTTGCGCTTCGCGAGCGGCGCCTGGCGCGCGATTGCCGGCTTTCTTCCAATAGAGCCACAGGATGGGCGCCAGCGCCAGGCAGAGCCCCAGCAACATCAGCCGCAGCAACTGCCAGCCGCCGTCGCTTTCGGCGCCCGCGCCGCGCAGCAGAGGCACAAGGCTCGCGCCAGAGCCCAACAGCAAAAGCGGTATGGACGCCGTTAGCAGCAGCCGTCGCTTGCGCTGCAGCAGAGCAGCCACGTCGCGCAGCGTGTTTTCGAGATTCAGGAAGACGAACGTAACGAGCACGATAAAGAAGCTGCTCTCCGTATGGCGGCTGGGCAAATAGAGCAGCGTTGACGAGGTGAGGATGATCGCCAGCCAGGATAACACAAAGGCCGTCAGGCTGGCGGCCAGCAGGATTGACAGCTCTGCAGGCAGGCGCCGTCGCTTGTCGCCGCGGACCCACACGATGATCAGGGCCATCACGCCGAGCAAAGTCACTTGCATGAAGGTATTCGCTCCGCTCACAAAACCCAGGCGGCCAGTGATGGGGAACCAGACGAACAACGGATAGCGCCCGCCCCGCTGATACACGGGGTCCAGCAGCATGTGTCGCCCATTGCGCAGCGCTTCCAGGCCGTGTGTTAAGTTGCCCAGCACGCGCTCCATGAGGAAGGGCAAGAGCGCCGCGCCCACGACCAAGGCCACCACGGCCAGCGGCGCCAGCTTGCGCCAGTCCGGCGCCAGCCGCCAGCGGCCGTCTTCGTAGCGCAGCACGAGCGCCAGGCACACGGCAAGCGCCGCCACCGGCAGAATGGGTAGATAAATCACCCCACTAAGCAGCACAATGGCCAGCATGGCCGCCAACCTACGCTGCATCATGGCCCACACCAGCGCCACCAGCAGCGGCACGGCAAAGCTGCGCTGCAGGCCGCCCGACACGGCCACTTCGGTGTTGCTGGCCAGGTTGAAGACCGTGAAGCCAATGGCTAGCGCGGCTCCGGTTCCAGCGTTCGCCAGGCGCTCGCCAATGCGGAACATGAAGTAAACGGAAATGAGCAGTAGGGGAAAGGGGAGCAGCTTATGTGTCATTTCTGGCATGATAAGGCGGCCGGCGGTCCAAAGAATAGCGGTATAGACCGGGCTGGCGCGCTCCAACGTCCCCAGACTGTGCCCCGGATAGAGCTCCGGTTCCTGGAGTCGAAAAACGAGATAGAAGTTGCGAAAATCAAGCTCCACCCGGTGCACATCAAGCAGGCGCGGCAACTGATAGACCAGGAGAAGTAAAAGAGCCACGGCGAGCGAGGCAATTAGCAACCTATTCCTTCTTTTACGCGATATCAGGCGCTTCTCTCCAATCTCCGGGGAGGTAGTGGCAACGAAACTTTGCATGGGTCAGGACCTGCCGCTAGAAAGTCTGGTTCGTGGTGTCGAGATGGAACGGGTGGCTGCGTGAAACCTCGCTACTCTCCTCACCGCGGGCGGACCATAAGACCAGGCACAACGTCATCAACGGTACTAGAAAACCAAAGCTATCGTTGATACGGACCATGGCCAGTCCAAATACAAGCCATGGAACGACGCCTACAACTACGACCCACAGCCTGATGGCACGCCGTCCATCGAAGGCACGCGCGAACAACCATAGCCAGGGGACGAATAGCAGCGCGTGTTCATAGGTCCAGCCGTAGGGTGTAACAAGGAGGGACATAGCCATACCGGTGCTAACCATAGCGGGAGCGCCAAGCGCCGGCCTAGAGAAGACAAACTTGCCCGTTATAAGCAGGAGCGCGATGACCAAAACAAATCCGAGCGGCGCCCACATGTGACCGCCCATCTCGGCAGCGAGACCCCATAAAGTGGGAGTGATTGTGACCACTTCCGCTTTCGAGCGCACGGCGGCCCATTGGCCGATCCAGCCTGGAACAATCGCCCAGGTCGCTACCAGCATGGCGAATGAGGCTAGTGCGCCGCCAGCGATAACGCGCCGCTCCCTTTTCCAAAACAACCACAATCCAACTAGCGGGAGGAAACCGATGAATGGATTCGGTTTGAGAGTAAGAAGGGCCAACGTGACGCCGGCGGCCAGCAGATTCCCTTTTTCGTAGTGATAAAGAAACAGGGCAAGGACGAATAACATGAATAACGTCATTTGCCCGTTGATCAGTACCAGAAT
The DNA here is from genome assembly GCA_964384155.1 of uncultured Ardenticatenaceae bacterium. Taxonomy (GTDB): domain Bacteria; phylum Chloroflexota; class Anaerolineae; order Promineifilales; family Promineifilaceae; genus JAAYYY01. The sequence continues at coordinate 35,277 of CAYLJW010000042.1, forward strand.
CATGGCGACGGATGCAAAGGCGACGAGGCCGGCGACAATTATCTCGAGCGATCCAAATTGCCGCCGTGCATAGAGCCGCAACAGGACTACGGCCGTTGCCACAAGGAGAAATTCTTGTATGGTCAGCCACAATGCCGCCGCCGCGGGAACGGGCAGCAGCGCAAAGGGAATGAAGGCCAGTGACGTCCACAAGGGATACGGCGAGCGCGGATTCGGCATCCAGCTGCTGCCATAAGCGGCGCGCAATGGTCGCCAGACAGCTTCATCAAACGGGTTCACACCATCCAGTACAGCTCTGCTGCCGGCCCAGAAGGTCATGAAGTCTTTGTTGACGTAGTCCATAGGCGGCACGACGAACAGGTAATGCAATGCGGCGACGAGGATAATAGCCAGACCAACTGCTAGCCCAATTAGTCGTGGTGGTCGTACTTGCGCCAAAGAGATGATGTCATTCATGGTTGTGAGCTCACCATGCCGGCACGTTCCTGAAGCAGAACCTCTTCAGTACAGGACACGGCATACATACCGCCAGCCTGGAACAGGCGCTGCGCAGGCTCAATGTGCGCCAGCGCGAACTGTCTGCGAGCGGCGAGCCGCGGTAAAAGCTCCGAGTTATAAGGTTCGAACGTGACGTTCCGCTCGTCGATCAACGCCTTGGTTAAAGTCCGCTCGTCCACAACCAGAACATCCACGCCGTGTTGCTTGCAGAAGTCTAGAACCGCCTGCCCATCCTCCGCGTAATAGGCATCCAGTCCGGCCACCAGCTCCCGTTCAGCATTCTCGGGGACCATGCAATCGTATAGAACATTGCGCTTTGCGTAGTAGGGCACGTCGTTTAAAAGGCAGGCGTCGCCAGCCACCACTGTATCGACGGGTGTCGTCTGAAGAAACGCATACAGCGCCAACGCGTCGCCGGAAGGGCGATGATAGGGCGGACCGGTGACCCTGATATAAAGCGGAGACAGCAGCAGCAATACGGCGCCAAGCGCCGGCCACACATGTTTTGGAAATGCGAAGGAATTAGAAGTCGCCTTTTGCCGACCCTTTTTTCGTCTTAGCGAGAAAAGCAGCAGCGCGGCGGCTACGACGCTCAGCGCCATAAGCGTGACGCGCATCCGCATCCAGAGCGTTCCGGCATTTTGCGGCGAGCCGTTTGCCAGCGATAACCCGACGGCCGCGGCTGCCAGCACGATGACGCCGAGAACCAGATAGGCTAAGCGCTCGCGCTGCTGCTGGGCGTGTGTTGCAATGCGGTGCAATGTTTGCTCGCTATTCAAAACGGTAAACACAATTAAGCAGAGAAACAGCGAGAATTGAGTGTGGCGGCTTGGCAAGTAGAGCAAAGGGGTCGATAGAAGGAGTATGGGTAACCAGGATACGAAGTAAACTGCCATACTTGCCAGGAATAGATTCCTGAAGACTGGCGGCAGCCGCTGCCGTTTGTCACGCAGGACCACGAGCATCACGCCACTGAGCAGCGACAGGATTAGGAATTGGAATACGGCCGATCCTTGCACGACTAACCCGCCACGCCCGAAAAAAGGAAAGGCATAGAACATCGGCCGCGGCCCGTCGGGTCCATAAACGGGATCGCGCAACATGTGCTCACCCTGGCGCATCAGGGCGATGCTTTCCTGCAAACGGACGAATAATACCGACTCCAGAAACGGAAGCACGGCCAGAAAAGTAAGCCCCGTCGCGGCAATCATCATGAAAAGATATTTGCGTTGAATGGCTAGCCTCCACGCCCCGTCCTCCCGTTCTAAGAAGATGACGCTGGCGGCAGTCAGGACGGCAACAGGCAAAATCGGCAAGTAGATGAGGCCCATAAAAACAATGACCGCAAAGACATGCCGGAACCTGTGCTGCATTAGAAAGGACATCTCAGCAATCAGCAGCGGCAGCGCGAAGCTTCGCTGCAAGCCGCCCGTAACCGACACATCGGGATCCGTCGCCAGGACAAAAACGGTAAAGGCAAGGGCCAACGCTAACCCTGTTCCCGGCCCGCGCAGCCGGAGCCCAATTTGAAAAAGGAAGTAGGCGGAAATCAGGATGAGCGGGTAGACAAACAGCTTCGACGCCAGCTCCGGCGGCATAATCGTACTGGCGCCCCATAATATCGCGACATAGAGAGGGCTGCTGAGCTCTAGTTCCCCCCACGTCTTACCCGGGAACAGCTCCGGATTCTCCAGGCGATAAGCAAGATGAAACTTACGAAAGTCTGGCTCCACGCTCATGGGATCCAATAGATGGGGTAGTTGCGTGAGTAGCGTGATACCTACTGCCAGAAGCAGCGCGCCCAGGAGGTATCGGTGACTGGATTGAACCCTTGCTTCACTATTCAAAGCGCTTTTCTATCCTTCATGCAACTGGAAAATATATGACAGAGCTATCCAACCGTAACACAGTTTCATTTTACTGGTCGCCGCTAGCCCTGGCGACGACCCTTGAGTCCTATTTTCGAGCTGTTAGAACTGAGGAGTTGCTACAGCGGAAGCTCTCGTTCTGCTGTAATTGCCGCGCCGCCCTTAAGCGTTAGATAGTATACGGTGATCGGCAGCACATGGAGGAAGGCGCGATTAGCCGAGTCGCCCCAGCCAAGCCGGAAAGGGTGCAAATAGCTTATTAGCAGCAAGACGAGCAGGTAGCCAGCGATCCCGACGACAAAAAGTCGCTCATAGGAGATGGCGGCGCGGCGGAAAAGCAGCAAGAAAGCCGCCGCCAACAGCCACCACGTAACTCCCCACCAGAGGGAGCCATAGGTAAACAAATTATACAGAAAGATGTAGCCCGTCCGCGAAAAATGCGTCGCGTCCAGCAATACAAGGCCGGCAACCGCCAGAGTCAGCGCGCAGAGCAGGAGCCGATGCAAATTCGGCGCTACAAGGCGGTGCATCACCCCTAAACGCCAGAGCAATATGAACATTGCGACAGCCCCTATTGCTAAAAGAACCACGCCGATACGTTCCGGTGTGAGAATGTGGGTCGCCGGGGCCACGTTCGCAATCAGCCAGATGTTCCAACTAAGCAGCACCACGACATAGACCAAGATGCCGTTTAGCCACTGCTTTGGCGAAAAGACGCCCAGGCTAAGCATGCCAATGATAAAGACCGTGGCATAGAGCACGGTCTCCGTGCGCGCAAGGCTAACCCCGAGTAGGGCTAAAATAGCCAGATAGAACAACAGCTCATTGCCCTTCTTCAGCGCCAGCCAAAAGGCCGACACGCCTATCAACAAGTACATCGCTACCACAATGTTGTTATGCACATAAACCGCATAAAAGAGCAGCAAGGGCGTGCTAATTAATAGCAGGGTCGCCATCGCACTCATCGCATTACTAACAGCGCCATTCACTCCCTTCGCTCGTAAACTAGTGCGGCTTACGAAGAAGAGCGCGCCCAGCAAGGTAACCACAAAAGCGGGCTGCAATGTATCAAAATAGGCCAGGCCTAACCAGCGTGCCGGGGCCTGGAGCATGATCAACGCCGGGCCCCAATAGCCGAATTCGTAAATGTACTCGCTCTGCTGAGGCTCAAGCGCAAGCTCGTTGGCTACCAGGAGCTGCACCAATGAATCCGCAGTCATGGCGGTCACGTTCAGAACCGCGGCGAAGCATATAACGAACGAGAACACGGCGAACGGAACGGTTGTCTGTTTCAGCGTCCCCCTAAGGGTCGGACGCGAGAAATGGCGGCGCTGCCAGACGAAAAACAGCAGCCACAGAAGCACAAAGATGTATAGCACGTTGCTCAGCGTCATCTGCAAGGGCAACATCAGGCAGATAATCGCTGCGATGGTCCAGGCTAACGCCCCCCAGGCAAACGCCGTCCAACCAATAAACGCCTTCACGGTTTCACTGCGCGCCAGCCATGCCGGCAGCAGGCCCATGCCATATAAAAAGAGGGAAAAGAGAATGTCGCTGCTCAACTGTCTTTCTCCACCGCCGGTATGAACGTCAATGTCCCATCTCGCAAAATGGCAACGACCAGATTGGCCGGCTCGTCAGGCGCCGCCTTCAAGAACCGTGCCGTTCGCAGCGAGTCCGCTGGTCCAAACTGCATCACGTCTGTCCCCAGCTCATCCTGCTCGATTGACGCCGGCAGCCCGTCAGGCTCACTCTTCGTCAGGGTGCTCACGCGACAATATCGTCGAATGACGTCGTCCTCAAGCCCTAGATAAGCGTAGGCGTCCTGCGTAATGGTTAGGCTCGGCGCACCATAAATCTCATAAAATGAGATGCAAACCCCTCGACCAGTGCCCGAAGAACGCTCGTAATTTCGGCCGATGTCGCCAAGCGTGTCCGCGAAGAGGCCGCCGCTCGGCAGGAGATTGGGCATGGAGACAAAGGAGAGCACGATATTGGTCAGGATCGCAATGATCACCGCTGCCCTCATAACGCGTAAACGAGGTGTGCTGTAAGCTTTGCCCGCCCGCTCCTCGGTTTGCTCTCGTCCACCCTTAATCATGCAGATTCCCCAATAGTCAAACGTTCTGTGAGTCGCCGCCAAGCCGGTCGCCAGCTAATGGTTCTCCTTCGACTGGAGAGTTACCAGGTAGGCGCTGCCCCATTGACCTTTCGCCCCTGAACAAGAAAAATTATTAGCAGCAAAACGCCGGCGGTAAATAGAAGTATTTTCCCATATGTCAAAAGTTGAGACCCGCTACAATGAGCGCATGTGATACTATATTCTCAGTCCGGTAAGAACTGCCAGCGGAGCGCATCATGACTCAGACAATAGACCTTTCAGTTATCATTCCGGCTTACAACGAGGCCGCTTCCATCGCCGGCGTCATCGAACGTATCTGGCGCGTACCGGAGCTGCAGGCGCTGGATATGGAAATCTTGGTCATCGATGACGGCTCCTCCGATGAAACAGCCGCCGTCGCGCAGGCCGCGGGCGCTATCGTTATCCGCCATCCCTACAACATCGGCAACGGCGCCGCTGTGAAGACCGGCATCCGGCATGCGCGTGGCGACTTCCTGCTGATGCTCGACGGTGATGGGCAGCACGCGCCAGAGGATATCCCGCGCCTTCTTGAACAACTCGATAAACACGATCTGGTCGTCGGTGCGCGTACGGCCGATTCGGACAGCCGCTTGCATCGCGATCTGGCCAATAA
>CAYLJW010000043.1:0-39841 GCA_964384155.1 uncultured Ardenticatenaceae bacterium
TGCGGACAATGTCGCGTAAGAGAAGGGGGTAGTGACATTACCCTACGTTCGGCGGCGGTTCCAGTCGCGTTTCTCTCGTGCCAGTTAGGGGAGGGGAAACTTCTCTTACGCCCGCCAATCGAACGCACACATAGTATACGCTCGTTTGGTTGACCCTTCAACGGGTTCTAAGACATCCCTAACGTTTAGAGGGGGTCTTGTTGGGGCGGCTGCCAGCAATGCAAAGAGCCGTCTGCCCCACACAGACGGCTCTTTATGCGAGCATTGAAGAACAGGAGGATGGAGGAAAAACTAATCGCTCGCTACTGCAGTTGGACACTTTTTAGTTTATACGTACTGCAAGCAGACCTCAATGGGACATTCGTCCTGATAAACAACTTTGGCGCACTTGCTAGAATTCCTCGCGGCGGTGGACGGCCACACGGCGCGATTCAGTGGGGCTGAAGACCAGCCAGAAGATCCGAACGGCGGCCCAGGTAAGTATGGCATACACTAGCATGGCCACAAGAGAGCTAATTTCTAAGACCATACCGTTGGCCGATGGCGTAGCCGTCAGGCCGGCGAACGGCCAGAGGAAGAGGTCGGAAAGGCCGTAAATCAGGCTGACAAACGGCGTATTGGGGTTGGCCGCAATCAGCTTAAGCAAGAAGCGCATGCCGATGAGCGCCTCTAGAAGACCGCCCATCAGCCAGATTAAGCCGCTGATTTTTTCCATGGTCGCCCGCCGTTCGGCGCCGAAGTTTTCTATGATGCGCTCGGAGCGTTCGCCTTCAAGATCGCGCACAATCCGCAGTTCTTCGCGACGCCCGCCGTCGAGCATCTCGTCCTCGGCCACATACTCTTCATATTCGCCCTGATTGCTAATCTGCACGTTGTTGTTCATTCTAATTACCTCCAGTTTTTCCGCCGTGTGGCATCGATTACTCGTTGGTGCCTGTTCGCAAATGAAACGCAGGCGCTGCACAGAGGCACGACGGTTAATGGCTTACATGCATAGTAGCCTGCCCGGAATTGCCCTCAAATGGGGTGAAACCCGTATTCGAACCTTGCTAAGACCCCACTTTTTGCCATACTCCGCATCGCTATGGTGAAGATGGACGAGTGAAAGTGAAAAAAGTGGCAAGCGCCCTGACGATTCTATTCGCCCTTTTCGTATATCTGAGCCTGACCACGCCATCCTGGCGCTATGGTCCGTTCAGCTGGGTGCCCCTTTACACCTTTGAACACCTGGCCGGGGGACCGATGAGCCTGGGCATCTTGAACTTGCTGCCGCTGGCTCTGGCCCTGCTATGGTTAGGCGCTGAGCGCAAGCAGGCCGCCTGGACGTGGGGGCCGAGGGTAGTCACACTACCCCTGGCGCTTTTTACGGCCTGGGCCCTGTTTTGCCTGATCGGCGCTCCTTTCCGCCTGCTATTCATTTATGGCGGCGGCTTTGCCATAATGTGGCTCACCTACCTATTTTACGTAAACCGTCGGCCGCCGCTGGGCTCGATTCTCGTGCCTGTGATTTTCGTGCAAGGGGTTGTGGGCTGCTTGCAGTTCGCCTTGCAGCACGATCTGGGCCTGGCGGCTCTTGGCGAGCTGCCGCTAAATCCGGCGTTCGAAGGCGTCACCGTCTTGCGAGCGCGCGGCGAGCCGTGGCTGCGGGCATATGGGCTAACGGCTCACCCCAACCTGTATGGCGCGTTGCTTGCTGTAGGCCTGCTGCTGATGGTCGTGACGCGAGAAAGAGGTGACCATTGGCGCCCGTTCGTTTTCCTGGCAGCCTTTCTCGTGGGGCTCGCCGGCCTATTCTTCAGCTTCTCACGCAGCGCCTGGTTGGCGGCGGCTATTTCCGGCCTGTTCTGGGCAGCGCTGGCCCAGCCGCAGACGTTCAAGGGGCTGCGCCGGCCGAACTTGTGGCTGCTGATTCCCCTGATGCTGGTGGCTTTGGCTCTGATCTCCTATGGTGATCTGATCGTCAGTCGATTCACGAATCTCGAGGAACCTATTGAAGCCCAGTCCATTAACCAGCGATTTTCTGACGCACGCCTGGCCTTGCAGCTTGCCAGGCAAAATCCATTGCTGGGTGTGGGGCTGGGCAATAACGTCGAGGCCGCCTCTGCCATTTCTCAGGAAGCCGGGCGCGTACATAATGTGCTGCTGCTCTCGGCCGCGGAGCTTGGGCTGCCCGGCCTGATCCTTGCCGGCTGGTTACTCCTGGCGCCGTTTGCGGCTTATTGGTCGCTTCTTCGGAGCGGAAAGCGCGCGATGACGGCTAGCGGCCTCAGTCCCTGGCTGCTCGTCGTCATCGTCAATCAGTTTGATACTACGTTGTGGATGACGGGAAACTGGCAAACGGCCATACTATTTGCGCTGGCTGCGGGCAACGCTGCCGTCTACCTGTGGCGCGCGTCTACGGCGCCAACTCATATTGCGGAACGAGCTGAAGCGGTCCATGGCGCATGATGCCCACCAGACCATTGGCGACATGAGGATCTAGCCGCCGGATGATCAAGAGATCCTCTTCGACGGCCTCGGCTACTGGGAAGGACGCGATAGCGACATTGTCCAGGGCGATCGTTAAGAATGAGCCGCGCCTACGATTGGCGAAACGGCGCAACGTCTCCTGGCCCTCTTCGTTCAGGCGTATGGTGATTACGGCGGCTTCGTTGCCGTCCTGTACCTCGACGCGGCCAAAACGTGCGTCCGACCAGTGGGTCGAGTAGACGAAATTCTCAGCAGTCAGGATTGTCTCGAATACGTCGTCGACTTCAGAGAGCGCCATTCCAGAAGTTGAGACACGCGTGCCTAAGACGGGCGGATCGTCCCCGACGTCGATGAATTCGATGATGCCGCGACCCATGAGCATGGGAGCCAGCCCTTCTTGTTCTACAATCGCGGGTAGGAACAGGAGCATGCTATCGGCCTCTTCGCGGCTGGGGTCTGTGGCGCCGGGCGGAAGGCCATCGTGCAGCCGCCATAGGAGCGCGGCCCACGTGGCTGGCTCCAGGTCGCTGGGCAGCGCGGGCGGTCGGATCACGGTCACCTTCGTTGGAATGCGCTCGCCTAGCGGAATCAGCGGCGGGACAAAGGGATTCAGCAAACTCAGGAACAAGGCGCCTGCCCAGATGAGTGCGCCGCCGCCGGCGACTAAGGTTACCGCACTGCGGGGCGGTATGCCGGCTGTGGGACGATCCTGGCCCGGCACCAGCCCGTATAAGAGCACGGGAATCATGCCCATCGCCAGGGCTGCCAGCGAGACCAGAGTGGTGGCCCATACACGCCTGGCCATCTCGGGCAGGGCAATATGGCTGGAGACGGGTAATGGGCCCCCTTGTTGTAGAAAATAGTGCGCCGGTAGCCACAGGGACATGGCAGAGCCTGCCAGGATCAGGGCCGACCAGATTATTTTGCGCCGTCGGGCCCTGGCGGCGTAGCGGAAGCAGATGGCTGCGGGGCCAATTAAGGCCAGCAGCCCTACCATGGCTACGAGGGCCGTTGGCGCGCGACCCCCAAAATAGCTGGCATACCAGGCCGTGATGAAGAACAGGACGGGCAAGAGGAAAAAGGCGGCGGCCACGATCAGTGGACCATCGCGGTGAATGGGCGGCTGCCAGGTTCTTGCGCTCCAGCTCATGAATGCCCAACCCCTCTGCTGTGACGCCGGCTCACTCTTCGGCCGGCAATTGCGTCAGCAGCGCTTTGTCGACGCGGTTGCCGTCCATGTCCGCAACTTCATAACGCATGCCTTGCCACTCAAAGCTGTCGCCCGTGTGGGGAATAGCGCCGAACATGAGCACCATGAAGCCGCCGACCGTCTGGTAAGCGCCTTCCGCGGGCAAAAGCGCCAGGTCGAAATAGTCTTTGAACTCGACGATGGACATCAAGCCGTCAACGAGCCACGAGCCGTCTTCACGCTCCACGACTGGAGGCTCCTCACTCTCGCCCAGCGTGGGAATATCGCCCACAATGGCCTCCAGGAGGTCGAAGAGCGTCACGACGCCCTCGATGCCGCCGTATTCGTCGATGAGCAGGGCCATATGAATGCCGCTCATTTTGAAACGTTCCAGTGCGCGCAGCACGGGCACGGTCTCGGGCACGAAAAGAGGCGGCTTCATGGCCGCGCGGATGTCCAAGTGCTCGTCGCGCAGGCATCGGGAGAGCAAATCTTTGGCGTGGACGATGCCCAGAACATTATCGAGCGCGCCATCGCAGACCGGGAAGCGCGAAAAGTTGGCGCCTTCGATGATTTGACGGTGGGTGTCGGCGTCGTCGTTAATGTCGAGCCAGACGACCTCGGGGCGGGGCGTCATCATAGCTTCCAGAGTGCGGTCGTCCAGACGGAAGATGCTCTCCAGCATATCGCGCTCGACCTCTTCGATCATGCCTGCCTGCGCCCCCTGCTCGATCAGCACGCGGATCTCTTCCTCGGTCACCGACGCTTCGGGGCTGGCCTTGACCCCAAGAAACGACAGCACGGCATCGGTCGATAAGCTCAGCAGCCGCACGATGGGGGTGGCCACGACGGAGATAAACTGCATGGGCCGCGCCACCAGGGCCGAGATGCTCTCGGCGCTTTGCAGGGCGATACGCTTGGGCACCAGCTCGCCCACCACCACGGAAAGGTAAGTAATAGCGCCGATGACGATGGCCAGACTAAGGGCCCCGGCATAGGGCGCCAGGGCTTCGATCGTGCGCAGGCCCTCTGCAAGCTTCCCGGCTACGGTGGCGCCGCCGAAAGCGCCGGCGAAGATGCTGATGATCGTAATACCAACCTGTACGGTTGATAAGAAGCGATTGGGCGTATCGACTAATTCGATGGCGGCGCGGGCGCCGCGGTTGCCCTGACGAGCCATTCTTTCCAGGCGCACGCGCCTGGCAGAGACGATGGCGATCTCGGACATGGCGAACAGGGCGTTGACCAGAATGAGCAGCAGAATTATGGAGACTTCCACCAGGACCTGTGACATTTTGCTGTCCTAATTCTCTTGCGCGCTAGGTGCACCAGTTGATGGAAAGCGAGTGTATTGTATGGGATATCGGCGGTCAACAACGGTAGAGATCCTTCGCTCCCAAGACTCGGCTCAGGATGACCGAAGGTCGAAATCCTTCGACTGCGTTCAGAACGACTGCTGCCAGAGCAGTCAGTCCACGACGGAGATCAGCTCAAAACGATTGACATCGACTAGGCCTTTGTCGGAGATGCGCAGGGCGGGAATCACGACCAGCGCCAACAGGCTGAGCTGCATGTTGGCGTTGTTCAGCGTGCAGCCACACTGTCGTAGGGCTTGCAGCAGCAACGAAGCCTTCTCGGCGACGATTTCGGCGCGTTCGGTGGACATGAGCCCACCGATGGTCAGCTCCACCAGGCCCAGTACCTTGCCCTGGCTGACGACAATCTGGCCTCCATTCACACGCGCCAGCTCGTTGGCGGCGAGCGCCATATCCTCTTCATCGGTGCCCACCACGATCATATGGTGGCTGTCGTGGGCCACGGTGCTGGCCACGGCGCAAGGGGCCGTGAAGCCAAAGCCGTGCACCAGGCCAAGTTGCACCTCGCCGGTCGCGGCATGCCGCTCTACCAGAGCGATTTTGGCAATATCTCGTTGCCTATCGACACCGATGTGGCCATTTTCGACGCGTACGTCCATGCTCAGATGGCGGGTTGGCGCCTGATTCTCGATGACGCCGATGACATTGGCGGTGACCATGCCGCTATCTGCGCCGTTGGCGCCCGCATCCAGGCGGAAATCGTTGGCGGTCAGAGCACGTCCGAGGTTTACCGATTGTGTGGCCCATTGCGGATATTCAAACGCGGGCAGCTCCTGCAGCAGCCGGCCCTGACGCGCCAGCACTTGGCCTTTGGCGATCACAAGATCGGCCTGGAACTGCTCCAGATTGCCGGCGACCACGATGTCCGCATAGCGACCCGGCGCAATCATGCCAACGTCTCGCGCTACGCCGAAATGTTCGGCCGTATTAAGCGTCATCATCTGGATGGCGGTCATCGGATCCAACCCTTCGGCGATGGCATGTCGCAATACGCGGTCCATGTGCCCGTCGTCGACGAGGGTGCCGGAATGTGAATCGTCGGTGCACAGGATGAAGTGCCGCGAGTCTAAGCCTTGTTTGGTTATGGCCGGCAATTGGGCGGCGACGTCGTACCAGGCCGACCCGAGGCGCAGCATGGCCTTCATTCCCTGCCGAACACGGGCGACGGCATCTTCAGCCCGTGTACCTTCGTGGTCATCCTCTGGCCCGCCCGCCACATAGCCATGAAATGGCAGGCCACGATCGGGCGAGGCGTAATGGCCGCCGATCACCTTGCCCGCGCGTCGCGTTGCGGCCATTTCCTCATGCATTTTGGGATCGCTCATGTAGACGCCGGGGAAGTTCATCATCTCGCCAAGGCCAATTATCCCGTCCCAGCCCATGGCTTCCGCGACCTCGGCGGGGCCAATGGCAGCGCCCGGCGTCTCGAGGCCCGGCGCGGAGGGCACGCAGGAGGGCATCTGCACCCAGACGTGAATCGGCTGCAAAGCAGCCTCCTCGACCATCAGGCGCACGCCGTCGAGACCAAAAACGTTGGCGATTTCGTGGGGATCGACGAACATACCGGTGGTGCCACGACGGGCGACGGCCCTGACAAATTCGGTCACGGTGACCATTCCCGATTCGACGTGCATATGCCCATCGAGCAGCCCTGGCGCCAGATAAGCGCCGTCTACGTCGATGACTTCGGTGGCTTCGCCGATCGTATGGCTGGCGTCGGGCCCCACATAGGCGATGCGCTGCCCTTTGACGGCAATATCGCTGCCGGCGATGATTTCGCCTGACTGCACACAGACCCATTTGCCGCGGCGCAGCACCAGGTCGGCCTTCTGGCGGCCCATGGCCACGTCGACGAGCTGCCTGCTGATGAACGGGTAATCTGTGGCGGGTTGTTGCATGAGATCCTCCTGAAGATGGCCTTTTGCGTGGAATTATATAGAAAACGCCCCCGCACGACAGGCGGCGGGGGCGTGGATTTCTGCTTACGGAGGCGCGCCGCGCAATGCGGTACGCCCGGTCATGAAGCCCGTCTTACCAGGTTAGCGACGTCCGCCTCGACTGGGGCCGCGACGGCCGCCACGATTGCCGTTGATGGCGCTGTCGTTCGTGCGCGCTTCCTCCAGCGTCCAGCCCTCCAAGACAGCCTGGCGCGACAGGCGAACTTTGTCGTTGCTCTTGTCGATATCGGTGACCATGACCATGATCTCGTCGCCGACCTGCACCGCATCTTCAACCTTCTCCACACGATCGCTGGAGAGCTGCGAAATGTGAACCAGGCCATCCGTACCCGGAATTAGCTCCACAAAAGCGCCGAAATCGACCACGCGGACGACTTTACCCAGGTAAAGCTCGCCCAGCTCTGGACCGGCGGCGATGGCGCGGATGCGCTCCAGGGCGGCGTCTGTTCTTTCGCCGTCAATGCCGGCGACGAAAACCGTGCCATCCTCCTGGATGTCGATGGACACCTCGAACTCTTCTTCAAGCGCACGAATGGTGCTGCCGCCTTTGCCGATGATGGCGCCAATCTGATCGGGGTCGATCTTGACGGTCTCCATACGCGGCGCCCACTTGCTGAGCCCTTCACGCGGCTCGCTCAGAGTCTGGTCCATGCTGTCGAGAATTTGCAGCCTGCCTTCTAACGCCTGGCGCAGTGCCTGGGCCATGGTTTCGCGCGAGATGCCCTGGACCTTGATATCCATCTGCAGCGCCGTGACACCCTGGCGCGTGCCGGCCACTTTGAAATCCATATCGCCAAAGTGGTCTTCCATGCCCTGGATGTCCGAAAGGATGGCATTGCGCTCACCGTCTGTTATCATGCCCATGGCCACGCCGGCAACGGGGCGCTTAATGGGCACACCGGCATCCATCAGCGCCAGGCAGGTGGCGCAGACGCTTGCCTGGCTGGTACTACCATTCGACGAAAGCACTTCGGACACCACGCGGATGGTGTAGGGGAATTCAGCTTCGGTGGGGATCATGGGCCGCACGGCCGTTTCGGCCAGCTTCCCGTGCCCGATCTCGCGCCGTTTGGGGCCACGCAGGAACCAGGTTTCGCCAGTGGAGTAAGGCGGGAAGTTGTAATGGTGCATGAAGCGCTGCGACTCCTCCGGGTAGAGGTTATCGAGCTTTTGGGCTTCACGCGGCGTGCCCAGTGTGGCAATGGCCAGCACCTGGGTCCGCCCGCGCCGGAAAAGGCCCGAGCCGTGCGCACGGGGGCTAATGCCCACACCCGACGACAGCTCGCGGATATCCGAAGGACCACGACCGTCTGGGCGCACGCCTTCTTCGATGATGCGGCTGCGCACGATCTTCTTCAGATTCGCCTGCATGATGCCCATGACCGCTTTGGTATCGACCAAGGCTTCACCCTGTGACAACTGCTCGATCACCTCTTCACGCAGTTGGTTCAGGGCCAGATCGCGTTCATCACGGTCTTCAACCTGCAACATGATCTGGTGAATACGGTCGCCCATCAGGCTTTGTATGCGTTCTTCCAGGTCGCTGTCCGTCTCGGCCATGGCAATCTCGCGTTTTTCTTTGCCAATGGCGGCGCGCATTTCTTCTTGTAGATCGATTAGGGGTTGCACGGCGCGGTGCCCGAACTCGAGCGCTGCGATCAGCGTCTCTTCATTCACCTCGTTGGCGCCGGCTTCGACCATGATGATGGCGTCGCGCGTTGCAGCCAGGCGCAAGTCTAGGTTGCTGCGCTCCATATCTGGAATGAGCGGATCGACGACAAACTCGCCGTCAATCAGGCCAATACGCACGGCCCCCACGGGTCCATTCCAGGGGATGTCCGAAATGTGCATGGCGGCGCTGGAGGCATTGACGGTCATGATGTCGAGGTGGTTCACGCTGTCGGACGACAACGCCGTCACAATTACCTGAACTTCATTACGCATGCCATCGGGGAAGAGTGGACGCAGGGGGCGGTCTGTCAGCCGCGCAATAAGCACAGCGTCGGTGGACGGCTTGCCCTCGCGGCGGAAGAAGCCGCCGGGAATGCGGCCGGCCGCGTACAGCTTTTCTTCAAAGTCGACCATCAAGGGAAAGAAGTCTAATCCTTCGCGTGCAGACTTGGACATGGTGGCCGTCGCCAGTAAGAGGCTATCGCCTACCTGGATTGTGACTGCGCCGCCGGCCTGTTCCGCCAATTTTCCGGTGCGGAACGTCACTTCTTTGGAGCCAACTGTGGCGCTAAATACGTGATCTTCTAACATTTACGAATGTCCTCCATTCGACTAAGCGTCAGGTGCGGCGCCTCTGGCGCGGCCTGTTGCAGCGCTGAGGGTGAGTCAAGGCGCGAAACAGGCCACCGAAGGCGTTAGCGCCTGATGCTGATTTGGGTAAATGCTGAGAAGGCCATGGGGATTAGGAACTGGAAGGTGAACAGTATGCGTGGCTTGCGGCATACTGTGCAATCTCCAATACCTAAGCCCGGATACCAACGGGCCGGTCTCAGCTACAACATAAAACAACAAGCGCGTAGCGGGCTTAGCACTACGCGCATTTCCAATAAGGTTGAGCCTTAGCGGCGAAGTCCCAGCTCTGCCAGGATTGCCCGGTAACGTTCTGGGTCTTTCTTTCGCAGATAGGCCAGCAAGCGCCGGCGTTTGCCGACCAGCTTCAGCAATCCCCGTCGCGAGCTTTCATCGTGCTTATGCGTGCGCAGATGCTCTTGCAAGTGACGGATTCGTGTGTCGAAAATGGCGATCTGCACTTCTGGCGAACCTGTATCGCCTTCGTGCTGGGCGAAGCGCTCAATCAGTTCGCCTTTCTTTTCTGCATCGATACTCATCTATTCCTCCATGAAATATGTACAAGCCCAGTCTGGCGCCGCGCCGTGAGCGTCGCACAGCCGAGCAAGACGACAGCCAATTATAACGCAGGCCGCATTCTCGGCAAGCCGGAAGCGGCGAGCTGGCGGGCAAGGTGCCCGCGCTCCAGATTAAGGGTGAACGTCCTGCGCAAATGCCCCTTGCGCCGATGCCCAGGCGGGCAAGATGTCCTTGCTCCAGATTAGGGTTGAGCCGGCATGGGCGTAGGGAGATCTTCAGGGAAGGGCGGAGCGCTGGCCAGCTCGAAGATACGATCGACGATGGACTTCATCAAAATGTGCACGCGCCGGTCGCCCTCTTTCAGAAGGTAGTAGCCATCGCCGGCCGGTGTCTCATTGCCGATTTGCAGGCGGTAGCGCACGACGCGCTCTTCGCGGCTGACGGCGAGCACGATCTCGCGTGCCGGATCGGACAGGCCGTAATCGTCCATCTGGTTCTGCTCGGCGCTGAACGTGCGGCGGCTGGCCGTATTGATCAGGCCGATCAGCGTGTTGGTAACGGTCTGGCTGAGCACTTCGGTCGCCGTGGGCGTTGTCATGAACCAGCGCCCGTCATCTTCACGGTTAAAGGAGACGACGCTGCCGGCATCCAGGGTGATGTCCAGGCGCACAAAGTCGTCTTCCGTGGTGCCGTCGAAGAGCGCGACGCTCTCAGACGGCGGGGCCTGCGCTGTAGGCATCGTTCCGGCGTCGTTTTGCCCGTCGTCGCGGTTCTGTAACACGGCCACGGCGACGACAATGAGTAGCACGACGAATAAGATGCCGGTAGTGCGCCAGCTCATACGCGCCGCCTCCGCGCCGACCAGACGGTGAGGCCCACCAGTCCCATCAGCAGCGGGCCGAACCAGGTGCTGATGAAGCGCAGCGTGCGGAGCTGCTGCTCCGGGATATTGAGCTGGCGCTGCACCGTCTCGCGCGGCGCCAAGTCAATGGTTAATTCGTCGTCGGCCAGCCAGTTGAGGGCGTTGGCGAACAGAATGCTGTTGCCGCCCCACACAAGATTGGCATTGAGCACGAAATCGGCGTCACCAAAAGCCACTACGCGGCCGCCGGTGGCCGAGTTTTCACCACTCAGGCCTATGATTAAGTTGCCCTGGGCGTCGCCTTCGTTGGGCTCGGCGAATCCCTGGGAGAGCCCGGCGAGATCCGTCTCGCCCCACGCTTCGGCGCTGGTAATAACCAGGTCTGTCAGGACGATGCCTTCTTTAAGCTCTGTCTCCAGCGAACGGGCCAGGCTAAAACGTGTGCCGAAGGTCTGGAGATCGCTGGTGATAATAGGACTGGCTCCATACTGCGCGCCCAGGAACTCCAGGCCGAAGGTCTGACCAGCGCGCGCCAGATCTTGATCGACGATTGCGTCTTCGCGAAAAGTCACGCCCCAGGCGTCACTAAAGTAGGCGTTGAGGCCATCGTCTTCGGCCAGTGCGCGACCTTCGCTGTCCACGACGTCGCGGGCGATAAACAGCGCGCCACCGCCGTCTACGTAGGTGCGCAGAGCGTCTACTTCGCTCTGGTCGAGCGGGCCGCGTGGCCCGATAATGGCTACCACGGTCGCATCTTCGGGCACGGCGCCGGCGGTGAATAGGGTCAGCGGCCGCACTTCGAAACCCTGATCTTCGAGCAAGCCGGTGGTGGTGGCCATGCCCTCCGGCGAGAAATCTTCCATGCCCGGCTCGCCGTGGCCGCTCAGGAGGTACAACTTCTTGTCCACGGGATTGGCGACCTCTAGCAGCGCCACATGGATGTCGCGCTCGCTCAGGCTGTTGGCGCGCGTGAATAGTTCGTCGGGCTCATCGCGATTGCGAATGAAGACGAGGGTGCCGTTAAAGTTGAGCTCATACTGCTGGGCTAATAGCGGGTTGGTTTCTGGATCCTGAAATTCATAAGTGAGCTGGTTGCTAGCGGCGCTGAGGTTCTCCAGGAGCGTCCGCGCCTGCTCTCGCTGTGCCCCTAGGTCGACGGTATAAAAGCCGATGACATGCACGGGTTCTGGCAGCGATTGCAGCAGCTCAACTGTCTCGCGAGCCGGCGTAAACTCGCCGGTTTCGGTGACGTCCAGACGCCAGTTGCTGTTCTGGTAAGCCAGCCAATAGAGCACCACGGCAATGGCGATGAAAAAAAGGATGGAGAGCACGGTGCTGGCGCCATAGCGCGCATGCCGGCCGCCTACGAAGGCGCGCAAGGCGTCGGGTCGCGCAAAGGCGTAGACAAGGAGCAGCAGCGCGCCGCCTGACAGCATGAGGTTGTTCAACAGCTCGAAGCGGCGTGTGATTGTGGTAACAATGATCCCCAGCACAATCAGGCCGGCGCCAAGCCACAGAAAAAGCGAGCCAGTACGTTCGAAGATATTCGTAGTCATACCGTAATTACCAACTATTGCCCGTCATCGCCAGCGACGGCTTTCCAGAATACGCGCCGCGGCAAAAAGGGAGACGGCCGTGATGATCAGATAGTAAAGGACGTCCTTGGCGACGATCAGACCATTCAGGAAGCTGTTGAGGTGATTCTGTAAAGATAGCTCGTTGAGAATCGTGCTCCACGGCGGATCAATGGCAAATAACTGCGCCGGTATCGTGGTCAGATAGAGCACGAGTATCAGACCAAAAGCCAGCATGAAAGCGTTGATCTGATTCTCGGACATGGCCGACGCCAAAACGCCGATACCCAGGATGGCGGCGCCCCAGAGCAAAACGCCAAGGTAGCTGCTTAGCAGAGGGCCGATATCGGGGTTGCCAAATCGGAGCAGGATCACGGGATAAATCAGGGTTAATGCCGTAACAGCGCAGTAGGTGAGAAAGGCGGCCAGGAATTTTCCAACGACCACTTCTATGTCGCGGATGGGCAAGGTCATCAAAAGCTCAATGGTTCCCATCTGTTGCTCCTCAGACAAGAGGCGCATGGTGATAGCCGGCGCGCCAAAGATTGCCAGGAAGCAAAAGGTGTTCAGGATCTGGTCGAGCGCCGGCGGCGGCGCGCTGCCGACGAACGCCGGAAATGAAATCTGGGCGGAGAAGATCAGGCCGACGATCAGCGTCATCATCATAGCGAAGATATAGGCGATTGGCTGCACAAAAATCGCGCCAAGCTCGCGACGGGCAACGATCCAGGCATTTCGCATTATTCTTCCTCCTCGAGGCCGCCGTCGATGGCTGCAACCGGCCGCGGCGCGACGGCTTCCGCCTCGCGCAGCTTCTGCAGGAAGACTGACTCTAATGTGCGGCGGCCGGAGCTCAGCTCGAGTAAGCCCCAACCAGCGCGAGCCACTTCATCGCTTAGTGCCAGCCGCGTCTCGTCCTGGCCGTCACTCACGATGGTGAAGCGGCCGCTGCCATCGCCAGACACCATCTCGACGCCGGGTACCGCCTGCAGACGGGCCATGGTATCGGTGCCCGGATGCGCCAGGGATAGTGAAAGCTGACTCGCCTGACCATCGCTTACAATCTGCGATAAGGGCATATCGGCCCAGATGCGCCCGTTGATAATCATGATGACCCGATCGCATATCTGCTCGACTTCGCTCAAGATGTGCGTGCTGAGCAAGATGGTATGTCGCTGGCCCAGCTCCTTCACCAGTTGGCGAACCTCTACCACTTGCCGCGGGTCTAGCCCAATCGTCGGTTCGTCCAGAATCAGGACGTCGGGATTGTGGATCATAGCCTGCGCCAGGCCGACCCGTTGGCGCATACCTTTCGAGAGGGAACTGATGGTGCTTTCGGCGCGATCCAGCAGATCGACCGCTTCCAACACGTCGTCGATGCGGTTCCACAGGTCGTCGACGCGGCGGATGCGGCCGAAAAATGCCAGATAGCCTTCGATGGTCATTTCGGGATAAAGCGGTACTGTTTCGGGTAAGTAACCCAGCCGCTCGCGCGCCGCAATCGACTCGGCCAGCGTATCGTAGCCGGCAATGGCCGCGGTTCCTGATGTGGGCGGCATATACCCGGTTAGGATGCGCATGGTCGTGGTCTTACCTGAGCCATTTGGTCCCAGGAAGCCAACAATTTCGCCCTTCTTGCACGAAAAACTGATATTATCAATTGCCGTGTGAGAGCCGTAGACTTTTGTCAGGCTATCGGCGGCTATCATTACGTCGTTATTGTGATCGCCAATTACCATAGGTATCGTCATCTCAGCTTAGCCAGGGACAATCAGCCGGCAGCGAATTACCGCTACCGGGACAGCGTGACATATTAGCGCGACATATTAGCGAAAAGGGAAATCGTTGTCAAAACGGCCCATAGCAGACGCAACCATCATTTATAATCCGCTGGCCGGGCCTGCCGACATGGCCAACACCATCCAGCGGGTAGCCGACTTTTGGCAGGGGCGCGGCTGGACGGTCGATATTCAGCCAACGCAGTATGCCGGCCATGCCGTCGCTCTGGCAAGACAGGCGGCAAAGGAAAACCGGCGCCTGGTGCTGGCAGCGGGCGGCGATGGCACGCTGGGCGAGGTAGCCAACGGGCTGGCGCACAGCCAGACGGTGATGGGCCCGCTGCCTACCGGCACGGGCAACTCCTTCGGCAAGGAGCTGCGCATGCCGCGGCCCAACCTCATCGACCATCGCGCCCTGGTAGAGGCCGCTGCCTTGCTGGCATCCGGGCGCGTACACCAGATGGATGTGGGACGATTTGAAGACGGCAAGTATTGGCTGCTGTGGACCGGCGCGGGCATTGATAGCTATGTAGTCGACCGTATGGAGCCGCGCTCGAAATGGTCGAAACGCCTGGGCCCGATAGGCTATACAGTGCAGGCGCTATCGATAGCGCCTCGCTTTCCGCCCATGCAGGCAACCGTAGAGGTGGACGGGCAACGGGTGGAAGGTTCTTTTCTGCTGGTGCTCGTGAGCAATTGCCGCCGTTTTGCGGGCGGCGAGCTGTTGCTTCATCCCCACGCCAGGTTAGACGATGGGCTCTTCGAGGTTACTTTCTTCCGTGGTCAGGGCGCAGTGCAGGCGTTTCGCTTGTTGTGGCAAGTCTGGCGCGGCAAACATGAAGGCAGCCCCAATGTGTCAGTGATGCGTGGGCGCCATGTGAGCGTGACGACCAGGCAAAAGATGCCGCTGCAGACCGATGGCGACCCGGCCGGCCACACTCCCTTTTCGTGCCATGTCGTACCCGGCGCACTGCTGCTGTTGGTGCCGCGCACGGCGCCGGCGGGCCTCTTTTCGGGCCCCGGCCTGCCCATTAATCTTTGAGGACCACGGCAAGCCCCCGCCTTCACGGGCGGAGGCTTACCATCGACTTGCCGGCTAGGTGCGCCGTTAGTTTCCCCGCACAAATAGCGGCAAGTAGTTGGAATCTGTTAGATCAGGTGGGGGCCCTACCGTACACGAGGGGTAACTGAAGGAGCCGATATAGGTGCCCCAACGACCGTTCACGTTGCCCGTGTTCTTGCTGTACTGGCCCAGATACCAGAAGGTACGACCATTAGGGTCGATGGTCATGCCCGTGTAGTCGCCCCAACGTCGTGGTGAGCTGTCGAAGGCGGTATAGAAAGTATCACCGGCCTTCAACTGCGCCTCAGCCTGTAGCACGCCGTTGGGGTTGCTGCTCTGCCGCCCCGTTACCCAGATGGAGGGGAAGGTGCTGCTGGAGGAGCGTGTATAGCCCACAACCATGTCGTTACAATGGTTCACTGCCAGGTCGGGGAAGAAGCGGTACATGCCATCTGAGCCGTAGGTACCCATGCCCGCCGGCCCAATACTGCCGTTGCTGAGGTTAATTTGTGCCCAGCGGATGCAGTTGACCACGCCGCCGCCGGGGTTGCAGGAAACCGTCTGCACTATCCAGCCGAAGCCGTTGCGATACTCAAAGTCCACGGGTCGCCAGTCGTTGGCCATCATGCGCCCGCTGCTGCCGGCCTGCGGCACACTCACCGCCTGTCCACTGTTGCCCAGGTCGATGTTGGCTACCACGTCCATCGCGGCCGTGGCCGGGTTCCAGGCGATCAGGTGATAGTTTCGCCCATTGAAGGGGTCGGTGAGGAAGTAGTGTAGATTGCCGTAGTTAGGCCAGGTGCCGGTGCTGTGACCGTGCAGGCGCAGGGGCTGTGGTGTGGACCGGTCGGTGCCTAAACCGCGCTGAATGGCCGTGACGGCATTGCCGGCGTAGAGGTTGGCTTTGTTGAAAGCATAGATACGGCCTTCGATGAATAAGCCGCCCATGCTGAACATGTTGGCGCCCATAAAGATGTAGTTGTCGCCCACGCCGGCATGTGGGAAGTCCAGCCACGTCGAAGGGCTATTGAAGTTGAAGAAATACTCGTACCAGGATCCCGTCGGGTCGCCGCTAAACGAAACCAGCATGCAATAGCCGCCGACCGAACTAAACGCGCCCTTGTCGTAGGCCAGAATCCAGCGGTTGGCTTCCTCGTCGTAGACCACGTTGGGGTCGTAAAGACCGCTCTTGCAGGCAGGTTGGGTAAAAAGATTCTCGGCCGCGGTGGGTCCCAAAACGGCCGTACCCGACTTGTTGTAGATGGCCACAGCGACGTTGACCACGGCAATCATGTGGTTGGGCCCGACGGCCAGCTCCGGGTCTGGCGGCACGCTGCCGCCGCTGTGGTTGTAGTTCAGGGAGTCAAACGAGATGCCGGGAGAGGGCGCCGCCGGCTGCGGCCCGCTGGCCGTACCGTCCAGGCTCACCGCGTGCTGCATATTGGCCGTTGGCCCCTGGGACAGGGCTGCCTGTACCATCTGCGCAAACTCGGCTTCGCTCACGACGCTGTCATTCTCGTCCAGGTCCAACTCGCCGCGTAGCCAGCGGGCGTGCATACCGTCTGACGCATCGGTGCTGATTGCGGCCTGGCTGAAGTCGGATATGGTGGGCGTCACCGGCTCGTGCACAACCGTCTGGCCCAGCGCCTCGGCCGGGGCAGCTCCCGGCGCGGGCGCTGCCGAGGCCAGGCTGTTGAGCGCTCTGACGCGCGCTGCGCCTTCCGGCTGCAGCGCGCCGGGACGACCCAGCAGCCACACGCCGCCGGTCAGCAACGCCAATAACAATACCATGCGAGCGATTCTATTCATGTTCATAACGATACTTCCCTTCCTAATTAGTATGTTCCCTGGCGCACGAGTACCCGGGATGCTCAGGGCAAAGGATGAAACCACCCGTTGGTCTCCGCCTCTGCCAACGCATTATACTACAGAGTGACGCTATTCAAGCAGACGAATTTGACGTCGGGCCGACGGCTTGCCAAATTTCGTTTACTGTGAACAATACGTGAAGCAGGCCAGAGAGCGTGAAGCGCGGCCTAAATGAGCGAACGCAGACTAAAACCGATGGATAAAATCGACTTCCGCTCCGACACTGTTTCGTGGCCGACCGCAGCCATGCGCCAGGCGATGGCCGCGGCGCGCGTGGGCGATGATGTATACGGAGAAGATCCCACGGTGAATGCGCTGCAAGAGCGGGCTGCGGCCATGGTAGGGATGGAAGATGCGCTCTTTGTGGCCAGCGGCACGATGGGCAACCTCAGCGCCATTTTGGCGCACGCGGGAAGGGGAGACGAAGCGATTGTGGGGCAGGGCTCTCACACTGTCTCGGCCGAAGCCGGGGGCCTGGCGGTCCTGGGCGGCGTAATGCCGCGGGTGGTGGCGACTGACGGATTTGGCCGCATGCCGTTAGAGCAGTTGGAAGAAGCCATCAACGACGTTGACCCCCATTACGCCCGAACGCGCCTGATCTTGTTAGAGAACAGTGTTGGCTCGCGCAATGGGTATCCGCTGCCGCCGGACTACTTTGCCGCAGTGGGCCAAATTGCACGCGAGTACGGATTGAGCGTGCACGTGGACGGCGCCCGGCTCTTTAATGCCGCCGTGGCTCTGGGTGTGGAGCCGGCAGCCATCACGCAGCACGTCGATTCGGTTACGTTCTGCTTGAGCAAAGGCCTATGCGCTCCGGTCGGTTCCGTGTTGTGTGGCTCGCGCGCCTTCATTGACCGCGCCCGCCGCGCCCGCAAAATTCTGGGGGGCGCCATGCGCCAGGCAGGCGTTCTTGCTGCGGCCGGATTGGTGGCGCTGGAGCAGATGGTTGAGAGGCTGGAAGATGATCATAGGAACGCGCGTACCCTGGCAGATGAGCTGGCGAAGATACCAGGCATTACGGTCGATGCTCCTCAAGTCAAGACCAACATTGTCTTCTTTCGGCTGGATGAAGCGCAAACTGGCGTAACGAAAGAGGAAGTAGTGCGCCGCCTGCGAGCAGAGGGCAATGTGTGGATCGACGCTTACGGCGCTGGTCAGTTCCGCGCGATGACGCACTATTGGATTGGGCCACGAGAAGTGGACTTGCTGCTTGAACTGCTGCGCGAGGCGCTGCTGACGACGAATGTAGCGTTGCGCCGGGCAAAACAGTAGAATGCGCCAGGTTACAAGAATGATAGTCCGCCTGGAAGCTGCGCAACCGCTCTTGACGCAGGCGAAATAGCAGGGGCATTACCATGACTGATCTCATCGGCCGGCTCATTGATCATTACCGTCTGGAAGCCATGATAGGTGATGGCGGCATGGGCACCGTGTACCGCTCCTATGATCTAAATCTGGAGCGGCCGGTAGCCCTGAAGATCATGCACCCGCATTACGCGCGCCGCCCGGAGTTCCGCGCGCGGCTTCGTCAAGAAGCGAAGACCCTTGCGTCGCTGGATCATCCGTCAATTGTGCGTGTGCTGGATTATGGCGAAGAGCGCGACGTAGCCTACATCGCCATGGAGTACATTAGCGGCGGTAGCTTGCGCGCCCATCTGCAGCGCCTGCAGCAGCGCCAACAGTTCTTGCCGCTGGAACAGTCCCTGCAAATTGGCTTTCAGATCGCCGAGGCGCTGCATTATGCGCACCAGCGCGGCCTGATCCACCGTGATGTCAAGCCCAGCAATATCATCTTAAAGAGGCTGCCCCGTCCGGATGAACCTGGCGAACAACCTTTTCGCGCCGTTTTGACTGACTTCGGCCTGGTAAAACTGCTGCAAGGCGACAGGATGACGCAAAGCGGCACGACCCTGGGCACGCCAGCCTATATGTCCCCGGAACAGTGTGAGGGCCAGGAGCTCGACGGGCGCAGCGACATCTACTCGTTGGGCGTCGTTCTCTATGAGCTGTTAACCAACCGACTGCCTTTTCATTTCAACTCTCTGGCCGAGGCGATCGCCGCCCATATGCGCGGCGACATGCCCAAGCCTGTGCGCGAATGGCGCGCCGATATTCCCTCCGTGGTGGAATCGTTGGTCGAACGCTCCCTGTCGAAGAGTCCTGAGGAGCGCTTTGTGCATGCCGGCGCGATGGCCACCGATCTGCGCAGCGCCATCCTTTCTATGTCGGACATGCCCACGCAGGTATTGCCTGGCGTTGGACCGGAGATGCATACGCCAGGCCGCGCGCAGCAGACGCCCGGCCCTGTGGAGCCGGTAGACACGGCGCCCGCAGGATATCGCCTGATCATCGAGACTCCCGGCTATGAGACGACGGAGGTCGCGCTGGTACAACCGCAGATTTCGCTGGGCCGCGATGCGGATAACGACGTGGTGCTGCCGGCCGAAGGCGTTTCCCGTTATCACGCCCGCCTGCAGGCCACTACGGCGGGATGGTCGATTGTCGATCTTGGCGGCGTCAATGGCACACGACTCAATGGCGAGCGCATACAAGTGGGCCAGGCCGTAACCATTCACCGCGATGATACCATCCAGGTCGGCCCTTATCAGCTCACGCTAGCAGGTCCGCCGGAAGCAGAAGAGCCGGGCATTGTGCCAGTTGCAGAACGATCGACGCCTGCGCCGCAGGTGCGCATGCCTGAATCGCCCCTGGCCCTGTTCCTGGCGCGCGACCGTGTCGCCGTGGGCCCTGGTGAGCAGGCGGAGTTCCATTTAGAGGTCGCCAATCGTGGTTCGCTGGACGATCGCATCACCATCGACGTGGAAGGTTTGCCCGAAGGGTGGGTACAGGCGCCCATGGAGTTCATTGCCGTGCGCGCCGGAGAAACCACGCCCCTTAGCATCACCTTACGGCCGCCACGCCACGCGACGACGCCAGCCGGCCGGCAGCGTTTTCGTATCCGGCTGCGATCGCAGCGGTATCCGGAGGCCGCCCCGGCCGTTACAGCCAGCCTGATGTTGGGCGCTTTGGAATCGTTTGAGGCCGGGATTAACCCGCCACATTTACGCGTGCCGGGCATCGTGGAAATCATGATCCGCAACACGGGCAACGCTGCGGCCTTGTATAGCGTCGTGGGCCAAGATCCTGAAAGCCGGCTGCAATTTCACGGCGAGCAGGGGCGCGTGCGCCTGGAGCCACAGCAGCGAGCCACCATCGAGCTGGAGGTTGAGCCACGCGACCAGCGGCCCTTTACGGCGACCGAGGCCTACCCCTTCGGCGTAGAGGTGGCCAGCCGTTCTGGCGCGCGCCAGGTACTCGCTGCAGAAGCGGACATCCCGCCGCTCGTGCCGCCATGGTTGGCCTATAGCGTGCTGGCGCTGGTCATCTTTCTGTGCGCCTTCTCGGCGCTATTTCTAACCTTTGGCGATCGCCAGCGCGGCGCGCCGGCGACACGCAGCGCCTTAACCGCCACGGCCGTTGCGGCCTTCGACTTGCAGACGATCGTCGCCGCCACGGCCACGATCGACGCCGCCACGCGCCTGGCCATCACGCCTACGACCACGGGCGACTCGGACAACGATGGTTTGAGCGACGCGCAGGAGGCTGTCATCGGCACGGATCCGCAGAACCCCGATACGGACGGCGACGGACTGCTCGACGGCCCAGAGGTGCTGGAACACGGCTGCGACCCATTGCGGCGCGACACCGATTCCGACTTTCTGAACGACTGGGATGAGGTGAATATTTACGGCACCGATTGTAACAATCCGGATACGGACGGTGATGGCATCCCCGATGGCCTGGAAGTGATGCAAGGCACCGACCCGTTGGTGCCAGAGACGGCGACGGCCACGCCTTCGCCCTCACCGCCGCCGACTCAAGAAGTAACGCCCAGCGCGACGCCGGAACAGTTGCCGACGCCTACAGCGACTACAGAAGTGACGGCCACGCCGACGCAGACGGCGACGGGCACACCACAGCCCACGGATACCGCGGAGCCCACGGCCACGCAAACGCCGACCCTGGAGCCGACGATGACCAGCACGGCGACGCAAATGCCTACACCTTTTCCCCAGACCTCGTGCGTGCCTTCGCCGCCGACCATCGATGGCAACCTGCAAGACCAGGTTTGGGCCGTTCAGCCGCCGGTGGTCTTTACGGATTCGAGCCGTACGATGCAGATTTATCTGCTGAAGGATGCCGAGAACCTATATCAGGCCTTCGTCATTGAGGATGCGTCCGTGAACCAACAGGATGCGATTCGCATTTACTATGACGTGAATCGCAATCAGGGCGATCCTGACGATGCCGACCGTATGATCGAGCTGTTCCGCGATGGCACGCTGAACGTGTATAAGGGCATCGGCAGCAATGTGGACAATCAGGCCTGGGAAGCGCTGGCAACCGATACGGTGGTCGCAGGCACCGGCGAGCCCACGGCGTCACAATGGTCGGCAGAGCTGGCCATTCAGACCGTCAACGGCCTGATGAGCCCATCGAATCCCTATGGCATGATGATCGAGTTCCTCTTTGAAGGGGATCCAATTCCCTGGCCTCAGGGCGCCAACACGGTTGAAGCGTCGACCTGGAGCCCTATCGACAATGCCAACTGCCCTTAGCTTAGAGTAGGCGGCTGCCTTCTAATTGCAGCAGCCAGGCCTTGGTTTTTACGCCGCCTGGCCCGCTGTAGCCGTGCAGTTTGCCGTCTGCGCCTAAAACGCGATGGCAGGGAATGACGAGGGGCATGGGGTTGGTCGCGTTTGCGCGGCCCACGGCCCGCGCAGCGCCGGGCTTATCTAACTGCTGGGCGATTTCGTGGTAGGTGCGCGTCTGTCCGTAGGGGATGTTCACGACCTGCTGCAAAACCCGCTGTTGAAAGTCGCCCATGACGCCCCAATCAATCGGCGTGTCGAAGGCCCGCAGCTCACCGCGGAAGTAGGCGGAAAGCTGGCTGCAAAGCGCCGCAGCAGCCGGCTCGACGACACTTACCTCATAGGCGGCATAATAGTCACGAATGGCTGCTTCGCCGGCGCTCATGTGCACCCCGATTAATCCGTTCTCGGAGAGCGCTACCCAGATTGGCCCGACTCGCTCCTGAGCCAGACTGCCAATATATACCTGCCGCTTCATCATTACGCTCCTTGGTCGAAAGCCATGGACATATCGTGACGGCGCTACAGCAACCAGAACAAAACCATGCCACCGGCAATGGTTAACAGCATGTTCTTGGTTCGCCAGGCGACGAGACCCGCTGCTATGGCGGCCAGTAACCGGCTGTTATCCAGAGAAAGATGCGCCGCGCCCTGCAACATGATGAGTTCGGTAAAGATGATAGCCGAAAGTACCGCCACCGGCGCGTAGCGCAGCGCCTGCTCCACGGCCACAGGCAAGCGCAGGCGGTTGGCGCTGAGTATCAGGGACAGGCGAAGGCCAAAGGTAATGAGTCCCATCGCCAAAACAACCAGCCACAAGTTCATGTTTCATCCACCATGACGTTTTCGGAAACGCTGTGCAGCGCTCGCTTTCTAGCCGGCTTTAGCCGCTCCAGGAGGAAGCCGGCGCTAATTCCTGCAAGCGCCGCCGCTACCAGGCCGAGCTGGTAGGGCAGCCCGGTGGTCAGCAATGCGATCAGGCCGGCCGTCAGGGCCGCTGCAACGTCTGGAAAAGAGCGCAAGGCGGGCACGACCAGACCGATGAAGGTGAGCGCCAACGTAAAGTCGAGGCCCCAGCTTGCGGGCACCTGGGCGCCCATAAAGACGCCAATGGCCGTGCTTGCCTGCCAGGCGCTCCACAGCGTGATGCCGGCGCCAAAGAGGAACCAGTGCCTGGCTCTTCGCGTCCCAGGGTCATTGCGGTAATCTATGATAGTTACGGCATACGCTTCGTCAGTCAGCAGGTAGGCCAAGGGTACGCGCCAGAGGGGTCTTAGCGAGCGCAGATAGGGCGCTATGGAGGCACTATAGAGCAAATGGCGCGCATTGACGATAAAGGTGGTCAGCAAAATCACCGCCGCGGGCGCTGCGGCGCCAATGAGCTGGGCGCCAATAAACTGCGCCGAGCCGGCAAAGACGATAAAGGACATTGCCTGGGCCAGCAGGGGCGGCATGCCGGCGCCCACGGCAATGACGCCGAAGATCATGCCAAAGGGCACCACGCCAATGGCGATGGGCAGCTCACCCCGAACGCCGCCGAAAAACTCTTTGCGCGCCTCCTGGTGATACCTTGGCATCATTTCGGTGCTCATGGCGCTGACTATAACCGTTTCCAAGACGGGCGTCTAACGGCGCGGGCGTCCCGCGCTGCCCGCTGTGGCGGGCTTGATTCAGGCGGCAGGCGACGGGGCAATCCGTTGCCTGCGAGCGGCAAAGAAGGTACGCTCAGCACATGAGGTTATTGGCAGGCCTGGCCGGACTCATCATTCTCTTCGCCATATTGGCGCGCATGGTTCCGAGGGAGATGGCTCTGCCGCTCTATATCGTCTTCGTAGTCCTGACAATCGCCTTCACGGGCTGGGAGCGGCGCCGGATCTTGCGGCGGCGCAGCGACCTGGAACGTGACCTGCACAAGGAGCGACTAGAACCATCGCGCGGCGCGAGGAAGGAGCGGCGCGACGAGGATGCCGCATGACGTTACTCCGGGTGGCTTAGCCGTCCAGCTCTTCTCGCTCAATTGCTTCGAGCAAGATGCGATTAACCAGCTCTTCGTAGCTCCAGCCATAGGCACGCGCTTCGATACAGAGGTCGGAATATTCAGGATTCAACCCCGGCAGCGGGTTTATCTCCAGAATATACGGTTTGTCACCGTCGTTGCGATCTAGGCGAAAGTCAACGCGCGCCACATCGCGGCAGCCGGTGACGCGGAAGGTCGCCGCCGTTAGCCAGTTCAGCTCTTCGACTGTGCTCTCGTCGAGCTGCGCCGGGCATGTCCAGTGGAAATCGTGCACCAGTTCCGTCTTAATGCGGCTGGTGTAGATGCCGGCTTCGGATTCATAACGGTCGAGGTCGATCTCCATCGCCGGTAGAAAGGTGAGGCCCCGTGAAATGCGCGGCGCGTCCTGGTCATCTGGCAGGCGCCAGGCGACGGGGCTGGTGAGATTGCCCACAACGCCAACCGTGATTTCACGGCCGTCGATGAACTGCTCGACGAGAATTGGCTGGTCGTAGCGCTCGAACTGCAGGCGTAGCTGCGTGCGGAGCTGCTCCTCGTCACGAACGATTGATTCTGGGGTCACGCCCATGCCCGTGCCTTCGCGGCTGGGTTTGACGAAGACGGGGAAGCGCATGTCGGGGTCAAGCGGCTCATTCACGCGCTCGAAGGTCTGGAAGGCGGGCGTGGGCAAATTATGGTATGTCAGCACGCGCTTGGTCATAGGTTTGTCTAGCGTAAGCGCCAATGTCATGACGGCCGAGCCCGTGTAGGGGATGCGCATCATTTCCAGAATAGCGGGTACATGGGCTTCGCGAGCATCGCCAAAGTGACCTTCGCAGATGTTGAAGCAGATGTCGGGAGCAAAGCGCGGCAGCTCGTGCACCAGGGAAAGAGAGCCCTCGAAGTAGGCTACCTGGTGCCCGCCTGACTCCAGTGCGCGGACGATCGACGCAATCGTTTCCTCTGAATCGAGGTCATCCCAACGGTCGGCAGATATTCCCTGCCATTGCGGGGCATTTTTCTTCAGGTTGGCCAAAAGAGCGACGCGCATCTAATCTCCTGGTTTCAATATAAAAACCCATCTCTCGCGACAATGAGTGATGGGCTGGTTGACAACTCCCAATTTGCGCTCAGTATAACACCGGCCGTCGAAAACTCAATAGATCAACTGGCCGTCAGTCGCCTTCGAAGATGCGATCGCCGCGGTGCAGCCTGCTGGCAATATCGAACGTTTGGCCCTGGGCGCGGACGGTTGGGCAGTGCGCGGCGAGGTAGCGTGTAGCGCCGATCAATATGTGAATCCCAGCCTCATGGTCGCGCCAGGTCTGATATTGGCGGAAGGCCGCTTCGACGGCCTGCACCGTGTGGAAGTCACGATCTTCACGTAGCAACAAGTGTCCCAAAATGGCCAGCAGCTCGGATGGCTCGCCGCCGGCGTGGAGATAAGTGGCTACGAGATTACCTGCCTCGTTCACTTGCTGCTGGTGATCGAGCAGACGAGGGAGCTGCTGAAGCGCCGTTTGCGGCAGCGCCTGCAAGTCACCCGGCTCGGGCAACCTGGCCGCGGGAATGTTCAGAAAGCGGTCGAGAAAGACGCTCATCGCCGCGTCGAAGACGCCGCGCAGCAGATCCCTGGAGTGCGAACGCCGCAGCCCCTGTTCGACGGCATTGGCAAAGGTGAAGGTATGCAGCGCCGTGTCCCAATCGGAGAACTCATTGCTGGTATGGAAGCGCGCGAGTCGCAGGGCAGCCGCATAGGAGACAATGCCGGCCAGATACAGCACGCCCGCGCCGTTTTGCAGCGCTTCAAGCATGGCCTCAATCGTCGCTTGCGGGTCGTCGCCGTGCAAATAAGCAATTAACTCCGCCTGCGACGGTCCGTGCCCAGCATCGACGGACATCTTCAAAGACATTTCCGCCAGGCGCTCGAAGGCGTTTTGCACGATCTGGACTAGGTCAATCGGGTTGCGCCAGCTATTGGATTCCTCCATGCGCGACGCCGCAGCATAGCCGCGCACCAGGCTGGTCAGCGCTTCTTCAGCGTGGCCCCAGCCGGCAATTTCCAGGGCTTCGAAGGCCTTATTCGTGAAGTCGGCGGGGTGCCCGATATCAATGTAGCGGTGATCCGTTACCGCAGCGAACAGCATATCGGCGACCTGTTGGGGCGTGGCGCCGGCGCGTATTGCCGTCACGATGCAGCGCTCGGCGCCCTCGTCATCGCGAACTTCGATAAAGCGACGAAACCATCGTTTGAAGGTGGCCATGTCGCTGCTTGCGCCGGGTAGGGGGTGCATGGGAAAGCGCGGCGCCGACCCGGCTGTGTCCCGGGCAACGGCGCTAAGCCCATGGTATAGGGCCCGTGGGCGATCCTCTTCTTTCAAGTAGGGCAATAGGTTCATAAAACAGGTGTGCATCGTCAGACCCTGGCCCCATCCGCGTCGCCGGTAGCGAGCGCCGAACTGCAGGCCGTCGCGGAAGGGCTCGATGGCGTTCTGCGGTGTATCGGCAAGCACCAGGGTGGCCTTGCCGAGCACCAGCGCTATATCGCGTTCTAGACCTACCATTAGCCGTTTGCGCTGGCGCTCACGAGCATCCTCCTGGGCGGCAACGTCGACGAAAACTTCGCCGTCGCGAATCTCCACGGGATAGCGCCTGACGTCGTCGGCCCATGGATCAAATGTGCCCCCGGTGCAAAGGTCGAAACGGGCGTGGTGCCAGTGACAGGTGAGGATGCCATCCTTTATGCTGCCGCGATCCAGCGGAAAACCCATATGCGGGCAGCGGTTATCCACGGCATGTACGATGCCGCCATGCAGGAACAGGACGATGACGTTGCCGTTAGCGCGAACGACGGCGCGCTCTCTCTCTTTTAGCGCCGCGAGTGAGACAATTGGTATAAAGTTCGGCTTTTCAGGCATTGATACCTCCCGGGCTTCATATGACATGATTGACCTTAGCAGTATGCCAACAAAAAAGGCCCACCGCAATGCGCGGTGGGCCTAATTTTAGCCGGACGTCGTGTCAGGCCGTTAGCTGTTTACCGGCGGCGGTGGCGGTGGCGGCGGCGCGGGCGCGGTTCGCGCTCGCCAATGGTAACGTTGAGCGTACGCAGCTCGCCGCCGCGCACCACGCGCACCGGCGCCTTTCGGCCGACGCGGTCGCCGCTGAGCAGCGAAAGCAGGTCGTCATGATGGCGTACGCGCTCACCATCGAGGGCCACGATGGCGTCGCCCATTACCATGCCGCCTTCTTCGGCGGGACTATCGCTCTCCACATTCACCACGAGCAGGGCGCTTTTCTGGCCCAGCTCCTCGGCGATGTCGGCTGCCAACCGCACGGTCTGGGTGCTCAGGCCCAGGTAGCCGCGTTTCACTGCGCCGTGGGTCAGGAGCGTCTCCACTACTCTGCTCACGGTTGCCAGCGGCACGGTGACGCTCACGCCGCGCAGCAGGGCCGATGAGTTGAGGCCCAGAACGCGGCCGGCTGAGTCGACGAGCGGACCGCCAGAGAAGCCAGGGTACATGAGAACGTCGGTCTGCATGTACTGGTCAATCTTGCCGGCCATAGCCGTTTGCCAGCCTTCGTTGTCCAGGGCGCTAATGATGCCCAGCGTGGCCTCAACGTTGGCGCCGGGGCGACCAAGGGCCAGGACGAGGTGTCCGACACGGGGGTCGCTGCCGTGTTCGGCCGCGGTCAGGCTTGCTCCTTCGACGCGCAAGACAGCCAGGTCGGTAGAGGGATCACGGCCGGCGATGGTGGCTTCTGCGCTTGCGCCGTCGGCCAGGCCGATGCTGATACCTTCATCGCGACGCACTACGTGGTTGGCGGTAACGATGATGCCGTCTTCGCGCCAGACGATACCGCTGGCTGCATGGCGACGGCGCCCCTTTACGGTTACAACAGATTTACTTGCACTTTCAACGGCGTTAGCTAAAGCGTTAGAAATTTCGATGAAATTCGAACTCACTGATTTCCTCCATTGGTTCAAATCAACTTCATGCACTCGCGATCGCAGGGAGCGAAGGCGATGCCATAATTGTAAGCCAGGGGGCTATGGCTCCACATCAAACCTTCGCGGAGGTTCTACCTGGAAAAATGGTTAGGTCGTAAACGGATACGTCGAAGTGGGGCTATTGGCGCTCTTGCAGGACCAGGGCTTCTTTAAGCTCGGGGTGCTTGCCCCATTGGCCATGTTGGTACACCAGCTTATCCCAGGGGAAAATGAGCAGGGCGTCACTGGTCAGGGCCACGAGGTTGGGAAACGGCTTGGCCCAACTGTGAGCCGCCACCGCCACTGTTTGCAGCGCCGCAGCGCCTCGGGCCTGAACCTCGGCGGCGACAAGCGCTAACGTTTCGCCGCTGTCTGCGATCTCATCGACGATGGCCACCTTCTTAGCCCTGACGTCGTCGGGCACAGCTACCTTCCATTCGGGATGTTTGCGCACCACATGGTCGCGCTCGCGCCGGGTCACTCGGACCGGCCACAGATCCAGGCGCAACTTACAGGCGATGGCCGTTGCAGGGAACAAGCCCGCACGCGCAATGCCGACGACAAGATCTGGTTGGAATGGCGCCAGCTCTTCTACGAGCTGATTGCACAGCATATCAAATTCGTGCCATGTTAAATCGTGCACACCTTGTCTGTTGATATAGTCGTAACTCATCTGAGGACCTCTTTTGATCGAGAACGATGTGCGCTGCGCCAAGCAGAGCGGACCAGGCGACAGGGCACGCCAGATGATAGCCAACTGCTGCTAGGCTCGCCAACATGGCTCTGGACTGCGCCACTCAACTAATCACGGCAAAAAAGCGAGTATACTGTTGAGAGGAAAGGGAAAGGAGGAAAATATGACGTCAGTGAACCAGCCCAAATATTGGAAGGTTGCTTTATCTGCTTCGCTGTTAGGGAATGTCGCGCTGTTGGCACTGTTACTGGTGGTGTTAAATGGGGCGTCGCAGGGCGAGCGCGGGGAGCCGGTCATTGTCGTCGTCACGGCCACAAGCGGCGCCCTGGCCCAGATCGGCTCGCCCACGGCCAGCGCGACGCCTCGTGCCGAGCAGGCGAGCAGCCCCACGCCGTCGGCTACGCCTGAGCCGTCGGCTACGGCCCCCCCGACCGCGACGCCGCTACCGACGGAGACGCCGACGCCAGCGCCCACGGCCACGCCAGAGCCCAGCCCAACTGCGACGGCCACGCCGCCGCCATCGCCTGTGTGGCTGGGCTATGTCAATCGCCTTCGCGAGGAAGGCGGCGTCGCCCCGCTCTTAGATGAGCCGTCGTGGTCGCTAGGCAGTGAGGCGCACAGCCGCTACACGGTAAAGACGGATTTTATCGCTCATTCTCAAGACAGCTCGAACCCGTGGTTTTCGCAAGATGGCCTGGACGCGGCACGCAACGGCAACCTGGCCGCCACTTTCTGGTTCGAAGCGCCACCAGAGTGGGCCATTGACTACTGGATGACCGCGCCATTTCATGCCGTTCCTATGCTAGATCCGCAGCTTACCCGGGTGGGCTTCGGCTGGTATCGCGAGCAAGACGGGGGTATCACCTTTGCCGCCAACATGGATATTTTGCGCGGGTTAGACCAGGGGCTGACCGATATCGCCTATCCCATTACCTATCCGCGCGACGGCGGTGTTGTCTGGGTGAGGCAGAGCGTGCTGACGGAGTACCCGGACCCGATGACTTCATGCCCCGACTATGTCAGACCAACGGGCCCGCCGATTATCCTGCAGCTAGGCACGGGACGAAACATGCCGGTGATTTCGGGCTCCAGCTTCCGCTCCGGCGAGCAAGTGCTCGATCACTGTATCTTCGGCGAAACAACGTATGTCAACCCTGATGCGGTGGCGCAGCAGAGCGGGCGCCGTATCCTGGATGTGCGCGACGCCATCGTGCTCATTCCCCGCCTGCCGCTCGTACCAGATAGAGATTATACAGCGACTATCGTCGCCGACGGCCGGCAAATTAGCTGGACCTTTACCGCTGTCGCCGCGCCATGAGATGGGTGAATAGCCAATCTTGCGGCGATTTGCTATTCTTAACGAGCGCCGCACGTTTGAGCAGCGCGACGTCTACCCAGTAATTGACAGGAAAAGATAATGAGCGATTGGTTTGGACAGACCATTGAGGAAGTAACCGCAGAGCTGGGAACAAGTGGGGAGCAGGGATTGACAACCGACGAGGCGCAAAGGCGCCTGGAAGAGGTTGGCGCAAACGAGCTGATCGAGCGCGGCTTAAAAAGCGCCTGGCAGATCGTATGGGAGCAGCTCACAGAGGTATTGGTCGTCGTTCTAATCATCGCTGCGCTCGTTTCAGGGTTTCTGGGCGACACAAAAGAGGCCATCGTCATCCTGGCTATTGTCGTACTCAACACGGCGTTGGGTTACAGCCAGGAGTCGCGCGCCGAGCATGCCATTGCCGCCTTGAAGAAGCTGGCAGTGCCGACGGTACGCGTGATCCGCGGCGGTAGAATCGTCGAAATCTCGGCGCGCGAGTTGGTGCCGGGCGATATCACCATGCTGGAGGCCGGCAATAAGGTGCCGGCCGACGGCCGGCTCATCGAGAGCGTGAACCTGCGCGTGGAAGAGGCGGCGCTCACCGGCGAGTCGCAGCCGGTTGAGAAACAGACTTCCGTGATTAGCGAGGAAAATCCAGGTCTGGGAGACCGGCTCAACATGGCCTTCATGGGTACCGTCGTGTCTTATGGGCGCGGTACGATGCTGGTCACCGAAACGGGCATGAATACCGAGCTGGGTAAGATCGCGGATATGATTCAGGACGTGGGGCGCGAGCCGACGCCGCTACAAAAACGACTGGATTCGCTGGGAAAGACGCTTGCGCTTGTGGCATTGGCCATCATTGCCGTTGTGATTGCCCTGGGTCTGGCACGGGATGAAGAACTGCGGCTGCTCTTCTTAACCGGCATTAGCATGGCGGTAGCAGCGGTGCCTGAAGGCCTGCCAGCCGTGGTGACTATCACCCTGGCGTTGGGATCACAGCGCATGTTGC
Organism: uncultured Ardenticatenaceae bacterium; assembly: GCA_964384155.1. GTDB lineage: Bacteria > Chloroflexota > Anaerolineae > Promineifilales > Promineifilaceae > JAAYYY01. Next base: position 30,619 of record CAYLJW010000043.1, read on the forward strand.
GGCGCAGGGCTTTAATCCGTAAGCTGCCGGCCGTTGAAACCCTGGGCTCCGTTACGACCATTTGCTCGGACAAGACGGGCACGCTAACTGAAAACAGGATGACCGTTACGGTTCTAGACGTCGCGGGCGCCAAGGTATCGGTGGATACGGTCATGCGCCGGGGTATTGCTATCTGGCGTTCTGATGCGCCGGAAGCGACGGACCTGCCGCCTGAGCACCGCAGCTTGGCGCTGCTGGTACAGGCCATGGCCCTGGCCAACGATGCCGTGTTGCAGGAAGAAATAGACGATCCCAATGAAAAACGGACGATTGGCGATCCGACCGAAGGCGCGCTGGTGGTGGCCGCCGCCGAGCTGGGCCTGGAGAAAAATGCCCTTGAGCAGCGTTGGCGGCGCGTAGCCGAAGTGCCCTTTACGTCGGAACGTAAGCGCATGACGACCATTCACGAAGTGCCTGCGGGCAATGGTGACGCGAACATGCCCTGGTCCGATTGCAACTATCTGGCCTATAGCAAAGGCGCGGTCGATTCTCTCCTGGAAATAAGCAACCAGGTGTGGGTAGGGGATGAAGCCGTGCCGCTTGATGAAGAGATGATCGAGCGAATCAACGAGGCGAATAGAGAAAAGGCGCAAAAAGGACATCGTGTCCTCGGCGTGGCCTTTCGCCCGCTAGATGCGCTGCCGGATAGCGACAGTGAGGAAGAGGTCGAGCGCGATATGATCATCATTGGGCTGGTAGGTATGTTGGATCCACCACGGCCGGAAGTAAAAGAGGCTGTCGCCAAGTGCCGCACAGCCGGTATCCGACCGGTGATGATCACCGGCGACCATCCGTTGACGGCGCAGTATATCGCACGCGAGCTGGAGATCGTCGGCGACGATGAGCCGGCGCTTACCGGCCGCGATTTAGCGAAGATGCCCGTGGATGATCTGGAAAATGTGGTGGAAGACGTTTCGGTCTACGCGCGAGTATCGCCAGAGCACAAGCTCAACATTGTGACGGCGCTACAAGATCTCGGTGAAGTGGTGGCCATGACCGGCGACGGCGTAAATGATGCGCCGGCGCTCAAAAAAGCTGACATTGGCGTGGCCATGGGCATCACGGGCACCGACGTTTCCAAAGAAGCGGCGGACATGGTGTTGCTAGATGACAATTTCGCCACCATTGTCGCGGCCGTTGAAGAAGGGCGGGTGATCTATGATAACATCAGGAAATTCATCAGGTATACGCTCAGCAGCAACGCCGGTGAAATCATCGTGATGCTGGCGGCGCCGTTCCTAGGTATGCCGCTGCCGCTATTACCGCTACAGATCCTGTGGGTCAATCTGGTTACGGACGGTGTGCCCGGGTTGGCTTTGGCCATTGAGCCGGCCGAACGGGGCATCATGCAGCGCAAGCCGTTCCGGCCGAATGAAAGTATCTTCAGCCGCGGCATGGGCTGGCAGATAGTCTGGGTTGGCCTCCTGATGGGCGTGGTGTCGCTGGCGACGGGCTATTTTAATTGGATGCCTGGCGATGAGGGTGAGGCGCTGAGCTATATGCGGACGATGGTGTTTACCACATTGACCATGGCACAGATGGGCAATGCCCTGGCAATCCGCTCGAATAAGGACTCTTTGTTTACGATCGGCGTGTTGTCCAATAAGCCAATGATCGCCGCGGTAGTGCTTACATTCCTACTGCAGCTGGCGCTCATTTATGTGCCCTTCCTACAAGAAATCTTCGACACGACGGCGCTCTCAATGGGCGATTTGCTGATGGCCTTGGCGGCAAGCACGACCGTGTTTATTGCCGTGGAGCTGGACAAACTGCGACGGCGTATGCAAGCCGCCCGCGACAAGCAGTAGGGTATAGCGATAGGCGCAGGATTCAAGTAAGGTGAATCCTGCGCCTATTTTGCTTTTCAGGAGTTGTCGAACACAAAAAGACGATGCCTTGCATCGCCCTTTGTGTCATGATGAATGATGTCTGGTGCGAAAGTGGGCGGTTAGCCCGTCATGTGCGTATTGATATAGGTGACAGCTTCCCCGACCGTCGTAATGCGCTGCGCTTCTTCGTCCGAGATCTCACCTTCGAACTCTTCTTCAAAAGCCATAATCAGCTCGACCAGGTCGAGTGAGTCTGCTTCTAAATCTTCGCGAAAGCGTGCCTCGAGGTTAACCTCATTTTCGTCAACGCCGAGCAGCTCGACGATAATGTCCCGGACTCTTTCCTCCGTGTTCATGGCTTAATGCCCTCCTTGGTATTTTGACAACGCAATAGCGCAATTTTAAGTGCAACGGCGGCTTTGTCAAGCCGGGCCAGGGGCGCCGTTATCTACAGAAAGCACGAGGCGTGGTCGGCGACCAAGCCGTCGAACTACAGATGTTAACCCTCGTCACGGCCATTGGTTACGGATTGATTGTTGCGCAACCAGACGGACAGGCTCAGCAAGAGGAAAAACACAAAGGCAAGGTCGACCAGGAAGAAACTGTGGTCCACCAGACCATGCGCCACCATTTGCGCCGTCGCGCCGCTGGCGGCGATGGCAAGCGGGCGCCACTCGCGATTGAGTCTTTCTGGCAAGCGCCACAGATTGCGCAGCAGGGTCGTCAACAGCCATGCGCCGGCCAGCAGGCCCATGATGCCCAGGCGCGTGGCAAAATCGAGGAAGATGTTGTGAGGATGACTCAGGTCTGGCTCTTCCCAGCCACTGTCTAGAATATAGCGCCCACGATATTCGTACAGGAAGTTGTCCAGGCCTACACCAAAGAAGGGGTTTTCGATGAACATGTTGAGGCTGGCCTGCCATAGACTGAGGCGTAGGATGCTGGTAGTTCCGCGTAGGTCTAACCTCGTAGCAAGCCCCGGCACCAGGGCGATGCTCGCGACTAGTGAGACGGCGATGAACAAAGCAGCAAGCAGCCAGGGCCAGATTGCGCGCCGCGTTTCGCGCAGCCAGAGCAGAAAGACGATACCCAGGCCGAATGGCGCGCCGAGGAAGAGTCCGCCTTTGCTCAAGCTCAGCACCAGGCTTAAGGCGACTGGTACAAAGGCCACGGCATATAATCGCCGGCGAAGCGGCGTGCGATTGCCCATGAGCGCCAGCGCGAACAGAAATGGCAGGATGCGGCCGAGGTAGAGGGCGACGTTGTTCGGCGAGCCATATATCGAGTGCAGGCGGGTTAGTCCTTCGGCAACGGTGATCACATTGCCGCCCCAAACATATCGCCACAGCCCGTAAAGCGATACCACCACGCCTCCCAGAACAAAGGCATCGACGACCGTCCACATTTCTTTGGACGTAGGGCGAATAGCGCGCACCAGGAAATAAAAGAGCACCGGCTCGACAATAACGACACGCCACTCGTTTTCGGCGACGTCTAAACGTTCTGTAAACAACAGGCTCAGGGTGGCAACCAACAGAAAGAAAAGAGCGGCATAGTCCGCCGCTAGCAGGCCGCTTTTCAAACGGGCCAGTTGTCCACTTAAATAGCCAGCGACACTTTCTTTTGCGTCGAGAAGTCGCGCCAGCTCCGCGCGCAGGCGCCACAGGCCGTGCAATATTGTGGCTGCGGCGGTCAGCAGCACGAACAGCTCTACGGGCGAGAAGCGATAGCCGAGCATCGGTTTGGGTAAGACGTAAAATGGGAAGAACAAAGCTACCAGCGCCAGGCCCCAGGCCGGTCGAGCGGCCAGCAGCAAGAACAGGATGGCAAGGGCTGCAAGATAAACGAAAAAGGCGGGCGTGACGTAGAAGATGGAAGCGGCGGCGGCCGTGAGCGCAAGCTGTCCACCGTCGCCAAGCCGTCGATAAATCCCGGCGGCTTGCTCGCCCCACGTAAGCCAGCCTGTGACGGCCACGAGCAAGGCCGCGCCAAGGGTAAGCATCAGACGACTGCTTTCGCGCAACTTGCGAAGGCCCGGCAACGAGGCCCGGTGTGCGCCGGCGCGGTGAGCGTGTCGCAGGTCTATCAGAGCCACCACCAGCAGCAGAAGCCCGCCGAGCCACGACAAGGCGCGGGAAGGGCCCGCCAATAGGCCCGGCGGCGCATAGCCTACGCTAAAGCCATTCAAGGCCCAAGCCTCCCAACCGCGGTAGGCTTCCACGGTCATCACGTGGGGACCCGGCCCCAGCCCGCGGGCTACGGGGACGATTTGTAGGTAGTCTTCTTCTTGGGCCGGCGATGTCAGAACCAGGGCAGCGCCTGACCCATCGTGAGGTAATTCTTGCGCCGGCTCTCCGTCAATCGTCACATAGAGCCGCGCGCGGTAGTCGGCGCGGCGAACGCGCAAGCCAACGTCCGACCCCCAGAAGTGGAAGGTCGCGGCATCGCCGGTCTGGCTGATGTCGGCGCCAAACTGCGGTGAGAAACGCCAACGGCCGGCATATTGTTGGCCCGCACCGTCCTCGGCAGCCAGATGAAAACCGGGAAAGGCCAGCTCTGGGGGCGCTGCCAGCTCGCCAAGGGCTGTTTCGAGAGGCGACCCGGCAATATTAAAACCGTGGCGTGGGTGCTCATCTGGCTCTGGGGCGCGCCACACCTCCAGGAACATCAGGCCCATCCAGGGCCATTCGGTGCGCGCGCGCCAGAAGGCAGCGGAGGTATAGGCGACGCGCTGTTGCGCGTCCACCCGGCCCCAGATACTGGGATCGCCTTGCCAACCTTGCGGCAGCGAGTTCCAGCCCCAGTTGCCGGCGAAAATCGCTTTCTGATCGTCATCGTGACGCTGCATCACTTCGCGCAAGAGAATGGCGCGGCTGAAGTTGAGCGTCTCCGGCGCAACGGTACGGTCTTCGGGACTACTTGAGAAGCCATAAGGCTTGGCGGCGACGGCGTCGAAGAAGCCGGCGGCGCCCGTGGCGTAAAGCTCTTCCAGGTAGAGCACGTCGGACAGATTTTGCGGTCCGCGTTCTGTGGTGGGCGCCAGCGGCGCGGCCACGATAATGGCGTCAGGGTCGTTGGCGCGGATGGCGCCAGCGCTCGCCGCCAGCAGCGCGGCGTAATCTGCTGCGTTCACAGGCAGCATGCCCCAATGAGTGGTCAGATTGGGCTCGTCCCAGATGAAGTAGGTGCGGATCGACGGTCCATACCTCTGGGCGAACTCCCCGGCCCAATGCGCGAAAAGCGCCGGTTCGGCGGGTGGCTTAAAGTCATCGGTCGGATCTCCGTCCAGTAAGACGGCAAGCTGCAGGCCGTGTGCGCCGGCGGCGCGCACGATGCGATCGCTTTCGGACCAGTCAAAGCTCTGGGCATTGGTGAAGTAAAACGGCTGCTTGATAAGGCGGATGCCGCTGGCAGCGATCTGTTGCAAGGTGTCTGCCAGGGCGGGGTCGTCGAGACCCAGTAGATGGACGTTGACGCCGATCGCTGCGCCGCCGTGGTTGATCGGTTCGGGCAGCGAAGCCGGTATGCCGCGCGCCAGATAGTTGTGGCGCGCCCGCAGCGCGCCGGCGGCTAAGAGGCAGAGCAGCGCCGCGAAAAGCAAGACGACAGGGCGCCATAATGGGGGTGAATTGCGCTTCATAGCATGGCGGGCAGGTCAGGGCTCAAGAGATGTGCCTTCGGCGGCGCTCTCTAGCGCGTTGCCGGCGCTGACCTGTTCGGTAGGCGCGAGATCGTCCGGAATGGCAGCGCCATAGGGCGCCCATGTGGGGCGGCTAACCAGGGAGTCGTCTTGTGTGATGCGGAAAGCCTGGCTGCTGCTTAAGTTCAGGAAGTATAGGGCGTCGTCGAAGACAAAGGCCAGATCCTGGCCCGTAGGTCCCCAGGCCATGAACTGCTGCTCGCGTGGAAAGCGGCTGTTCTCGCCCGGCGGCGGATAAAGCTGCCGCGTGTTGCTGCCATCCTGGTCCATTGCCCATAACGTGTACGAGCTGCGCAGACCATCGAGCGGGTTGCTCGCCTGTAAGAAGGCTATCTGGCTGTCGGCCTGGTCGGCGGACGTCGTGAATAACAAAGGCGGCGACCAGTGTGGATGGCTCCACATGCCGGCTTGCTGCACAAAGGGCAAGACAACGTCGCTAGCGACGCTGGCAACTGTGACGTCGAACTCCATGGCGTCTGTATCTTGCCCGGCATGCGTGCTAAAGGCCAAAAAGGCGCCATCTGGTGACCAGGTAAGCGTCGGTACCCACACCCAGTCGGCTCGCGTATTGTACTCCGTGAATTCGTATAGCAATATACGTCGCTCGTCAAGATTTGCCGGCTGCAGGTCGATCACGCCCACCTCGTCGGCATAAGCGTAGGCGATGTGCTGGCCGGTGGGAGACCAGGCAAAGTTGCCGCCCCACCATCCATAGGTTGCGGGATAGGCTTCGACGATGCGCTGTGGCGTGAAGGGAAAGTCTTCGTTGGCGAAAACGGCGGCGAGCCACAGGTCGTTATTGGCCTCCCAGCCGGGAGGTTGGTTGACAGACCGGCCCGTGGTGTAGGCAATTTGCATCGACGCGTCACGCGCCGGATTCCAGTCGGCCCACAAAACGTTTTCAACGCCCAGGCTGCGTGGTTCAGCGCCCGGCTCGGTGCTCAAGATGTATAGGCCGTTATTGAAACCCGCCGTGGGCGTCAGTACACGCGTATACAGCAAAAAGTCGCCTGATGGGGAGAGCTGAAAGACGCGGCCATCTAACTGCCCGCCAGTGTCTAGCTGCTCAGGCATCAGCGTCGAGCCTCGCAGGATGACGCCGGCGCCGTTGTTGGTATAAGCCAATAGCCCCTCGAAGGAAAAGACGCCGGGCGCGCTGCCGACGCCAATCATTACGATCTCGTCCTGCGCTTCCTCGAGCAGGGTAATGCGCGTGCGCTGCCGTTCCACCTCTACGCCGTCATGAAAGACCGTGCGCACCGTGATTTCCTGGACGCCGTTGCGGCCTCCCTGGATGATGCGCGGCGGGTCGGCGGCGCTGAGGGCTTCGCTGCGTACCAGCCGGCGCTGGAAGGCGATGCTCTCCTCGATTATTTCGATCTCCTCGGTCACGCGCACAATGGTGACTTCCATGCCGGCGCTGAGCAGCGTGAAGAGGGGAGGCGTTACCTGGTCGAGGGCCGCAAGCGTCATTCCGGCTTCGTCCAGCAATTCGCGGACGCTGTCGGCTTCGGTGATCAGGTTGTGCGTTTGTCCATCGACGGTGAGCAAAACCTGGATGGTGGACTGCCCTTCAACTGCGGGCGCCTCCGCGGTGCAGGCTGGTAGCAAGAGCAAAACCAGAATTGAGGCCAGAGCGCCTAAGCCCCGGAGCAGATGACACCTGCCGCCAATTCGCTTGCGCTCAGGCCCGTTGCCAGAGCTCACTGATGTCTGGTGCAAGATTCTCTGCTACCTCTTGCTGTAGGTCGTCGCCGGCAAGCTGCTTAAGCGCGCCAAACACGGCCATCACGGGAAAGTAAGCAAAGTCGGCGTCAGAGTTGCCGCTGCGGCGCGCTGCGGCTTGCTGGAACTCGCCGCGCGTCAGGTTGGCGTTCCGAAAATGGAGCAGCCAAAAGACCCTGGTTAGTGATTTTGCCAGCTCTTCCGGCAGGGCTGAAGCCAGTTTATTCTTGACGCCCCGGCCGAGGCTCACACCCAGGGTGCGCAGCACGCCATCTGCCCAACGCCGCACCTGAGCGTCGGTGATTAGCTTTCCATTTTGCTTTACGTACAGGTAGAAGTCGTCGAGTTTGTTATTATCCGCCATTTGTTTCTCCGAAAGAAGCGCGTTATTTGTATCCTGTGGCCCGGTGGTCGTCAATAGCTGCGCCAGGTGATACGGCGCGGCTACGACGTTGACGATCCGACATAAGTTGTTATACTACTTCGTCTGGTGTTTACCAAGAGATTTCGCCGCGCCTTTTTGGCGTGTGCTTTCCAAATTCACAGCAGAGGAAGTATTTATGGCAGAGCGAGTTACATTTGACGCCGAGCAGCGTAATTTGTTGGGTAAGAAGTCCCGACAGCTCCGGCGCGCGGGTAAGGTTCCCGCAGTGATTTATGGGCAGTCGGAGCCGGTGCACATTGAAATAGAAGGAATCCCTTTGCGCCGCGCCTTACGCCAGGCTGGTTCCAATGAGCTGATTGATATTCAGGTCGGTGGTAAGAAAGTGACCGTGCTGGCTCGAGAAATCCAGCAGCATCCAACCAGGGGCGACGTGCTGCATGTAGACTTCTATGAAGTCAACATGCGTGAAACGATCATCACCGATATTCCGCTGGTGATGACCGGCGAACCGGCATCAGACTTACGCGCCATGGGCCAGGTTACCCAAATCTTGCACGCAATTACGGTGGAGTGTTTGCCCGGCGACCTGGTGTCTAGCATTGACTTTGATGTCAGCCACTTCAGTACGCCGGATGACATTATCTTTGTCAGCGATCTTCCGGTGCCGCAAGGTATGACTCTGATCACCGATCCGGAAACGACGGTGACCAGCTTCGACTACTTCCGTGAGGAGGAAGAGGAAGAAGAGGCAGAAGAAGATCTGCTCTTTGCCACGGCTGCGGATGAGGTAGAGGTCATTGGCCGCGGGCAAGACGACGAGGACAGCGAGCCTGAAGACGAAGATTAGCGCTCGTTATCGCCAAGGTTTCTTACAAGCAGAGAAGGCCGGACTATCCAGACCGGCCTTTTTCTATCCTGATTGCTCCATTTCCTGACTTTGTGGCGCAAACGCCGGACCAATGGCCCCTAAACGGCAGCACGTTGCTCTCCTCCTCATTCTCGCTCTGGCTGCATCCTTGCGTCTGACGGCTCTCGATTGGGATGGCTACCAGCATTACCATCCCGACGAACGATACATTAGCTGGGCAGCGACCACCATCGAAGCGCCGTCGCAGTGGACGACGGCCTTTTCTGCGCATCGTTCCACCTTCAACCCTTTCTATTGGCCTGCCGGCGCAGCGAGCGCCGGCATTGTCGTGCCGCAAGACGCGCAGCGTTCATTTGCCTACGGGCACCTGCCATTGTACCTGGGCGTGCTGGCAACGCGGCTCGCCGAGAGAATCGGTCCGTTGGCAGCGCCGTGGCTGCCGGCGCACTGGGCGCTGACGCGCGACTTGCTGAATGGCGGCGACTTTGTCGAGTTTCAGCATCTGACGGCTGTTTCACGCGCCCTGACCGCCTTTTTTGATCTTGGAACCGTGTTCCTGGTGTTCTTATTGGGCCGGCGCCTCTACGGGGCAGCTACCGGCCTGCTGGCGGCGGCCTTTCTGGCAGTCAACGTGATGCACATCCAATTGGCCCGCTTCTTCGCCGTCGATCCCTACC
>CAYLJW010000044.1:0-38646 GCA_964384155.1 uncultured Ardenticatenaceae bacterium
CTACGAGCCTTTGGTCCGTGGAGTAAGGTTCGTAGTGGCGCGATTCATCGCCCGTCACGCCATCACCGAATCGTGTACAATATGAATCGAATGTCCAATCTGCCCATCCCGCACACCTCCCTAAGCACCAGCCCCCTGGCCTACGGCTGCATGCAAATCGGCGGTTCCTGGGACGATAAACCGCTCACCGCCGCCGAGCGCAGACGCGCTATCGACGCTGTCACTGCTGCCTACGAAGGCGGTATCACCCTCTTCGACCATGCCGACATCTACTGCCGTGGTAAATCCGAAGAAGCCTTCAGCGCGATGTGGCAGGCTATCCCCGGCTTCCGCGACAATATCCTTCTGCAGTCCAAGTGCGGCATCCGCTTTGGCGGTGATCCGCAGCCCCACTACCCGCCGCGCTACGACTTCAGCTACGAGCATATCGTCGCTTCCGTCCAAGGCAGCCTGCGCCGGCTGCGAACCGACCGTCTCGATATCCTCCTTCTCCATCGGCCCGACCCTCTGGTGCAGCCCGAAGAAGTCGCCCGCGCTTTCGACCAGTTACACACATCGGGCAAAGTGCGCTACTTTGGCGTCAGCAACCATACCGCCGGTCAGATAGCCCTCCTGCAAAAAGCGCTCGACCAGCCCCTCATCGTCAACCAGCTCGAGTTCAACCTGCTGCACAACCACCTCCTCGACGAAGGCATCATCGCCAATCAATCCAAACCGCGCCATGCCCTGGCCTCCGGCATCCTCGACTACTGCCGCCTGAACGGCATCCTCGTCCAGGCCTGGTCCCCTGTCTCCGGCGGCGCCCTCATCAATCCACCACCCAGCGCTGCCGACAACGTTCGCGCGGCCACTGCTCTCGTGCAGCAGATGGCCCGCGATCGCGCAACCAGCCCCGAAGCCATCCTCCTGGCCTGGATTCTGCGCCACCCGGCGCGCATCCAGCCTATCATCGGCACCACGCGCCCCGAGCGCATCCGCGCCAGCGCCCAAGCTCCTGCCATCCACCTCAGCCGCGAGGAATGGTACAACCTCTACGTCACCGCCCGCGGCGGCTCCTTACCCTGACCTCCGCTTTGCAGTTGATGAAACCTCAGCGGTCGTTTCATATCCTTACCCCTGGCTTCCGGCCAACGGTCCCACGACTGCACGGCCGTTTTCCTCAACGCCCCATGCCAGGCTCGTAGTGAGGCGGTTCATCGACCTGCCCCAGCTCGAACTCCGCCGCAAACTCCGCAAACGCCGCCTCCAGCTCGCTCTGCACCCGGCTCTGCCCGCCGCTGGCCAGCCGCTCCTGCGCCAGCAGCAGCCTCGCCACCAGCTCTGCGCCCTTAAACAGCATGTTCGCCCGCGCATTCATCGCCGGGCCGGCCCTTCCTTTGCCGACGCCAAAATCCTCCAGCAGCCGCTGCAGCGCGATGCGCACCAGGCCCACCTCCCCTTGCAGCGAAGGCGCCTGCGACCCTGACTGCGTCAGCGCCAGCTCCTCATCGTCATAATGCGCCACATAATAGGTCCGCTCCCCGTCCAGCACCACGCCGCTCAGCGGCGCCAGCGGATCGTTTCCCGGCAGGCGCGCCACGTGGTTCACCCGCACCCGAACGCCCTGCCACTCCTGGTGCCGCACGCACAGCGCCCGCTCGCTTTCACGCATCGACCAACCGCCGCAGGGTTGGCCATCCTGCCGCTGGGCCACGCAGCGCCGCTTACTTTGCGTCTCTGCCATCCTCCGCCTCCTCCCAGGCTGGCGCGGCCACCACAGCCTGCACCTGCTGCCGGATTCCACCCCAAATCCGCGGCGCCAGTCCCGCCGCCGCGCCGCCTTTCAGCGCCTCCAGCGCTTCCGTCAGCTTCATAACCGACCGCGCCGCCGTGAACAGCGCGCTTGCAGCGTTCTCCTTCTCCTTAGCCGTCAGCTCCGGCCGCTGCAAGTATGCCTCCAGGTCTGCCAGCTTCAAGCGCAGCACATAAATCTCCGCCGCCAGGGGCTCATCAGCCGCCAGCGCCCGGATCTGCTCAGACACCGCCGCTGGAAAATAGGGCAGCTTTCGCGTAAAGCCATGCGTGATGCGCGGATGCCGGTCTGGAAACAGATGCACCCAGCATAGGCGGCCACGCCGTACTGCCGCTCTCTGGCACCGCGCGCCGCCGACCGTGCGCGCCTGGCAGCGCCTCTGCGGCCGCGGCCGCCAGGCCGCCGGCCCCGGAGCGTGCGTCGCGCACAGGCGCCGGCCATGAAGCGCTTCACTGCCGCGCATCGACCATTTCCTGCACTGGCGGCCTTCTTTCGTACGCGCCGTGCAGCGCCGCGCCGCCTCCTCCTGCGGCCTGCTATGCTTCGAACACAGCGACTTGCCACGCACCGGCCATGCCGCGCAGCGCCGCCCCTTCTCCGCCAGCGCCGTGCAGCGCCGGTCCGCCACCTCCCGGTCCAGCTTACGCACAAGCGCCTTCAGCTGCTCGCCGCCGCTGCCGACCTGCGCTTGCCGCCGCACGGCGCTCACATGCGCCTTACACAGCGGCGGGTCATTCGTCATCGCCCAGGCACGACACGCCGCCCCGTCGTTGCGCCGCGCCGTGCACACGCGTCCCCGCGCCTCACGCGGCGCGTGCATTATGCAGAAGTCGCTGCGCGGCGCCCGCCCCTGCCCGCTCAAAGCCCACGCGCCGCACGGCTCGCCCGCATTCGTCACGGCCGCACAGCGCCGCTTATTCACATTCATCAACATTTCTGGAACTCCTCTTCGCCCCTGCAACCGCTTGCACCCGCATTATAGCAGATGGCCCCCGCCAAAATGGCCCTGCTTATAGCGCAGGGAGGTGAAAAAAGCATGATTTACGCGCCAATCTGGTGCCCAGAATTGACAAATCTTGGAGATTTGTCAATTCTCACGCGCCAAAAAAAGGAGGCGGTTTCCCGCCCCCTCACTTACCAATACCTCGTCGTCCTGCCTACTCGCCGGTCGTTACGTCCTCTACAAACGCTTCCACCAGCGCCATGCTATCCCACACCGCTTGCGGCACATCCTCTGTGGCCTCCACCGTTTCTACGGTGTGCACGCCGTCGCCGCCGCGCACGCTCAGCAGGTACGAGAAGCGGTCACAGCAGGGGTCCGCGGGCAGGTAGCTGCCTTCCAGCTCAAAGTAACCGGCCGCTTGCAGGTCTGCCAGTAGCTGCGACACAGCCGCCGGCGTTGCCTCAAACAGCTCCACGGCGTCGCCCGGCGCCTCAATGCGTTCCACCGAGCCATCTTCAAACACGCGCACCGTGGTGAATCCGCCGGCGAAGCCGCCGCTGCGCACGAACAGCAGCGCCGCGTTGCCCAGCTCTGCCAGCGGCGCGCCGCCGCCGGCTACGCTGCCCGCCACGCGCGCCGCCTGGCCGCTTTCGTCGGTGCGCACTTCATACACACTGCCTTCAAAGCCCAGCATCACGCGCCAACCTGGGGTAATGGCCTGCAGACAGCTCTCGGCCGGGCCGCCTAGGCCCAGGCAGCCATCGCTCCACTCGGCGCGCTCAAAGCTCAGTACCTCGATGGCTTCCGGCGCAGCGCCCAGCTCTTCTGCCAGCGCTTCCACGGCGCGGTCCACGGTCGCCGGCCGTTCGTCGCCTTCGCCGGCCGCATCCTCAAAACGAATGGCCTCGCCGCTTTCGTCCGTGCGCACGTTAATCAGCTCCTCGCCGAGCGCCAGCACCACCAGGTAGCCGGGCGTAATGGCTTGCAAGCAGCTCTCGGCCGGGCCGCCCAGGCCCAGGCATGAATCCGTCCACTCTTCGGCGCTCCAGCTCACTATCTGCACTTCGCTCAGCGCAATGCCGCGCTCGGCAGCCAGACGTTCCATCGCCGCAATCGCCGCATCGGGCGCCATGCCTTCGCCGTCGTCTTCGCCACCGGCATAAGCCGCTTCCACGCGCACCGCGTTGCCTTCCAGGTCTGTGCGCACCACGTAGGGCTCGCCGTCAACCAGGAACGTTACTGCATACCCCGGCGTGATCGCCGCCAGGCACAACTCGGCCGGGCCGCCCAGACCCAGGCAGCCGTCGCTCCATTCCATCGCTTCAATGGCTTCCTGCGTCAGCGCATCTTCGCTCACGCCCAGGAACTCCGCCAGTGCTGCGCGCGCCTGCGCCGCAGCTTCTTGGCCGATCATTTCGGCTTCCGGCGTCGCCGGCGCGGGGTCTACGGGCGCGCCCGGCTCTGCAGCCGGCGCGCCACAGGCCACAGCCAACAGCGCCGCCACAATCAACAACAACACTACAAAACTTCGTTTAGCCAACATTTCCGTCATCTCCTTTCACATTCCATTACTGCTCAGCCGGTCCGGCGCTCGCCGGTTCCCGCTGTCGCGAGCAAATCATGACAGATAGACGTTAACATTGCCCAAGAAGTTCCACGCACAAAAAGAACTACACGCCCGAACCGCTTGTGTTACAAATGACCCCTATCGTCCGCCGCCCGGCACACACCCGGCAACAAGGAGAACGCCATGTCGCTAATCACCTACCACCTCGACGCCGCCATCACCGTACAGCAGTTCCAGGACCTGCTGCAGCGCTCCACCCTGGGCGAGCGCCGCCCAACGGCAGCCGAGCGCCTGCAGCGCATGTTAGACCATGCCAGCCTAATCGTCACTGCCTGGGACGGTGACCTCCTGGTGGGCCTCTCCCGCGCGCTCACCGACTTCAGCTACTGCTGCTACCTCTCCGACCTAGCCGTAGACCTCGCCTACCAGCGCCGCGGCATCGGCAAAGAGCTGCTGCGGCGCACGCATGAAGCCGCCGGCGTCGAAGAAACCGTGCTCATCTTGCTGGCCGCCCCCGCTGCCATGGCCTACTACCCGCACATCGGCCTACGACAGTTAGACAACGCTTTCGCCATCCCCCGCCGCCAGCGGCCGTAAACGCGGTATCCAGCGCGGCGTGCGCTGCTTGTAGCGACGATAGTGGTCGCCAAAGCGCCTCTCCAGACGCGGCTCCTCGTGCAAGGGAATATAAATGGCGTTAATCGTCACAAAGAGGATGGCCCACGCCAGCAAAGACAGGCTGCCAAAGAGCAGCGCCTCGCCCCTCCTCAATAACAGGCCCGCAGGTTGGCAGTTCACTGCCGTGCCCCCCTCCCATGACACTGCTTAACCTTACGTCCACTGCCGCAAGGGCACGGCTCATTGCGCCCAAGGCCTGCCAGCCGCTGCCGCAGCGCCCCTTCTTGCCGCGCTTTGTGCGCCATGATATTTGCCGGCGGCCGTCCCGCCCTTAGCTCGCGCACCATAAAGCGCATATCGTCGTCGATATGATTAAAAAACGAGCGGTAGCCCGCGCACAGATAGTTCAGCCCCGGATCGCCGTTTGGCGTGCGAATAAAGCGGTTCTTGGGACACTCGCCGTTGCACACCCAGCGCACTTCACACTCCCGGCAATAGCGCGGCAACGTGTCCAGCTTGGCCTGACCAAACTGCTGCTGCGCCTCGGAGCGCGCCAGGGCCAGCAGATTTTCCTGCTCGATATTGCCTAGCAAATAGCTCGGCTCCACAAAATGGTCGCAGGAATACAGGTCGCCGTTATGCTCCAGGGCCAGCGCATCGCCGCACGTCTCGCGGAAGATGCACAGCGCCGGCTCCTGGCCCATCCATGCCCCCAGGGCAATGTCAAAAAGCTGCACATACACGCGCCCCACGTCGCGGCGCACCCACTCCTCAAAGATGGCGGTTAGAAAATCGCCATATTGCCGCGCACCAACCGAGCGCGCAGTCACACCGCTGCCTTCCTGAAAGCCCGTGCTGTAGTCGCGCTCCACGATGGGGATGAACTGCATGAAGCTCACCTGCGCCTCATCGCGCAGGAAGCGATACACGCGCAGCGGCTGCGCCGCGTTCGCCGCGTGCACCGTGGTTAGCACATTAAAAGGCAGCTCATACTCTTGCAGCAGGCGCAGGCCACGCATCACGCGCTCAAACGTGGGCCGTCCCCCTTTGTCCACGCGGTAGGCGTCGTGCAGCTCGCGCGGCCCGTCCAGGCTCAGCCCAATCAGAAAGTCATGCTCCTTCAGGAAACGACACCACGCCTCGTCCAGCAGCACGCCGTTCGTCTGTAGCGTGTTCGTGATCCGTTTGCCTGGCGGCGCGACTTGCTGCTGCAGGGCCACCGCCTGGCGAAAGAAATCCAGGCCCATCAGCGTTGGCTCGCCGCCCTGCCAGCCAAACGTGATTTCCGGCCCGCGCTGCGCGGCGATAAACTGCCGCGTGTAGTTCTCCAGCAGCGCCTGGCTCATGCGGAACTCACTGCCCGGATACAGCCGCTCCTTGGACAAAAAATAGCAATACTTGCAGTCGAGGTTGCAGATCGAGCCTGGCGGCTTGAGCATGATATGGAAAGAATCGGCGGCGTTTTGCGCCATAGCGCGCTCCTTACAGGAGGCTACCTTCTGCGCCTCACCCCTATTGTGCCCCGTTGCCTCCCCTCCGTGCAACAGCCCTCAACCATAACACGCACAGCCATGCTGGCCGGGCCCCAATGGCACAAAAGAGCCACCCGGAGCTCTACAAACCAGCTTGCTGCTGCAATACGGCGATTTTCATCGGGGCCTGCCGCCAGCCGAGCGTAATGTCAACCAGCAAACTGGTCCGCCAGCCTTAATAGCTCCGAAAAGCCTACCGGTTTGCATAGGATCAGATCAGCCCGCCCACGTAGACGTTCGGCGCGGCTGGCATCTGCCGAAATAATGACGACGCGCGTTGATGCTAAGCGTTGGTCGCGCCGGATATGTTCAAAGATTTCTGGGCCCGATACTTCGGGCAGGTGAAGATCGAGTATAACCAGGTCCGGCGTGTCCCCCGCAAGCACCGACAGGGCCGTTTTGCCATCTTGCACGAGCTGGGTCTGCAAGCCCGCGAAAGAGAGCGTTTCGCGAAAAGCGTCGCCCAGTATTGGGTCATCTTCTACAATGAGACACTTCCTGCTCAACGATGCACTCATCAACCTGCCATCACGGTCAGCTCGGCCGTTTTCAGCGGCAACGTGACGGTAAAAACGCTGCCTTGCCCACCGTGATTGCCGCTTACCTCGACAGCCCCGCCCATGGCGCTCGTAAGTTGGCTGACAATCGACAGTCCCAGACCTACGCCACGGTTCACGCGCCGCGTCGGCGAGCCATCCACTTGCCAAAACGGTTCAAAGATGCGTTCTCTGTACTCTTGCGCGATCCCACTACCGGTATCGCTGACGCTCAGCGCCCAGCTATCCTCGCTGCAGCGCTGCATGCGCAATGCTACCGTCCCTGAGTCGGTATACTTGATAGCGTTATCGACCAGGTTTCCAAGGATCTGTTTTAGCCGCTCGTGATCGCCAAGCAACATATCCGGTAATGCTTCGTCGACGCTGGCATTCCACAGCAGACCTTTCTTCTCCGCTAAGGGCTGCATCAGCATAGACACCTCAGCTGCTAAATCGCGAGGATCGAGCGGTTCGCACGCCATTTCGACACGCCTGTTTTGTAACTGGCTCTGGTGTAACAGGCTGTTAAAAAAGGTAAGCAATTCCTGCGCGCTAAAAAGGATCGTCTCCAGCAGTTTCTGCTGCCGGGCGTCGCCTTGGCCATTCGCCTGGTGCAGCAACATTTCGCAGCGTAAGATAATCACATTTAGAGGCGTGCGCACATCGTGGCTCACGTTAGCCAGCAGTTGCTCTTTCAGCCGTAACGCTTCGACGGCCTGGTCACGCGCCGCTGCAAGGCGAATCTCTGCCCGCTGCCGCTCGCTCACTTCGATCCGCAGCGCCTCGTTGCTTGCCGACAACGCTACCGTACGGTCTGCAACGCGTTGTTCCAGCGCTTCGTTGAACTGCTTGAGCTGCCGGCGCGACGATTCCACTTCACCAAACAGGTCGTTGAGCACCTGGCTGAGGCCGGAAATCTCGTCATTTCCCGTGCTTTTTACGCCGAGCGATAGATCGCCGCTGGAACGGATCTGGGCAACGTCCGCATGGAGTTGCGCCAGCCGGGCCAGCACAAGGCGCTCCATGATCACGAACGTGATGACGATAATAATGAGCCCAAATAGCAGCAGGCTGCCCATCTGATACCCTAACATAACCAGCCCTTGCTGGTATATGGTGCGCGGCAGGTCTACCTTCAGCAAGAAGGCCGGGGCGCCGCTAACATTCGTCAACACCCGGTATCCCGACACAACCTCGTAGTTCAGAGGCATGGCCACCACCTGCCCGGATCCGCCAAGATCTGAGATGATTTTTTGCCATGCGCCGGGTAGCTGCCCATCGTTGACGTCGTGCAGGGCAAACTGTGTGTTTAAGCTGTTGCGTAGACGCCCAATGCGTGTCTCGTCAAGGTAGTAACCGAAAATTAGTGTGCCAGTTTGCCCGTCCCCGGCGCGATGATGCGGTTTTGCAAGCGTGCAAGGTCATTCTGAGCGCAGCGAAGGATCTCCGGCCTCACCCACCTCAATCTGAGTAATCAGCTCAATCACCACATCCGCCGTGCGCGCCAGCGTGTCGCGGCTGCCAGCGCCCCCTGCAAAGCCAACACAGGCGCGCACCGCCGCGTTGCGGCCGGCCAGCATGTCTGTGCCGCTGTCGCCGACCATGATCATGCGTTCCGCCGTCGTGCCCAGCTCTGCCGCCAGCCACTGCAGGCCGGCCGCATCAGGCTTCGGCAAAAAGGGATCGTCGCCGCAGACCATGGCCCGCACCAGGCTGCTAATGCCCAGCGCATCGAGGGCCGCCTGCGTCAAATGGCGCTCGTCGTTGGTCGCCACGCCGATGGCCACGCCTGCATCATGTAGCCGCTGCAGCGTGGCTGCCACCTCGCCGCGCGGCTGCACCTCGGCGGCCGAGGGCGGCAAATCCAGCGTGCGCGCCGCCACGCGCGTCGCCAGCGGATACCCCTCGTGCCATTCCACACCATACTGGTACAGGGTAGAGGCCGCAATGGCGTAAATATCGGCAAGCGAAGCCACGGCGATGGGCCCGTCGGGCAGTATGGCCCCCGTAGCCGGATCAAAGCCAATGGCCCGGCCCAGCGCCCCTTGCAGCGCCGGAATGTCGCACAGCTCGGCCAGCTCTTCCAGCCACAACGCCGTGCGCGGGCCCCAGATCGCCTCAAACGCCACCAGCGTGCCGTCCTTATCGAAGATCACGGCGTCCACATCAAAATGCTGTCCGGCGATGGCTACGATGGGCATGGGCCTTGTGCTGCGTGCTGTTACGCCCGGCCGTCGATGCGGCTGGCGCCGTCGGCGCCGGCCAGGTGGCAGGCCACAAACTGGCCCGGCTTAATCTGGCGAAAGGCCGGCGCTACTTTGCGGCACTCCTCGTAGGCCAGCGGGCAGCGCGTGTGGAACACGCAGCCAGACGGCGCCTGCGCCGGGCTGGGCACCTCGCCGTGCAGGATGATGCGCCGACGCTTTCGTTCTAGCTGCGGGTTAGGCACGGGCACCGCGGATATCAGCGATTGCGTGTAGGGGTGCAGCGGCTCCTCAAACAGCGTTTGCCGGTCTGCTAGCTCCATAATCTTGCCTAGATACATCACGGCCACGCGATCCGAGATATGCTTCACCATGCCCAGGTCGTGCGCAATAAACAGATAGGTCAGGCCCAGCCGCCCCTGTAGCTCCTTAAGCAGATTCACTACCTGCGCCTGAATCGACACATCCAGGGCTGAAATAGGCTCGTCGCACACCACGAAGCGCGGATTCAGCGCCAAGGCGCGGGCGATATTGATGCGCTGGCGCTGCCCGCCCGAAAACTCGTGCGGGAAGCGTGTGCGCCAGGCGGGGTTAAGGCCCACCAGCCTCATCAGCTCCGCCACGCGTTCGCGAATTTCCGCGGCGCTGTGCTCGCCGTGGATCACCAGCGGCTCGGCGATGATCTTGCCCACCGAATGGCGCGGGTTCAGCGACGCCGCCGAGTCCTGGAAGATCATCTGCATCCGCGGGCGCATGCGCCGCAGAGCTTCCGGCTCCAGGGCCGTAACCTCCGTCTGCTCGTAAAACACTTGCCCGGCGCTGGGCTCCAGCAGGCGCAGCAGCGTGCGCCCCGCCGTCGATTTGCCGCAGCCGCTCTCGCCCACTAACCCCAGCGTCTGGCCCTGGTGCACCTCGAAAGAGATGCCGTCCACGGCCTTGACCACGGCCGGCCGGCGGCCAAACAGAAAGCCCTTCTGCGCCACAAAATGCTTCTCCAGCTTCTCCACGCGAATCAGCGTCCGATCACTCATCGCCGCTCCGTTAGCGGGTCGCCCAAATCGTAAAAGCAGGCCAGATCATGGTGCGGCCCCACCGACACCAGTGGCGGGCGCTCCTGCCAGCAGCGCTCAAAGACATACGGGCAGCGGTTGGCGAATGGGCAGCACGTGAGCTCCTGCAGCAAGTCCGGCGGCGTGCCCTCGATGCTCACCAGCGGCCGCTCCTCGTCGTCGGCCAGCGACGGCGCCGCCCCTAGCAGGCCCGCCGTATATGGGTGGCGCGGCCGTTCAAACAGCTCGTCCACCTGCGCGCACTCCACCACCGTGCCGCCGTACATCACCGCCACGCGGTGCGCCAGGCCCGCCACCACCCCTAAATCGTGGCTGATCCAGATAATGGCCATGCCCAGGTCGCTTTGCAGCCGCCGCACCAGGTCCAGAATCTGCGCCTGCACCGTCACGTCCAGGGCCGTGGTCGGCTCGTCGGCAATCACCAGGCGTGGGTGGCAGGCCACGGCGATGGCGATCATCACCCGCTGGCGCATGCCTCCCGAAAATTCGTGCGGGTAGCTGTTGATGCGCCGCTGCGGATCGGCGATGCCCACGCTCTCCAGGATGGCGATGGTCCGCTGGCGCGCTTCGGCGGCGCTCAGGCGCAGGTGCTTGATCATCGACTCCGCGATCTGCTGGCCGATTGGCATGGTGGGGTTCAGCGAGCTGATGGGGTCCTGGAAGATAAAGCCAATCTCCTTGCCGCGGATGGCGCGCAGGCCGGGCCGGTCCAGGGCCATCAGATCGAGGATCCCCTGCCCGTTGCCCGTGTCGAACAGGGCGCGCCCCTGGCAAATTTCGCCCGGCGGCTGCGGGATCAGGCCCAGCAGGGCCATCATGGTCACCGATTTGCCGCTGCCGCTCTCGCCCACAATGCCCAGCACTTCGCCCGGCTGCAGCGCCAGGCTCACGCCGTTCACGGCGTGGATTACACCTTCATGCGTGTGAAACTGCACCACCAGATCTTCAATGCGCAGAATATCGCTCACGGGGCTAACCCCGGCCCCGTCGCAGGCGCGGGTCCAAAACATCCCGCAGCCAGTCACCGAACAGGTTCATGCCCAGCGCCGTGATCGCAATCGCCAGCCCCGGATACACCGAAAGCCAGGGCATGCCGGCCAGCAGCGACTCGCGGCCGATCGACAGCAGGTTGCCCCAGCTCGGCACGTCTGGCGGCACGCTCAGGCCCAGAAAGCCCAGGCCCGCTTCGTAAAAGATCATCGCCGACATTTCAAACGTGGCCAGCGTCACCAGCGGCCCAATCAGGTTGGGCATGATATGGTCAAAGAGGATGCGCGGCGTCGTGGCGCCCACCGCCAGCGCCGACTCCACATAGCCCGATTTGCGGATGCGCAGCACCTCGCCGCGCGTCACGCGCGCAAAGAGCGGCGACGCCGTCACCCCAAACAGCAAAATCACGTTCAGCAGGCTGCGCCCCAGCACCGCCGCCACCACGATCACCAGCACCAAGTAAGGCACTGAAAGCAGCAGGTTCACCAGGGCCATGATCAGCGCATCCACCCGGCCGCCCAGATAGCCCGCCAGCAGGCCCAGCAACAGGCCGATGCTGCCGGCCATCGCCGCACCAAAGAAGCCCACGGTCACCGACACCCGCGAGCCATAAATGATGCGGCTGAGCAGGTCGCGGCCCAGGCGGTCGGTGCCCAGAATATGATCCCAACTGCCCCCTTCTTGCCACGCCGGCGCCTGCTTGGTGACCCTCAGGTTTTGCGCCAACGGGTCGTGCGGCGACAACTGCGGCGCGAAGATGGCCGTGAACACGAGCAACAGGATGATCACCAGGCCGGCAATGGCCGGCTTGTCGCGCCACAGCAGGCCCGCCACATAGCGCGCGCGCCCGCCCCACGTCGGCTCGCGGTACTCTGGCTCAAGCGTTAAACGCACGGCTTCAGTCATGGCATCTGATCCGTCTAATAGCGAATACGCGGGTCGATGGCCGCATACAAAATGTCCGTGACCAGGTTCATGATGATGGCAAACGAAGCAATAAAGATCGTCAGCGCCTGCACCAGCACAAAGTCGCGGTTGCGGATGCCCTCGTTCAGCATCCAACCCATGCCCGGGATGGCAAAGATCGTTTCAATGTACACCGAGCCGCTCAGCGCGTAGGTGAACTGCACGCCGACCACGCTGATCAGCGCCAGGGCCGCGTTGCGCGTGATATGCCGCCGCGCAATAGCCCGCGGCGAAAGCCCCTTGCTGCGCGCCGTGCGGATGTAATCCTCGTTGCGAATCTCCAGCACCGCCGAGCGTGTCAGCCGCGCAAGCTGGCCCATGCCGCCCACGGAGAGGGCCACGGCCGGCAGCACGTAAGCCCGTGGGCTGTCGATGCCAAACGAAGGGAACCAGCGCAGATTTACGGCGAAGATCCAGATAAAGATCAGCGCCAGCCAGAACGAAGGCGTCACCTGCCCCAGCAGGCCGATGATCCGCGCCACAAAGTCGGTGAGGCTGTTGGGCGACGCGCCGCCAATGATGCCCAGCGGCACCGCCACCAACACGGCAATGGTCAGCGAAAGGCTGGCCAGCAAGAAAGTGATCGGCAGGCCGCTAAAGATGACGTTGAGCGCCGGCTGCCGGAAGCGCAGCGAATAGCCAAAGTCGCCGCTCAACAGGCGGCCCAGGTAGTCGACAAACTGTAAGTGCGTCGGCTTGTCCAGGCCGAACGCCGCGCGCATCGCCGCCATCTGCTCCGGGTTGGCAAAGTCGCGGTTGATTAACAGCGAGGCCGGATCGCCTGTCAGCCGCACCATAAAAAAGACGATGATCAGCACGCCGAACATCAGCAGAAGCGATTGGATGATGCGCGAAACCAGGTAGCGTTGCATAGTGTTGACTGCCGATCAGGTGACCGGCGCTGCACGACCCGGTCACCTGATCAAGCCTACGCCCGGCCCCTTGCTGGCCGCCGGGCGCGCGAGAACCGTTAGTTTCCTGCCAGGAAGACGTCCTTCAGATAATACTGCTCCACGTTGTTGGGCACATAGCCCTGAACCGCGTCGTTGATCGCTTCAAAGGCGTTGGGCACGTATAGGTAAATGAAGGGCGGGTCTTCCATCATGTGCGCCTGCAGATCAGAGTAGATCGCCGCGCGCGCATCAAGGTCGAACTCTTGGCTGATGCGCGCCAGGTAGTCGTCCAGCGTGGGGTCAGACCAGGCCGAGTAGCTAGCGTCGAAGCCGCCCAGGGAGCCGAAGAGCCGCGGATAGGCTTCGCCCTCCGAGGCCGACCAACTGTCGCCAAACAGCGGCGGCAGCTCTTTGTTGGCCTCCAGATCCCAATAGGTACCCGATTCCATGAGCTGTACCTCGCCGCCTTCCATGGTGATGCCCACCTCTGACAGATAGTTGGCTACCGCCTGGCACACTTCCTCAAAGGCCGTGTAGGCACCGATGGGGCAGGCCATGCCGATCGAAAAGCCGTCCGGATATCCCGCTTCGGCCAGCAGCTCGCGGGCGCGCTCGGGATCATAGGGGAATGGATCGACCGCCTGATAGCCCAGGTTTTCCGGCGTAAGGAAGCCATTAGACAGGTCGGCAAAGCCGTCGAACAGGCCGTCGATGATCGCTTCCCGGTCCACGGCAAGGTTCATGGCCTGGCGCACCAGCGGGTCCTCGGTGGGTAGGCCCACGCCGGTCGTCAAGTTGTTGAAGGCAATGTAATAAACGCGGTCTACCGGGTAGCGCACCACCTGCACACCCGCCACGCCCAGAAGCTGCTGCGCCTCGTCCGAGCTCAAGCGGTTCACCACGTGCACTTCGCCCGTCTGGATCGCCGCCAGGCGCGTCGACGATTCAGGAATCGGCCGGAAGATAACCTCGGCCACGTGCGGCTTGCCCTCTTCCCAATAGTCGGGGTTGGCCTCCAGCACAATGCGGCTGCCGCGCACCCATTCCACGAACTTAAAGGGCCCCGTGCCGATGGGGAACTCCTCGATAGCCTGGTTGCCGCCTTCGGCAAATTGCTCCGCAGAGATAATGCCCATTTCGGCCAGCACACGCATGAACAGCACGTCCGGCTCCTCGGTGATCAGCGTAACATTATGATCGTCCTGCACCTCTACCGTCACACCCACGTACTGGTCAAAGTAAGCGTTCACCGGGTCGGCGCCCGCCTCGAAAGTGGCCACAATGTCCTGGGCGTTAAACGGGGTGCCGTCATGGTAAGTCACGCCTTCGCGCAGCGTAAAGCTGTATTCGCGCCCATCGTCGCTGATAGACCATTCTGTAGCCAGGCCAGGCACCAGCTCGCCAGAGCCCGGCGCAACGCTGAACAGGGTGTCAAAGATCTGGTTAAACACGTTGCCCGACATGCGTTCCGCGCCGTTGGGCGGGTTAATCGAGTTCGGATCAAGCGGCAGGGCCACGATCAGCGATCCTTGCGGCTCGGCCGTCATCTCCACCACGCGCGTCACCTCGATGGTTTCCGTTTCTACCACCGTTTCGCCTTCCACCTCCACGATGCGCGTCACCTCGATCGTTTCCGGCTCCAGCACCTGCTCCACAATGCGCGTCACCTCCAGCGGTGTGGCCTGGCAGGCAGCCAGCGCGAGCAGGGCGATGATGCTAATGGTTAACAAAAATTTGGCCTTCATATCTTTTCCTCCCTGAACAATGAATAAATGGGTTGCCGCTGCCTGTACAACGATTTGTCCGAAATCGTCTACGGCTCAAACGCCTCCATGATAACCTGCCCCTCCCAATGCGGGTGCGCCGGAACACCCATGATATGCGCCAGCGTCGGCGCCGTATCCAGAAGGCTCACCGGCGAGCGCAGCTCATGATTCCTGCGCACGCCCGGCCCGGCAACCATCCACAGCGTCGTCATATCCTCAGGAAGCGTGGTGCCATGAATGCGGTCGTGCCCCCCATGGTCGCTCAACAGCAAAATCGAATCGTCCTCGCGCAATACGTCAAGCACATATCCCACGGCATTGTCAACATGCCGCGCCTGCTGCAAATAGTCCGGCGACATCCAACCATAGAGGTGCCCCGCCACGTCAATGGTGCCAAAATACACAAACGCAAAATCCGGCCGCTCGCGGCCAATCATCCGCGCCGCCTCCTCCCCAATCTCTAAATCCCCATCCCGCGTATAACAATTGTCGCGGTAATAAACAAAATACAAACTCTCCGGCCGGCTCAAATCGCGCAACGGCTCCCAATTATAAAACGAAGCGCACACCCGGCCCCCCGCCCGCGCCACCTCCACAATTCCTGGCAGGGGGCGGGCCATGGGCTGGTAGGCGTTGGTGGTGATGCCGTGACGCGTAGGGGGCACGCTGTGGAAGATGGACATGTGGCAGGGCAGGGTGAGGCTGGGCTCGACAGAGCAGGCGGCAAGAGAGTAGGCGCTGCGGGCGCGCAGGCGCTGAATGTGCGGCAGGTCGGTGGCGGCCAGCGCATCGGGGCGTAGGCCGTCGACCATCATGAGGACGGTTGTGGGCATGTGGCTCTCTTGCAGAAGCCGCTTCCGCTGGCGGCTGCGACCTGGCTCGCGCGCCGGAGCGCCTACACTACGCCGCTAGCCGGCCAGCACGCGGCTCAGCCGAAGCAGAAGGCGGAAGACATGCTGCAACATGTTATTAAGGTTATCTCATTGCGATGACAGGTCGATGTGCGACTGGATAATAGGCCTGCGCGTCGACGAACGCGAGCGTTTTTGAAACGCGTCTTCGTATTTAATCTGAAAAGTGTGATGGCGTCAAGGCGCACCGCGGGCGCCGCAGGATATAATGGGCCGTTGCGATTATAGCCTGGACAAGGAGTGAGTAGTTGGCCTGGACATATTTGTTAATTGCCGGACTGTTGGAAGTAGGCTGGGCGCTGGGATTGAAGCTTTCGGACGGCTTTACGCGGCCGGGAATTGCGGTCGTGACGGTGGCACTGATGATTGCCAGCTTCTTTTTTCTGGGGTTGGCCCTGCGCGACCTGCCGCTGGGCACGGCCTACGCCGTGTGGACAGGCATCGGAACAATAGGCACGGTGGTCCTGGGGATTGTCTTATTTCGCGAGCCTGTGGAGTGGATGCGGCTGGCCTGTATTGTGCTGATTGTCGCGGGCGTGGCTGGTCTGCGGCTATTGACCGAGGGCTAAGGGCAAGGCGTTGACGAGAGGTTATAAACGGTTATCCTAAGGATAGGATGGCAAACTTGTTTCGCCGGCGCACTGTGGCCGGTTAGCGAAGGAGGATGGACAAATGTGGAAGGATTTTCGGGAGTTCATCGCGCGGGGCAATGTTCTGGATCTGGCGGTTGCCGTCATTCTGGGTGTGGCCTTCGGTGCGATAGTGACATCGCTGGTGGACGACATTATCATGCCCTTGATCGGTATTGTGCTGGGGGGCGTTGATTTTTCGGGGTTGGCCATTCAATTTGGCGACGCCACCGTGGCTTACGGCAATTTTATCCAGGCAGTGATCAATTTTCTGATCATCTCCTTTGTGATCTTCTGGCTGGTGCGCGTGGCGGAGCGTTTTCAGAAACCCGAAGAGGCCGCGCCGGCCGAGCCCACGACCGAGGAAACCCTGCTGCGCGAGATTCGCGACCTGTTAGAGGCAAACTTGCGACGGTAAGCAAACGGGCCAGGTTGTGGCGAAGTATTGGCTAGTCGTATTGCTTGCGCTGCTGTTGGGAGCCTGTGGCGGAGCCGCGGAAAACGGAACAGACCTTGGGCCGACGGTGGTGAGCGACGCCCCGGCGGCGACCGGTACGCCGACGCCCTCGGCCACGGCTATGCCCAGCGCCACGGCCATGCCCAGCGCCACGGCTGTGGCAACGGTCACGCCGACGCCGACGACGGCAGCAACGGCGACGACGACAATCACGCCAACTCCGGAGACGGTGACGTTCGCCGTCATTGGTGACTATGGCCAGGCGGGACCTGGGTCTGAGGCCGTGGCGGCGCTGGTGGATAGCTGGCAGCCGTCTTTCATCATTACGGTGGGTGACAACAACTATCCAAACGGCGAGCGAGCGACGATTGACGAGAATGTCGGCCAATATTACGCCGATTACATCTACCCCTATCAGGGCGCCTACCCTTCGGCGGCGACGGAAGATGGGGTCAACCGCTTTTTCCCGTCCCTGGGCAATCATGATTATATGAACGCCGAGGGCATTCAGCCGTACCTCGACTATTTTACGCTGCCCGGTAACGAACGATATTACGATTTCGAGTGGGGGCCGCTGCACTTGTTTGCGGTGAATAGCGACTTTAACGAGCCAGATGGCGTACGCGTGGGCTCGCTGCAGGCGCAGTGGCTGGAGCAAGGGCTGGCAGCCTCCACAGCGCCATGGAAGCTGGTCTATATGCACGTGACGCCCTACGGCTCGGGCCTGCGCAGCGAAGGGGCCTGGATGCGCTGGCCCTTTGGCGAGTGGGGGGCGTCTGCGGTGCTGGCGGGGCATGAGCATCATTATGAGCGGCTGTTGGTGGACGGGTTGCCTTATTTCGTGAATGGCCTGGGCGGCGGCGCCATTTATGCCGTGGGCGAGCCGCTCCCCGAAAGCCAGGCGTTGTTTACAGGACGGCATGGGGCCATTCGCGTAGAGGCCAGTGAGGCTGACATCACGTTCACCTTTGAGACGGTGAATGGCGAGGTGATTGATAGCTATATGCTAAGCCAGTAGCAAGTGGGCTAGAGGGGACGAGGGACTAAAAGGCTATGGTTGCGATGCCAGTTGTATTAAACTATTAGCACGATTTGCCGCCGCGCTGTGCGGTGGTGGGATTGGGCTCTTGGCCGGTAACTGGTAACGGAAGATTGACCATGTTTAGACAATTTCATCGGTGCGCGCTGCTTGTGGCCCTGGCCTTGCTGCTGCTGGCGCCGGCCGTGCGCGCGGCTGGCGGCGAGAGGCAGGGCGGCAGGGCCGCCTTACAGGTGAACGGAGTGGGCCTGGATCTGGAGCGCGTGGTGCAGGCTCCGGAGGCGCTGCAACAGGCGACGCTGCAGGCGTTGCAAGCGGATGTTTCGGGCGCCCTGCGGCGCGACCATTATACGGCGACGGTGCTGGAAAGCCGCGGCGACTGGGTGCATCTGCTGCTGGCGCCGACAGAGGTGCTGGACAGCAACTGGCAATTGCCGCTAGAGCCGCACGACACCATCGACGTCATAGCCCGACTCGACGAGAACGGGGCATGGCAGGCCGTGGTGCAAAGCGAGGCCACGCTACCCTGGCTGCAGCGCGAAGTGCCGCCGGAGTTTATGGCCTTTCGCGTTGCTGCGCCTGAGGAGGCTTTTCTTTTCCCGTGGACGGCGGGGCAAGTATGGCGCGTGTCGCAGACCTGGCACAGCGGCGCCATCGACTTCTTCCCCCTAGTGTACAACAACCCGCCTGTAAGCGGCGCAGTGCTGGCGATGGGCAGCGGCGCGCTGTCGCAAGTGTGTAATGACGGCGTGCAGGCGCACCTGCGCATTAACCATGGCGGCCTGACGTCGGGCTATCTGCACGTGGACGCCGCCACGGTGCGCGCCCACGATCTGAACCAGCAAGTACCGCGCGGCCGCTTTCTGGGTCTAATTTATGATGGCGAGGCCCATTTCGAGCCGAATGCTTATTGCCGCGGGAATTACAACTATAAGTACAGCACGCCGTGCGGGTGCGGCACCGGCGCGCACGTGCACTTTTCCAGCTCCAATACGGACATCAGCATAGATGGCCACAATCTGCATGCCGTGGGCTCGTCGCGCAACAGTTATCTCTCCAGCAACGTGCGCGACGAAGGTCCGCCGCCGCCTACGCCGCAGGTGATTACAGTGGTCGACGCGCCGGCGCTGACGCCGGCCTACTCACCGCAATGTGGCAGCGGCTGGGTGCAAATTTCGGGCTACAATAGGGCAAACGGCTATGTCACGTTGAACACGAACCAGAGCGCACAGTCGACGAATCGCGGCGAGTGGATGCCCAACCTACCGCAGAGCGGCCGCTACCAGGTGGCGGCGTACATCCCGAATCACGAACCGATCTTCTGGGGCTGCGGCAGTGTGCAGCGCACAATTCCGGGCGACACGACAGACGCGCGCTATCAGATTACGCACAGCGGCGGCGTGAGCACGGTGGCGGCGAACCAGCTTCCGGTAGCAGATAGCTGGCTGCCTCTAGGTACCTTCCAATTTGCGCCGGGCGTTGCTGGCCGCGTGCGCCTCACGGACTTGAACGGCGAGGCCAACCTGTCGCGCACGGTGAGCTTTAGCGCTATGCGCTTTGTCCTGCAGCCGCCGGGCAGTGTGACGGAGCTGACCGCCAGCCAGGGGACCTTTATGGACCGCGTGCAGTTGAGCTGGCAGGCGGCAGTGGGCGCAGCTTCTTATGAAATCTACCGCGCGCTGCCGGGCGCGCCGGCGATGAAGATTGGCGCAAGCAACAGCCCATCGTATGCTGATAGCTCAGCCACGCCCGGTGTAACGTATTCCTACGCGGTGCGCGCGTTGAATCCGGCAGGGCAGGGGCCTCTTAGCGCGACCACGCCGGGCGCGCGCCACAGCGCTCTGCTGTCGTTCTTGCCCGTTGTTGGGCGTTAGGCGAGGGAAAATGGCTGGAAAAAAAGTGAGGTGGCCGGTTACGCGGGCGCGTTCCGTGCCACCTCAGGGCGGGGAGCAACGGCAGTTTAGCATGGTTGGTCCCCGTGTCAAGAGTCGTTAACCATTTCCTCCAACTGCTCGGCGGCGGCATCGACGAAGATGGCCTCGCGTGCCATGGATTTGACTTGGGAGATAGGGATGTTTTTGCGGCTGGTGAAGAGCATGCCCTGGCGCACCAGGATAGCGGTAATGGCGCCGTCGCTGGCGCTGACCAATAGGCCGTCTAATTTACCGATAGCGCCGCTCAACGCCTCAACTGCGGTGTTGTCGCCGAAAACCACGCTTTCCGGAGGTACGCCGTGGTGAACGTACTCTGTGTCCAGAGGCGCCGGAATGTCAGAGGCGACGCCGTAGCTGCCTACCTCGCGCCAGCCGGCGGCATTGCCGCCATAGGCAGCCTGCTCCGGGCCGGGCAATTCGACCACTTCCTGGCGATACCGTGGGTACTCTTCCATGGTTCCGATGGAGGCGTCGATGTGAATGGCCTTGTTTTGCTCGTCGCCGGCGAGCGGCACGAGGGCGGCAAAGGGTAGCACGCGCGCGTCTTTAAACAGCAGGCCGTCTTCGACTATCAGGTGAGTAATCTGCCACGTTTCTGGCGATACGGCGACCCGCGCCAAGGCGCCACAGCGGCTGTCGCCGCAAATGATGTCTGAGCCGAATTTTAGTCGCAATTCGTTCATCTCAATACTCCTTTAGCTCCCTTCACAGACTTAGCCGTGCCTTGTTTTCAATTTGTAGCAGGGCAGCTTCGTCACGCGCTTCAATTCACCCCTATGGTTGCACAGAACGTTTGGAGCGAAAATGGGGAGTTTCCCTACTATGAGAGCAGGGCGGAATGAGACATGAAAGGGCGACTAATTGTTGAAAGTTGTGCCTAAAGCGGCGGTCCCAGCAGCTCAAGACCGTGCTCGGCGAAGAAAGCGCCCATATCTTCGATGCCGGCAAAATCGTTTACCAGCCGGTCGAAGAAAGGCTCAGCCGAGCCCGCTGGCAGCAGCTCGAAGTGGAGCAGACCATCCTCATCATCGACGTTCTGAAAAGTGTGAGCAACCCCGGCTGGGATAAGCACGCAGTCGCCGGGCCCTGCCACAAGCTCCTCGTCGCCAAGACGGAAGCGGTGCTGGCCTCTGATGACATGGAACAGCTCGAGCTGGGAGGGATGACTGTGCAGTGGTGGCCCCATACCGGGCGCTGTCACCTCCTCAAACGCCGCCAGCGCCTCCTCGCTTTCGCTCCCTGTAACCAAAGTTCTAATCCGAAAATTCATAAGGTCCTCCTTGTGCCCACAGGCAACAGTGCAGTGTGAGACGACGGCGCACGACCATCCCCGGTAAGAGCTGGTGAAAGCGCTTACGCCGACTCAATTGAAGTCGCTCGAACGAT
The DNA here is from genome assembly GCA_964384155.1 of uncultured Ardenticatenaceae bacterium. Lineage (GTDB taxonomy): Bacteria > Chloroflexota > Anaerolineae > Promineifilales > Promineifilaceae > JAAYYY01. The sequence goes on from CAYLJW010000044.1 coordinate 21,234, forward strand.
TGTAGCCGATTGGCGGCGTTAGGACGAGTCGATCGTTAGACGTTGTTTAGTGTTGGCAGCCGAAAGGTCCCTTTTCGCAGCGCTGCTTGCCTTCAGGGGATGCGCGGGGATATTCTGTTACCATGAAGATGTTGATGACTCTCTTCGTGTTCGCTTTTATGCTATCTGTCTTTTGCGGCCAGGCGCCCTCTATGTGGCGTGACGTGGCGCCGCTGCCGACGATGGCTCCGGCGGAAGGAGGAGGCCTGGCGCGGCTGACACCAACCGCAGAAGGGCAGCAGGCCACGCCAGAGGCACAGAGCAGCGGCGACGAGCATGAGCAGCATGATCATGGCGAGGGAGACGTGATGGCCACGCCGTTTCCGCTGCGCACGGCTACTGCTGTTGCGCCAATGGCGGACGCAGGCGAGGAGTCCGGCGCGACGTCCGGCCTGGAAGAGGGGGAAGTTTCTGGCGCAGCGGAAGAAGCCGCCACAGATGACAGGGGATCGGGCCCAGAGCCAGGAGCCCTTGACGGGGTCCGTGGCGTGCAAGGCGCGCTGGTGCGCGTGACGATGGCCGGCGAAGTTGGCCTGCTGCTGGATGAGCTGCCCACGGACATGCAGCCGCGCGTGGTGGAAGCGCTGCGGGCGCTGCCCGAAGAGGCCTGGCTGGCGCGGGCCGAGCGGCAGATGCGTCTCACGCGCTTGCGGCTAAACTTCCGCGACTCAAGCTCGCCGGGCAAGGGTCAGTTGCCGCTGCCGCAGCCCGACCAGTGGTCGATTGCCCTCGACGAGGCGGGCCTGGAGCTGCGCACGGTGCAGGGCCACCGTCTGCTGATGGTAGGCTACACTTTTTCAACGACCATCCTGAGCGACGCGGCGTCGCTGGCTCACTCTGAGCCCGCGCTGGCCGACGTGGGCGGTGTGTGGCAGGAATATTTCGTGCTGCCGGCGGACCCCGATATGCTGCTGCAGCGCACGGGGCGCGCCTGTATCAACGACGCGGGTTTTCCGCCAAACAGTGTCGATACACAAAATGCCGGCCACTTTTTCGACTTCGACCGCCAGAACTGCTTTGAAGTGCTGGCGGCGCGTGTGGGCGCTATTGAAACGCGCCTGCGTTTTGAGCGAGTGGCCTGGAATGAGGCGCTGGCGGATCGCGTGCGCACGCCTTTGCCGCAGCAAGAAGGCGGGGCAGATCTGGCCGTGGTGGGTGAGGACCTGGCGTGGAACTATCTGAGCTACCGCTTTGTCACCGAGAACGACTGCGCCTTTGTTGAGGAGGCCGTGACCGCGCCAGGCTGGCGACGCCTGCTGCACTTTGAAGCCACGGTGCATAATGTCGGCGACCGCCCCCTACATATTGGCCGCGCCGTCGCTGAAGGCGGCCCCGCCGAGAGCGGCGAGAGCGTGTTTGTGTACGCGCCGTGCCACGACCATGTGCACTACCGCCATTATGGGCTATTCACTCTGGACGAGGGCGAGCTGGAAAGCAGCAAACAGGCCTTTTGTGTGCAGAGCACAGACCGAATGAGCAACCACGAGCTCTCGCCTCTGACCCACGACTACTCCTGTCGCTTCCAGGGTATCCAGGTGGGCTGGGTGGACGAGTATATCTCCGGGCTGGATACGCAGTGGGTGGACGTAACGGATCTGGAAATAGGCCCAGAAGGGCGCACGGTGGTCCTGGGCTTTGTCTCCAATCCGGAAGGTTTCTTATGCGAGGGCATGCCGGGCTTTGACGAAAATGGCGGGCTGCTGTGGGAGCCAAGCGGCCTGCAAACGGAAGAGGGTGTGGAGATCTTACGGCCGCAATGTGTCTTTGCCGCGGATTGGGATCGCAATAATGTCGAGACTTTCGAGGTCTTTATCCCGCCGGCGGGCAGCATGGTGACCGCGCCTTGCGGAAACGGCGAGCTGGGACCGCTGCGCGATTGTGGTTTCGAGCCGTTAGAGATCGACGGCCTGGAGCTTGCCTGCCGCGTGGGGCAGCAGGTGGACTTACACCTGGCACTGGAGGCGCAGGCGGCCCCTGTGGTGCTGCGCGCCTGCGAGCGCAGCGCCGCGCTGGGCACGGGCATCGCCTGTTCTTATCTGCAATCTCTGAGCAACCAGACATTAGAGAACAGCGGCCTGCTGTCGTTTACCTGCCCCACGGTACGCGATGGCGAAGCTGACGCGGGTAACTTTTCGCTATATGTGGCGCCCTTATGGCCGGACGACGAGGCGGGAGAAGTAACCGTAGACGGCGGTTAACGGCGGCGGCACCTACAAAGCAAAAACTCCGTCCGGCGACGGAGTTTCTGCGGTCTCTCATCGGAGAAATGAGAGAGGAAAGAGGTTGATAAAATGATACGCCGCTTGCCAGGCGCTGGCCTGAACCGCGGGTACTGTGAATAGCAGTATTTTAGTACTGAAGCGCTTCACTTTCGTTGACCTTTGTCACGCGTTTACCTGCCAATGACTTGAGCCCACATGGTGAGGAGTAATGATGCAGCCGCCTGTACTGGCCACAAAAATAGCGGTTCCAGCAGGGCCGCCGCGCGCCGTGACCCGTCCCCGCCTACTGCAGCGGCTGGCCCGGCAGTTGCCCTATGCACGCCTGACGCTGGTGGCGGCGCCGGCCGGATACGGCAAGACCACGCTGCTGGCGCAATGGGCGCGCCAGGGAGACACGCCGCCGGTTGCCTGGCTTTCACTAGACGAAAGCGACAACCAGATAGATCGCTTTTTTTGCTATTTGCTCGCCTCGTGGGAGCGCGCGCAACCTGGCGTCGCCGATAGCCCTCTGGGCCTGCTCCTCAGCGCTCTAGGCCCGGCCCGCGAGGCAGTGCTTTCTGCTTTTATTAACCTGGCGCAAGCCCGTGATACGCGCACTGCATTCGTGCTCGACGACTATCACCTGATTACAGATCCAGCCATTCATGAGGCAATGGCCTTCCTGATAGACCACTTGCCTTCAACGTTAACCATTATTCTCACCTGCCGGGGCGAACCGCCGCTGCCTCTGGCCCGATATCGCGCACGCCAGCAGCTCTTGGAGCTGCAAGCGGCCGACCTGCACTTCTCGGCCGCCGAAACTGCAACATTCCTGAGCGAAAGTCAGGGCCTTCAACTGCCGCCGGCGGCCATAGAACGCCTTCACCGCCAGAGTGAAGGGTGGATAGCAGGCCTGCAGCTTGCAGCACTGGGTTTGCGACAACGGCCAGAAACGGCGCCCGGCAGACAGCTGCATGAGGCGTCGGGGGCAGATGACGGGGCTGGTGACGTAGTCCTTAGAGGCAGCCACCGCTTCATCGCCGATTACCTGGCCCAGGACGTGCTGGCGCAACAACTGCCGAACGTGCGCGATTTCTTGCTGCGCACAGCCATTTTGCCACGATTTAACGCGCCGTTGTGCGCCGCCCTGTTAGGAGACGATGGCCCCGGCCAACGCCATGCGGCCCAGGCGTTGTTGGAACGATTGGTCCGCGGCAATCTGTTTGTGGTGGCCCTGGACGATGAGCGCCGATGGTTCCGCTACCACCGCCTCTTTTCGGAATTCCTGCAGGATGAAGCCCAGAAACATCTCTCCCCTGATACCCTTGCCCGCCTGCACTGCCGCGCCGCAGAATGGCATATGGATCAAGGACTGCCACAAGAGGCCTTTGACCATGCCATTACTGCCGCCGACCTGCCCCTGGTGGTGCGCATCTTCGAACGTTACTTCTTCGACAAGCTGCATGCCGGAGAGTTCAGCCTTCTGACTCGTTGGCTCGATGCGCTGCCGGCGAGCTGGTTTCAGGAATACCCTCCCTTCCTTTTAGGGCGCGCAGGCGTTTGCCTGTTTACCGGCGCCCGAGAAGTGGCTTACCGTTGCCTGGACGCGTTTGAGCGGCAGCTTGATCCGCCGCAGAGTGACGATGAACGCTACCAGTTAGCCAGGGCTACGGCCGTGCGCTGCTTTATTGCCTGCTTTCAGAATGACCTTTCGCGCGCCGAAGGCTATGCCGATGGGGCGCTACAGGGGCTACATGAAAACGATGTAACTTTTCGCACCGATACCTTTTTAGCGCTGGGGGACGCCTACCGCGCCCATGGGCGCTGGCGAGAGGCGGAAAGGGCCTACCGTGAAGTGCTCAAACTGGCAGCCGGATCGCCGGATGACGCCCTGACGGTGCACGCCTACGGCGCTCTTGCCGACCTGGAGCTGCGCCAGGGGCGGCTGCATAAGGCCGCCGCCTACTGGCACACGGCGCTGGCAGCCCTCGACGAGCCGCACAACTGGGGCCGCATACCGCTGTCTGTCTCTGGCTGGCTACACGTGCGCCTGGCCGAAATCCGTTACGAGTGGAATGAGTTAACAGAGGCGCAAGACCTCTTGGAGCGTGGGCTGCAGCGAGCAGAGCTGGGCGGCGACTTGCGCGCGCAGCTTGCAGGAGCCCTCTTGGCGGCACGGCTGGCCCTGACGCGTGGGGAGCTCGACGCAGCGCAGCGCCGCCTGGAGCAGGCGCTGCCCTTACTGGAAGCTGCTCCACCAGGGGAGGCGCGCGGCCGTTATGAGCGACTACAGCTCGAACTGTGGCTGGCCCATAACCAACTACGCCCGGCGCTTGCCTGGGCAGATGCCGCTGCAGAACGGCCTGACGTCGAGGCGTTTCGCCGGCAGCTCACATTGGCTCGCCTTCAGACTTCGGTGGGGGACAGTGCGTCACTACAGCAGACATCACGCCACTTGCTGCGGTTGCGCGATGCCGTAACGGTCGACGGGCGCAGCGGATTATTGATCGAAACGCTGGCCCTGCATGCTTTGGCCCAGTGGCGTCTTGGCCATCTGGCGCCTGCCCTTACTTCCCTGCAGCAAGCCCTGGAGCTGGCAGCGACCGAAGGGTACATACGCCTCTTTGCCGACCTGGGCTTGCCCATGGCACGCCTTTTGCAAGAGGCAGAGGCGCGCCTCGCTACGCCTGAGCTGCTGCGACCGGTTCTTGCCGCGTTCGACGTGGGCGTCTTATCGGGCGGCGCTGCTCTTGAGAGATTACCCGAGCCGCTGACGGCGCGCGAACAGGAGGTCCTGACGCTGCTTGCTGCCGGGCTTACCAACCGTGAAATTGGCGAGCAGCTAAGCATTTCTCCACAAACAGTAAAGAAGCACGCCGGCAATATCTATGGCAAATTGGGAGTGGGCAACCGTACCGAGGCCGTTGCCCGCGCACGGAGCCTGAAGTTGCTGGGCTGAGCAGATCCCTGCTCGCCATTTACCCCCTCGCCATACCCCATTCGGGTCATGACAGCCAGTCGCCATCCCTTTAAGCTACTGCTAGTAAGTGAGGATATCCAGAACACGGGAGATTGGCTGATGCAAGAAAAGACGGAGATCTACGATACGATCGTCATCGGCGCGGGGCAGGCCGGTCTGGCGACCGGCTATTACCTGAAGCAACAGGGGCGAGATTTCGCTATTTTGGATGCCAATGAGCGCGTCGGCGACAGTTGGCGGCAGCGCTGGGATTCGCTGCGGCTGTTCACTCCAGCGCGCTATGATGCTCTGCCTGGCATGCGCTTTCCGGCTCCCGCAACCTATTTCCCTGCGAAAAACGAAATGGGCGATTATCTGGAGCAGTATGCTCAGAACTTTAAGCTGCCCACACGCATGGGTGTGCGCGTGCGCCGGTTATGGCGACAGGAAGACCGTTTTCGGTTGGAAGCAGTGACAAGTGAGGGCACGCACTGCTTTGAAACGAAAAATGTCGTCGTAGCAATGGCCAATTACCAACAGCCGCACTGCCCGCCCTTCGCTGTCGAACTGGATCCTGCGATTGTGCAGTTGCACTCGGCCCATTATCGCAACCCGTCGCAGCTGAAGGAAGGCGATGTGCTCATCGTCGGCGCCGGAAACTCGGGCTCCGAAATCGGCATGGAACTGGCGCGGAGCGGGCGACGGGTGTGGATGGCAGGACGCGACACCGGACAGCTACCGTTCCGAATCGACGGACGCTTTGCCAGGCACACCATGGTGCCCTTTGTCGTCCGCATTCTTTTTCATCGCGTTCTGACGGTAAACACGCCCATTGGCCGTAAGGTGCGCCGGAAAGTGTTGGGGAAAGGCGGGCCGCTGATACGAGTTAAGCGTAGAGAGATGGAAGAAGCGGGCATTCAGCGTGTGGGCCGCCTGGCCGGTGTGCGCGATGGCAAACCTGTGCTCGACGATGGGCGCGTGCTGAATGTGTCTAATGTGCTCTGGTGCACAGGTTATCGCCCAGGCTTTGACTGGATTGAGCTACCTATACACGGTGACCATGAGCCGCTGCATGATCGCGGCGTGGCGCGCGGGCAGCCAGGCCTCTACTTCGTGGGCCTGCATTTCCAGTCGGCGCTCTCGTCGGCGATGATCCATGGCGTGGCGCGCGACGCGCGCTATGTCGCGGCGCACATCGCGGCGCGGGAGGGGGCAGTGGCACAGCCTGCAATGGGAAGCCTACCGGTGAGGGATCAGACTCAGGTAGCCTGAGCGGGAGACAGGGGCCTCAGCGCGGCAAGATAACTGCGCTGAAGCCCCTGCTGGGGCTGTTATCGGCTGGCGACAAGATTCGAAGTCACCCGTTCGGCTTCAAGCTGCGCCTGGCGGGCAAAATCCAGGGCCATGGCCAGCACGCGGGCCGATTCCTGCGGGCTGTGGAAGCCGGTGCTGTTCTCAGAAGAAACGAAGTCCCAGCGCAGCGAGGCGCGGCGGTGCAGGTAGCGCGCCTGCTCTAGCTGCTCGTCTGTCGCTCCAGCATCCTGCGCGGCCACGATGGCGTCCATGGCGTCCAGCAGCGCCTCTTCGCTAAGCCGCAGTAGTGAGGCCGTGTTATTCTGAATGGTTAGAATACGCTGGCGCAGATCTTCTTCGTCTTGCTGGTGGCACGTCTGGCAGGCGTTGGCCACGTTGGTCAGTGGGCTGCGCAGCCAGTGGTCGGACACCTTCACCGCACCGTCGCGCATATAGGGCATGTGGCAGTCGGCGCAAGCCACGCCGGAGCGTGCGTGCAGGCCGGTGCTGGCCAACTCAAATTCCGGATGCTGAATCTTGATCATGGGCGCGTTGGTTTCGGCATGGGTCCAGTCGGAAAAGCCATAGCTATCGTAATGCGCTTCGATGTTGTCGATGTTCAGCCCCTGGCTCCAAGGGAAGGTGAGCGCCTTATCTTCGCCCAGAAAATAATATTCGACGTGGCACTGCGCACAGACATAGGTGCGCATTTCCTGGCGAGTGAGGCTATCGACGTCGATTTCCATTACTTCGAGCGCGTTGAGCAGCGCTGGGCGCGTGATGCGCAGCTCCATGGTCTGGGGGTCATGGCAGTCGTTGCACGAGGAGCCATAGTGCAGATCTTCGCGCAGCTCGTTGTACGGCGTGCGGTTGAACGTTTCCCAGCCCATCTGCTCGATGAGCCGCGGCGCGTCAGCGCTGTGGCAGTTGGCGCAGGCGCCAGGCTGTTCTACGAGGGCGATACGCTGCGTGTCGAGCTGATCGAGCAGGGCATAATGGTGGCCGCGCTCTTCGTTGTGGTCCTTAGAAAAAGCATATCCGGCCCAGATGCGAATCATTGCCGGGTAACGCTCTAGCTTGCTGTATGGCGCCGAGCCGCCGTAGGGCGTCTCTACGCTGGAGTCTTCAGTCTTGACGAAGGTATCGTACTGCCGCGGGAAGTTCTGGCCCCAGATAGCCGGATCGAGCTCGCCGTCGGCTATCTGCACCACACGTAAGGGGAATTCGACGGCTTCAGCCTTACGCTGCTGGATGTTAGTGAGCAGCGCAGCAAGGCCGGCCATCAGCAGCGCGCCGACGAGGAAGGCGACGGCAAGCAGGGCCGTCTGGCGGCGAGGTTTCTGTGGTTGGACGTTAGCGGTCATGGTTGGCTCCTTTACTTTCCGTGGCCCACGCCTTCATGGCAGCGCAGGCAGTCGGTGGGATCATCTTTGCCCTTGTGGCTGATGGCGACGACCAACTCGCCGTGGCAGGCCAGGCAGTTTTCGAGGGCTACATTGCGGTTCAGGGTGGTGATGCGGATGGGCTCGTGGAAGTCGCCCGTGGTAAAGGCGACGCTATGGTTCCAGCCGTTAAGGCCCTTGACCAAGTATTTGTGCGGGAAGCGCTGGGGCGTGTGACAGTCGTTGCAGGCTGCAACAGCGGTGTGACTGCCCTTGTGCCAACCGTCATAGACATCACGCATGACATGACAGTTCATACAGGCAGCCGGATCGTCCGAAAGATAAGACCCGCCCTGGGCATAGACGAAGGTGTAGCCGCCGAGCCCAAGCACTCCGCCGGCAAGGGCGGCAATGAATAGCCAGGTCCACAACGGCGTTGCAGCAATGAATCGGCTCATACCCCCTCCATTGTTACTGCTATGTGCGCTACTCAGGCAATCCAGGCTCCAGGTGGTTTGATTGCCTTCATTGACGACCCTACTATATCTGAAATGGGGCGCGGCGGCAAGCGCGCAACTAGCATTTTGGAGGCGTCGCTGCCGGACTTTGCAGGCCGATCTACGGCGGTATGGCAAGCGTATGGCAATCGTTTTTTTGCGATGTTTGAAGTAGTATGCCGATCTTTTACAATGCAGGGTGAAGGAATTGGAAGGCTTTTCTTTTGGTACTAGGAGAGTGAAATGAAACGGCTGCCCTGGATAGCTGCTCACGTGTTATTTGTAATTGTGTTGGCTGCTTGCACGGCGACGGCGCAGCCAACTGCGCCGCCGTTGCCTACGACAACGAGCGCGGCGCCAACGCCTACGATTGCGCCGCCGGCGACGCTCGAGCCAACGAACACCGCGGCGCCGGAACCGACAGAAGCGCCGACGGAGGCGCCAACGGGAGCGCCATCGCCGACCACCGCGCCCTTAGACCCCGACGAGCCTGGCGAAGGTGAAAACCCGGAGGCCATTCTGATTCGGACGCCAGGCAACAGCTCCCGCGTCACGAGCCCGGTGCGCGTGGCGGGCGAGGCCGACTCGACCTTCGAGCAGGCGCTGACGGTGCGCATTGTGACGGTGGACGGCGAGACTTTGGCTACGCAGCCGGCGACGATCGCCGCCGAGCTGGGCCAGCGTGGGCCGTACGAAGCGGAAGTGGCCTTTACGGTGGACGAAGAGACGCAGGCCTGGATCCAGGTGTTCGCTACAAGTGCGCGCGATGGGGGCATCACGCACCTCAGCGCGGTGGGGCTGCTGCTGGCGCCGGACGGCGAAGAGGACATTGTGGCAGGCCAGCCGCACGAGGAGCGCATCAGTATCGAGAGCCCTACGGTTGGGGAAACGCTTAGCGGTGGCGAGGTCGTCGTGCGCGGGCGCGGGCTGGCCAGTTTCGAGCAGACGCTCATTGTGGAGCTGCTCGATGAAGAAGGCCGCCTGATAACCATGACGCCGCTCATTGTCGATGCGCCCGACCTGGGCGAATGGGGCGAATTTGAGGCCACGCTAAGTTATGAGGTGAGCGAAAGAGCACCGGCGCGCGTGGTGGTCTATGACCCCAGCCCGGCCTTTGGCGGCGAGGTGCATTTAGCCAGCGTCGAGGTGTGGTTGGAGTAGGCCAACATTGCCAAGGTTGCCAAATGCGAGAGTTTTTCAGGTGTCGCGGAAGAGGAGCAGGCCGTTGTATGGCATGCGTACGGGGCGGCCTAGAACGCTTCGAGGGCGCCGTCGCGGCGGGCGCGGCGCTCGACGTAGCGAAATAAGATGAAGCCGGCCAGGCCGTAGGCCAGGCCTAAGACGACCTCGGCCAGAAGCGAGGGCAAAACTTCGTGTAGTGATGTGCCGGCGACGATGAGGCGGGCGGCAGCAATGGCGCGTGTTAAAGGCAGGGCCTGTGAGAAGGCCTGGGCCCACGGCGGCAAGGTGTGCAATGGCACGTTAGCCCCGGAGAAGATCCACAGCAAGAAGAAGACGAGGTTGCTGATAAAGAGGATGTTGCGCGTGAGCAGGCCCAGGCAGCCCAGCAGCAGGCCGAGGCCGGCGGTGCTGAACGTGGCGACGACGATGGTTAACAGTAGGGCGGGCAGGTTGGCCGCGGTCAGGTCCAGGCTGAAGAGCAGCACGCCCCACAGCAGGCCGGCTACGACGCCGATGGCGCCGTCGATCAGGTGCATGAAGGCGCGGCCGAGGAAGAGCAGCAAGCGGTTTGCCGGCGCGCCGAAGAGGTAGATGAGGGCGCCGCTCCAGCGTTCGCCGTCGATAGACATGGCCACGCCGTAGATGCCGCTGATGGCTGCGGCGTGCAGGGCGTTGCCAATGACGTAAAAGGAGGCATCAGGGTTGCCGGCTACGTGGCGGCCCAACAGCACAAAGAAGGTCATGGCCATCAGCGGACTGAACAGTTTTACGGCGAAGTAGGTGTGGGGCTGCAGCCAGGAAAAGAGGGCAATGTACGAGAGATAAGCGCTGAGAAAGAAGAGCCGTAGCTGCGCGCGCATTACATCCGGCCCAGGGTTGCTTCGACGCGCCCCTTACGCACGACTCGCTTGAGCAGGCCGTAGCCCAGCGCCAGGTAGAGCAGCGTGAGCAGCAGAGTGGCGGCCATCGCTACCAGAATGTCGGGCGCGGGCGCGCCCGACGATGCGCCGTGCAGGGCACGCGCGGCCCAATAAGGAGCCAGGGCATAGCTCAGGGGCGTGGACCAGCCGGGCAAGAGGGCGACGGGAAAGAGGAAGCCAGCCAGGATGTAGATGGGAAATTCGAGGCCGTTCTGCAAGCGCAAGATTTCGGGATTAAGGATGAAGAAGGCGCCGAGAAGCAGGCCAGAAACCACATACGCGCCCACGGCCAACAGCAGGGCTGCGAGGAACCAGCCGGGACTGGCGATGGCAGGCAGGCCGTCGAAAATGAGGCCGGCCAGCAAGTAACTGACGATCATGGCGCCCAGAGACTGCACGATGGCGGCAAGGTTCTTGCCAAAGATGATAGCCTGCAGCGAGGCGGGCACGGCCACGATGGACTCCAGGGTGCCGTACCAGCGTTCGCCGGTGAGGCTGGTGCCGCCCATAAAGAGCGCCGCGGTCCATAGGCCAGTCATGCCGCTGCCCACCACGACGTAAATGACCGTGGCGTTACCCTGGTCGCGCAGCATCCAGAAAGCCAGCAGGGCCAGCAGTAGGGGCTGCACAAAGATGCCGAAAATGATAAATCCGTCGGCGAAGTTGTGCCGCAGGGTCATCTCAAACGTAATAGCGATGACGCGCAGGTGTGCATGAAGCCGGCGCACGAATCAATTCTCCTGCGACTCTTTCACCAGGCGCACGTAAGCGTCCTCCAACGTGGGCTCGCGCACGCTTACTTTGTACACTTCCAGCCCATCTAGCTCGGCTAAAAGGCGAGGCACGACTTCGGCGCCGCGCGGGCAATGGATGTGCAGGGTCTCGCGCTGGTCGCGCGTTTCACTGGTGACGGCCTCGACGTATGGCTGCCGGCGCAGGCGCTCGATGACGGCGCCAGAAACGCCGATCAACTCGATCTCGACAATGGAAAGATCGCGCACCAGCTCTTTTAGCGACTGCGGCGAGCCCTCGGCAATAATGCGGCCTTTGCTGATCACGGCGGTGCGCTGGCACAGGAGATCCGCTTCGAACATATAGTGCGTGGTGAGCAAAATGGTTTTGCCCGCAGCTTGCAGGTCGGTAATCATGGCCCGCAGGTCGCGCGCGCCGACGGGGTCGAGACCCAGGGTGGGCTCGTCGAGGAATAGCACCTCGGGGTCGTGCAGCAGGGCGCGAGCGATATGCAGGCGCTGCTTCATGCCCCGCGAGTAGTTTTCGACCCGCTCGTGGGCGCGGTCCAGCAGGCCGATCTGCTCCAGGAGCATGGGGATGCGTTCTTTGCTGGCGCGAGGCTCCATGTGGTACAGGCTGGCGAAATAGCGCAGGTTGTCGAAGCCCGACAGCCGCCAGTAGAGGCCGCGCTCGCCGCCAAAGATGAAGCCGATGCGCGCGCGCAAGCGCTGCAGATCGTCGTTTACGTCACAACCAAGGACGCGGACGCTGCCCGCGGTGGGCGCCAGCAAGGTCGTAAGGACCTTGACCGTTGTGGTCTTGCCAGCGCCGTTGGGGCCCAGAAGGCCAAAAAGCTCGCCGCGCCGTACGTGAAAGGAAATGCCATCTACGGCGACGATTTCACGGCTCTGCCGGCGCACAGAACCGACGGTCGTCTTATAGACGCGCCGTAGGTTTTCTACCTCGATGTCGTTCATGGAACCGGTTGCCCCGCTGCCATCGCCTACCCCTAAAAAGTGCCGCCAAAGACATATTCTAGCCCGTAACGGGCAGAAGGCCACTCTTTCATGTGTTCGTTTTTATCTATGTCAGACGTATCTGCTATCTTAACGGGCATAGGCGGTTGCGCCGCCGTCGACAATCAGGGAATGACCGGTCACATAGGAGGCGGCATCGGAACAGAGCCAGAGTACGGCGAGCGCAGCTTCTTCCGGCTTCCCGATGCGCCTAGTGGGGGCGAGCTCCTGGTAGCGCGCCTCCATCTGCGCCAGCGCCTCCTCATCGTCGCCTGCCGCCCGCCGCATCACAGCCTCAAGCATTGGCGTGCGGAAAGCGCCGGGAACGAGTGCGTTCACGCGGATTGCCTGTGCCGCATACTCCCGGGCCGTCGACTTTGTCAACGCGAGCACGCCGGCCTTGCTTGCGGAGTAGAGCGCCCCTCCGGGAGCTCCGCCGAGACCATTGATGGACGAGTCCATAGGGTAATAGCGAAGGGCCCAGGCAGTCAACTATCCCTTCGACTGATGGGTGTGATTCATTTTTTCGCGTTGGGGCGCTTATAGGATTGGCGCCAAGGGTAGTCGGCGGGAGGCTTGCGCGACTTGGGGCGGGCGATTTATTGATCCTCCCCCGACGTATAGGAGCTGGCCCGTGATCCAGCGCGCCTGTTCGGAGGCAAGAAAGACGATGACGTCGGCCACGTCCTCGGGCCGGCCCACGCGCCCGAGGGGCGTTCCTATCGCTATTTCCGCTTCAGCCTCCGCTGTGATGTAGCCGGTCTGAATCGGTCCGGGCGCGATGACATTGACCGTTATGCCATACCGCCCTAACTCGACGGCAGCTGAGCGGGAGTAGCTTTCGATGGCGTGCTTGCTGGCGGCGTAGCTGACGTTTTTGGCATGCGCATGGGCCGCATCGGTACTTATGTTAATGATGCGGCCCCAGGTGGCGCCGCGGCGGCACCAATGCCGTGGTTGGCGCCGGTGATCAGAATCACCTTATCCTTCAATAGGCAGTGTGGAAGCGACTAAGCACGCGGTTGCCGACGAAGGCGTAGCGAAAGTCCGCGCCGGACCAGGCGCGTAATGCGCCATACAGCCCGTACAAGCCCCACAGCAGCATGAAGATGAGCGGGCAAAGCATAGAGGCGAGGCCGGCCCAAAAGAGCGGCGGTGGGGCGTCGGCATAGCGGTCGGCCGAAGCAATTAGCGGCACCAGGCTGAGGGTGTAGCAAATGCTCCAGAGCACCCAGCCCACAATCATGAGCAAAATGCCGCCGAGCTGGTAGACGGCTGCTTGCAGCGCTTGCCCAGCAACATAGGCCGACTTTTCTTTCTGCGTGACGTAAATCAAGATGCTGGCGACGGGCGCGAAGTAGGCGGTGATGATCGTGCCGTGCGCCAGCGCCGCAAGCAAGCGTTCTTCTTGAGTGGGATGCATTTCCGACTTCATCGTCTCAACCTCAAGCAATCATGATAAACAGGTCATTGTAATCACCTATACGCGCGGGGGCGCCATTGGTTGCGCTGTGGAAGGTACAGCAGCGCGCGGTCAATGAGCCCGGCTCTTACGCCGTTATGATGTTATGCGTGCAGCATGTGGTGTGGAGGATAAGTCTATGATCGCACACACAGAACTCCACGATATCGCCGCCGAGCGCATATCCCCTTTCGGACGCAAGCTGGCCTTGACGCAAGGAGCCTACTTTTTAGTGACCGGTATCTGGCCCTTGCTCAGTATCCGCACCTTTCAGAAGATTACCGGCCCGAAGCACGATTTGTGGCTGGTGAAGACGGTGGGCGTGCTGGTGGGTGTTATTGGCCTTGTCATCACCCTGAGCGGCGTGCGCGGGCGGGCTACCACGGGCGAGCGCCTGTTGGCGGTGGGCAGCGCCGCGGGGCTGGCAGCTATTGACGTCGTTTATGTGCTGCGCGGTCGCATTTTGCCGGTATACCTGCTCGATGCGCTCCTGGAACTGGCGATTATTGCCGGCTGGATCGTGGAAAGTGAAGGCGACAAGCGGTGGTTGGGCAGTGCAGCAGGCACGGTGCAGGGTGGGCACCCAATGGGCCAAGGATATTATTGAGCACCGGGAGGAGTCACGGTAGGAGGCTTATCGAGAGGGGCGAAGGCGCGGCGGTTGAAGCATCGTACCTTCCGTGGATAATGGGCGGTAAGGAGAAATGACAAATCTGCAAGATTTGTCATTTCTGTAACCAACAGCGGAGCAAACGGAAGTGCGATGACACAGATTGACATACCCCATTTCATGGGCGCGCGCGTGCCGCGCCGCGAAGATCCCGCGCTGCTGCAAGGCAAAGGCGCTTACACGGGCGATATCCGCCTGCAAGGCGCAGTGCACATGGCCGTGGTGCGCAGCCCCTACGCCCACGCGCGCATCGGCCACATCGACGTGGGCACCGCCGAGGCATTGCCTGGTGTGGTCGCGGTGCTCACGGCGCAGGATGTAAACCCGCTGGCCACGGGACCCTGGCCCACGCCGCGCATGTCTGACAGCTACAGTGTGCGCCGCGCGCCAGAGCGCTGCCTGCTGGCGCAGGATGCCGTGCGGCACGTGGGCGACCCAGTGGCTGTGGTGCTGGCCGAGGATCGCTACACGGCGGCCGACGCCGTGGAGCAGGTCTTTGTGGACTATGAGCCACTGCCGGTGGTCGTGGACCCTGAAGCGGCCCTGCAGCCGGGCGCGCCGCCGATTTACGAGGCGTGGGGCGACAATGTGGGCTTCCGCTGGGCGCGCGAGCGGGGCGATGTGGACGCCGCCTTTGCCCAGGCGGTGCACGTGGTGCAGTGTCGCGTGGTAAACCAGCGCCTGGTGGGCAACGCCATGGAGCCGCGGGCGGTGCTGGCCGATTATGATGCGGCAACTGATGCGCTGACGGTGTGGACCACGACGCAAGCGCCGCACCGCGTGCGCGATTCCATCGCCGATATGCTGGGCATGGCGCGCGAGCAGGTGCGCCTGATTGCGCCGGAGGTGGGCGGCGGTTTTGGCATCAAGGCCGGCTTCTACGTGGAAGAGGTGTTGGTTCCCATGCTGGCCCGCGGCTACGGGCGGCCCGTGCGCTGGGCAGCGACGCGCAGCGAAGATTATCTGGCCTCGGTGCAGGGGCGTGGGCAGATTACTAAGGTGCGCCTGGCGGCCGACGGCGGGGGACGCGTGCTAGCCGTAGATTTAGAGGTGTTGATGGATTGCGGGGCGTACTACGGGCACATCACGCCCGTTATCCCTACGCTGACGGCGATGATGATCACGGGCGTCTATGCTATCCCCGCCGTGCGCGCTGCGGCCGTTGGCGCGATCACCAACAAGCCGGCTTCCGAGCCTTATCGCGGTGCAGGCCGGCCGGAGGGCATCCTGGCCATTGAGCGCGCAATGGATGTACTGGCAGCCGAAATGGACCTGGACGCGGCGGAGCTGCGGCGGCGAAACTTCATCCCACCGGACGTCTTTCCGTATAAAACGGCCACGGGCGCTACGTACGACAGCGGCAATTACGAGGCGGCGCTGCAAAAGGCGCTGGCGCTGGTGGATTACGAAGCGCTGCGCGCCGAGCAGGCACAAAGGCGCGAGGCCGTGAGTGCGGGCCGCGGCGACAAGCTGTTGGGAATCGGCCTGTCGTGCTATATCGAAGTGTGCGGCTTTGGGCCTTACGAGATGGGCAGCGTGTTGCTGGACGAGGAAGCCAACGTGACGGTGCTGAGCGGCACGTCGCCGCACGGGCAGGGCCACCAGACGGCCTGGGCGCAGATTGTGGCGGACGTGCTGCAGATTGCGCCGGAGAAAATTACGGTGAAACATGGCGATACGGCGGTTGTGCCGCGCGGCATCGGCACCTTTGGCAGCCGCAGCGCGGCCGTGGGCGGCAGCGCCATCTTCACTAATTGTCAGAAGGTCCGCGAGCGGGCGCTGGCCATCGCCGCGCACATGTTGGAGGCGGCGGTAGAAGATGTGACGCTGCAAGACGGCCGGTTTCAGGTGGTGGGCGCGCCCGATTTGGCGCTGACGTGGCCGGAGGTGGCGCGCGCGGCGCAGGGCGACGGGCTACCGGAAGCGCTGCAGGGTGGGCTGAACAGCGATGAGGATTATCGGCCGCAAGGGAATGTCTTTCCCTTCGGCGCGCATGTCTGCCTGGTGGAGGTCGACGCGGCGACGGGGGTGGTGCAGATCGTGCGCTATTTGAGCGTGGACGATTGCGGCAAGGTAATCAACCCTATGCTGGTGGCCGGGCAAGTGCACGGCGGCGTGGCGCAGGGGGTGGGGCAGGCGCTTTTGGAGAATGCACATTTTGATGAAATGGGCAACCTGCTGGCGGGCTCGCTGCTGGATTATGCGCTGCCACGCGCTGGCGATCTGCCGGCGCTGGAAGCGCACCGCACCGAGACGCCCACGCCGCTGAACCCACTGGGCGTGAAAGGCATCGGCGAGGCGGGCACCATCGGCGCAACGCCGGCGGTGGTGAACGCCGTGATCGACGCGCTAGCGCATTTGGGTGTGCGACACCTGGACATGCCGCTTACCGCGGAAAGGGTTTGGCGCGCGATGCAGACAGCCAAAGGCGGCGAGGCCGGGCGCCAGCGGCCCGGTTTATGACCTGCTGCGGTCGCGGCGATTGGGACAGAGCTGATGCGTATCTATAAACAGGGTGATAGCCATCTATACTGCGGACATTGGAATGGATCTCCGGTTGAAATTGGTATGGCGGCGTCGTCGATGACCGAAATACCGGCTGCGGAAGTACGGCATTATCACGAGTATCACGAATATTATGTGATGCTGGAGGGTGTAGCGACGCTGGAGGTGGAAGGTGAGCTGACGCAGATGCAACCAGGAATGACGGTGATGGTGGAGCCGGGCGAGCGGCACCAGATTGTGGCTATCGACCCGCGGCAGGGTGCGCGCTGGGTGATTGTTAAGGAGCGCTCGATACCTAACAGCAAACACGTCGTGGAAGGGGACGACGACCGCCCCACGTAGCCGCGATTGCTTATGGCGCCAGGTTGGGCGCAATGAACGCGGGTTTGGAAAGCGGTTGACAGCGCCCAGCGGGAGATGTTAGACTGCGGGCATGATGCAGACCAGACACGCGCCTTCCCTTTTTGTCATGATGGACGCTCACGTCGCCACTGTCACCGGCGAGGTTCGTCGCACCGCGTGTCTGGGAAGCATGCCCTGACCAGGCCGGCAGCA